>NZ_DASXFO010000074.1:0-20865 GCF_036489515.1 Acidocella sp.
CGAACGGCTCGCCCGCCGTCGGTGCCGCGGACAGCCCGAGGACTTCCACCGGTGTCGAGGGGGTCGCGGCTTTCACGGCCTTGCCTTTGTCGTCCTGCATCGCGCGGACCCGGCCCCATTGGGTGCCGGCCACCACGATATCGCCAGGACGCAACGTGCCTTTCTGCACGAGCACGGTCGCGACCGGCCCACGCCCACGGTCGAGGCGGCTCTCAACCACCGCACCCTCCGCCGAACGGTTCGGGTTGGCGCGCAGTTCGAGCACTTCGGCCTGCAGAATGATCGCCTCTTCGAGCTTATCGAGGCCGAGCTTCTTCAGGGCGGACACTTCCACATCCTGCGTGTCGCCGCCCATTTCCTCGACCACGATCTCGTATTGCAGCAATTCCTGCCGCACGCGGTTCGCATCGGCACCCGGCCGGTCGATCTTGTTGATCGCCACGATCAACGGCACCTGTGCCGCCTTGGCGTGTTTGATCGCCTCGATGGTCTGCGGCATCACGCCGTCATCGGCAGCCACGACCAGCACGACGATATCCGTCACCCCGGCGCCGCGGGCACGCATGGCGGTGAACGCCTCATGGCCCGGCGTGTCGAGGAAGGTGATCTGCGCGCCCGAAGGCAGCTTCACCTGATAGGCGCCGATATGCTGGGTGATGCCACCGGCCTCGCCCGCCGCCACGTCGGTGTGGCGCAGCGCGTCGAGCAGGCTGGTCTTGCCATGGTCGACATGGCCCATGATCGTCACCACCGGCGGCCGCAGCTGCAGCTCGGTCTCGGTGTCGGCGCCGCCTTCCAGGCCAAGCTCGACATCCGAATCCGCGACGCGGCGGGCACGATGGCCGAATTCCGTAATCACGAGCTCCGCGGTGTCGGCGTCGATCGCCTGGGTGATGGTCGCCATCACGCCCATCTTCATCAGGGCCTTCACAACTTCGTTGCCGCGCGCGGCCATACGGTTGGCGAGTTCCTGCACGGTAATGGTCTCCGGCAGGATCACCTCGCGCACCACCTTCACGCCATCGGCGCGCAGCAGCTCGAGTTCGGCCTGACGGCGTTCGCGCTCACGCTGGCGGCGCACCGAGGCGAGCGAACGCACCTTCTCGTCCTCGCCCTCGATCGCGGCCTGCACATCGATGCGGCCGGCGCGACGGCGGTCGTCGCCGATCTTCTTCGGGGGCGGCACCGGCACGCCACGCTTCGGCGCGGGGCCAACGCTCGGGCGGCGCACGCCGCGCGGCGCTTCGTCTTCCTCGTCCGGACGCGCCCCGGGGCGGACCGGCTTGAGCTGCAAGGTTTCGCGCGCTGCACCGGGGGCCGCGGGCGTTTTTGCGCCGGGGGCCTGGGGTCTGGCAGCAGTGCCCGCACGCGCACCAGCGACCGGCGCCGACGCCTTGGCTTCGGCCGGGCTGGCCGGTTCCGACGCCGTGGCTTCAGCCACCGGCTCGGGCGCCGCAGCGGCGGCGGCCGCAGCCGCTTCCTCTTCGGCGGCGCGCTGCACAGCGGCCTCTTCCTCGCGGCGGCGCGCCTCTTCGGCGGCGGAGAGGATGGAGATCTTCTCCTGCTCGCGGCGTTCCGCCTCACGCTGGGCTTCGCGCTGCGCGGCCAAGCGCTGTTCGGCCAGCACGCGCTGGCGCGTCGCGACTTCCGCGGCGGTCAGAGCGCGGCCGCCCGCGACGGGGCGCGGCCGCGGGCCGTTATTCTGGGCCGGCGGAGCGGGCCGCTCGGCCGGGGTTTTCAGCGACGGGTTGGGCGTGGGTGCGGGCGCTGCGGGCGCCTGCGCGCTCGGCGCAGAACCCGGGGCCAGGCCACGTTTCTTGCGCACCTCGACCTGCACCACTTTCGAGCGCCCGTGCGAGAAGCTTTGCCGCACGGATCCGGCATCGACGGTATGTCCCGCATCGCCACGCGCTGCCGGGCGCAGGGAAAGCCTGCCTTTGGTTTCAGTCTGGTCGTTGCCGTCACTCATGCTTAAATCGGTCCATCCACTCGTCTGACCGGGGTAACCCGGCCGTGTTGGGCGTTACTGCCCGCTTGGGCCCGCTGCCGCAACACCTGCGAGCCGCAAAGCCTCTATTTGTATCTTTTCCGCCAGCCGTCCCGCCGCGATCACGGCGTGTACGGCATGCTCCCGGCCGAAAACCTGTCCCAGCTGGGCGGCGGTGAAAACCGTCACCACGGGAATATCGCGACCGCCGACAAACCGCGCCCGCTCCTCCACACTACCATCCAACGCCTGCAGTACCAGCCCAGCTTTGCCGGAGACCAGCCATTCACGCGCTTTCTCGAAACCTGAGATCGCTCCACCGCCGCGCCGCGCCAGCCCCACCAGCTCGAAAATCCGCTGCCTCAACAGCGCCTCGACCTGACCGCGCAATTCCTTCGGTACGGTCACTGGCTGCTTCGCGGCCCGGGGGAACACACCCCGCTTGAGCGCCATCTCTACCACATCGCCCGCCGCACTCAACCATAGACCGCGGCCGGGCAGGGTTGCGCCGGCATCGAAAACCAGCGTCTGATCCGGCCCCACGACAAAACGCAGCATCTCCTCGCGCGGCGCCTGCTCGCGCCGCACCAGACAGCGCCGGAGCGGCCCGCGCTCCGGTTCCATCTCGATCTCGACCTCGATCGGATCGGTGCTCTCGGGCTCAGGCAGCGTCGCCGTCACCTTCGAACCAATGCGCGCGCGCCGCCATGATGATCTCGTTCGCCGCGTCCTCGTTCAACGCGTCGGCGCCGAGAATCTCCACCAGCTCGTCACCGGCCAGATCCGCCAGATCGTCCAGCGTCTTCACGCCCTTCTCGCCCAGGGCGATCAGGTCCTTGGCGCTCAGCGCCTCGATCGTCGCGACCTCGTCGGTCACGCCGAGGGCGAGGCGACGCTCCTCCTGCTCGGTGGCCTGACGGGCCAGGAAGGTCTCGCCGCGGCGCTTCAGCTCGGCCGCGACATTCTCGTCGAACCCTTCGATCGAGGCCAGTTCCTCTTCCGGCGCCGTCGCCAAATCCTCGATGCTCTCGAACCCTTCCTGCACCAGCAGGCCGGCAATCATGTCGTCCACGTCGAGCCCTTCCACGAACAGCCCGGTCTTGCGGCGGAACTCTTCCTGGCGGCGCTCGCTCTCCTCGGCCTCGGTGAGGATGTCGATATCCCAGCGCGTCAGCTGCGAAGCCAAACGCACGTTCTGGCCACGGCGGCCGATGGCAAGCGAGAGCTGGCTGTCGGGCACCACGACTTCGACGCGCCCGGCTTCCTCGTCCATCACCACCTTGGACACCTCGGCCGGCGCCAGCGCGTTCACCACAAAGGTGGCGACGTTGGGCGACCAGGGAATGATGTCGATTTTTTCACCCTGCAGTTCGGCCACCACCGCCTGCACGCGCGAGCCGCGCATACCAACGCAGGCGCCGACCGGGTCGATCGACTGGTCGCGTGAAATCACCGCCATCTTCGCGCGCGAACCCGGATCGCGGGACACCGCCTTGATCTCGATGATGCCGTCATAAATTTCCGGCACTTCCTGGGCGAACAGTTTCGCGAGGAACCCGGGATGCGTGCGGGAGAGGAAAATTTGCGGGCCGCGCTGCTCTTCGCGCACGTCATAGATGAAGGCGCGCACTCGGTCGCCGTTGCGCAAATTCTCGCGCGGGATCGTCTCGTCACGGCGCAGCAAGGCCTCGGCGCGGCCGAGATCGACCATCAGGTTGCCGTATTCGGTGCGCTTCACCACGCCGTTGATGATCTCGCCGACGCGGTCCTTGAATTCGTTATACTGCTTGCTGCGCTCATATTCGCGCACGCGCTGCACGATCACCTGCTTGGCGGTCTGCGCGGCGATGCGGCCGAAATCGATCGGCGGCAGCGGATCGACAATGAAATCGCCGACCTCTTTCTCCGGCGCGAAACGCTTGGAGATGCTGACCGGGATCTGCGTCTCCTCGTTCTCCACGGTCTCGACGATCTCGGTCCAGCGTGACAGCCGCACATCGCCGGTCTTGCGGTCGATGGTCGCGCGGATGTCCTTCTCATGCCCGTATTTGGCGCGCCCGGCCTTCTGGATCGCCTGCTCCATCGCCTCCAGCACATCGTCGCGCTCGATCTGTTTCTCACGCGCCACGGCATCAGCAACCAGCAGCAATTCCGGACGATTGACGGCGGTATCCATGGATGGGTCCTCTGGTTTAGTTTGTCAAAGTCGGTTTGGTCGAAAACGCAATCAGCTCATCGGTGAGCACCAGCTTGGCCTTGCGGATATCGGCGCGCTTCAGCTCTACCGCCTCGCCATTTTCCAGCTTCAAAGTCACGGCCTCGGCATCCGCGCCGACCAGCTTGCCGGTAAAACGCTTGCGCCCGTTAGGGCCGGGGAAGTGCAGCTCGATGCGCGCATCGAAGCCGGCATAGCGCACATAATCCTTGGTCCGGGTCAGCGGCCGGTCGATCCCCGCCGAGCTCACTTCCAGCGTCCAGGCGGAATCAATCGGGTCCTCGACGTCCAGCACCGCGGAGAGCAGGTGGCTGACGGCGGTGCAGTCATCCAGCGTGAACGCCGCGTCATCGGCGCGGTCGGCCATGATCTGCACGGTCGGGGTCTCGGTGCCCATCACCTGCACGCGCACAAGCTCATACCCCTGGGCCTCCAGCGGTCCAGCGATGATCTCGGCGATGCGGCCTTCGAGGCCGGTATGGTTCGGGCGATTGTCAGTCACGGGCGCAAAAATTCCAATAAAAAAGGCGGCCGTTTGAGGGCCACCCTGCAAAAGTCGGGCTTTATTTTTTGGCACCATACGCCGTTTTTTTGCGCGCGGCAAGCAAGCGGAAGGAAGGCTACTTTTTGTGAACAAAAAGTAGCAAAAAAACTTTTTTACTCTGGGCCATGGGCGTTGGCACCGACAACGCCCATGGCCCAGCATAGCCAAAAGTTTTTGCGCCGCTTTTTTCAAAAAGCGGCTGCTTTCCTTTTTCTTTTTCCTAAAAAAAACGGGGGCTTGCGCCCCCGTTTCCGTCATTCCGGCAAATTACGCGGAATAGTACATTTCGAACTCGACCGGGTGCGGCGTGTGCTCGAAACGATACACGTCCTTCCACTTGAGTTCGATATAGCTCTCGATCTGCTCTTTGGAGAACACGTCGCCCTGCAGCAGGAACTCGTGATCGGCTTCCAGGGACTGCAGCGCCTCGCGCAGCGAGCCGCACACCGTCGGGATGCCCTTCAGTTCTTCCGGCGGCAGGTCGTAGAGGTCCTTGTCCATCGGGTCGCCCGGATGGATCTTGTTCTTGATGCCGTCGATGCCGGCCATGGCGATCGCCGCGAAGCCCAGATAGGGGTTGGCGGTCGGGTCGGGGAAGCGCACTTCCACGCGCTTGGCCTTCGGGCTGGTGGTGTAGGGGATGCGGCACGAGGCCGAACGGTTGCGTGCCGAATAGGCCAGCAGCACCGGCGCCTCGAACCCGGGGATCAACCGCTTGTAGCTGTTGGTCGAGGGGTTGGTGAAGGCGTTGATTGCCTTGGCGTGCTTGATGATGCCGCCGATGAAGTACAGGCACATCTCCGACAGGTCCGCATAGCCGTTGCCGGCGAAGAGCGGCTTGCCGGCCTTCCAGATCGACTGGTGGGTGTGCATGCCCGAGCCGTTATCGCCATAGATCGGCTTCGGCATGAAGGTCGCGGTCTTGCCATAAGAGTGCGCGACGTTGTGCACGCAGTACTTATAGATCTGCATCTGGTCGGCCATCTTGGTGAGCGTGCCGAACCGGGTGCCGAGCTCGTGCTGGCTCTGCGCCACCTCATGGTGATGCTTCTCGATCGGCAGGCCCATCTCGCCCATCGCCGAGAGCATTTCCGCGCGCAGGTCGGAATCGCCATCCACCGGCGGGACCGGGAAATAGCCGCCCTTGATCGAAGGACGGTGGCCCATATTGCCTTCCGGATAGTCCTTCAGCGAGGAGCCGGGGCCCTCGATGCTGTCGACCTGGTAGGTGCCGTAATTGCCGCCGGTGCCGAACTTCACGGAGTCGAAAATGAAGAACTCGGCTTCCGCGCCAACCACGATGGAATCACCGATGCCGGTCGCCTTGAGGTAGGCTTCCACCTTCTTGGCGGTCGAGCGCGGGTCGCGCGCATAGCTCTGGCCGGTCGAGGGTTCGATGATGTCGCAGAACAGGATCAGGCTCGGCTTGGCCGAGAACGGGTCCATCACCGCGGTTTCCAGGTCCGGCTGCAGGATCATGTCGGACTCGTTGATCGCCTTCCAGCCGGCGATCGAAGAGCCGTCGAACATGAAGCCGTCGCGCAGCGAGTCCTCGTCGACCGTGGACACGTGCTGCGCCGTGTGCTGCCACTTGCCCTTGGGATCCGTGAAGCGCAGGTCGACATACTCGACGCCGTTCTCCTTGATCAGATCCAGTACCTTGCTGATGCCATCGGCGCCTTCAGCGGGCTTTTTCGCCATGCTCTGTCCCCAAACTGTTAATCATAAAACTGTTAAGCACAACACAACGGCGCCGCACCACGCGGCGCCGTATATCCAAAGTTGTTGATCGGCATGTTAACCATGCCCGCCCCCCGCCACAATGGCCGGGAGCCGCGGATAACGCGCCGCCGGACCAAAAAAGTCAGATCGCCGCGTCGCCCTTCTCGCCGGTGCGGATGCGGATCGCCTCTTCCACCGTGGAAATGAAAATCTTGCCATCACCGATGCGCCCGGTGCGCGCCGCGTTCATGATCGCATCGACCGCGCGTTCCACCACGCTATCTTCGCAGATCACCTCGATCTTCACCTTCGGCAGAAAATCCACCACGTATTCGGCCCCGCGATAGAGCTCGGTATGCCCCTTCTGGCGGCCGAATCCCTTGGCCTCCACGACCGTGATGCCCTGCAGGCCCACCTCGTGCAGCGCCTCCTTGACCTCATCCAGCTTGAACGGTTTGATGATCGCTTCGATCTTTTTCATCTGGTCCACGCCCGAAAAGCACCGGGCGCCTCCTCTGTGTCCTGCGGCCTGCGCACTTTGAGTTGGCGCGCCAGCCAACGGGCTGGCTTAAGCAGCTTTGCATATGTCGTGCCAGAACGGAATTTCCGCAGAAAGCGGGACTGAACGAAGATTGCGATCACGCAATGGTTAGCGTGGCGCAGCGCGCGGCGTCATCTGCCTATATTTTCAGCACACTTGCCCCCTGCCCCGCTGCCCTTTAATTTACCACCCATTTGGTTAGGGACGCTCCATTGAAACCTGCGAACGCGCTGCTCGAACAGACCGGCACGACGATCTTCACCATCATGTCGGCGCTGGCGACCCAGCATGGCGCCATCAATCTCGGCCAGGGCTTTCCCGACACGGATGGCCCAGCCGACGTGGTCCAGGCCGCCGCCGACGCATTGCTCGACCAGCGCAACCAATATGCGCCGCTGACCGGCCTGCCGGAGCTGCGCGCCGCCGTCGCCGCCGCCAACAAACGCTTCTACGGTCTCGACATCGATCCCACCGGCGTCGTCATCACCTCCGGCGCCACCGAGGCGATCACCGCCTGCCTGATGGCGCTGCTCAACCCGGGCGACGAGGTGGTGCTGATCGAGCCGCTCTACGACACCTACCTGCCGGTGGTGACCCTGCTCGGCGCCACCGCGAAGCTGGTCCGCCTCAACCCGCCCGACTGGGCCCTGCCGCGTGAAGAACTCGCCGCCGCCTTCTCACCCCGCACCAAGCTGCTGCTCCTCAACTCGCCGATGAACCCGACCGGCAAGGTTTTTTCGGCCGACGAGCTGGCTTTCATCAGCGAGAAGCTGCGCGAACACGATGCCTACGCGGTCTGCGACGAGGTCTATGAGCATCTGGTGTTCCGCGGCGCCCGGCACATTCCGCTGATGACCCTGCCCGGCATGGCGGCGCGCACCTTGCGCATCGGCAGCGCCGGCAAGACCTTTTCGCTCACCGGCTGGAAAATCGGCTATGTCTCCGGCAGCCCCGCCCTCGCTGCCCTGGTCGCCAAGGCGCACCAGAATCTCACTTTCGCCTCCGCCCCCAACCTGCAACGCGCGGTCGCCCTGGGGCTGGCGAAATCCGACGCATACTTCGCCGGCCTCGCCGACGATCTGCAGGAACGCCGCGATATTCTGGACGCCGGGCTGCGCCGCCTCGGCTTCAAAACCCTGCCCGCCGATGGCAGCTATTTCATCACCGCCGATGTCTCCGGCCTCGGCTATAACGGCGACGACGTCGCTTTCTGCCGCACCATCACCGAACAGGCCGGCGTGGCGGCAATCCCCGTCTCCGCCTTCTATGTCGGCACCGCGCCGACGCAGTATGTCCGCTTCGCCTTCTGCAAACGGCCGGAAATCCTGCACGAAGCCGTGACCAGGCTGGAACGCTGGCTGGTGTCCCAAAGCGCGCTGGCTTGAAAGAAAAAAGGGCTACTTTTTGTGAACAAAAAGTAGCAAAAAAACTTTGCTAT
The DNA here is from genome assembly GCF_036489515.1 of Acidocella sp. Taxonomy (GTDB): domain Bacteria; phylum Pseudomonadota; class Alphaproteobacteria; order Acetobacterales; family Acetobacteraceae; genus Acidocella. The sequence goes on from NZ_DASXFO010000074.1 coordinate 8,448, forward strand.
GCTGGGCCACGGGCGTTGTCGCTGACACAGCCCATGGCCCAGCATAAAAAAATTTATGCGCCGCTTTTTTCAAAAAGCGGCCGCTTCTTTTCCTCTGCATGGCTCGGACGTTGACGGCGACCGCCTGACAGCGGTACGAGGCACCCAGCCCTGATGGCGGACGTAGCTCAGTTGGTAGAGCGCCGGTTTGTGGTACCGGTTGTCGCGGGTTCAATCCCCGTCGTTCGCCCCAGGGTGCTTTTGGTCCCCCCATCATGGCGCATCATCTCATGACGACCGCCGCGTTGATTCTCGCCGGCGGCCAGGGCAGCCGGCTCGGCTATGTCGACAAGGCCTTTCTGCGCCTCGATGACCGCCCCCTCATTTCGCTCCTCCTCGACCGGCTGACGCCCCAGGTGCAGCACATCGCCATCAGCGCCAATGGCGACCCGTCCCGTTTCGCGGCCTTTCACCTCCCGGTGCTGGCGGACGCGCCGGAACATGCCGGAAAAGGCCCGCTCGCCGGCGTCGCCGCCGGCCTCGTCTGGGCGCAAAAAATTGGTGCGGACACGCTGCTCACCGTGCCGGTGGACACGCCCTTCGCGCCCACGGATCTGCTGGCAGCCCTCAGCCCGGCCGCCGCCGTCGCCTGTCACGAAGGCCGTCAGCATCATCTGGTCGCGCACTGGCCGGTCTCGGTCCTGCCGGAGCTGGAAAATTTCCTGGCCGCCCCCGGCGCCTACCGGGTCCGCGACGCGCTCGCGCTGTGCGCCGCCCGCCAGGTCGATTTCACGGGCCCGATCGACCCGTTCCTCAACATCAACACCAAGGAAGATCTGGCCGCCGCTCAGCAAGCAAAAGAAAGGCTACTTTTTGTGAACAAAAAGTAGCAAAAAAACTTTGCTACTCTGGGGCATGGGCGTTGTCGCCGACACCACCCATGGCCCAGCATAGCAAAAATTTTTGCGCCGCTTTTTTAAAAGCGGCCACTTTCTTACTTCACATCCCCCGCCGCCCGAACATTTTCTCAAGCTCCGCCTGCGAGAGTTTCAAAAAGGTCGGGCGGCCGTGGCTGCAGGTCCCGGCGCGCGGCGTGGCCTCCATCTCGCGCAACAGCGCGTTCATCTCCTCCACCGTCAGCCGCCGCCCGGCGCGGATCGAGCGGTGGCAGGCGAGCCGGGCCAGCGCCGCATCCAGCCGCCCCTCCAGCGCCACCGGCGTGTCGCTCTCGGCAAACTCCTCGGCGAGGTCGCGCAGCAGCGCCGCGGCGTCGGCGTTTTTCAGCGCCGCCGGCACGGCCCGCACCAGCACCGCCCCCGGCCCGAACGCCTCGATCTGCAGCCCCAGCCGCGCCAGGCTGTCCGCCTGCGCCAGCAGCCGCAGCGCCTCGATGGGGGCGAAATCCACCACCACCGGCAGCAGCAGCGGCTGCGCCGCCACCTTGCCGGCCAAAAACTCCGCGCGCAGCCGTTCCTCGGTGAGGCGCTCATGCGCGGCGTGCTGGTCCACCAGCACCAGCGACCCATCCGCCGCCACTGCCAGCAGATAGGTGTCGAAAATCTGCGCCACCGGGGCGCCCAAAGGATGCGCCGGGTCCGGCGCCACGGCTTCGATCTGCCGCGCCGTAGGCGGGGCCGCCAGCGCCAGCTCCGCCTCGGCGAAGCCCCGCGCTGCCGTACCAACCGGCGCATAGGAAGGCGGCCGCAGCGCCAGGCCCGGGCGTGACATTTGCCCCATGGGTGCCAGCGGCGCCCGCGGCGCCGTCGCCAGGCTCACCGGGCGCTCCAGCAGCCGCGCGATCGCCCCCATCACCAGGCTGCGCACACCATTGGCATCGGCGAAGCGCAATTCGGTCTTGGCGGGATGCACGTTCACGTCCAGCGCCTCGGCCGGGATCTCCAGCCGCAACGCCGCCACCGGATGCCGCCCGGTGGCGATCACGTCGCGATAGGCCAGGCGCAACGCCATGCGCAGCACCGGGTCCAGCACCGGACGCCCGTTCACCACGAAACTCTGAAGCTGGGTGGTGGCGCGGGACAGGCTGGCCGGCCCCGCCAGGCCGGTGAGCCGCACCCCCTCGCGCGTCGCCTCCAGCTCCAGCATCACCCCGGCGGCCTCACGCCCGAACAAAGCCGCCACCCGTGCCGCCTCGTCCTGCGCCGGCACGTCGAACAGCACCCGCTCTTCCGAGACCAGCCGGAACGCAACCTGCGGCGCCGCCAAAGCCAGCCGCCACACCGCCCGCTCCGCGGCCTCCGCCTCGGCGCGCGCGCTGCGCAGAAATTTCCGCCGCGCCGGGGTCGCAAAGAACAAATCCTCGACGATCGCCCGCGTGCCGACCGACCCCGCCGCCGGCATCACCGCGCTCACCGCCCCGCCCACGACGCTGAGCCGATAGGCCGAATCCTGCCCCGCCGGACGGCTGATCAGCGTGAGCCGCGCCGCAGCACCAATCGAGGGCAGCGCCTCGCCGCGAAACCCCAAAGTGGCGATCTGCACCAGCGTCTCGTCGGCGAGCTTCGAGGTCGCATGCCGCTCGATCGCCAGCGCCAGCTGGTCTTCGGGGATGCCGCAGCCATCGTCGATCACCTCGGTCCGCGCGATCCCACCGCCCGCCAGGATCACCTCGACACGCCGCGCCCCGGCATCCAGCGCGTTCTCCACCAGCTCCTTCACCGCCGCCGCCGGCCGCTCGATCACCTCACCGGCGGCGATGCGGTTGACGGTCAGGGCGGAGAGACGGCGGATGGTCGGACTCAGCATGTCAACTACCTAACACGAATTGAGTTAAACTGTCCCAAACACCAGCCGCGCCTTGCCGTGGCTGCGTTCCGCCAGAACCTCACCCGGCGCCCATTCATCGCCCGGGCCCAATTCCGCCAGCACCACCGCCCCCGGCGCCAGCCAGCCGCGCGCCAGCAGCGCCGCCAGCGCGCGCGGCACATAATCCTGCCCATAAGGCGGATCGAGAAACACCAGCCCGTGCGGCGTCCCCGCCGGCGGCGCCAGCACATCGCCCGCGATCACCCTCGTCACCGCTTCGGCCCTGCAGGCGGCGATGTTCTGGCGCAGCGCCGCCTGCGCCGCTGCTGAGCGCTCGAAAAACACCGCCCCCGCAGCACCCCGCGATAGCGCCTCCAGCCCATACGCCCCCGTGCCGGCGAACACGTCCAACACCCGCGTTTGCCGCAGAAAATCGCCGCCGCCCCAAGGCGCATGCAGCAGAATATCAAACGCCGCCTGCCGCGCCCGCAGCCCCGTCGGCCGCGTCTCCAACCCCGCCGGCGACGCCAGACGCCGTCCCCGCCAGGTCCCGGCGATCAGTTTCGGGCCTGGGGTCATGAATGCGCCGGTAAGTAAGGCCAAGGGGCGCTGCCCCTTGGAACCCCGCTAAGGGCGGAGCCCTTAGAACCCATTAATAGGGTAATGGAGGCGGGGGCCGCACGGGCGTTGGAAACACTCGGGCCCCCGCCTCCATTACCCTTATTGCGGATCCAACGGCGCTGCCGTTGGCAGGGGGTCGGCGGCCCAAAGGGCCGCAGCTTAAGCAAACGGCGCGCCTTCGGCGCGACGGGACAGCGGCCCCCTGGACTTGCTCACGGACGCCTCATTTCCCAAGACCCGGCACCTGCTCGCGGAGGATCTTGCCGTTGACCTCTTCGGCAGCGCCGCTCGCGAGGTTGCCGAGCTGGAACGGGCCGTAGGCGACGCGGATCAGGCGCGTCACGGGCAGGCTGAGGGCTTCCATGACGCGGCGGATTTCCCGGTTCTTGCCTTCGCGCAGCGAGACGCTGAGCCAGGTATTGGCGCGCTGCACGGAATCGATGGCGCCTTCGATCGGGCCGAAGCGCGTGCCGTCCACGACCATGCCGTCGGCCAGGCGTTTCAGCTTCTCCGGGGCGACGCCGCCATGCACGCGCACGCGGTAGCGCCGCAGCCAGCCGGTTTCCGGCAGTTCGAGCTGGCGCGAGAGCGCACCGTCATTGGTCAGCAGCAGCAGGCCCTCGGAGGTGAGGTCGAGCCGGCCGATGCTGATCACCCGCGGCAGGCCCGGCGGCAGATGCTCGAACACGGTCGGCCGCCCTTCCGGGTCCTTGTGCGTGGTCACCAGCCCGTCGGGCTTATGGTAGCGCCACAGCCGGGTGCGCTCCGGCTCGCTCACCGGCTTGCCGTCCAGCAGCACCATGTCGCCGTCTTTGACGAACACCGCCGGATGCGTCACCGGCTCGTTGTTCAGGCGGATGCGCCCGGCGGCGATCATCACCTCGGCGTCGCGGCGGCTGGCGATGCCGGCGCGGGACAGGAATTTGGCGATCCGCTCGCCGCGCGCTTCCTCAACCACAGGAGGCCGCCACGAAGGCCGCGAAAATCGCCTTGTCGCCCAGATCGACGAAAAATTCCGGATGCCATTGCACGCCGATGCAGAAGCGCTGCGTCGGGTCCTCGATGCCCTCGATTACCCCGTCCGGCGCCACGGCATTGACCACGGCGCGCCCCGGATCACGCACCGCCTGGTGGTGCGAGCTGTTCACCTGCATGCGGGCGCCGACCAGGCTGTGCAGCAGCGTGCCCCGGCTGATGCTGACCTCGTGGCCGGGCTCGCTGTGCGGAATCTTCTGCTCATGTTCCAGCGCGTTGGGGATGGCGTCCGGGATATGCTGGATCAGCGCGCCGCCCAGCGCCACCGCCAGCAGCTGCTGCCCGCCGCAAATGCCCAGCACCGGCATGTTGCGCGCCAGCGCGCCGGTGAGCAGCGCCAGTTCCGCCTGGGTCCGGCCGGATTTCAATGTCACCGTCTCATGCCGCGCGCCGTCGCCATACAAAGTCGGGTCCACGTCGAAGGCGCCGCCCGTCACGATCAGCCCGTCCAGCCGGCCGAGATAGCCTTCCGCGAGGCCCGGATCGTGCGGCAACGCCACCGCCAGCCCGCCCGCCGCCGCCACCGCCGCCGTGTAATTTTGCCGCAGCGCGTACCAGGGATATTTGGACCAGCCGCCGGCCGGTTCGGCGTCGAGCGTGAGTCCGATCAAGGGGCGAGTTATCATGCGGTGCAACTAGACCGGCCCGACACTCCAAGGCAAACTTTACCTGATGACGCCGATGGATCTTGCCCTTGACGAAGCCAGACATGCCGCCGCGCGGGGGGAAATCCCGGTCGGCGCGGTGGTCACCGATGCCGCAGGTGTGATCCTGGCGGCGGCGGGCAACCGCACCGAGGCGGCGCGCAATCCTGCGTTACATGCCGAAATGGTGGCCTTGCAGGCCGCCGCAACCTCCCGCGGCGAAAAGTTTCTCGCCGATTGCACGCTGACGGTAACGCTGGAGCCCTGCGCCATGTGCGCCGGGGCCATCGCCGCCTTCCGCATCAAGAAACTGGTGTTCGGCGCCTATGACCCGAAATCCGGCGGCGTCGAGCACGGGCCGCGCGTGTTCGCCCACGCCACCACGCATCACAAGCCGGAGATCATCGGCGGGGTACGCGACTCGGATTGTTCTGCTCTACTGACGGCTTTCTTCGCCGGATTGCGTCATGCCTGACCTCAAGCACGAAAAACGGATCGGCGGCATCGTCGCCGGAGTGGACGAGGTCGGGCGCGGCCCGCTCGCCGGCCCGGTGCTGGCCGCCGCGGTGATCCTGCCCGCCAGATTGCCGCGCGGCTTCGCGGCGCTGATCGACGATTCCAAAAAACTTTCTGGTCCGGCCCGCGCCGCAGCCCTCATCGCGCTGAAACGCTCCGGCGCCACAATTGCCTTCGGCGCCGCCTCGGTGCCGGAAATCGCCACCCTCAACATCCTGCACGCCTCGATGCTGGCGATGCGCCGCGCCATCGCCGCCCTGCCGGTCCTCCCCGACCATGTGCTGGTGGACGGCAACCGCGTGCCCGGCGGCGCCATTCCCTGCACCGCTCTGGTCGGCGGCGATGCGCTCAGCCTGTCGATCGCCGCGGCCTCGATCGCCGCCAAGGAGCTGCGCGACGCGCTGATGCGCCGGCTGCACAGCCGCTACCCACTTTACGGTTGGGCGCAGAATGCCGGCTACGCCGCCGCCCAGCACCGCGCCGCGATCCTGCAGCACGGCCCTACCTGCCATCACCGCATGGGTTTTGGCCCCTTGCTGCGCGGCATGCATGACCCGCTGACGGCCGAGCTTTCCGCCGACGATGACCTTGTTGCGGAGTTGACGTGACTACGGACGCCCCGCCAGTTAAGCGGGGAGTAAGAATTTGAGGGTTTGCCTTGCCCGTGGAAGTCCTGCGCGAACTGCCGCTTGACCAGATCCTGCTAGGCGATGCCGGCAACATGCTCCGCATGCTGCCGGACGCTTCGGTGAACTGTGTCTTCGCAGATCCGCCCTATAACCTGCAATTGCGCGGGGAGTTGCGCCGTCCGGATGACAGCCTCGTCGACGGCGTCGACGACGACTGGGACCGCTTCGACGATTTCGCCGCCTATGACGCTTTCACCCGCGACTGGCTGGGCGAATGCCGCCGCATCCTGCGCAAGGACGGCACGCTCTGGGTCATCGGCAGCTACCACAACATCTTCCGCATCGGCGCGATCTTGCAGGATCTGGGCTTCTGGATCCTCAACGACGTGATCTGGCGCAAGACCAACCCGATGCCCAATTTCCGCGGCCGGCGCTTCACCAACGCCCATGAGACCATGATCTGGGCCGCGAAATCCAAGGAATCACGCTACAAATTCAACTATCAGGCCATGAAGGCGCTGAACGACGACCTGCAGATGCGCAGCGACTGGACGATGCCGCTCTGCACCGGCACTGAACGGCTCCGCAACACGCACGGGCTGAAACTGCACCCGACGCAGAAACCCGAGGCGCTGCTGCACCGGGTGATCCTCTCCTCCACCAGCCCGGGGGAGATCATCGTCGATCCGTTCCTCGGCACCGGCACCACCGCCGCGGTGGCCAAGCGCCTGCACCGGCATTTCATCGGCATCGAGCGGCATCCCGCCTATGTCGAGGCCGCCTGGGGCCGCTTGCAGGCCGAGGCGCGCGCGCCCGCCAGCGCCGTAATCGCCCCGCCGACCGGGCGCGAGGCGCCGCGCATCGCCTTCGGCAGCTTCGTCGAACGCGGCATTCTGCGCCCCGGCACGCAGCTGACGGACAAACAGCGCCGCGTCGCCGCCGAGGTGACCGTGGAGGGCACGCTGATCTCCGGTGCCCATCGCGGCTCAATCCACCAGGTGGGAGCCGCAGTGCAGAACGCCCCCTCCTGCAATGGCTGGACGTTCTGGCATTTCGAACGCGACGGCGCGCTGCTGCCGCTGGATATCCTGCGCAAGGAAGACGCCGCGCCGGTCGGTTGAGGTAGGAAGGCAAGGCTACTTTTTGTGAACAAAAAGTAGCAAAAAAACTTTGTTATGCTGGGCCATGGGCGATATCGGCGACAACGCCCATGGCCCAGCGGAGCCAAAAGTTTTTGCGCCGCTTTTTTCAAAAAGCGGCTGCTTTCTTCCCTCCGCCAGGTCTGCACGCCCTGCGTGTAAGACGAAATTTCATAAAACAGCGCGGCACCCAAAGCCTTGTATACCCGCTTTCGTCACAGGCAGGGGCCTTTCGCGGTTGCCAAAAACTTGCCACATTCCCCGCCATGCGTTTGCACGCCTCTTGCGCCGCCCGGCCCGGTCCCGACGGTTGTGACGCCGTTTTGCTCACCGGCCCGTCCGGTGCCGGCAAGTCGGACCTGTTGCTGCGCTTGATCGATCGCGGTTTCCGGCTCGTCGCCGACGACCAGGTGATCGTCGAAGGCGGGCAGGCTTGCGCGCCTTCCGCCCTGGCGGGGCTGCTGGAGGTGCGCGGCCTTGGTATTTTTCGCCTCCCCTTCCTGACCACGGCCACGCCGCGCCTCATAGTACGGCTTGGCATCGCGGTTGCGCGCCTGCCGATGCCGGAGCGGGATGCTGAGCTGGGTCTGCCGGTCGTGACCATCGACCCGCATCACCCCTCCGCGCCTGACCGTGTCACCTTGGCGCTGGAGGCCGCCTGCGGGCACGTCGCCCAGCTGGCGGGGGCGTTCGCGGCATGAGCCGGGCCAAGCGCGCCGTCGTGCTGGTCACCGGCCTGTCCGGTGCGGGCAAGATCTCCATCCTGCGCACGCTCGAGGATCTTGGCTTCGAGACCATGGACAACCCGCCGCTCGACACGCTGGAAGACCTCGCAGCACAGGCGGCAGGCAATCTGGCGGTCGGCGTGGACGCGCGCTCGCGCGGGTTCGCCGCCGACACGGTGTTGCGCAAGCTGCAGCTCTTGCGCGAAAATCCCGACCTGGCGCCGACCCTGGTCTACGCCACCGCGTCGGACGAGGATCTGCTGCGCCGCTATTCGGAGACCCGCCGCCGCCACCCACTGGCGCAGACCGGCACGGTGGCCGACGGCATCAAAGAGGAGCGGGAGCTGACTCTGCCGCTGGCCCATACCGCCGATCTGCTGATCGACACCTCACACCTGCCGCTACCGCGGCTGCGCGGCATCATCGAACAGAATTTTGGCGCCGGTGCGCCCGGGCTTGCCGTCTCCCTGATCTCCTTCGCCTATCCCGCCGGCCTGCCGCGGGAAGCAGACCTGGTCTTCGACGCACGCTTCCTTCGCAATCCGTATTACGACCCGGATTTGCGCCCGCTTTGCGGCCTCGACCCGGAAATCGGCAAGTTCATTGAAAATGATCCTGATTTTTCAGCATATTTTTCCCGAATCGCCGAACTTGTGAAATTTTTATTGCCGCGCTTCGTGCAGGAAGGAAAAAAATATGCAACAATCTGTATCGGATGTACCGGCGGGCAACACAGATCTGTGTATATGATTGAAAAACTGAGTGCCTATCTAGGCGAAGCGGGATGGCAGGTAGGCGTTACCCACCGCGAGGCCGGAAAGTTCGAGTCCGCTCGGACCAGCCTGATTATGGACGCCAAGGAATGATTTTTTCACCATGATCGGTTTGGTTCTCGTCACCCATGGCACGCTGGCCAACGCGCTGCGCGACGCCATGGAACATGTCGTCGGTAAGCAAAAGGATGTCGCCACGGTGTGCATCGAGTCGGACGCGGAATTCGACAGCCAGCGCGCCGAAATCGCCAGCCGCGTCGCCGAGGTCGATTCCGGCGACGGCGTGATCCTGCTGACCGACATGTTCGGCGGCACCCCCAGCAACCTCGCCATGTCGATGGCGACCCAGCCCGGCATCGAGATCATCGGCGGCGTCAACCTGCCGATGCTGGTGAAGCTGGCGAAAATCCGCGGCACGCAGGCGCTGCCCGAGGCAGTGCAATGCGCCGAGGCCGCCGGACGGAAATATATCTGCTCCGGCCACGAGGCTCAGCCCTCCATCATACCCCAGCGCGCCGCCGAATAAGCCATGAGCGATACCGGTTCGGTTGCCATGGAGGTTGGCATCATCAACCGGCGCGGCCTGCACGCCCGCGCCGCCGCCAAGCTCGTCACCCTGGCCGAGCGCTTCAGCGCCACGGTCGAAATCGCCAAGGACGGCCAGTCCGTTTCCGCCCGCTCCATCATGGGGCTGATGATGCTCGGCGCCGGCCCCGGCAGCACCGTGCTGCTCACCGCCGCCGGGTTTGACGCCAAGGAAGCCCTGGACGCCATCGCCGCGCTGATCGAAGCCGGCTTCCACGAGACGGACTGAACAAACAGAGCGAAGGAACCTGTTCAGGTAAGCGCAGGGGAAGGCGGCACAAGCGGACGCAATCTCGGCTGGCAAGCCACGCCTCTCATTGGACCTTCGCTCGTAAGACGCCCGTTGAGTGGCCTATTCTGTAAAAGCGTCAACTGCCCATGCCTCTCCACTCTTGAGATACATTTGCGTCACGTCGAGCCAGCGAGCCAGCGACATCAACCGGAGACCATACGGCTCAGACCACGCTTGAGCTTCAGAGACAAAGGGGACTCCATCACCGGGACGGCGGACGACCTGAACGACATGCGTAATTCCGCGGGGGCGTGGGTGATTCTCGGCCCAATCGCCTCCGCCCTGCCGGAGACCGACGGTGGCATAAGGAGGCAGGGTGTCCAGGGTGATCCGGTCACCTTCCAGGATCCAGCCAGACCGTCGTTCAAGTTCCTCGATTATGTGGTCTGACCACGTGTGGACCGCCGCGACGTCACCGCCGCCAAACACCTCTCTGTCCATCGCTCGATTAGCTGCACCCATCCCGGCGGAAAGTAGAAATGCAACCCATCCGGAACAATCGATAGCTGCCGGATCAGCCTCCAGGCCACTTTCTTTGACGCCGAGCTTATACCCCACTCGCCCGGTGTAACGGTTGGCGAGAGCCCACATGGCAGCGCCTGAGGCATCAAGCCAAGATGATTTGGTCATGTTTCAATGCCAATCATAATAGTTGATTACACGTTCCCGAGTTTGGCCCTGGGCATTGTCGGCGGTACAGCCCCAGGCCCAGCATAACCAAAAGTTTTTGCGCCGCTTTTTTTAAAAAGCGGCTGCTTTCTTCCTCCAAGATTGTCCTTGTAATCGAATCGCCCAGCGATTTTATTACACCATGACATCGTTCGTGCAAAAGAGGCTGGAGCAGCGTTTTTACGGCCATGCCGTTGCCCCCGGCATCGGCATCGGCCCGGTGCACGAGGCGACCGAACCCGGACTCGTCGTCACGCACAGCACCATCGCCACCGCCGCCGTGCCGGCCGAGATCGCCCGGCTGGAAGAGGCGCTCTCCCGCTCGCGCCACCAGCTCGGCAAATTGAAGGCGCGGCTGGCCAGCCTTCCGGAACACAGCCAGGCGGAGCTGGAACCTCTGATCGACGCCTATCTGCACATGCTGAGGCCCTCCCGGCTGATCCACGGCATCAAAACACGCATCGAAACGGGCCTTGCCAACGCCGAAGCGGCGGTGTTCGACGAGGCCGAGGCACAGGCCGGGGCGATCCTGGCGCTCACCGGCTCCGACCGCGCCGGCCGCCAGCGCCGCGCCGACGAGGTGCGCGAGATTGCCCGCCGCATCCTGCGCAACCTCACCCACCAACCCTTCCGCAACTTCCGCGGTCTCGCCCCGGGCAGCATCCTCGCCGCGCAGGAATTGCGCCCGTCCGACGCGGCGCTGATCCAGCCCAGCCAGTTCGCCGGCATCATCACCGCCGAGGGCGGCACGGAAAGCCATACCGCCGTGATGCTGCGTGCGTTGGGGCTGCCCGCTGTGCTCGGGGCCCACGGCGTGCTGGAGGCGGCCCGGCCCGGCACCCCGGCGATCATCGATGGCGATGCCGGCGAGATCATCCTCAACCCGAGCCAGGCCAGCCTCGACGCGGCGCGGAGCAAAATCGCGGACATCACCCGCAGTCGCCGCCTCCTGGCACGGCTGCAGCGCCTGCCGGCGGAAACCCGCGACCATGTTTCCATCGAGCTGCAGGCCAATCTGGAACTGCCGTTCGAGCTGCCGCTGATCGCCCAATCGGGCGCGCACGGCATCGGCCTGCTGCGCAGCGAATTCATGTTCATGAACCGCGAGAGCCTGCCGGACGAGGACACGCAGGCGCAGATTTATACCGAAATCGTCGCCGCCATGGAGGGTGAGCCGGTCACCATCCGCCTGCTGGACTGGGGTTCGGACAAGGATGTTGAGGCGCTCAACGCCTATCTGCCGCAGCCGCCGGAGCCGAACCCGGCGCTCGGCCTGCGCGGCATCCGCCTGCTGCTGCAGCACCCGGCGCTGCTGGAAACCCAGCTCGCCGCGATCCTGCGCGCTGGCGCCGCCGGGCCGGTACGCATCATGGTGCCGATGGTCTCGCTGTGCGCCGAACTGCAAGCGACGCACGCCGCGCTCGACCGCGTCTGGCGGCGGCTGAAACGCCGGCGCGTGCCCATGGCGGCGCAACAACCGCCGCTCGGCATCATGATCGAAACCCCCGCCGCCGCCCTGTCCGCCCGCCAGCTCGCGGCCGAGGCGGCGTTCTTCAGCATCGGCACCAACGATCTCACGATGTACGCCCTCGCCACCGATCGCTGCCTGCCCGCCGGCGGAAACCTCTACGATCCGCTGGAGCCGGCGGTGCTGCGCCTCATCCACATGACCGCGCAGGCCGCCATCGACGCGCAAATACCCGTCGCAATCTGCGGCGAGCTGGCGGCACGGGAACACATCACCCCGCTGCTGCTCGGCCTCGGCATCCGCCAGCTCTCCATGCACGGCGCCGCCGTCCCGCGCGTCAAAAAAGCCGTCCGCGCGCTTAATTTCGCCGACTGCGTCGCCCTGGCGGCGGCGGCGCTCGCGGCGCCGGATGCGGCGGCGGTGCGGGAGATTTTAGGGAAGTAATACCAATCCGCCTAAAGACTGACACATGCCCAATCGCGGCTACCGATTGAGTTGATGCGGTCTGGATCGGCGATGAACCAGTTCCATGCGGTTTTGCAGGCTTCCACGATATCGTCGTATGTGTCCCAGACCGTGG
>NZ_DASXFO010000076.1:0-11259 GCF_036489515.1 Acidocella sp.
CCGGAAGAAAGCTTTGGACGGCTGGCGCTAGCTATCTGCTAGCTAGGCAAAACGGGCGCCCAATCGAAACGCCCGTAAGTTATTGAAAAGATTGGCGGACCCGACGCGATTCGAACGCGTGACCTTTGCCTTCGGAGGGCAGCTCTCTGCGTTGGCTGCGCCACTCTCTCGCGGACGGCAGCTTTGTCCCCCAAGCACAAATCCACCGCCGTCGGCCGACTATGACACCGCAGACAGCGCAAACGATTGACTGTATCCGCCGGCAACAGGCCCGGCCGACGCTGATTAATGCGCCACCGGCAGCTAGACGATGATGCCACCGCAGGCCGCATTTGCTTGCCGAGAAGGCCCGCCCCTACCGAGCCAGGGCACAAAAACATCATAACTCGCCTGCCTCGCGCAAGTATTGCCGGGCAGCATCTGCCTGGTGAGCTGGAACCGCGATGCGGCGCATCACAGCGCCAATGCTGCCTTCGACGGCGGCCATGTTGTTGTCATAGAGGGCCGGTTGGAAGCCGCCGTCCCGCAGCAGTGAAACGAGGAACGTCAGGCGCACCGCGTTATTCGTTGAAATGATCACGACCATGCGGCGGACTTTGCACGAGCAGAGCAATACACCAAGTGTTTACCGTGCCTGCCCGCCGCCAGGGTGCGTGCGGCGCCGCGCGATACATTGCTATTGTATTTTACAGAAATTGCTCGATGCGTCCCGGGTCCTTAGCGTTGAGAAAGACTTCACGGGGTATCCGCGGCTTTGGACGGGCGATCCCGGTCAGAGGGTTGCCGATTCTGTAGCCCCATTCCGACCTGGCGATTTTGTAAACCCGGTTCATGATGTTGAGTGGGTTGGAGGCATTTGAAGGCGCCTCTCCAGCTGCGACCACCCGGTCCCTCCAGGCCATGCGGTCCGCCGCACTATGCATCCGGCGCGGCTTCCACGGACGCCTCCTCTCTTTGGCTGCCGGATCATATTCTGAACGTATTGGGTCCCAATTTGTTTGGGGTCCCATGTAACGCCCTCACTCGCTAATTTTGGCGCTGACAAATTTTCAGCCGCTTTCCAAAATAGGCAAAATATTCTGCGTTGGTACCCAGACGGGACCCAAAACCAAAAAGTTCGACCGAAGCTGAACAAAAACCGCCAATAACTCATTGAAAAGACTGGTGCCGACACCCGGGATTGAACCGGGGGCCTACTGATTACGAATCAGTTGCTCTACCGCTGAGCTATGTCGGCTAACCTGTTGTGATGCCTTATTTTTCTGGGAAAAGTTACCCAGCCGTGCCCGTTGAAAGCACTTTTTTCAAAAGAACTCAAGACCGCCAGCTGGGAGCAACCCGATTGACCAGCAATGGGACGGCGGTATGGCACAAGGCCAGAGCAAAATCCAGGGTTTGAATACGCCGTCCGGCAGCCGCTCAAATCGGCCTGACGCCCAATCGCGACCGCACAGCCCCCTAACAGCGGGCCGAGCGGGGATGGCGGCGCGCCGGCACAACCATTTGGCTCGACATCGAAACTTAACGTGCGTGCCGGCCGCTTCTGTGGCCAGTTGTCCGAAATAGGAATCCCGGAGGCGTGGGGCAGGCGGTGCTGTCAGGTCTTTCCGCCGCGCGCTCGGCACAAAATGGAGGAAGAACGGCGATGGATGACATCAGGACCCAGCCCGCGCAAGGCAACGCCAGAACGGTCCAGGAATATATCGACGAATTGCCGGTCTGGCCGGACGGCACCAAGCTGAAATCCACGCCGATGACTGGCATGCAGTGGCGCATCTGGTCGCTCGCCGCCGCCGGTAAGTTCTTCGAGGGCTTCGTCGTGTTCATGGGCGGCGTGACCGTGCCGCTGATCACGCTCCAATTCCACATCGCCCCGGCCGAGAAGGGCCTCGTCACCTCGGCCAGCCTCGCCGGCATCCTGGTCGGCACGATGCTGCTCGGCGGCATGTCCGACTATTTCGGCCGCAAGCGCATGTTTATCGCCGAGATGATCATCTTCTGCGCCTTCCTCACGCTGCTCATCGTCTGCGGCAACTTCATCTCGCTGATAATCTGCCTGTTCGGCGTCGGCATGGCGCTCGGCTGCGACTATCCCACCGCGCACATGATCATCTCCGAGAGCATCCCGAGCGTCTCGCGCGGCCGGCTGGTGCTCGGCGCCTTCGCCTTCCAGGCCGTGGGCGCGATGTGCGGCATCGGCATCGGCGCCATGGTCCTCGTCATTGACCCAAGCCTGAACGCCTGGCGCTGGATGTACGCGACCGCCCTGGTGCCCGCAGTGGCGATCACCCTCGCCCGCTTTTACATCACCGAGAGCGCCAACTGGCTGATCGTCCGCGGTGCGCACGAAGAGGCCGAGACAGCACTCGCCCGGCTCCTGCACCGGACGCCACGCTACCCACATTCGGTCGCACTGGCCCGTCCCTTGACTGACGAGGGGCATGCGTCAAAGCAATCCTTCCTCGCCTTGTTCGATCACCGTAACCTGCGCGCCACGATCTTCTCCTCGGCGCCCTGGTTCATCCAGGACCTCGGCACTTACGGCATCGGCGTGTTTACACCGACGATCCTGGCGACCGCGCTGGGCGGCGGCCCGGACAAGGTGCGCAGCCTCACCGACATGATCTCTAACAGCATTCTCTCGGCGGAGGGCTCTGCGCTCATCACCGCGCTGCTGATCGTCGGCATCCTGTTCGCGATCGCGCTCGCCGATCGTTTCGGCCGCATCCGCCTGCAGATCTTCGGCTTCCTCGGCTGCGCGGTCGGGCTCGCAATCGCTTCGCTCTCGATCGATGCGGCCGGCAGCGCCAAGATCGCCCTGATCTTCGCCGGCTTCATGCTGTTCAACTTCATGACCAATCTCGGACCGAACGCGCAGACCTATCTGCTCGCGGGCGAGGTCTTCCCGACCGAGGTGCGCGGCATGGGGGCGGGTTTCGCCGCGATGATCGCGAAAGTCGGCGCCGTCGCCACGACATTCGGTTTCCCGCTCCTGCTCGCCGGCATCGGCATCCGCGCGCTGCTCTACGGTCTCATCATCACCTCGGTGCTGGGCGCGATCGTCACTTGGCTGTTCCGCATCGAGACGACGGGGATCAATCTTGACCGCATCGGCCGGGACGCCGGCTAGCGCAGGATGGATTTAGACAGAAAGCGGCCGCTTTTAAAAAAAGCGGCGCAAAAATTTTTGTTACTCTGGGGCATGGGCGGTGTCGGCGACAACGCCCATGCCCCAGCATTAAAAAGTTTTTTTGCTTCTTTTTGTTCACAAAAAGAAGTCCTTCCCTTCGCTTCCCAAGAAACTTCAAGGAAAATATGAGATGAAGCGCATGTCTTCCCGCAGCGGCCTGATCGCCGCGCCGATGCTCGTTGCGGCGTTCTCCCTCCTGCTCGGCGCCCCCGGCAAGGCCGCGGCGGCGACCATCGCCCTGCACGAAACCGGCTCGACCCTCATCTACCCGCTCTTCGAACTCTGGATCCCCGACTACCAGGGACAGCATCCGGATGTCGCGATCACCGCCGGCGCCACCGGCTCGGGCGACGGCATCGCCAAGGCGATCGCGGGCGCGGTGCAGATCGGCACGTCGGATGCCTACATGTCCGAGGACGCCAGCGAGCAGAATCCGCAAATCCTCAACATCCCGCTCGCAATCTCCGCGCAGACGGTGAACTATGACGTCCCCGGCCTCACCGCGCCCTTGAAACTCGACGGACCGACGCTGGCTGGCATCTATAGCGGCCAGGTCACGATGTGGGACGCGCCGGAGATCGCCGCCCTCAACCCGGGCCTGGCTTTGCCGCATCACCAAATCGTGCCGGTCCATCGCGCGGATGCCGCAGGCGACACCTTCATTTTCACGCAGTTCCTCGAACTCTCGGCGCAGAGCTGGGATGATGCGACCGGCTACGGCACGACCGTCAACTGGCCATTCGTCCCCGCCGCGGCAACCGCGATCGGCAATGGCGGCATGGTGCAGACCCTCGCGCAGACGCCCTATTCCATCGGCTATATCGGTATCAGCTTCCGCGCCGCGATCGCCAAGACCGGGCTGGGGACGGCGATGCTGAAGAACCAGGACGGCAAGTTCCTTCTGCCCACGCCCGACACCATCGCCGCCGCGGCGGCCGTGCTCGACCCGCGCACACCGCCCGATGAGCGTCTGACCCTCGTCTTCGCTTCGGGCGATGAGTCCTATCCGCTCATCAACTACGAATATGCGGTCGTCTCCAAAAACCAGAAAGATGCCCTGACGGCGGAAGCGGTCCGCCACTTCCTGCTCTGGGCGATCTCCGCCGATGGCGGCAATGCGCCGAAATATCTGAACATGGTCGGCTTCATCCCGCTCCCCGACTTCATCCGCGGCCTCAGCGAGGCACAGATCGCCCTCGTGCAATAGGAAGCGAAGGAAGGCTACTTTTTGTGAACAAAAAGTAGCAAAAAAACTTTATTAATGCTGGGCTGTGGGCGTTGTCGGCGACACCGTCTCAGGCCCAGCATAGCAAAAGTTTTTGCGCCGCTTTTTTCAAAAAGCGGCCGCTTTCTTCTCTCCAAGCAGGAGGTCAGCGTGCCCGACGCCGCACCCGCCATTCTTCATGCCCCGCGCGGACCGCTCGCCGTGCTCAGCCTCTCGGCCCTCGGGATCGTCTTCGGGGACATCGGCACCAGCCCGCTCTACACGCTGAAAACGGTTCTGGACGCCACGGGAGCCCATCCCTCTCCCGCCGCCATCCTGGGCTCACTGTCGCTGATCATCTGGACGCTGATCATCATCACCTCAGTGAAATATGTGACGCTGGCGATGCGCATCGACAATGATGGCGAAGGCGGCATCCTGGCGCTGATGTCCCTGCTCGGCATCAAGCGGCAGCAACGGCGGATCATCGTTCTGGTCGGGCTGTTCGGCGCCGCCCTCATCTATGGCGACGGCGCCATCACCCCGGCGATTTCCGTGCTCTCCGCACTGGAGGGCCTGAATATTTTACTCCCTTCGTTCGGGCCGTATGTCGTGCCGCTCGCGGTGGTGATCCTCGTCGCGCTGTTCGCCGTGCAGCGCCAGGGCACCGCGCGCATCGGCTTCATGTTCGGGCCCATCATGGCGCTCTGGTTCCTCGTCATCGCCGTACTCGGGCTCTACGGCATCGCTTTGCACCCGGCAGTGCTGCTGGCCATCAACCCACTCTATGCATTGTCCTACCTCGTCTCCGGTGGGCTCACTGCTTTCGCCGTGCTGGGCGGGGTGTTCCTCTGCGTCACCGGCGCGGAAGCTTTGTACGCGGATATGGGGCATTTCGGCGCGCGGCCCATCCGCCTGGCCTGGGGCGGGCTGGTGCTGCCCAGCCTGGTGCTCAGCTATGCCGGACAGGCAGCCTTGGTGCTCTCCGGCGCGCCAAGCAGTGATAACATCTTCTACCGCCTCTGCCCTCCGGCTGTGTTGCCACTCCTGGTCGTGCTCGCCACCATCGCCACCATCATCGCCAGCCAGGCGATCATCACCGGCGCCTTCTCGATGACGCGCCAGGCGATCCAGCTCGGCTGGATGCCGCGCCTGCGGATCACGCAAACCTCGGCCAAAGGCTATGGACAGATCTATGTCGGCGCGGTGAACTGGCTGCTGATGCTGGTGACGCTCGGGCTGACCATCGGCTTCGCCAAATCGGACAACCTGGCCTCCGCCTATGGCATCGCGGTGTCCATGACGATGCTCATGACCACGGTGCTGCTGTTCATCGCCATGCGCGAAGTCTGGCGCTGGCCCATCCTGCCGGCAGCGCTCCTGGCAGGGGCGCTGTTCATCGTCGACGCCGCCTTCGTCACCGCCAATATGCTTAAAGTTGCCAATGGCGGTTACGTGCCGCTGCTGCTGGCGGCCGCGGTCTATAGCGTGATGCTGATCTGGCACACCGGCTTCGGGGCGGTGACGGCGCGGATCCGCGGCGGTGCGATGCCGATCGATGAACTGATGCGCTGCGTCACGCGGGACCGGGTCGCGCGCGTGCCGGGCTGGGCGGTGTTCCTGACCCGCATGGAGCAGGACGCGCCGCCGGTGCTGCTTTGGCACCTCAAACACAGCCGTGCCGTGCAAGAGCACCTCTTCATCCTGACGGTGACGTTCGATCTGGTGCCCTGGGTGGCGGCACAGGACCGCCTGAGCGTCGCCGAGATCGCACCAAACGTGTGGCGCGGACGGGCCCGGTTCGGCTTCATGGAGCGGCCCGATGTGCCGGCCCTGCTCGTCCGCGCGCATGGCACGGGCTGCCCGGTCAATCTCGCCGACCTGACCTATTTTGTCGGGCATGAAACCATCGTGGCACGCGCAGAGAAAGGCGGCCTGCCAGGCTGGATGGTGGCGGCGTTCTCCTTCCTGGAACGCAACTCCACCCATGTCACCGATCATTTCCTGTTGCCGCCGGACCAGGTGGTGGAAATCGGCCGCGAAATCGCCGTGTGAAGTAAGCGGCCGCTTTTTAAAAAAAGCGGCGCAAAAATTTTTGTTATGCTGGGCCATGGGCGTTGTCGCCGACACAGCCTCAGGCCCAGCATTAACAAAGTTTTTTTGCTACTTTTTGTTCACAAAAAGTAGCCTTCCCTTTCGCTTACCTCAACGGATCCGCTCAGCCGCCGCAGGCCGGCTCCTCGAAAATAGCTGTGAGGTCGTAAGGCTGTGGCGCCGGCAAGCTGGGCAAAATACCCAGGCTGACCCAGGGCCACCACATCGTCCACCACCAGGCGGAGAGCATGACATTGTCATTCCACGCGTAGCGCGGCCGAAATTGAGCCGAAAAATCCGGGGTCATATTGGTCAGGGGAGGAGTCATCCGAGTAGCAAGCTTTCCGTGAGGAGACCCTTCGCGCAGCTTTACGGAACAGTGTCAATATCGGCGCCCAGAAGGGAAAGGCTACTTTTTGTGAACAAAAAGTAGCAAAAAAACTTTATTAATCTGGGCCATGGGCTTTGTCTGAGACAACGCCCATGGCCTAGCGGAAAAAAGTTTTTGCGCCGCTTTTTTCAAAAAGCGGCTGCTTTCTTATCTTGTCACTCAGAGAGAGCGCTGGCCGTCCGTGTTATGGGCCCGCTGCACCTCGTGCTCCTGCTCTGCGCGATGCTTGGCGATCTCATGCCCGGCGACGCAGCCGGCGATGGCCCCCATCACCGCATGGTGTCCGGCATAATGCCCCGCCACGGCCCCCGCGGCGCCACCCGAAACGCAGCCAATCGCCTGAGCTTGGCTGGTGCCGAAAGCCGCGAGACCAACCATCACCGCAGCGGTCAAAGAGAGAAATTTCAATGTCATAAGGCCCACCGTATCCTTGAGAGCGCGCGCTATAGCAGGAACGGCGTTCTCTGGCCAAGGGGTGACCAACCAGGGCCTGCAACAGTCAGCCCGCGGATGACCACGTTTTCACTCAGCACGAACATCGGGATGCGCGCGTTATTCGGCTTCCTGTGGGCTCGCCTCTGCGGCCTCCCATTGGCGTTCATTCCTTCCCGTTTCCGAGCAGACACGATTTCGCCCCGCCCGCTTGGCGCAATACAGCGCGCCGTCAGCCGCCTCGACCAACGCGTCGGGCGTCGCCTCACGCCTTTCCGGCAGCAGCGTCGCCACGCCGAGACTGATGGTGAGCCGTCCCTCGGGCCGGCCCGCGTGCTTGATCCGGCGTTCATAAACCCCTTGCCGCAGCCTCTCGGCGACCCCAAACGCACGGTCGGCATCGGTGTCGGGCAACAACACCGCGAATTCTTCACCACCATACCGGCTTACCAGATCGGTCGGCCGGCAGAAATGCACCAGCGACCGGGCCAGAAGCCGAAGACATTGATCGCCGGCGCGGTGACCATAAAGATCGTTGTACGCCTTGAACCCGTCGGCATCGACCATGATCAGCGACAGCTTCTCCTTAGACATTTGCGCACGCCGGAAATGCCTGTGCAGATTGACCTCGAAATCATGCCGATTGCCGACGCCGGTCAGGAAGTCATGCCGTGCGGCATCCTGGTAGCGGCGTGCGGATTGATCCTTCTCGATGGTCATCAGCCCAAAACTGAGGACCACCATCACCGCGATGATATCCAGCATCATCCGGGAAAATCCCGGGATTTGCTGAAACGGCATGTAGACGACATGCGGCCAGAACAGGAGCGCCCGAACGCCGGCCTGCAGCATATAGATGATCTGGAAACCCACAATCGCCAAAAGCAGCCAGCGCATGAGCGGCGGCGCATCCGCTTTCAACCACAATTCACGCGCCAGCAGGCTGAACGGCAGCACAAGCAGCAAAAGGCCACTGCCGAGACGGAGATTCTGCTCGTCCCGGAACCAGGGAAAACAACAAAGCGTTAACCAGACGATGACCGGCAAAAAAATCGCGAGGGGCCGCGGTGGCAAGTCCCGCAGGCAGCGGCCCGCCGTCCAGATCAAGCCGAAGCTGGTCAGCAGCAACGAAGGCGACAGAATAATTCCCGGCAGAAACGCTGCGAGCATGCGACCAACCAAGGCCAGACCCAGCAACACGGCAGCCAGGGCCATCCACATCGGCACCGTCTGTTTCCTGTCCTGCAGCCAGGCCAGAAAGCAGGCGACCGCGGTCAAGAGCACCACAAACAGCATCGTCGACAGAAGCGTTCGTGGGTCCAGAGCCATGATGGTCTTACCTTTTATTGATTCCAGTCCGGGATCGTGATGTCTCGCGCGGTTCCACCGGCCCGTAAAGCATCAAGCCCGCCTCCGCCACCCCGGCCCAAGTTAATTGTACCGGTCAGCACCTTGCTCGGGCAAGATCGGCGTTCACCTTCGATCCCACCCCAAAATGTTCTCCTTGCGGCATGTAACACCACGGCTCTCCCTCTTCCGCTCAGGCCGACCTCGCGCCTGGTCAATACGCCGGGACCGCCTAACGGGGCGTTCACGCCGCCAAAGAACCGCCATGCCATAATTGCCGCCATCTCTTCAAGCCGCTTCCGTCGCCGGCTACAGCGCCCGGATTCCTTGCCTGCCCCGGCCTGTGCCACGGAGCTCGCGATCGGCCTCTTACCGCCTTGTCTAACAGTGCAGGGTCAGCTGGGTGGCGGCAGCCTTTTATCGACACAGGGCCCAACAAATTCCATCGCGCTGGCTTTCATTTTTCTATCGCCAAGCGGTCAATTAAATCCCCACCCCAGATCGAATGGATAACGTAATAGTGAACCATCTAAGCCAGAACGGCCCGCCCTCGTTCACTTGGCTGAATCACATTCCGTTTTGGCTCAAAACCGATAAAACTTAAACATATCCAGGCAATTAAGAATCTCACCACGCTCGACCGTTCCTGAAGCGACCTCTTTTTCGATCAAAAGCGGCGCAAAACTTCAGCGATGCTGGTTCATGGGCATTGTCGGTGACAGCGCCCCTGGCCCAAATTAACAAAGTTTTTTTGCTACTTTTTGTTCACAAAAAGTAGTCTTCCCCTT
This sequence comes from Acidocella sp., assembly GCF_036489515.1. Taxonomy (GTDB): domain Bacteria; phylum Pseudomonadota; class Alphaproteobacteria; order Acetobacterales; family Acetobacteraceae; genus Acidocella. Next base: position 9,447 of record NZ_DASXFO010000076.1, read on the forward strand.
CACTTCCCTGAGCAATCACACTCTAGCGCGCCGCCGCTGCCGGAGCCGCCGGAGGGCATCAGTGTTTTGTGAGCAGTATCTGCTGCAGCGGCAATTTTGGTTTCACGAAGGCCACCGAGATCGCCGGCCTGCGCCCCGCCACTCTTAACGAGACCGCAACATTGATCGTACCCTTGCTCTTTGATAGCATCGAAATGGCTTATTTTTTGGATCGATGAGATGATTACAGCCCTCGGTGCGGTGTTTTTGCCGCTTTGCCTCTTCTATTGGAGAACCCCGGAACGCCTCCTGCAGCTTGTCTTCATTGGCGGCGCCTTTTCCGCGGCCGCGGTCCTCGTTATCGGCAATTACGGCATCGCGCCCGGATTGCTGCCGGCGCTCCTGTTTATCGGCTATTTCCTGCTGCGGCTCATCCTCGGCGCCAGCTATCCGACCGGGAATGGCGTCCTACAGGTCCTGACGCCCTTTATTCTGGTGGTGATCGGCGCCCTGGCCAGCTCGTTCCTTATGCCGCGCTTTTTTGAAGGCGACATTTACGTCTGGCCACAAAAGCTGAGCGGCTTCGATGTTCTGACCCCGCTCAGCCCCAATGCCGGCAACTATACCCAGGATATGTATCTCATCATCAATGCCGGGCTGGCGGTTGCCGCGTCCTTGTATCTGGTGAAGATCGGCGCGAACCTGAACCGGCTGTTCAACACCTATCTCTGTACCGGGTTGATCGTGGTGGCCATCTCACTCTGGCAATTCGCAGCGAACACCGTCCATGTCTGGTTTCCCACCTCGTTTTTCCTGTCCAATCCCGGCTGGGCCCTGCTCTCCGACGAGACCATCGGCTCGGTCATCCGGCTCTCCGGCCCGTTCAGCGAGCCCGCGGCTCTTGCCGGCTATTTGTGCAGCACCGTGGGCGCTTCAGCCTGGATGATCGTCAACGGCGACAGGCGTCGATTGACCCGCCTCGTTTTGGTCCTGAGCCTGGGCGTGCTCCTGCTCTGCACCTCCACCACCGGATACGCGGCCCTGGCCATCATGGCGGCGGGCCTGGCGCTGTACGCGTTCGTGGTGGGCTCCGCGACCTTGAAGAAACGCGTGCTGATGGGGCTGGCCGGCGGTGGCCTGGTGGTGGCCATCACCGTCGCCGCGGTGCCGGCCGTCGCCCCTGGCGTGGCCCATCAGGCGGTCAGCGTCGTCAATGCGACGCTGACCAAGCAGCAATCCTCCTCGTATCAGGACCGGACCTCGACCGATCTCGACAGTCTGCAAGAGGCGGCGGAAAGTTACGGGCTGGGGGTCGGCTGGGGGAGCAATCGCTCCTCGAGCCTGATCCCCGGACTCGCCGCCGGCATCGGCATCTGGGGAATTGCCGGACTGCTCTGGTTCGTTGCGCGCATCCTCGCCCATGTCAGAGCCGCGCAGCTTCGTGCGCGCATCCCGGAGCTGAAAATGGTCATTCATGGCTGTGCCGGCGCCCTGATCGGGATCCTGGTCTCCGCGACGCTGTCCGGCCCCGGCATCACATCCCCGGACTTCTATCTGCTGGTGGCGTTGCTGATCGCCGCGGCCGGGCGGCTGCGCTGGGAAGCCAGGGTTGCCCAAGCCCCCCTGCCACGCTTTGCCGCCTTCGCGGCACCGAAGACGCTGGGGGCGGAACGCATCGGCAACGTCTGAGCGGAGTAATACCAATCCGCCTAAAGACTGACACATGCCCAATCGCGGCTACCGATTGAGTTGATGCGGTCTGGATCGGCGATGAACCAGTTCCATGCGGTTTTGCAGGCTTCCACGATATCGTCGTATGTGTCCCAGACCGTGG
>NZ_DASXFO010000001.1:0-18524 GCF_036489515.1 Acidocella sp.
GTAACAGGCGAACGAGGCGCGGGCCGTCGCCGGAATACTGAAGAAATCCATCACCGGTTGGGCGCAGTGGTGGCCGGTGCGCACGGCGACCCCTTCGGCATCCAGGATGGTTCCCAGATCATGGGGATGGATGCCGTCCAATACAAACGAGACCACCGCCGCCTTGTCTTTGGCGGTACCGATGAGGCGCAGGCCGGGGATCGCCGTGAGGGCCGCGGTTGCGGCCTCGAGCAGCCCGTGTTCATGGGCGCCGATCGCCTCGATTCCCAGCGACTCGACGTAGTCGATGGCAGCGCCCAGACCCACCGCGCCGGAAATGTTGGGTGTTCCGGCCTCGAACTTGTAGGGCAGGTCGTTGTAGGTCGTGCGCTCGAAGGTCACGGTGAGAATCATGTCGCCGCCGCCCTGCCAGGGCGGCATTTCCCGGAGCAGTTCCTCGCGACCATAGAGCACGCCGATGCCGGTGGGGCCGTAGAGCTTGTGCCCGGAGAAGACGTAGAAATCAGCGTCGATGGCCTGCACGTCGATGCGGCGATGCACCACCGCCTGCGACCCGTCGAGCAGGATTCTTGCGCCCCGCTCATGCGCGAACGCCGCCAGGCGCTCGGCCGGGGTGTAGCTGCCGAGCACGTTGGACATGTGCGTGACGGCGAGCAGTTTGACCTTGCCGTCAGCGAACTGTTCCTCCAGCGAGGCGAAGTCCAACTCGCCTTCGTCGGTGATCTTGGCGATGCGCAGCTCTATGCCATGCGCGTCCCGCAGCATCTGCCACGGGACGAGGTTCGCGTGATGCTCCATCTCGGAGACCACGATCGCATCGCCGGACCGCAAAGCGGTGCGCCCATAAGTATAGGCGACGAGGTTGATCGCCTCCGTGGCGTTGCGGGTGAAGACGATCTCCTCCCGCGACGCCGCGTTCAGCAAGGCGGCGGTCTTGTCGCGCACGGCCTCATAGGCGTCGGAGGTTTTCTCCGACATGTAGTGCAAGCCGCGATGCACGTTAGCGTATTGCGCTTCCATCACATGCACCATGGCATCGATCACCGCGCGCGGCTTTTGGGCCGAGGCGGCGGAGTCCAGGAAGACCAGCTTCTTGCCATGGACTTGGGCATCGAGGATCGGAAAATCCTTGCGGATTTTCGCGATCTCGAATGGCATGGATTTCAGCGCGACACTCATGCGGCCCACCAGCTTTCGATGGCGGCCTCGAACATCTCACGCGCCACCTCATGCGTGACCGGCTCAAGCGCCTCGTGCAGGAAGGCGCGGATCAGGATCGAGCGCGCTTCCGCCTCCGCGATGCCGCGCGAGCGCAGATAGAAGATCTGCTCCGGGTCGAGCGCACCGATGGTCGCACCATGGCTGCATTTCACGTCATCGGCGAAAATCTGCAGCTCCGGCTTGATGTCCATCTCCGCTGTAGCTGAGAGCAACAGCGCCTGGTTCATCTGGTAGCCGTCGGTCTTCTGCGCGATCTGGTCGACCTCGATGCGGCCCTGGAAGACGCCGCGCGCGGCATCGTCGAGCACCGATTTCACGGTCTGGCGTGAGGTGCAGTTCGGCGCCTTATGATTCACCACCGAAGTGAAATCGCCATGCTGGGTGCCACGCAGCAGCTGCGCCGCGTTGAGATGCGTATGCGCCTGCGGCCCCGTCAACGTGGCATGGAATTCCGCACGCGAGAGCTTCGCCCCCATGACCGCGGTGAAGGCCTCATAAGCCCCGTTCGCGGCGATGTCCGCGCGGATGGTGGCGAGATGGAACGCCTCCGTGCTTTCCGCCTGCAGGCGGAAATGCGACAGCGTCGCGCCCTCCCCCACGACAACGTCGGTGACCGGATTGTGCCAGTACACGCCTTCGCCCTTGTTGATCTCGATGATCGTGAGCTTGGCGCCCGCGCCGAGCGTGATGCGGTGGCGCGGATGGAACGCGAAAGGTTCTGCGCCGGCAGCGTAGGACACCAGAACGATCGCCCCGGCATCGACACCTTCCGGCACCGAAAGCGTGATGCCGTCGGCCGCGTGTTCCGCATTGATCAGCGGCAGCGGCAGCGTCGACTCTTCCGCGAACGTCGCGAAAGGCTTCACATAGGGAAAGCTCGAGGAAAGCGTCTCGCTGAACACGCCGTTCAGGAATACCAGACGCGGCAGACCGAGATCCGGCAACGCCGCCACGCCGGTGACCGGCGGAGCGGAAACAAAACTAATGGCAGAGAGCGGCCGCAGATCGGTGTAGCGGAACGCCTCCAACTTACGGGTCGGAAGGGCAGTCATGATCAGGCTGCTTCTTCCAGCCCGGCATAGCCGCGGGCTTCCAGTTCCTTGGCCAGTTCCGGGCCGCCGGAGCGCACGATGCGGCCGGCCGCCAACACGTGCACGCGATCAGGCACGATATGGTCGAGCAGGCGCTGATAGTGGGTGATGACCAGCGACGAGAATTTCGGCCCGCGCAGCGCGTTCACGCCGTCGGCGACGATTTTCAGCGCGTCGATGTCGAGGCCGGAATCGGTCTCGTCGAGGATCGCCAGGCCCGGCTGCAACAGCGCCATCTGCAGCACCTCGTTGCGCTTTTTCTCACCGCCGGAGAAGCCGACATTGACGTTGCGCTTGAGCATGTCGTCCTGCATCGAGAGCGACTTGACCGCGGCGCGCGCCAGCTTCAGGAAAGCCACCGCGTCCAGCTCGTCCTCGCCGCGGGCGCGGCGCACGGCGTTCAGCGCGGTGCGGATGAAGTTGGCGTTGCCCACGCCCGGCAGTTCCACCGGATACTGGAAGGCGAGAAACACGCCGGCGGCGGCACGCTCTTCCGGCTCCATGGCCAGCAGGTCCTGGCCGTTATAGATCACCTCGCCGCCCGTGACCTCATAGCCCTCACGGCCCGAAAGCACATAGGACAGCGTGGACTTGCCGGCGCCGTTCGGGCCCATGATGGCGTGGATCTGGCCATCGGGAACCACCAGGTCAACACCGCGCAGAATTTCCTTGTCTTCAATCCGCGCCGTCAGATTTTTAATTTCAAGCATTTTTAGCCTACCGAACCTTCCAATGACACTGCCAGCAGTTTCTGCGCTGCACTTTTAGCCCACTGAGCCTTCCAATGAGACGGCCAGCAATTTCTGTGCTTCAACAGCAAACTCCATGGGCAATTCCTTCAACACATCCTTGCAGAACCCGTTCACGATGAGCCCGACCGCATCCTCTTCCGAGAGGCCGCGCGAGCGGCAATAGAAGAGCTGATCATCGGCGATCTTCGAGGTCGTCGCCTCGTGCTCGATCTTCGCCGAGGGGTTCCGGTTTTCGATATACGGCACCGTGTGCGCGCCGCACTGGTCGCCGATCAGCAGTGAGTCGCACTGCGTGAAATTACGCGCATTCGTGGCGCCGGGCATGATCTTCACCAGGCCGCGATAGGTGTTGTTCGAATGGCCGGCAGAAATACCCTTGGAGATGATCGTCGAGCTGGTGTTCTTGCCGATATGGATCATCTTCGTGCCGGTATCGGCCTGCTGATAGTTATGCGTCAGCGCCACCGAGTAGAACTCGCCCACCGAGCCATCGCCCTGCAGGATGCAGGATGGATATTTCCAGGTGACGGCGGAACCGGTTTCCACCTGCGTCCAGGAAATCTTCGAATTCTTGCCACGGCAGGCGCCGCGCTTGGTGACGAAATTGTAGATCCCGCCTTTGCCGTCGGCATCGCCGGGATACCAGTTCTGCACGGTGGAATATTTGATCTTGGCGTCGTCCATCGCCACCAGCTCAACCACGGCGGCATGCAGCTGGTTCTCATCGCGCATCGGCGCGGTGCAGCCTTCGAGGTAGGAGACGCTGGCGCCGTCCTCGGCGATGATCAGCGTGCGCTCGAACTGGCCGGTATTGCGCGCATTGATGCGGAAATAGGTGGACAGCTCCATCGGGCAGCGCACCCCCTTGGGGATGAACACGAAGCTGCCATCGGAGAACACGGCGGAGTTCAGCGCCGAGAAGAAATTGTCGCCGACCGGGACCACCGAGCCGAGATATTTGCGCACCAGCTCAGGATGCTCGCGCACCGCCTCGGAGATCGGGCAGAAGATCACGCCGACCTTGGCCAGAGATTCACGGAAGGTGGTGGCGACCGACACCGAGTCGAACACCGCATCCACCGCCACGCCGGCCAGTGCCGCGCGCTCGTTCAGCGGAATGCCGAGCTTCTCGTACATCGCGATCAGGTCGGGATCGACCTCGTCGAGCGATTTCGGCGCCGGGCCGGACGGTGCGGCGTAATAATAGATGTCGTTATAGTCGATCTTCGGATAGGAGACGCGCGCCCAGTTCGGCTCCTCCATGCTCTTCCAGGTCTCGTAGGCTTTCAGGCGCCAGGCGAGCATCCATTCCGGCTCCTGCTTCTTCGCAGAAATCAGACGGACGATCTCCTCATTGAGTCCCTTCGGGAACTCATCCATAGCGATCTCGGTGGAGAAACCGTATTTGTATTTTGTGGCGTTCAACGCCTCGACGGTTTCGCGGGTTTCAGCAGTGGCAGACATCAGGCGACCTCATTGAAAGATGCAGTGACCGGCGGGCGCAGCGCGCGGGGAATCGAAGCGGCGGCCATGTCGGCGAGGGAGATATTCGAGAGCGCATACCGGATCGCGTCGTTCACCGGGTTCCAGCGACCGGCCATGGGGCAGAGCAAATGGCTATCGCACCCCTCGACCCCGTCGACACAGGACGTCAGCGCGATCGGCCCGTCGATCGCCACGATCACCTCGGAAATGGCGACCTCGCTCAGCGGACGCCCCAGGCGGTAGCCGCCATGCGCGCCACGGGTCGAGGTGACAAGCCCCTGCCCCGCCAGCGCCTTGAGCACCTTGGCGACGGTCGGTTCGGGGATGCCAATCGAGGCCGAGATTCCCGGCGACGTCGCGACCCCCTCGGCGGCGCTGAGGCGCACCAGGACGACGACGGCGTAATCGGTCAGGCGTGACAATCTCAGCATGTGCGCTCCGATACTGGACCTGTTTGGTCCTGATTATCAGATGGGCCTCTGAGCGCACGACGTCAACCCATTTGCGCAACCAAACCGGGCAAATCAAGCGCTTTATCGATGGTATGGCTGCCCTGCGCTTTTCCATACCCCCAGCTCACGAAAATGCTCGGCACGCCGAGCCCGGCGGCGGCGGCGATGTCGTTGGCGTGGTCACCGACCATGACCGCACGCTCCGGCGCGGCGCCCAGCGCCTGCAGCACCGCGGCCAGGTGCTTCGGGTTCGGCTTGCGGTAGGCCGTGGAATCGCCGCCGACGATGGCGCGGAAATATTTGTCCAACCCTAGCGCCGCCAGCACATTGCGGGCGGCCACCACCGGCTTGTTGGTGCACACGCCGAGCGGATGGCCGGCCTCGCTCAACACCTGCAGGGCCTCGACGATGCCGGGATAGGGCACGGTCTCGACCACGGCGTTTGCCTCGTAATCGGCGATGAAGGCGGCCACGTGGTCCTCATGCGCGGCGTGGCCGCGGGCAGCGAAGCCGCGCTCCACCAGCGCCTTGGCGCCATCGCCGATCATGCTCTGCACCTCCGCCGTGGTCAGCGGCGCCAGCCCTTCTTCTGCCAGCACGCGGTTGAGCGCAGCCCGGATGTCCGGGTCGGAATCGATGAGAGTGCCATCCAGGTCGAACACCACAGCGCGCATGAAATACTCCGTCACATCAATTGACTTTCCTAGAGCGGGTTCCGTTCGCTTATGCTCACGGAACCTGCTCTAGGTCTTTGTTTAAGCGAGCAACTTCATCCGATCTAATGAATTCATTCGATCGGATGTTGCTCTAGGCTTTGACACGGAGCGGCGACGGACGCTACCGCCGGAAGAGAATAGAAGGGATACAAATCTATGTGCGGCATTGTGGGCGTGGTGGGCACTGGAGCGGCGGCGCCTCTGCTTTTGGATGGCTTGAAGCGCCTGGAATATCGCGGTTATGACAGCGCCGGCATCGCCACGCTGGTCAACGGGCATATCGAGCGCCGCCGCGCCGAGGGCAAGCTCGTCAATCTCACCGAAGCCCTGGAGCGGCAGCCACTGCCGGGCGTCACCGGCATCGGCCATACGCGCTGGGCGACCCATGGTGCCCCCACCGAATCGAACGCGCATCCGCACGGCACCGCCCGGGTCGCGGTGGTGCATAATGGCATCATCGAGAACCACGCCGAACTGCGTGCCGAACTGGAAGCTGCAGGCCAGGAATTCTCCACCGACACCGACACCGAGACGGTGGCGCAGCTGCTCGACCTGCTGCTGAAACAGGGTTTTTCGCCGATCGAAGCGGCGAAGGCCGCCTTTGCGCGGCTGGAAGGCGCCTATGCCCTGGCGCTGATTTTCACCGGCCATTCCGAGCTGATGATCGGCGCGCAGCGCGGGGCGCCGCTGGCGGTGGGGTTTGGTGATCAGGAAATGTATCTGGGTTCCGATGCGTTGGCGCTCGCCCCCCTCACCCGCAAGATCGCCTATCTCGAAGACGGCGACTGCGTGGTGGTGACGCGCGAGAGCGCCACCTTCTTCGACCGCGCCGGCGCTGAGGTACAGCGTGCGGTAAAGCTCACCAATCTCACCGGCGCCTCCATCGGAAAGGGCAATTTCCGCCACTTCATGGAAAAGGAGCTGCACGAGCATCCGGTGGTGATCGGCGACGTGGTGCATCGGATGATCGATGCCGGCACGCGGCTGCCGATGTTGCCCGATCTGCCCTTCGACCTCGCGACCGTGCCGCGCCTGACCATGAGCGCCTGCGGCTCCGCCTATTATGCCGGTCTGACCGCCAAATTCTGGCTGGAGAGCCTGGCAAGGCTGCCGGTGGATGCGGATGTGGCGAGCGAATTCCGCTACCGCGCGCCGCCGCTGCCGCCCGGCGGGCTGGGAATGCTGGTCAGCCAGTCCGGCGAGACCGCCGACACGCTGGCGGCGCTGCGCTATATGCGCGCCGAGGGCCAGAAGATCCTGTCGATCCTCAACGTGCCGGAGAGCACCATGGCGCGCGAGAGCGACGCCATGCTGGAGACCATCGCCGGGCCGGAAATCGGCGTCGCCAGCACCAAGGCGTTCACCGCGCAGCTCACGGTCATGGCGGTGTTTGCGCTGAAAGTGGCGCTGGCGCGCGGCACATTGCCGGAGGCTGAAATCGCCCGGCTCTGCGACGTGCTGCGGGAAATCCCTGCCAAGGCTGCAGAAATTCTCGAGGATGACGGGCCGATCCGGCGGCTCGCGGCGCGCATCGCCGAAGCCCGCGACGTGCTCTATCTGGGCCGCGGGGGATGCTTTCCCATCGCACTGGAAGGTGCCTTGAAACTGAAGGAAATCAGCTACATCCACGCCGAGGGCTACGCCGCCGGCGAGATGAAGCACCGGCCGATCGCGCTCATCGACAAGGCCGTGCCGGTGATCGCCATCTGCCCCTCTGGCCCGCTCTTCGAGAAAACCGCCTCCAACCTGCAGGAGGCGGCGGCCCGCGGCGGGCAGATCGTGGTGTTCTCGGACCAAGCCGGCGCGGCAAAGCTGCACAGCATCGCCGCCGAGACGATCATCCTGCCCCAGATCGATCCCTTCGCCGCACCGATCCTCTACGCCATCCCGGTGCAGATGCTCGCCTATCACGTCGCGGTGCTGAAGGGCACGGATGTCGACCAGCCGCGCAACCTCGCCAAATCCGTCACCGTGGAGTGATGTTTTGCGCTGGGAAGCAGGGGCATGAGCTTCGTTAAGTTATGGATTTTTTTCAGATCAAAAGATGTCTCGTTTCAACGCCTTGAAAAGATGTGACAATTAAGTTTGGGGCTGACATAGATATCAACATAAGAAATTGATAAAAATGAATTTTTTAGCGCTTAGAGATCGAGCCAATTGTCATCATCAAATGTTCCTTTGTTCGATCCGCAAAGCGCCTGTTCCTTCGTCCCGACCTACCATCGACAAGCCACCGCGCGGAAATCTTGTCAGCGATGGCCTCTCGTAGAGGCCATCGCGCAGCGGCGCGTTAGCGTCCTTGACGAGATTGAGCACGGAGGCAGGCTGGTGGCAGGTCGGGGCGATGAAAGAAAACCCCCGGGCTCCGTCGGCCATCAGCCCGCGAGAGCACGCTGCCTCGCGGGCTGAGACGCAGGATCACGTGAATGGATCATGAGCGAGAGAACCTTCCTAACATTTTCGGCGTCAGAACAATATATCTCTTTTAGCGACATCAACTTTAACGGGTGTACGTGAGCGGGAGAACAGAGCCGCAGCCGGGGACGGACACATTGATCGATCTCCCCGGGCTAGGCTGGGAACCGATCCAGGCCACGGCAGATGGCTGACGTTCGCGGCCACCTGCCGCATCGCCGAGATTGCCCATGACCAGCCCCCGACAGTGGCTGAGGGAGGTTGGAACGCGTTCCCGCTGCTGAACGCGTGCTGCAACGCCTTCCTTGCCTCGTTCAAGATCTCGAATGTCGCGACAATCGGGGGGAATCTCTGCATGTCCCTGCCGGCCGGGCCGATGATCTCGCTAACGGCCGCGCTGGACAGCGTCTGCACGCTGTGGCCGCGCCGGGGCGCACCACGGACCGTGCCCGTGGTCGATTTCGTCACCGGCAACCATTCCAATGTCCTGCGGCCGGGAGAGCTGCTGCGCAGCATCCATGTGCCGGCCGCCTCCCTGCGCGAGCCTGTGGCGCTGCGTCAGGCCACGCTGACGAAGCTCGGCCGCTCTGCGGCGGCTGATCAACGCGCTCAGCTACCTGATCGGTGCGCCGCCCCGCACGCTTTCGGCCGAACTCGCGCCCGCGAAGCCGTTGCCGCCAATCCCGCCCGGCGTACCGATCGGGTTGCCGTCACAGCTCGCCGAACGCCGGCCCTATATCCGGCAGGCCGCGGCTCAGCTGCATGAGGCGACGGCAAATATCGGCGCCGCGTAGGCCGATTTCTATCCCGATGTCAGCCTCTCCGGCAGCTTCGATATCCAGGCGCTGGATGCGACCGGACTCGGCTTCTGGAACGCGCGGCAATATGCAGTCGGCCCGACGATCAGCCTGCCCTTGTTCGAAGGCGGACAATTGCGCGGCCAGCTCCGACTCCGCCGCGCGCAGCAGAAGCAGGCGGTGATCGACTACCGGCGCACCAGCGCAGTACGCACAAGGTGCCGCAGACTTCCTCAACGTGCTGAACGCCGACGACCGACACGGATGTCGCGATCGCGCAGATCTACACCGCGCTCGGCGGCGGATGGGAGAACATATTTCCGACATCGCATTGAAAGATCGGGTCACCCCATCTAAGGCCGGGACGACCGGATGCGCCGCCTTACGGCGCCCCAACGGGAGATAACGTCAAAATGGTCAAGGAATTCGCTCTGCCCCAGGCGTCGCGCCGGTCCCTCGTCAGTTCGGTGATCGAGGCGATCCGCGCGCAGGTGGAAACCGGCGCCTGGCCCATCGGTGAGCGTATCCCCAAGGAAGCGGAACTCGCCGAGAAGCTTCAGGTGAGCCGCAACACAGTGCGCGAGGCGGTCAGCGTGCTGTCGCATGCTAACGTCCTTGAGGTCCGACAGGGCGACGGTACCTATGTCCGCTCCAATATCGATCCCGCCGAAATCATGCGGCGTGTCAGCCGCGCGGGCAGTCTCGCGCATTTCGAGATTCGCGCCATCCTCGAGCAGGGCCCGGCAAGGCTCGCCGCCATGCGGCGCACCGAGGCGGAGGTGAAAGAGCTCACCCGCCTGTTCGAGGAGCGGGGAGACGCTCCGGCGAAGGAGGACTTAGCGACCTTCGCCGAGCGCGATATCGCCTTCCATTTCGGCATCGTCCGTGCCTCACACAACGAGGCACTCGAGGAGTTGTTCCGCTATTTCGCCGCGTCCGCGATCGCGAACACGCATGCGTTGCTGAACGAGCTGGAGCATCTGGGGCAAGGTGCCGACAAGGCCATGCACGAGGCCATCCTGCGCGCGATCGAGGCGGGCCTCCCTGACCAGGCCGCGGAGGCCGTGCAGACGCTGATGAAGAGCATCACGACCAGCGTCGCCGAGCTACCAAATCGATGATCAGCTCGAACGCTTGAAAGAGCTGGAGGCGGAGACCGCGCGGCTTGGCATTCGAACCAGGCAGGAATATTACCGTAATCGGGCTCAGGGATTTGTCGCCGATCTTTAAGGGCCCGTCTTTAAGGACCACGGGCGGAACGAAGAGACTTCTCCACGTCGGAGGTTAATGTAAAAGGGGACGGCTTTGCTCTACGTCTTTGCAGGGTTGCCGCTCCTGATATTTTTCTGGACCCGTCGGTAGGATCACAAATTTGTCATCATCCACCAACTTCTTAACCGAACTCGAATTCGATGCTTTGACAGAATTGATAAATATCGGGGTCAGTCGTGCGGCTAACAGTCTGCGCGAACTTGTGGGCGAGCAGGTTCATCTGACGGTTCCTTCGCTCGCCATTCTTTTGCGGCCCGAAGCCGCTGAACTGATCAGTCCGAGCAATGCCAACCTTCTCGTGGCCGTCCGGCAGGGCTTTCAAGGGGAGTTTTCCGGCTGCGCCCTGTTGATTTTCCCGGAGACCAACAGCCTCGAGCTGGTCCGTGCGGTCACCGCAGGCGATTTATCTCTGGAGGATATCATCGAGCTGGAGCAGGAGGCGCTGGCCGAGATTGGCAATATTATTCTGAATGGCTGCATGGCGACCATTGCCAACCTTCTGGAGCGCAGCCTGACGATGTCTCTGCCGGAAATTGTCCGCGGCAGCGGCTTGGATTTTTTCGATCTCTCGCCATCCGAGGTGGATGACGGCATTTTGTTCGTGCGCATTAATTTCAGCCTCAAGGGCCGCGAGATCAGCGGCTACGTCGCCATCGTCCTGGATTTCCTGTCGCTGGAGACATTGCGCATTCTGGTTGCAGATTTTATCAAAAAAACAGAAATTTAGATGTTTTGGTTGCAAAACCCAGGGCTCGCCGACACCTAAAATTAAGACTATCAACGAAATGAACTGCGGGGGGGAGATTCTGATGGCTTTGGTAAAAAAGTCTAAAATTTCAGCCGTGAGACCGACACCCGCAGTACGACGCAGCGTATCTCCCCCTTCCGGCCGCAGCCGGTGACATCGGGTCCTGCGCCAGAATATGATGAGCAGAAACGGGCCGCTGAACGTGTCGCGGCGGCGACCGAAGAGCTGGCGGCCGGGTTGAGCGAGGCCGCCGCTGCGGCCGAAGAGCTGCGCCGCGCCATGGAGCAGATCGCGGCCGGCGCCGAGGAGGCCGCGGGCGCTTCGCAGGAACAATCCGCTGCGATCAAAAACATCACGGCAAACCTCGCGCTGGCACGGGGCGAGAGCGAAGCCTGCGACCACAGGACGGCAGCTGTCCAGACCTTGTTGGCCGAAACCTCTGCCCAGATTACGGCGTCAGTGCGCTCGCTCGACCGGAATATCGCCCGCCAGCAAGCTTCGATCGTGGTGATTGCGGAACTGGAACGCCGGGCGCAGGCAATCGGCGAGATCACCCGCACGGTCAGCCGTATTTCCGACCAGACCAACCTGCTGGCGCTGAATGCCGCGATCGAAGCCGCCCGGGCCGGCGAGCAGGGACGCGGCTTTGCAGTTGTTGCCGAGGAAGTCCGTGCCTTGGCCGAAACCACCGAGAAGAGCGCGCAGGAGGTGCTGAATTTCGCGCAGACGAGCGAGCGCGACATCCTGGCTATCGTACAGACGGTCGCCGCGGCGGCGGAGGATGCGGCAGCGCAAACCAAAGCCGGCCTTTCGATTGCCGCTTCCCTGGATGATCTGCGCCAGGACATGATCGACATGACCCAGGCAGCACAGGAGATTCTCGCCGCCGCCAGCGGCATCGAGCATGCTGCAACCGAGGCCTTGCGCGGCGCCGAACAGGTCGCGAGTGCTGCCAGTGAACAGTCCGCCGCCGCCGACGAGGCCCAACGCGGCGTTCAGGAGCAGGCCAAGTCGCTTGATCAGGGGCAGATTGCCGCCCACTCCCTGGCCAAATTGGCCGAAGACTTGCTGAGCGCTAAAAACGGCGCCGCCGGTGCTCAGCAGATCGGCGCCGCCGCTGAGGAACTCTCCGCCACCGTTCAGGAACTTTCCGGTGCGGCGGCGCAAATCATGGTCGCCGTCGACCAGATCAATCGCGGCGCCCAGCAGCAGGCCGGGGCAACACAGCAAAGCTCCGCCGCCTTGTCGCAGATCGAGACGAGCGCGGGCCTCATCGAGCGCAACGCCAAGCGCGCGGCCGAGCACGCTACCGGCATGATTGCCGCCATTGGCAAAAACCGGCAGCTGGTGACGGCGCTGACCGACGGCGTGCGCCGCGCGCTGGCGCAAACCCGCGCCAGTCTGGACATGATTACCGGGCTCGATCAGGTCAGCCGGCGGATTGAGAAAGTCACGGATAAAATCGGGCTGGTCGCGGTGCAGACGACGATGCTGGCGGTCAGCGGCGCGGTGGAAGCGGCGCGCGCCGGCGAATCCGGCCGCGGCTTTGCCTTGGTATCGAGCGATATCAGGGGCCTGGCTTTGGAGGCAACCGACAGTGCGGATCAAGTGAAAGACACAGTGCGCGGCATCATCGAGCAGATCGCCTCAGTGCGCCGCAATCTCGACCATATCACCGAGGCCGGCGAGGCGGAGGCGGAGCGCAACGGTCTGTTATTCGGCGCTATCGACCGCATCGAGCTTGATCTGGCCGCCCTGGCGCAGGCCAACCAATCCATCCAAGGCGGCGCGCAGTCGATGTTCGCTTCGGTGTCGCAGAGCGTTGTGGGCGCACGGCAAATCGCCGCGGCGGCGGAAGAGGCGAGTTCGGCGTCGCGCCAGGCCGCCGTGACGGCCGGGCAGCAGGCCAAGGGGGCGGAAGATCTCGCCGCGGCGATCGAGGAAATTGCCTCGCTGGCCGACACGATCAACGCCGCGAATGGCTGACGGTTCTTCGCCCGCTTTGCCCGCCACCACGATCCGTCGCTTCCTGACGTTCCGGGTCGGCGGCCAGTGTTATGCACTTGCCGCCGAGGACGTCGCGGAAATCATCCATGTACCGCCTGTGGCGCGCTTGCCACAGGCCCCGCCGGCTTTGCTCGGCATGGCCAGCCTTCGGGGTTCGGTCATTGCCGTGGCAAGCGTGAAGACCATGCTGGGGGGCACCGGCGAAACGCTGGGCGATACCGCGCGCGCCATCGTGCTGGGCGGCGCCGCGCCGGCCGCCTTGGTGGTCGATGCGGTCGACACGATCGTCGCCCTCGATGAAACGCGGATCGAAACCCGCCAGGCGGCCCTGCCGGCGGCGGCCGGTGAGAAGCTGCTCAGCGCATTCTTCACCGGTGCCGCCCATGAGGCGGCAAAAATCCTCGACATTGCAAGCCTTCTCGCGGCCTCTTTCGTGCCGCGACAGAGTGTCAGAAGAAGCGCGCCGCGCCGTGACCCCGGCTCGCCCACGCAAGCCGAACCGGCGGCCGCGGCACCGACTTTGCTCGTCAGCTTCGAGGTCGCCGGTCAGGATTACGCTCTGCCCATGGAGGAGGTGCAGGAAATCATCGCCGTGCCCTCCGCCATCACCATCGTGCCGCGAACCGACCCCATGATCCTTGGCGTGATCGCACTGCGCGAAACCCTGTTGCCGCTGCTCTCATTGCACGGCCTGCTCGGCCTGGGGGCGCCGGAACTGGATTGGCGCGCCAAAATCATCGTCACATCCATATCCGGCGTACTGGTCGGTCTGGTCGCCGATAATGCGCGGGCGATCATGCATGCCGATCCGGCATCGATCCAGCCCGCGCCATCGGTGCTGGCGGCGCGCACCGGCGGAGAGGCCCGGATCCGTGCGATCCATCGCAACGCGTCCGGCGACCGGCTGACGGCAATTCTCGCCGCCGCAACTCTGTTCGGGGACGATGTCATGAAGCGGCTCGGCGACACGACGGCGCAGGCAATATCACCAACCCGCGGGCATGGAGGCCAGACGAAGTTGGCGCGGTTCCTCGTGTTCCGGCTGGGTGCGGAGGAATTCGGCCTGCCGATTGCGGCGGTCGACGAAATCGCCGCGGTGCCGGACAAAATCACGCGCCTGCCGAAAACGCCGAAATTTCTCGAAGGCGTGGTTAATCTGCGCGGCGACGTGGTTCCGGTGATCGATCAGCGCCGCCGCTTCGACATGCCGCGTTATGAGGGTGATCTGGCGCGCCGACGTCTGGTCGTGCTGCGCACCGCGTGCCACCGCGCCGGTTTGATCGTGGATAGCGTGTCGGAGGTTTTGTCAGCGCCGGAGAGCGAATTGGAGCCGGCGCCTTCACTTGCCGGTGAGCCCACGAGCCTGGTCCATGCCGTGCTCAATCTTGCGGGTGTTAACCGCATGATCTTGATCTGCAACCCTGAAGAATTGCTCAGCCGCGCCGAACGCGGCCTGTTGGAGAATTTTGCCGCCGCGCAGAAATCTGCAGCGACGTGATCAAGCTGCTGATCGTCGATGATTCCGCACTCGTGCGTAAATTGCTCGGCGGCATTTTTACGGCCGAACCTGATTTCGAGGTCCGCTTCGCCCGCAACGGCGCGGAGGCCCTGGAAGAGCTGCGGCGCATCCCTCCGGATGTCATCACGCTGGACATCCACATGCCGGACATGGACGGGCTGGAATGTCTGGAGCGGATCATGATCGAGCAGCCTTGTCCGGTCGTCATGGTCTCCTCCGTGACGCCGGAGGGTGCCGATACGACCCTGGAAGCCTTGCGCCGCGGTGCGGTGGATTTCTTCCCGAAACCCTCGCGTGCGCTCTCGCTCGGGATCGAGGAACTCGGCCCGCGGCTGGTCGAAATCGTCCGCGGCGCGGCGCGGGCCCGGTTGCGCAAAAGCCTGAACCTGCGCGAACGGGTGCGCCACCGGATCAGCCAGGTGCTGAAGGACGCGCCCGCCCCCGGCAATCCGCCTGCTGCCGCTTCGGCCCTTCAGGCGCATGGTGGCCTCGTGCTGGTCGGCACATCCACCGGCGGGCCGCCGGCACTCGAGGCGCTGTTGATCCCGCTGCGGATCGGCTTTCCCTGGCCGATCGTGGTGGCCCAGCACATGCCCGGCGGCTTTACCGGGCCGCTCGCGCGCCGGCTGGACGGGCTGTGCGCCCTGCCCGTGACCGAGCTTGCCGCACCCGCAGTTTTACGTCCGGGCCATGTTTATATTGGACGCGGCGATGCCGATATCACCATCTCCCGGCAGGACGAGGACCTGCTCGCGGCGAGCGTCCCGGCGGCACGCGACTATCCCTGGCATCCGAGCGTGGATCGCCTGGTGCGCAGCGCGATGGCGGTGGTGGGGCCAAACCGGCTGGTCGGGGTGCTGATGACGGGAATGGGCGATGATGGAGCGCAGGCAATGACGGCTTTGCATGCAGCAGGCGGCAGAACGATCGCGGAAGCCGAGGAAACCGCCGTGGTCTGGGGCATGCCGGGTGAGCTGGCCAAAGCCGGCGGCGCCGATTTTGTGCTGCCGCTCCGACAGATCGCGCGCCATCTCGAAAAATTATTGGCCCCGTTCCATGCCACTTAAAAAACCCATTACAGCGCCTGCCGCCGCTGCCAGAACGGCTGCCGGCCAGCAGGCGAAGGTCGCCGAATTGCGGGCAACATCGGCCGAGCAGCGCTGGGCCGCCGCGCGGAGCCTTAGCGGTTACGCCGGCGCGCTTGTCGCGTTGGAGGAGGCATTGGCGAACGAGACCGATCGACGCGTCCGGGCCGCGATTTTTACCAGCCTCGCCAGCATCGACAGCCAGGAAAGTTTTACCGTCGCTTTGCGGTATCTGCGCGCCGACGATGCCCAGCGCCACGGTGAAGCGCTGGAGGCCCTGAAATTAATGCCCGACCTGGCGCTTGAGAACCTCGAGCCCCTCCTGCACGACGCCGATACCGACGTCAGAATCCTCGCCTGCAACCTCGCGCGCGACCTCGCGTCGCCGCGCGCCGCACGATCGCTCGCCCAGCTGCTCCGGAGCGAACGGGATCTGAATGTTTGCGCCACCGCCATCGATGTGCTCGCGGAAACGGGGGATCCGGAAGACCTGGCCGGGCTCGATGCCTGCGCGGCGCGTTTCCCCGACGAGCCATTCCTGACGTTTTCCATCAAAACCGCTGCCCAGAGGATCAGATCGCGATCCAACCCGGCCGATGCGTGAGCTGCGCAGGTGACGGACAAGCAGTATCAACAATTCTGCGCCTATCTGTACCAGGAAACCGGAATGGCCTTTCCCGAGGCCAAACGCTATTACATTGAGCGGCGCGTCGCCGACCGCATGGCGGCGACCGCCTTGCCAAGCTTTGCCGCCTATTTCACGCATTTGCGCAGCCATGCCAGCGTCGAGCTGGCGCCGTTCATCAACGCGTTCACCGTCAATGAAACCTATTTTTACCGCGAGGATTACCAACTGCATTGTTTGACGAACGATCTGCTCCGGCGGCGGATCGCGCTCAAACCCATGCATCAGAGCCTGCGCCTCTGGTCGCTGCCTTGTTCGACCGGCGAGGAACCCTATTCCATCGCCATCTGGCTCCTGGAAAACTGGGACGAGGTCGATCA
This sequence comes from Acidocella sp., assembly GCF_036489515.1. Taxonomy (GTDB): domain Bacteria; phylum Pseudomonadota; class Alphaproteobacteria; order Acetobacterales; family Acetobacteraceae; genus Acidocella. Next base: position 16,566 of record NZ_DASXFO010000001.1, read on the forward strand.
TCACGATATCGAGATTCTCGGCTGCGACATCGACACCCAGGTGCTGCAAGCTGCCCGCGCGGGGGTCTATGGCAAGCGCGCGCTGATGCGCCTCAGCGAGGCGGTCATCGCCAAATATTTCGAGCGCCTGGATGAGGAGCGCTGGCGCATCATCCCCGATATCCGCGATTCCGTGGCGTTTTCGACGGCAAACGTCATAAATTCTAACGAAACCCAGCCCTATGGACGGTTCGACGTGATATTTTGCCGAAATATGCTGATCTATTTCGATGAGGCTTCGCGGCGCATCGCCGCCGAAAACCTGTACGAATCGCTGCTGCCCGGCGGCTATCTGTGCCTCGGCCACGCGGAATCCATGAGCCGGATTTCGGCTCTGTTCGAAGTCTGCCGCTACGATGACGCCATCGTCTACCAGCGGCCCGTGGAGGAACGCCATGATTGAAACCGGCGCGCGGCGCATTCTCATCATCGATGACGCCACGCTGGTGCGGATGTATTACCGCGAGGCGATCGAGCCCCACGGTTTTATCGTAGACGAGGCGTTCAACGGGCTGGAAGCGCTAGAAAAACTGTTGATCATGCCAGCGGATTTGCTTATCGTCGACGTCAATATGCCGAAAATGGACGGCCTGTCCTTCCTGCGCACCTTACGACGGCACGCCACCTCGATCTCGGCCATTCCGGCTCTGGTGACGAGCACCGAGGGGGCGCCTCATGATTTTGCCGCGGCGCGCGAGGCCGGCGCCAATTTCTATTTGGTCAAGCCGATCGCGCAAAAAATTCTGCTGGGCTATGTGCTGATGCTGTGCGGCATCCCGGCATGAACGAATTCATGGAGCAATTTCTGATCGAGTCGCGCGAGCTGATCGAGCAGGCGACGCATGATCTGCTGGCCCTCGAGCACGATCCCACCGACCGCGCCAGGCTCGACAGTGCTTTCAGGTCCTTTCATACCTTAAAGGGTGGCGCTGGCATTGTAGATTTTACGGCGATGGCGGATCTGGTCCACGCGATGGAAGATCTGCTCTCCGAGGTCCGAACAGAGCCCCAAACAGAGACCCGAACAGAGACCAGAGCGACCGCGCGGCCATTTTCCAAAAGGCTGATTGATTTATGCCTGTCGGGTCTGGATCAGATGACGCTGTGGCTGAATGCGGCGGAAGCGCTCGAAACATTTCCCGCGGATGCCGATGCCGCCGCGAGCCGCCTCGTGGCCGTGTTCAGGGCGCATACCGAGCAGGAGGCAGTCCCCCCTCATGGTGCCGCGGCGAGCCATATGCCGGGCACCACTGTCGCGGGTTCTCAGGCCGTGCCGGGCGAGCCGCTGCTGCCGCCGCATGCCGTCGCCGTGCTCAAGGCGCAGGCCGACCTGCTCGCTTTGCCGGTGGATGCGGGTGCTGCCGGGCGCAATGGTGCAGCCATCACCGTGATCCATAATATTCTGCGCCATTTTGGCTTGACCATGCCACCCCGCGATGCGGCCGCGGACAGTGCGGCGCAACCAAGCAGCATCCTGCCGCCCGGCGTGGAACCAGGCAATGCACGTGGCGAAGCGACGCGCGGGCTGCGCGTCGACACGGCGCGCATCGACAGCATCGTGAAGCTGGCCGGCGAATTGACGGTTGCGAAAAATGCCCTTGGCCACGCCATCGCGTTTCACGCCGCGGCGGACCAGAATCTACTCCGGCAGAACCTGCAAAAATCCCACGCGCAATTCGAACGCCTGACTTCGGAATTATTACGGGCAGCGTTAGGTGCGCGCGTGCTTCCCTTGCGCCAGGTTTTTCAGCGTTTTCCTCGGTTGGTCCGCGACATGGCGGCAGGCCTGGGCAAGCCGGTTCGGCTGGTGACACAAGGCGACGCGACGGAAGCCGACAAGACCGTGGTCGAGGCTTTGTTCGAGCCGATCCTGCATATATTGCGCAACGCGGTGGATCACGGGATCGAGCCAAGCGCGCA
>NZ_DASXFO010000007.1:0-33101 GCF_036489515.1 Acidocella sp.
CGAAGTGGTCGAGCCCGAGCCCGAGCCGGAACCCGAAATCATCGCCGAGGCGCCGGTCGCCGAGCCCGTGCAGGCCAAGAGCACCGCACCTGCCACGGCAACAGCGCCGAACGCCGCCCGTCCGGCGACCGCGACGCCAGCCAACGCGGCGGCGCGCGAAACCTTGCAGTTGAAGCCCGGCGGACGCCCCGGCGTGCGCGCCGATGAGGAAGATGAAGCCCCGCGTGGCGTGAAGCGGCCGAGCGTGGGCGTAGCACCTAAGCGCGGCGCGCCGGTCGTGGCGCCAAAGAAGATCGGCGACGATCGCCGCCGTGCCGGCAAGATCGATGTGCAGGCCGCTTTGGAAGGCGAGGATGAGAAAGTCCGCAGCCTGGCCTCGGTGCGCCGCCAGCGTGAGCGTGAGCGCCGCCAGGCCGAGCTGGAACTGCTGCGCGCCGATGGCGTGAAAGTGGTCCGCGAAGTTATTCTGCCGGACACCATTACCGTGCAGGAGCTCGCCAACCGTATGGCGGCGCGCGGCAATGAGGTCGTGAAGACGTTGATGAAGCTCGGCGTGATGTCCAACATCACGCAGACCATCGATGCCGATACCGCCGAACTGGTGATCAACGAGTTTGGCCACCGCGCCCGCCGGGTCTCGGATTCCCATGTGGAAATCGGCCTTGAGGGCGAGACGGATACCGATACCGAATTGCTGGTGCGCCCGCCCGTGGTCACCATCATGGGCCATGTCGATCATGGTAAAACCAGCCTGCTGGATGCGCTGCGCCACACCGATGTGGCGGCACGCGAGGCGGGCGGGATTACCCAGCATATCGGCGCGTATCAGGTGACGTTGCCATCCGGCGCGCAGATCACGTTTTTGGACACGCCCGGCCATGAGGCGTTCACCGCCATGCGGGCGCGCGGCGCCGGGGTGACGGATATCGTCGTGCTGGTCGTGGCCGCCGATGACGGCGTGATGCCGCAGACCATCGAGGCGATCAAACACGCCAAGGCCGCGAACGTGCCGCTGATCGTGGCGGTGAACAAGATCGACCGGCCGGGCGCCAACCCCAACCGGGTGCGCCAGGAACTGCTGCAGCACGAGATCGTGGTCGAAGAGATGGGCGGCGAGACCCAGGATGTGGAAGTCTCGGCGCTGAAGAAGACCGGTCTGGACAAGCTCGAAGAAGCCATTCTGCTGCAGGCGGAAGTGCTCGAGCTGCGCGCCAATCCGAGCCGTTCGGCGGAAGGTGCGGTGATCGAAAGCCGGCTGGATCGCGGCCGTGGCCCGGTGGCGACCGTGCTGGTGCAGAAGGGCACGCTGCATGCGGGCGACATCGTCGTCGCCGGCGCGCAATGGGGCCGTGTGCGCGCCATGCAGGACGACAAGGGCAAAGCGGTGAAGCTGGCTTTGCCGTCGACTCCGGTGGAGATCCTCGGCCTGTCGGCGGCGCCGACCGCGGGCGATCCGTTCGTCGTGGTCGAGAGCGATGTGCGGGCACGCGAAATCGTCGAGTACCGCCAGCAGAAGCTGCGCGAGCGTCAGGCCGCGGCGCAGACCGCCGGGCGTGGCACGATGGAAGAGATGCTGGCACGCATCCAGGCCGGCGCGCAGAAGGAAGTGGCGGTCGTCGTCAAGGCCGACGTGCAGGGCTCTGCCGAGGCGATCGGCGTGACCGTGACCAAGCTCGGCAACGAAGAGGTGCGCGTGCGCGTGCTGTATTCGGGGGTCGGCCAGATCACCGAGAGCGACGTGCAGCTGGCCAAGGCGTCCGACGCCCTCGTCATCGGCTTCAATGTCCGCGCCAATACGCAGGCGCGCGAGCTGGCGCATCGTGACGGCGTGGATATCCGCTACTACTCGATCATCTACGAGGTGGCGGACGACATCGAGAAGCTGGTCAAGGGCAAGCTGGCACCGGTCCATCGCGAGAAATTCCTGGGTTATGCGGAAATCCGCCAGGTGTTCAACATCACCAAGACCGGCAAGGTCGGCGGCAGCTATGTCACCGAGGGCCTGGTCAAGCGCGGCGCCGGCGTGCGCCTGCTGCGCGACAACGTGGTGATCCATCAGGGCGAGCTTTCGCAGCTGAAGCGGTTCAAGGACGATGTGAAGGAAGTGGCGCGCGGCTATGAATGCGGCCTGTCCTTCGCTGGGTTCCAGGATCTGCAGGTTGGCGACGTGGTGGAATGCTATGAAACCGAAATCGTCGCGCCCTGAGCCGAAAGGGCCGAGCCAGCGGCAGCTTCGGGTCGGTGAGGAAATCCGTCACGCGCTAGCAGATATTCTGCTGCGCACGGAGTTCCACGACCCGGCGCTGGCACGGGCGCATCTGACGATCTCCGAAGTACGGATGTCGCCGGACCTTAAGCACGCGCTGATTTTCATCACACAGCTCGGCAACCGGGATGTGCGGCCGCTGCTGCCGGCGCTGACGCGGGTCTCGCCGTTCCTGCGTGCGCAGCTGGCCCCGAAGCTGGGCCTGCGGGTGACGCCGGACATCAAATTCTCCGCCGACGAGGCGTTGGACGAGGCGACCCGGATCAACAAGCTGCTGCATCGGCCGGAAGTGGCGCGGGATCTCGGGCCGGAGACGGACGACAAAACGCCGGACCGTTAGGGCATGCAAGGAAAGAAGCTGCTTTTTAAAAAAAGCGGCGCAAAAACTTTTGTTATGCTGGGGCATGGGCGTGGTCGGCGACAAAGCCCATGGCCCAAATTAGCAAAGTTTTTTTGCTTCTTTTTGTTCACAAAAAGAAGCCTTCCTTTTTGCGTCAGCGTGTCATGACGCTGTGTCTCGCCGCTACGGACCAGAACATCACCCAAGCGGCCCGCTTGCTCGCGGCCGGAGAGCTGGTCGCCTTCGGCACCGAGACGGTTTATGGGCTCGGCGCGGATGCGACCAATGCCAGGGCGGTGGCGGCGATTTTCGAGGCCAAGGGACGGCCGCAATTCAATCCTCTGATCTGCCATTACGCCAGTGCTGAGGCGGCGTTCGCCGATGTGGAGGCGAACGACGCCGCGCGCAAATTGGCAGCGGAATTCTGGCCGGGGCCGCTGACTTTGGTGCTGCCGCGCCGGGCGGATTGCCGGGTGGCGCTGCTGGCCGGGGCGGGGTTGGAGACGCTGGCGGTGAGGGTCCCAGCGCATCCCCTGGCAGCCAGTCTGTTGCGCGAGGTCGACCTTCCGGTGGCGGCGCCGTCGGCGAATCGTTCCGGGCAGATCAGCCCGACCACGGCAGCGCATGTGCTGGCGGGGTTGCAGGGGCGGATCGCCGCTGTGCTCGATTGCGGCCCGTGCCGCGTCGGGGTTGAATCGACGGTGCTCGACCTTTCCACCGGGACGCCGGTTTTGCTCCGGCCGGGCGGGGCGGCGCTGGAGGCGCTGGAGGCGGTGATTGGGCCGGTGCAGCGGGGCGTGCCGATCGAGCAAACCGCGGCCGGCCGCGCACTGCGTTCGCCGGGCATGCTGGTCTCCCATTACGCGCCGGCGCTGCCGGTGCGGCTGCGCGCGGAGATTTTGGCCGCGGATGAGGCGCTGCTGGCGTTCGGGCCGCCGTTGCCGGACGCAAAACTCGTGTTCCAGCTCTCAGCAAGCAAAAATCTGGCAGAGGCGGCGGCAAGATTGTTCGAGGGGCTGCACTGGCTGGACGCGCAGGCGCCGGGCCTGGGGCTGCGCCGGATCGCCGCCATGAGTGTGCCGGAAAGCGGTCTGGGGCTCGCCATCAACGACCGGCTGGACCGCGCCGCCGCGCCGCGGGACTTATAAGAAAGAAGCCGCTTTTTGAAAAAAGCGGCGCAAAAACTTCTTTTATGCTGGGCCATGGGCGTTGTCGCCGGCAACGCCCATGGCCCAAATTAACAAAGTTTTTTTGCTACTTTTTGTTCACAAAAAGTAGTCTTTTCTTTGCTCTCATACGGCTCCGGGGGCGCGAGGCCCCCGGACGGTATTCACATATTGTATTGAAGCCTTATTCGGCCGGATGGGCCGACGTTGCCAGGCGCACGGTGGGCACGCCGACTGGCAGGAGGGTGCGGCCATGGGCTTCGTTGATGATCTCCGCCGCTGCCAGGTAGAAAGCGAACAGAGCGGTGAGCAGCCCGGTATAGCCGCCGAGCGTGGTGAGTGCAGGCGCGCCCAGCAGCGGGGACAGGCCGAGCAGGAAGAAGGTGATCCACAGCGCCAGGAACACCAGGAACACCGCGCGGTTGAGCGCGAAGCTGGCGAGCCACATGGCGAAGGTGAACGCCCCCCAGACCAGCAGGTACCAGCCCACGGCGGCGGCGGGGACACCGACGGCGAAGAATCTCACGAAGAGGGCGAAACTCCACCAGAAGGCGCCGTAACTGCAGAAGGCGATGAAGCCGAAGCTGTTGCCTTTGACCATTTCCATCAGGCCGGCGGCGAACTGCGCGGTGCCGCCGAAGGCGAAGGCCATGGCGAGCACGATGGGCACCGTGGTGGCGGGCAGCCAGCCGGCATTGACCATGCTGAGCAGCCAGGTGGTAGTGGCGAAACCGAATAGCCCGAGCGGGGCCGGGTTGGCGAGTTTCATTTGTTCCTCCTTCGGACGATCATCACGGCTTATTGTGCCGCTGTCGTTCGGGTTTCCTCGTTCAGTTCTTGTGGTTCAAGGCGTGACCGTGGCGGGAATTTTTTGCTCCCCTCCAGACTGAATTATCGCAGATTTTCGAAATTGGGTAAATAAAATATAAAAAGGTCCTAAGATTTGGCGCTTTTCAGATGGAGGGAAGCGGCCGCCATGGGCGTTGTCGCCGACAACGCCCATGGCCCAGTTTAGCAAAGTTTTTTTGCTACTTTTTGTTCACAAAAAGTAGCCTTCCTTCACTCGCCTACAGCACGACCGGGCTTTGCGCGCCGTCCATGGTCACCGTGACGCCGGTGATGTAGCTGGCTTTGTCGGAGGCCAGGAACAAGGTGGCGTTGGCGAGGTCCTCGGGCGAGGCCATGCGGCCCATCGGGATGCGGCTAATGGCGTCGCTGCGGGCCTGTTCGATGCTGATCTGTTCCAGCCGTGCGGTGGAGGCGAACCCCTCGGTGACGCGGCTGGTTTCGGTGAGGCCGGGATTAAGCCCGACCACGCGCACGCCTTGCGCGGCATAGGCATGGCCGAGTCCGGCGGTGGCCAGCATCAGTGCGGCGTTGGCGGCACCGCCGGCAATGTGCACCGCGGCGGCGACTTTGCCGCCATTGCCGATGACGTTGACGATCACGCCGCTTCCGCGCGCCGCCATCAGTTTGATCACCGGGTCGATGACATGGATGTAGCTGAAATATTTGGCGTCCATGGCGGCATGCCAAGCCGCCGGGGTGAGTTCGTCCGGCGGGGTGCGGCGGGCCGCACCGGCGCTGTTGACGAGGATGTCGAGCGGGCCGAGCGCCGCCTCGGCCTTGGTGACCAGGGCGGCGGCCTCGTGCGCGTCGGTCAGGTCGGCGGTGAAGCCAACCGCGCCCGGTAGTTCCGCCAGCGCCTTGTCGACATTCTCCTGGCTGCGCGAGGCGATTGCCACGCGCACGCCTTCGGCGAGCAGGGCCTTGGCGCAGGCCAGGCCGATGCCCTTCGAGCCGCCCGTGACGAGGGCGGTTTTGTGCGCCAGTCCGAGATCCATGGCCTAGACCGGCACTGTGGTGGCTGCTGTGCCGAGCAGGATCGTCTGCAGGGCGGCAACCAACCCGTCCATCATCGCGTCGGTGTGTTTCGGACCGGGGGTGAAGCGCAGGCGCTCGGTGCCGCGCGCCACGGTCGGGTAGTTGATCGGCGTGGCATACATGCCGAACTCGCGGATCAGGCGCATCGACACTGCGGTGGCCTTCGCGGCGTCGCCGATCATCAGCGGGACGATGTGGCTGGTGCTGTCCATCACCGGCAGGCCGGCCGCCTTGAACTTTTGCTTCAGGGTCTCGGCGCGGTCGAAGAGAAGTGCGCGGCGCGCATTATCGGCCTTCAGGGTGCGGACCGAGGCGAGGGCCGCGGCGACGGTGGGCGGCGGCAGAGCGGTGGTGAAAATGAAGCCGGCGGCGAACGAACGGATATAGTCGCAGACCTTGAAATCGGCGGCGATGTAGCCGCCATGGCAGCCATATGCCTTGGCGAGCGTGCCCTCGATGATGGTGATGCGGTGCGCCACGCCGTCACGCTCCGAGACGCCGCCGCCATGTGCGCCGTACATGCCGACCGCGTGCACCTCGTCCAGATAGGTGATGGCGTTGTATTTTTCCGCGAGGTCGCAGATTTCGTGCAGCGGGGCGATGTCGCCGTCCATGGAATAGACGCTCTCGAAAGCGATCAGCTTCGGCGCGTCGGCGGGGGCGGCGGCGAGCAGGCGTTCCAGATCCGCCATGTCGTTGTGCTTGAAGATGTGCACCGTCGGGTTTTTCGCGCCCTTGATGCCGACGATCATGGAATTGTGATTCTGCGCGTCGGAGAACACGTGCCAGTCGGGCAGGGAGTTGAGAATCGCGGTGAGCGAGGCCTGGTTGGAGACATAGCCGGAGGTGAAGAGCAGGGCCGCGTCCTTGCCGTGCAGGTCGGCCAGTTCTTCCTCCAGCGCCACATGTATCGGCGAGGAGCCTGCGATGTTGCGGGTGCCGCCGGCGCCCGCCCCCATGCGGCGGGCGGCGTCGATCGCGGCCTCGATGACCACCGGGTCGGTGCCCATGGCGAGGTAATCGTTGGCCGACCAGACCAGGATGTCCCGGGTCTTGCCCTCCATGGTGACGGAATAATAGGGGAAACGGTCGGCGAGTTTCTCTAGCGCCACGAAGCGGCGGTAACGCCCCTGGGCGGAAATTTCGGCGAGAGCTTCGTCACATTTGGCAAGGAACTTGTGCATGTTCGACCGTAAACCAAGCTGGTTAGGCCTGGCGATCTGCGGCGTACCGCTCGAAAAAGCAACGGTAGAGACAGGCGCCATGCGCTAACGTGTTAATTTGACCTCGAATCCTTCGGAAAGGCGCGGCAAGGCGGCGCCATTTCAAAGGATCCGCCTATAGGAAAACGCCCAGCGGCGGCGCAAGTCAATGAGCTAGATCAATGGCTGGCATGAGCGCAGCAGGGGTGGCGTGATACCACGGCATACCTAAGGCACGCGAAAGGAAGGCTACTTTTTGTGAACAAAAAGTAGCAAAAAACTTTATTAATTTGGGTCATGGGCGTTGTCGCTGGCGAAGCCCATGGCCCAGCGTCGTAGAAGTTTTACCCCGTTTTCCTGTCTCTGAATCGTTCAGACCTTGCCGCCGACATAGGTGCGCAGGCTTTCGACCTCATGCTCGCTCTGGTCGATGCGGGCTTTCACGACGTCGCCGATGCTTACCACCCCGATAAGGCGGCCGTTCTCGACCACCGGCAGATGCCGAAAATGCCCGTCGGTCATGATCTCCATTGCCTGAGCGACGGTGGTCGACGGCGTGGCGGTGGTCGGGTGCGGGGTCATCAGTGCCGCTGCCGTCATGGCGAAGGTGTCCGCGGCGCGGCTGGCGAGGTAGCGCACAATGTCACGCTCGCTAAGGATGCCAACCAGCTCTCCCTCCGTGGTGACGACCAGCACGGCGCCGATGCGTTTTTCTGCCAGCACGCTGATCACGCCGCTGATTTTCATTTCGGGGGGAACTGCTAAGAAACCCGGTGCTTTGTTGGCCAGGATGGCTTTCAAGGTCATGTCGGCATCCTCCTGATTTTCGGTTGTTATGGTCAGTATGTAAGGAGTGAAGGGGGCGAAGCAAACCTTTTCTCGCCCGGAGGCGTTAAAGATTCCGTATATGTCAGGGTGCACCTTAGCGTGAGGAAAGCAGCCGCTTTTTGAAAAAAGCGGCGCAAAAACTTTTGGCTATGCTGGGTCATGGGCGTTGCAGGCGACAAAGCCCATGACCCAGCATAATAAAGTTTTTTTGCTACTTTTTGTGCACAAAAAGTAGTCTTCACTTGCGCTTGCCTGCGCCTGATCAACGGACCGTTGTATTGAGGAGAATCTGATGAGAGCTGACTATGTGTTGGAAACAATTGGAAAGACGCCGCATATTCGGCTGAGCCGGATGTTTCCAGGGACCGAAGTTTGGATCAAGTCCGAACGCAACAATCCCGGTGGGTCGATCAAAGACCGTATTGCCTTGTCGATGGTCGAAGCCGCTGAAGCTGAGGGTCTGCTCCGGCCAGGCGGGCTCATCATTGAGCCGACATCGGGAAATACGGGAATCGGCCTGGCTCTGGTGGCGGCGGTGAAAGGCTATAAGCTGATTCTCGTCATGCCTGAGTCGATGTCGGTCGAGCGTCGCCGGCTGATGCAGGCCTACGGCGCCACCTTCGATCTGACGCCGAAGGAAAAAGGCATGAAGGGGGCCATCGAGCGTGCCCAGGAATTGGCCCAACAAATGCCAGGCGCCTGGATCCCGCAGCAGTTCGAAAATCCGGCCAATATCGAGGTGCACGCCCGCACCACGGCGCAGGAAATTCTCGAGGATTTTCCAGAGGGGCTCGACGTTCTGATTACCGGTGTTGGCACCGGCGGCCATATCACCGGCTGTGCCGAGGTGCTGCGGAAACATTGGCCGAAGCTTCAAGTGTTCGCGGTTGAGCCGAGCCTTTCGCCGGTTATTTCCGGCGGCGCTCCTGGGCCGCACCCGATCCAGGGCATCGGTGCCGGATTTGTGCCGAAAAATTTGCATGTGGATGTCCTGACGGGAGTCATTCAGGTCGAGGCGGAAGAGGCGCGAGAATTCGCGCGGCGTTCGGCCCGCGAAGAGGGGCTTCTGGTCGGGGTGTCGTCGGGGGCGACCTTGGCGGCGATTGCCAAAAAGCTTCCGGATCTGGGGCCGAGCGCGAGAATTCTCGGGTTCAATTACGATACAGGCGAACGCTATTTATCGGTGCCGGACTTTTTGCCGGCATAAAAGAAAGTAGCCGCTTTTTAAAAAAAGCGGCGCAAAAACTTCTGGCTATGCTGGGCCTGGGGCGTTGTCGCCGACGTCGCCCATGGGCCAGCATAACAAAGTTTTTTGCTACTTTTTGTTCACAAAAAGTAGTCTTCTCCTTGGCTTAACGGGCTGAGCGCGCCCAGGAGGTCGATCTTGCATATCAAAGTGCTGGGGGCCGCGGCTGGTGGGGGCTTTCCGCAATGGAACTGCCGATGTGACAATTGCCGTCGGGCGCGCGAAGGCGATCCGGCGGTAAGGCCCCGTACCCAGGCTTCGCTGGCGGTGAGTGCGGACGGCGAGCGTTGGGTGTTGCTGAACGCCAGTCCTGACCTGCCGGCGCAATTGCGCGCGACGCCTGTGTTGCACCCCGGCGATGCGACTGGCGCGCGCGGTTCGCCGGTCAAGGCCGTCATTCTTTCGGGGGGAGATATCGACTGCATTGCCGGTCTTTTGTCTTTGCGTGAGGGGCACGAATTCATCGTCTATGCGCCGCCTTTTGTCGAAAAAATCCTGCATGCCAATCAGGTCTTTTCGGTTTTGGACCAAAATCTGGTAAAATTCCAAAAATTTACAGAAAACAGTGTCGTTGAGCTGCGTGATGTCGCGGATGAACCGCTTGGCCTGTGGCTCGAAACTTTCCCGGTTCCTGGAAAAATCCCCTTATATCAGGAACAAGGGAGGGATTTGGCCGAGCTGGTCAACGCTCACGCGGTGGTTGGCCTGCGTGTCCGGGATGGTTCAGGTCGTACGCTTTTGTTTGTTCCCGGCTGCGCCCAGGCGACGGCCGCGATGGTGCGCAGCTTCGAGGCTTCGGATGTCCTGTTTTTCGATGGCACCTTATGGCGGGACGATGAAATGGTCGAAGCGGGCGTGGGGACGAAGACGGGGGCGCGGATGGGCCATGTCAGCATCTCCGGGACGGATGGCAGCCTGGCGGCCTTTGCAGGGGCGAAAATCGGGCGTAAAATATACATTCATATCAATAATACAAACCCGATTCTGTGCGACGATTCCTCTGAGGCGGAGACAGTACGTGACAACGGGTGGGAAATTGCTTGGGATGGGATGGAAATAATTATATGATAGAAAAATTAACAAAAGACGAGATGGAGCGGGCGCTGCGTGATATCGGCGCGCGTCATTACCACAATCATCACCCGTTTCATCGCATGCTGCATGCGGGGGCCTGCTCGCAGCCTCAGGTTCAGGCTTGGGCCCTGAATCGATATTATTATCAGAGTTCTATTCCGAAAAAGGATGCCATCCTCATGGCCCGGCTGCCCAACGCCGACGATCGGCGGATCTGGCGGCAGCGTCTGGTTGACCATGACGGTGAGCAACCGGGCGACGGTGGGATCGCACGATGGCTGCGCTTGGCGACAGGGGTAGGGCTGGAGGCGGCCTATGTGGAATCGACGGAAGGAATTCTTCCCGCGACCCGCTTCGCGGTCGACGCCTATGTGAATTTTGTTCGCGAGCGCAGCTTGCTCGAAGCGGTTGCGTCCTCTCTGACCGAGCTGTTTTCGCCTGACATCATCGCCGAGCGCGTGGCCGGGATGTTGGCGCATTATGATTTCGTATCGCGGGAGACCTTGGCCTATTTCAATGCCAGGCTTCATCAGGCGCCGCGCGATGCCGATTTTGCGCTGAATTATGTCATCGAGCATGCAAGTACGCGCGCGGAGCAGGATCTTGTTCTTAAGGCGTTGCGCTTCAAATGCGATGTTCTTTGGGCGCAACTGGATGCTTTGTATGCCGCCTATGTCGCGCCGGGGCATATTCCCCATGGCGCGTTTCTTGAGCAAGCCCCGGCGGAGTCCGTCGCGCGGTGACCCTCACGCGCACATCAGTCCCCGCACTCAAACGCGGGGTGCGTCGGCATTTCGACAAAGCCAGGAATACCCAAGTCCTTATGGCGCCTGAACGGGTCATCATGCTGGATGACGTCGGAGATGCGATTGTGTCGGAATGCGATGCCGTTTCTTCCGTCGAGGAAATCACCCTGCGTTTGTCGGCGCGCTTTGCGACGCCGGCGGAAAACATCGAGGGCGATGTCTTGGCGTTCCTGCAGGAGCTGCTCGACAAGGGGCTGATCCAGTCATGAATTCGATCTCTCCCCCGCTGGCGCTGATGGCGGAGTTGACGCATCGTTGCCCGCTGCAATGTCCCTATTGTTCCAACCCTGTCGAAATGCTCAAAGCCGGGCAAGAGCGGGATACGGAATTCTGGTTGCGGGTGATCGATGAAGCCGCCGATCTGGGCGTGCTGCAGATGCATTTCTCAGGTGGCGAACCAACGCTGCGCCAGGATTTGCCGCAACTGGTGGCGCACGCGACCGCGCGGGGGATCTACGCCAATTTGATCACGTCAGCCGTCCTGCTGAGTGAGGCGAAACTGCAAGAGCTGGCGGCAGCGGGGCTCGGCCATGTGCAGGTGAGCATTCAGGGCGCGAAAGCGGAAACGGCCGATCGTATCGGTCATTACAGGCAAGGCCATGACAAGAAGCTGAGCATTGCGCGCATGGTGCCGCAAGCGGGCATGTCGTTGACCATCAATGCCGTCATGCATCGCCAGAACCTGGAAGAACTACCCGCCATCATCGATCTTGCCGTGGCACTCGGCGCAGACCGGCTGGAGGTTGCGCATGTGCAGTATCATGGCTGGGCGTTCCGCAATCGCGCAGCGCTCATGCCGACGCGGGAGCAGTTCGAGGAAGCCGATCGCCTTGTTGCCGAACGCCGCCGAAGTCTCCAGGGGCGGCTCGTCATCGACTATGTTGTTCCCGACTATTACGCAGACTTTCCCAAAACATGCATGGGGGGATGGGGGCAGAAGATGCTTAACATCGCGCCTGACGGACGCGTCCTGCCATGCCATGCCGCGGAGACCATTCCCGGCCTCGTGTTCGACAAAATAGGGGAACGCGGATTGCGGGATATTTGGGAACATGGCGAGGCCTTCACGCGGTTTCGCGGTACGGGCTGGATGGAAGAACCCTGCGCTTCATGCGCCATGCGGGAAATAGACTGGGGCGGTTGCCGGTGCCAGGCGCTGGCCATAACGGGCAACGCAGCGGCAACCGATCCGGTCTGCCGTTTTTCATCCCACCATGCGCAGATGACTGCGATGGCGCAGGCCGAGGCGAAGGCCGACACTCATGATTTTATCTATCGGCGGTTTTAAGCAGAAGAGAAGGCTACAAAAAAACTTTGTTAGTCTGGCCATGGGCGTTGTCGCCGACACAGCCCATGACCCAGCATAACAAAAAGTTTTTGCGCCGCTTTTTTCAAAAAGCGGCTGCTTCCTTGATCATGGTGCGGGTGGGGGGAGTTGAACCCCCACGGGCCCAGGGCCCAACGGATTTTCGTACCACTACGGCTTTCGCCGCCCGGGCCAGCGCAGCATGTGCCGGCCGGTTCGTGGTCTGGACTATCCCTTCACCATAGCGCTTGGCCGTAGGTGCTGCCCGTCTAGTCTCTACACCTTCCCGTCGCCGGGCTTGGCTCGGGATTGCCATTTAACAGGTTCCCCCGACTTTGAGCAGTTCTGCTCCACTGGTTTCCCGGTGGGCACTCAACGTCACTTCTAAGTCCGGTGCGTCTACCATTCCGCCACACCCGCACGCTGCCGGTGTATAAGGCCTCCTTTTTCATTCGCCAATGCCGTGAACCGCCATTGACGCGATTGCGGGGCGGTTGGCAGCAGAAGCCATGGCTCGCCGCAAATCCATCCCCGTAAAAACGCCCCCATGGTTGCGGACCCTGGGCCTCGTCCTCCGCTATGCGGTCATCGGTGGTATCTGGAGCGCGGTCGCGATCGCGCTGGCGCTGCTGTATTTTACGTGGGACATGCCGAGCCCCGCGCACGCGCTCACCTCGCCCCGGCGGCCGGCGATTCGTCTGTTCGACCTGTCGGGTCATCTGGCCGCCCGCTTCGGCGATGTCGCCGGCCGCGTCGTCCTTCCGGGCGACCTGCCGCCCTATGTGCCCGGCGCTTTCATCGCCATCGAAGACCGCCGGTTCTACGATCACGGCGCCTTCGACCTGCAAGGCATCGCACGCGCGTCCCTATCGGACCTGGTTCACCGTCGCGTCGTGCAAGGCGGTTCGACCCTCACCCAGCAGGTGGCCAAAACACTCTTCCTGACGGATCAGCGCTCCCTGCGGCGAAAAATCCAGGAAGCCCTGCTCAGCCTCTGGCTCACCCGCCATTATACGAAGCAGGAGATCCTCGGCATCTATCTGAACCGGGTCTATCTCGGTGAGGGGGCGTACGGCGTCGATGCCGCCGCCCAGCTGTATTTTGGCGTTCCTGCGGCGCAGCTCACGCTCGCCCAGGCGGCGATCCTCGCCGGGTTGCCGCAAGCCCCTTCAAGCCTGAATCCGCTGGCTGACCCGCGCGCCGCCGCCGATCGGGCGCGCGAGGTGCTGAATGCCATGGTGGCCACCCAACGCATCACGTTGGACCAGGAGAACAATGCCGAGCAGCAGCTTGGTCAAGCCGCTGTTCCGCGCTCGCAGGGCTCCTGGTTCGCGCTCTGGGTCATGCAGCATGACGGCGGCGCCATCCCTGAGGGGCAGGACGTGTCGCTCACCACCACTCTGGACCCGCGGCTGCAGAGCGTTGCCGAGGCGGCCCTGACCTCCGCCATCGCGGCACATGGCACGACGCTGCGCATCCAGCAGGGGGCGGTGGTCGTGCTGGATGCCAAGACCGGCGCCGTGCGGGCGTTGGTCGGCGGGGTCGGAGACCGCGATGGTTATGACCGCGCGGTGCTCGCGCGTCGGCAGACCGGCTCCGCCATCAAGCCGATCGTCTGGCTCGCGGGCCTGCGTGCTGGCATGTCACCGGATGACAAGGTCCTGGATGCGCCGCTCTATTTTCGCGGCTACGATCCGCGGGACGACGAGCGGGTCTATCATGGCGACGTGACCATGACGGAGGCGCTTTCCGATTCGATGAACACCGTCGCCATTCGCATCCTCTTGCGCGCCGGCGGCCCGCGCCGGGTGATCGCCCTGGCGCGGTTGCTTGGCCTCGACGATCATTTTCCCGACGACGTGACCATGGCGCTCGGGACCGGCGGGGTTGGCGTCATGCAACTCGCCGGCGCCTACGCCACGTTTTTCAACGGCGGCAATCGCGTCACGCCCTACGGCGTCACGGCCATCAATGGCGCTCCTTACGCCGTGCCGCCGCCGGTTCCGGTCATCGCCCCCGATCAGGCGGGCGATATTGCCGCCATGATGCGCGCCGTGGTGTTGAACGGTACCGGCACCGGCGCGTTCGTCCCCGGCCTCTACACGGCGGGTAAGACCGGAACCACGCAGGATTACCGGGACGCCTGGTTCGTGGGTGACGCGGGACCCGACATCATCGCCGTGTGGGTCGGCAATGACAACGACACGCCGATGAAAAGCGTCTACGGCGGCACCGTCCCCGCCGCCGTTTTCAAAGCCATCGCGGTCAGCTTAGCAGGCCAAGGGTAAGCGAAGGGAAGGCTACTTTTTGTGAACAAAAAGTAGCAAAAAAACTTTGTTAATTTGGGTCATGGGCATTGTCGCCGACAACGCCCATGACCCAGCATAAAAGAAGTTTTTGCGCCGCTTTTTTTAAAAAGCGGCTTCTTCCTTCTACCGCCCCATCGCGGTCAGCATGAAGCGCCGTTTCAGGCGCGGCATGCGGTCGACCGCGGCCAGGCCGAGATCGCGCACCAGCCGGATCGCCGGGTTGTTCGTCGAGAACAGCCGGTCCAGCGCGTCGGTCGCGGCCAGCATGGTCAGGTTCGCGGGGCGTCGCGCCGCCTGGTACGCGGCCAGCAGCGCCCGTTCGCCCGGGTCCGGCGCGTCCTGCAGCACGTCGATCAAGGCCAGCGCGTCCTGCAGGCCCAGGTTCAGCCCTTGCCCGGCGATAGGGTGCACGCCGTGCGCCGCGTCGCCGATCAGGGCCAGCCGTGTATCGAAGTACCGTGCCGCATGCATGGCCGAGAGCGGATACGTCCAGCGCCGCCCCACCAGGGTGATTTTGCCCAGATGGTCGCCCAGCCGCTTGGCCACTTCCCGCGTAAACCGCGCATCGTCCAGCAAGCCGAGGCGTTTGACGACGTCGTGGCGGTCGGTGAACACGATGGCGGACACATGTTCGTGCTGCTCATTGCCGCTCATCGGCAGCTGCGCGAACGGCCCGCCGGGCAAGAAATGCTCCAGCGCCACGCCCTGATGCGGCTTTTCATGCGCCACCGCGCACACCACGGCCGATTGTCCGTAGACCAGCCGCGTCACGGGAATTCCCGCCTGGGCCCGCAGCAAGCTGTTGCGCCCATCGGCCGCCACCACAAGACGGGCCTCGATCACCTCGCCGCTGTCGAGGCTGACGCGGACCCCGTCAGTGTTCCGCACGACCGACGCTTCGGAAGGGGCGCGGAGCAGAATATTTTTATGCTCATGCAGGCGGCGGTTGAGTGCGACGCGCAATGACCGTGCCTCGATGATCCAGCCGAAAGGGTCGTCGCCGACCGCCCGGTGGTCAAAATGCAGGCGCAACGGCGACGCCTTGCGTCCGGCCTGGCCATCGGTGACGGCGATGTCAAAAATCGGGCAGGGCGGGAAGGGCAGGGCGTCCCATAATCCGGCGGCGTCGAGCAGGCGCTTGGAGCCGGCTGCGATCGCATAGGCCCGGCCATCGAAATCCGGATGCTCCATCGGGGGCAGTGCTGCCTTGTCGACCAAGGCCA
Source organism: Acidocella sp. (assembly GCF_036489515.1). Classification (GTDB taxonomy): domain Bacteria; phylum Pseudomonadota; class Alphaproteobacteria; order Acetobacterales; family Acetobacteraceae; genus Acidocella. The sequence goes on from NZ_DASXFO010000007.1 coordinate 15,651, forward strand.
CGCGCCAGCCGCGTACCGCCAGGGCGCATGCCAATGCCCCGCCCACGGGACCGGCGCCGATAATCGCTATGTCATGGTGACTCTGCATGGGCGCAATGTGACAGAGCGCGGCGATCGCGCCAAGTTTCGGGGGCGTGCCGGCGGGATCCGGCAATCCTGTTGTGCGGTGTCCGCCGGGATGGCTCCGAAGCAGATATGCCTAAGAAATAAGCTGGGGTTGATCCTTGAATTGAGCAGTTGCGGCCTCATGGACGGCGCGCAATGCGTTCCGGGCCCCGAATAAAGATTTCGTAAAGTTGGCACGGAAGATGCTTGGATGATCCCAATGCAGCCTGGCTTTCGCGATACGGCGCATGTTTGTTCAACACGCGGCTGCGGCATGATGGAGACGTGACAATGACAATAGTTCCTGCACTACCAGGCAATTGGCTTGATACAGGCGATAACGCCTGGCAGCTTACGGCGGCGACTTTCGTTGGCCTGCAGAGCGTGCCGGGCCTCGTGGTGCTGTATGGCGGCATCGTCAAGAAAAAATGGGCGATCAACTCCGCCTTCATGGCATTCTATGCCTTTGCGGCGGTGCTGCTGGTCTGGGTGCTCTGGTCCTACAATATGGCCTTTGGCAAACCTTGGCTGGTGATGCCGGGCACCGGCGGCAATGCCTGGCTCGGCCATCCCGGGCAGATCACTTCCGCCTGGAATGAAACCAAGGAAGCGGTCATTCCTGCCGCCGCCGCCGGCATGCCTGCCATCGGCTTCCCGATGGCCACGATGGTGTTCTTCCAGTTCGTGTTCGCCGCCATTACGGTGATCATTATGCAGGGCTCCATTCTCGCCCGCATGAATTTCAAGGCGTGGATGATTTTCGTCCCCGTATGGATGAGCATCGTCTACCCGATCGGCGCCTTTTCCCTCTGGGCTGGCGGCTGGCTTGGCTCGATGGGCGTGGTCGACTATTCCGGTGGTTACGTCATTCACTTGACCGCCGCGGCTTCCGGCTTCACCGCGGCTGCTGTGATCGGCCCGCGCTTGGCGCGTGACCGTGAAAACTTCCAGCCGAATAACCTGCTGATCACCTTGGTCGGCGCCGGCATCCTGTGGCTTGGCTGGGACGGCTTCAACGGCGGCGATCCGTATTTCGCGAACGCCGACGCTGGTGCTGCGGTGCTGAACACCAACGTCGCCACCGCGGCCGCTCTGCTGTGCTGGACCGTGCTGGACGTGATCGCCTACAATAAGCCCTCCGTGCTGGGTGCGGTGAACGGCATGATCGCTGGTCTCGTCGCCATCACCCCGGCGGCGGGCTATATCAACGGCGCCGAGGCGATCGTCCTCGGGATCGCTGCCGGCATCGTGCCCTGGATGACCTGGAACTTGCTCGGCAAGACCTGGCTGTTCCGCAAGGTCGATGATGTCCTGGGTGTGTTCCACACCCATGGCGTGGCGGCACTTGTCGGCGGCATCGGCACCGGCATTCTGGCCGACCCCGGCATGATCGAATACTACGCAACAGGCAAGGACAGCTCGGTGAACGTCACCGGTGCCCTCTTCGGCAACCCGCACCAGGTTCTGCTGCAGATCTATGGCGCGGCCTTCATCATCGCCATCAACGTCGTTGGCACGTTCGTCATTCTCAAGGTCATTGGCCTGTTCGTGTCGCTGCGTGCGGATGACGAGGTCATGATGATCGGCGACGACGCCATCCATGGCGAAGAAGCCTATGCGATCTTCGCAGACGGCCAGAAGATCCCGGTGATGGGCGACTAAAAGAAAGGGAAGGCTACTTTTTGTGAACAAAAAGTAGCCTTTTGCGCCTCTGGGCCATGGGCGTTGTCGTCGACACCGCCCATGGCCCAGCGGAGAAGAAGTTTTTGCGCCGCTTTTTTCAAAAAGCGGCCGCTTTCTTCCTGCGGGCTAGCGCCTCCAATAATCTATTTTGAAATCAGATACCTCCCACGTATAACGTCGGCCATGCCGGTAAATTTCGAAGCCCGACGGTTCATCTCTCCAGCGATCCGGGCGCAGTTCCGTCGCCGGTTTTCCGAGCTTTCGGCTCTTTTTTGCGCGTTGGCCGGCTTGGCCCTGTGCCTCGCGCTCATCTCCTACAATCCCCACGATCCGTCCTTCGACACGGCGAGCGATCTGCCGGTGACGAATTTGGCGGGGGCGGCGGGGGCGATCCTCGCGGATCTGGCGCTGCAGGGGTTTGGCGTGGCCGGCCTGATTCCGCCGTTGGTTCTGCTGGCGTGGAGTTATCGTCTGGGAACCCGTGGCGAGGTCGGGTACCTGAAGACCCGAATCGTCCTGGGCGGTTTGTCGATGCCGTTATTGGCTGCCGCACTGGCGATGGCGCTCGCCATCATTCCCGGACCTCCGGTTGCCTGGCCGGCGCCGGCCGGGATCGGCGGCGCGGCGGGAACGGTCCTGTCTGGCCTGTTCGTCAGCTTGAGCAGTTCCATCCTGGGGCGGATCGGCAGCGGTTTGATGATGGTGGTGACGCTGGTTCTGGCGTTCGGCAGCTTTGGATTCGCGCTGGGGTTTACGCCCGGCGAATGGCGCTCGGGCGGACGCAAGGCCGCCTCTGTCGCAAAGGCCTCCGTCAGTCACAGCCGGCGCGGCGCCGAGGCCGTGTCCTCCTGGATCACGCCGTTGCTGCAGAGCGCGTCGGAGCGCGCCGCTGAGGAGGCCCCGGGCCGGGCTTGGGTGCCGAGCCTGCCGCAGGGCCGAGGGGGCCAAGCGGCGGACGAGGATAACGCGCCGATGATGCAAGCGCCGCTGCCGAAGAGCGCGCCTTCGATCAAAGCGGTGTTGCAGACCAAGAAGGCGCCGCCCCGCCAGGAACGCTTGCCTCTGCTTGACGCCGGCTGGAATTTTCCCTCGCTCGATCTGCTGCGCACGGCGCCGGCGCGCAACGCCACCGGCCCTTCGCCGGAGTCGCTCGAGAACAATGCGCGTCTCCTCGAGAACGTTCTCCAGGATTACGGCGTGCAGGGAAAGATTGTCGAAATCCGGCCGGGCCCCGTGGTCACGCTGTACGAGCTGGAGCCGGCGCCCGGCATCCGCTCGGCCCGAGTCGTGGGGCTGGCTGACGATATCGCCCGCTCACTCTCGGTCGTCGCCGTGCGCATCGCCACCGTTTCGGGCCGCAATGTGATCGGCATCGAAGTGCCGAATGCGAAGCGGGAAACTGTTTTCCTGTCCGAGCTTCTCGGGGCGGAGATCTGGGAGAGCCAGAGCTCGAAACTCACCCTCGCACTGGGCAAGGATATTTCCGGCGCGCCGATCATCGCCGATTTGGCGCGCATGCCGCATCTGCTGATCGCCGGCACCACCGGTTCCGGCAAATCGGTCGGCGTCAATGCGATGATCATGAGTCTGCTGTACCGGCTGTCGCCGGAACAGTGCCGCCTGATCCTCATCGACCCGAAGATGCTCGAACTCTCCGTCTATGACGGCATCCCGCATCTCATGGCCCCGGTCGTCACCGAGCCGGCCAAGGCGGTGGCGGCGCTCAAATGGGTGGTGCGCGAGATGGAGCGGCGTTATCGCTCCATGAGTCAGCTCTCGGTGCGCAACATCGCCGGTTATAACGAGCGGGTGAACGAGGCGCGCGACCGCGGCGAGGTGGTGACAAGGCGCGTGCAAACCGGCTTCGATTCGGAAACCGGTAAGCCGGTCTTCGAAGACCAGCCTCTGGCGCTCGAACCCTTGCCGTTCATCGTCGTCTTCATCGACGAGATGGCGGATCTCATGATGGTGGCCGGCAAGGAGATCGAGATCGCTGTCCAGCGCCTCGCGCAGATGGCCCGCGCCGCCGGGATCCACGTGATCATGGCGACCCAGCGCCCCTCGGTCGACGTCATCACCGGCACGATCAAGGCGAACTTCCCGACCCGCATCAGCTTCCAGGTGATCTCGAAATTCGACAGCCGGACGATCCTCGGCGAGCAGGGTGCCGAACAGCTGCTGGGGCAGGGCGACCTGCTTTACATGGCGGGCGGCGGGCGGATCACCCGTGTGCACGGCCCCTTCGTTTCCGATCAGGAGGTCGAGGCGGTGGTCGCCTTCCTCCGGGAGCAGGGCGAGCCGGCTTATCTCGATGAAGTGACCGAGCCGGTGGAAGACGAGGCGCCGGCAATGTCGGCTTCGATCGGCGGCAATACTAACGGTGAGAACGCCCTCTACGATCAGGCCGTCGCCCTTGTTGCCCGCGAGGGCAAGGCCAGCACCTCGTTCATTCAGCGCCATCTGCAGATCGGTTATAACCGCGCCGCCAAGCTGATCGAGCAGATGGAAAAGGATGGCGTCGTGAGTCCCGCCAATCATGTCGGCAAACGCGATGTTTTGGTCCGCTCGGAGCGGGAGGAATAAGTAAGCAGCCGCTTTTTGAAAAAAGCGGCGCAAAAACTTTTGACTATACTGGGTCATGGGCGTTGTCACTGACAACGCCCATGACCCAGTATAAATAAAGTTTTTTTGCTTCTTTTTGTTCACAAAAAGAAGCCTTCCTTGTTCATTTTTTGGTGCGTTGCAAAAAAAAGCTAGCTGAAACCGCTGATTCGTGCCATCAATCTCGGTTAATAAGTCCAGGCGGAGCAAGAAATATGCTCGATAAAGCAGCCGTGAATTTGTTTTCGCACATCAAGCCCGGCGATACGCCGTGGCGCACCGATGGGTTGCGGGATTTCTTTCTGTATCGCGACCTCGGGGTCGACAAGGCGACCGGCGGGCGCGTTCTTTGTCAGCTCGTGAAGGCCAATCCGCAACGTCCGCCGGAGCACGGGACCGGATGGCATCGCCATATCGCGGACTTCCACATAGTCATCATGCAAAAAGGCTGGGCCCGCTTCCTGTATAATGACAAGGAGCACCTGGTTGCCGCCGGTGATTGCGTTCACCAGCAGCCGGGCATCGTCCACTACCTGTTCGATTACTCGCCCGACATGGAATATATCGAGATTATTGCCCCTGCCGATTTCCGGACCGTTGATGCCGAGGGGCCATGCGCTGTGCCGCCACCGACGCCATGGACCGCATTACCGAAATAGCGCGTCGAGCCGGTCGTGCGCAGCGGCCGCTTTTCCGGCCGCCGCGGCGCGTAGCAAACCAGCGCTTAGAAACCCGGCGTTTAGAAATCCACGTCGAGTTCGATGATCTCCTGCGGCTCCGTTTTGGCATCGGCGACCCACTGGCGCATCGGTTCCCAAGTCATGATGGTGCTGGCGTAATCCTGGCAAACCGGACCGATCGTGACGTCATAGCTCAAGAAGCGCGTCACCACCGGTGCGTACATCGCATCGGCGATCGTCGGGATCTTCCCGAACAGAAAAGGCCCTTTCCACGTCGTCAGGCATTCCCGCCAAACCGACGTGATTCGGTCGATGTCCGCCTGAGCCGAGGACCAGACGGTGAAACCCGGCTTGCGGAAGCGCAAATTCATCGGCAGCGAGGAACGCAAAGCGGCAAAGCCGGAATGCATTTCGCCGGAGATCGACCGGCAGCGCGCCCGCGCCACCTTTTCGCTCGGCAGCATCTGCGCCTCGGGAAACATTTCATTGAGGTATTCGGCGATCGCAATCGTATCCCAGACCGTAACCTCGCCGTGAATGAGGCAAGGCACGAGAATCGAGGATGTGCGCATCAGCAATTCTTCCCGGGCCCTGGCGTCATCGGGAGAGACCTTCTCCTCGACGAAGTCGATTCTCGAAAGCTTGGCCAGAAGATACCCGCGCAACGACCAGGAGGAATAGTTCTTGCTGCTGATCAGCAGCGTCGCTTCTGTCATAATCACCCTTCCTTTTTATGAAGTGTTGTACTTTTTGCACTAGACGCGATGCACAATACTGTGAACAGCTGACTTCCTGGATTCGGCGATACCACATTCGCCTAAGGGATTGAATGATGATTTACGACTTCTACCAGGCCCAGGCGGACTTTCTGGATCCGTTGCGAATGATGGCCCGCAACAGCAGTACGCTGTTGAGAAGCGTGACGCCAACCCAGCCTTACGGCGTCATGCTGCGCCATCTGACAGCGGCGCTCGACGTGTTCGGCTATTCCGGGATTACCCATAAACGCCCCGCTTATGTGATCAACGATGTCACGGTGGGCAACAAGCTTGTTAGCGTCAAGGATGAAACCGTCCTGGCAACGCCTTTCGCCAGCCTGATCCATTTCAAGAAGGATACGGATCGCGCGCAACCAAAGGTTCTGCTCGTTGCCCCCATGTCCGGCCATTTCGCCACCTTGTTGCGCAGCACAGCGGAAACGCTGCTGCAGGACCACGATGTCTACATCACGGACTGGCATAATGCGCGCGATATGCCGGTCGAAGCCGGGCGCTTCGGTTTCGATGAATATGTCGAACATGTGATCAAATTTCTGGAATTTTTAGGACCGCGCAGCCATGTCTTAGGGGTCTGTCAGCCTGCGGTCGCGGTTTTGGCGGCTGTCGCCATCATGTCGGAAGACAACAACCCGGCGACGCCACGCAGCATGACGTTGATGGCCGGCCCCATCGATACTCGGCGCAATCCCACCAAGGTGAACAAGCTCGCGAAGACCAAGGATATTTCCTGGTTCGAAAATCGCATGATCGGTGTCGTCCCGTGGCGTTTCCGCGGCGCCGGACGTCGGGTCTATCCCGGATTTATCCAGCTGTCGGCTTTCGTCTCCATGAATCTCGACAAGCATGTCAGCGCGCATTTCCGGCAGCTCCGCTCGCTGGCGGCGGGCGACAAGGCGGCCGCTGAAATGCATCGCGCTTTTTATGACGAATATCTCGCGGTCATGGATCTTCCGGCCGAATTCTACCTTGAAACCGTCAAGCGTATTTTCATGGATCACGAGCTGGCCAAGGGGGACTTGAAATATCGCGGCCGTCCGGTGCGGCCGGAAATGGTCAAAAAGACCTTCCTGTTCACCGTCGAAGGCGAGCGCGATGATATCTGTGGCCTCGGACAGACCGCGGCGGCCTTGGACCTGTGCTCGAACCTCCGTCCCGCGCTCAAGCGCCATCACGTGCAAACGGGCGTGGGCCATTACGGCGTTTTTTCCGGATCGCGTTGGACCAACGAAATCTATCCGCGGGTGCGCGAGGTGATTCAGTTCAGCACGTAAGAAAGTAGCCGCTTTTAAAAAAGCGGCGCAAAATTTTTTGCTATGCTGGGCCATGGGCGTTGTCCCGATAAAGCCCATGGCCCAGATTAATAAAGTTTTTTTGCTACTTTTTGTTCACAAAAAGTAGTCCTTCCTTTGCTTACCCGAGCGCAGCGCCGCAAGCAGCGCAAAGCAGCACGACAATGATCGGCGGCGTGCGCAGCAGGGTCAGGAGGAGTAGCGCTGCGATCAGCAGGCCGAGATCCTGAAGCGCTAAAATGGCGTGCAACTGCAGCAGATTGACCAGGGCGGCGACCAACAATCCCACCACCGCCGCGTTAACGCCTTTCAAGGCGGCGGCGATCCTCGGATGGTGCCGGATCGCCTGCCAGTAGGGCAGGCAGGCGGCGGCCAGCAGCAGGCCGGGGAGAAAAATGGCGATGGTGGCGATGGCAGCCCCCAGAGCACCCTCCGGCCCGACCGATGCGATCGTGCCAAAGAAGGCTGCAACGGTGAAGAGCGGGCCGGGCAGGGCCTGTGCGGCGCCGTACCCGGCCAGGAACAAAGAAGGAGAAATCCAGCCCGGTGTGACAACAGCGTCCTTTAGCAACGGCAAGACCACGTGGCCGCCGCCGAACACCAACGCACCGGCCCGATAAAAGGCGGCGAACAGAGCGAGCCAGCCGGTTTTGGGCGCCAGAAACGCCACCAAAAGGAGGGCCAGGAAGATCGTAGCGATCAGGATAGACGCGGTCCGCCGGATTTTTCCGGGCCCAGGCGCTTGAGACAAGGCGGGCGGTGCCGGCAGGAATGTCAGCCCAAAGAGCGTGCCGAATATCAGGACAAGGAGCTGGCCTGTCGTGCCGGGCAGCGCCAAAGCGATGCCAGTGGCCAGCAGGGCCGTGATTCGCCGGGCCAAGTCCGGGCAGAGGCTGCGCGCCATCAGCCACACCGCCTGAGCAACCACGGCGACGGCCGCGAGCTGCAAGCCGTGCAAGGCGCCCCTGGTGATCGGATGGCTCTGCAGCGCGGCGGCCCAATGGCCGGCCAGGAACATCAACAAAGCCGATGGCAGCGTGAAGCCGCACCAGGCGGCTAGTCCGCCCAGCCAGCCGGCGCGCTGCAGCCCGAGACAAAACCCCACTTGGCTGGAAGCCGGTCCCGGCAGGAACTGGCACAGCGCCAGCAGATTGGCGTATTCCTCTTCGCTGACCCAACGGCGCCGGTCGACAAACTCACGCCGGAAATAGCCAAGATGGGCGATCGGCCCGCCGAACGAGCTGATCCCGAGCAGGAAAAAGGCACGCAGAACTTCGCCCGCACTGCCTTGTTGGCTCATGGGGTGACGAGCAGCGTTCCCAGGTTGCGGCCACCGAGAATATGCACATGGAAGTGCGGCACTTCCTGGCGACTGTCAGGGCCGGCATTCGCGATCATGCGATAGCCGCTCCCAGCTACGCCCACTTTTTCCGCCACCAGCGAAACCGCCCGGAAAAAGCCCGTGATTTCTTCAGCCGTGGCCTTGGCGCCGAAATCCGTGATCGACACGTATTTGCCCTTCGGAATCACCAGCACATGGCGCGGCGCCTGTGGCCTGATGTCGGGAAAGGCGAGTGCGAACTCATCTTCATAAAGACGCTCACAGGGAATCTCGCCGCGCAGAATGCGCGCGAAAATATTGCTGTCGTCATACGCCGTCATGTTCCACCCTTTCGTTTACGCGGAGAGAAGGAAGCGGCCGCTTTTAAAAAAGCGGCGCAAAAATTTTTGTTATGCTGGGCCATGGGCGTTGTCGTCGACAACGCCCATGGCCCAGCATAACAAAGTTTTTTTGCTACTTTTTGTTCACAAAAAGTAGTCTTTCCTTGGCTTGCCTAAGGAATCTTCTTCGTCGCTGTACGCGACGCCTTTTCGGCGATGCCGCTCACGCCTTCGCGCCGCTCCAGCTCCATCCAGACCTGTTCCGGCCGCACGCCGGCGTCGACCCACAGGACCATCAAGTGATAGAGCACATCGGCACTTTCCGAGACCAAGGCGCTCTGCCGGCCGGCGACCGCCTCGATCAGGCATTCCACGGCCTCTTCGCCGAATTTCTGCGCGACCTTGGCCGTTCCGCGTGAGAGCAGCCGCGCCGAGTGGCTCTCTTCGGGAGAGGCGTCCTTGCGCGACAGCACCGTGGCCCACAGGCGGTCCAGCACAAGTGCATCCGCGGGCAGCGTCTCGTCGGTCCGGTTCATGTCGGCAACTTCCACGGTTTGTTCGATTTCTTCAGCCATGATGATCAGCCTTTGTGTGGGGCGGGCGCACGGGGAGGTGCGCGTCGAGCAAAGCCTGTTTCACCTGAGCGATGGAAAACTGGCCGAAATGGAAGACGCTGGCGGCCAGCAGCCCGGTGGCGCCGGCTTCGGCGCCCTCCACGAAATGCTGCAACGTCCCAACCCCGCCGGAGGCCACGACCGGCAGGCGGACGGCGGCGCAGACGGCGTTAAGCAGCGGCAAATCGAACCCTTTGCCGGTCCCGTCCCGGTCCATCGAGGTGAGCAGCAGTTCGCCCGCGCCGGAGGCTTCCATGCGCTGCGCCCATTCGAGCACGTCCAGGCCGGTATTGACCCGCCCGCCATGGGAGAAAACCTCCCATTTCCCGGGCGAGACCATGCGCGCGTCGATCGCCACCACGACGCACTGGCTGCCAAATTTTTGCGCGGCCTCACGCACCAGCTCAGGCCGGCTGATGGCCGCCGAATTGATGCTGCATTTGTCCGCACCAGCCAGGAGGAGCCGCCGCATATCCGCCACGCTGCGAATGCCGCCGCCCACGGTGAGGGGCAGAAAGACCTTTTCAGCGGTGCGCGACACAACGTCGAGGATCGTGTCGCGATTGTCGCTGCTGGCCGTGATGTCGAGAAAGGTCAGCTCGTCGGCGCCGGCGGCATCGTAGACGACCGCCTGCTCGACCGGGTCCCCGGCATCGCGCAGCGAGACGAAATTCACGCCCTTCACGACCCTTCCATCCTTGACGTCAAGGCAGGGGATGACGCGGAGTTTCAGCATGCGGCCAGCGCTTCCGCCGGCGCCAGGCTGCCGTCATACAAAGCCCGGCCGAGGATCGTCCCGGCGAGGTTTTTTTGCGCCTGTGCCGCCGCTTTCAGGGCGCGGATATCGGCGATCCCGGCAACACCGCCGGAGGCGATGATCGGTAACGTAACGGCCCGCGCCAACGCCGTGGTTTCATCGAGGTTGAGCCCGGTCTTCATGCCGTCCCGCGCGATATCGGTGTAGATGATCGCGGCGATGCCCACATTTTCCAGGCGCCGCGCCAGCTCCGTGGCTTTGAGGCTGGAGGTCTCCGCCCAGCCTTCGGTCGCCACCATGCCGCCTTTCGCATCGATCCCTACGACCACGCGGCCGGGGAATTTTTTCGCGGCTTCGATGACGAGGCCCGGATTCTTGGCGGCGGCGCTGCCCAGGATCACGCGCGAAACACCGGCAGCGAGCCAGGCTTCAACCGCGCCGATGTCGCGAATGCCGCCGCCCAGCTGCACGGGGATATCGACCGCGTCGAGAATGGCCTTCACCGCCGGCCCGTTCGCCGTCTTGCCGGCGAAGGCGCCATTCAGGTCAACCACATGCACCCAGGAAAAACCCGCCGCCTGCCAGGCTTTGGCTTGCGCGCCCGGATCCTCGCCATAGATGGTCGCGCGGTCCATCTCCCCGCGTTGCAGGCGCACGCAGGTGCCATCCTTCAGATCGATCGCCGGAAACAGGGTCAGTGTCATTTTTGCAGCAACTTATAATAGAAGTGTCCCCGCAGGGTCTTGCCTTTCACCCTTGCATAGGCCGGATGGGTTCCCCAGCGGATGAAGCCGGCGGCTTCGTACAAGGCGATGGCGGCTTCCTGCGTCTCACGCACGTCCAGATTCAGGACCTGATAGCCGGCCGCCCTGGCATGTTCCTCGGCGCGCTCGATGATCAGCCGCGCCAGGCCATGGCCGCGTGCGTAAGGCGCCACGAAATGATGCATCAGATGCGCCGCGAGTGCCTGCGCTTCGTTGTTCCGTGAGGGGCGGTGCAGCTGCACCGCGCCGTAGATCACGCCATCCATGCGGCCGACGATGAGCTCGCGTTCCGGCACCAGCAGGACCCCGCGAAAATATTGTTCCAGCAACGCGGCTTTCGGCGGCTTCACCCAGCCGAAACCGCCGCCATCGAGGATCGCCGCCGTCGCGGCTTCGGCGAGCGCGTGCACATCCGCGTCATCGTCGAATTGCTCGATGCGCTCGGCGTTCAGCGTGGCGGGTGGGGGCAGGTCGTATTTCACGGCTGCCTCTTCGCGCGTGTCGGGGGGCTAATCAAGGTGCCGGGCATGACAGTTTGCGAAGCTGTCACGCTTACGGCGACCAGCGCAAGAAATTACCGAGAATCTGCAGCCCGACCTGCTGGCTTTTCTCCACATGAAACTGCGTGCCCGCGCGATTGCCCGCCGCCACCATGGCCACAACCGGGCCGTCATAGTCCGTCGTGGCCAGAACCTGCTCGGGCCGGCTGGCCTGCAGCGCGAAGGAATGGACGAAATAGGCGTGGTCTCCCGGCTTCAGCCCGGCCAAAAGCGGGTGCGCGTCCGGCTCGAACATCAGCTCGTTCCAGCCCATATGGGGCAGGCGCAGCTGGCGCGTCGGCAGGGGGGCGATCTCGCCGGCGACCCAGCCAAAACCGGGAGTCACGCCGAATTCCAGGCCACGTTCGGCCATCAGCTGCATGCCGACGCAGATGCCCAGAAACGGGGCGCCCTCGGCCACGCGGCGGATCATCGCCTCCTGCAGCCCCTCGACCGCGGCAAGACCAGCGGCGCAATCGGCGAACGCGCCCTGGCCCGGCAGGACAATCCGATCCGCCCGCGCGACCAGGTCAGGGTCCGCGGTGATGTGCACATCGGCGGGCACGTTTTGCTGCGCCGCGGCAAGCGCCAGCCCCCGCGCGGCAGAGGCGAGATTGCCGCTGCCGTAATCGATGACGGCTACCAGCATTGTACGCGCCGCATCAGAGGCTGCCCTTGGTCGAGGGGATCTTGTCGGCGCTGCTTGCGTCCACGGCGACGGCCATGCGCAGCGCCCGCGCCGCCGCCTTGAACGCCGCCTCCGCCACGTGATGCGCATTGGTGCCGGCCAGTTGGCGCAGATGCAGCGTGAACAACCCGTTGCTGGTCAAAGCGCGGAAAAACTCTTCGACCAGTTGCGTGTCCATGGTGCCGAGCATCGGCCGCTCGAAACTCACCTGCCAGCCCAGATAGCTCCGGCCCGACAGATCGATCGCCGCGTCCACCAGCGCCTCATCCATCGGAATGCTGGCCTGCCCAAAGCGGTTGATGCCCCTTTTGTCGCCCACCGCATGGGCGAGCGCCTGGCCCAGAACGATCCCGACATCCTCGACCGTGTGATGCGCGTCGATATGCAAGTCGCCCTGCGCCTCGACCTCCAGGTCAAACAACCCGTGGCGGCCGAAGGCCGTCAGCATATGATCGAAAAAACCGATCCCGGTGGAGATCTTGGTGACCCCGGTTCCGTCCAGTTTCAGACGGACCAGAATATCGGTCTCGGTGGTTTTGCGGCTCAGCTCGGATCTGCGTGTCATGCTATCGGCCTACATCAGTGCCGCCGAAAATTGAAGCGGGTGGGCCTGGGGCGGTGTCCGCGCCAACGCCCATGACCCAGATTAATAAAGTTTTTTTGCTTCTTTTTGTTCACAAAAAGAAGTCTTCCCCTTCGCTTCTGGCTTTGCGCCGCCTAAAGCCCGTCCCATGGCGCGCACGGTTACCAAAAGACTTCCGATTCTCCTTGGCTTTCTGATTGCTGTCGGCCCGGTTTCCACCGACATGTACCTGCCGGCTTTTCCCGCGATTGCCCGTGATTTCCACGACAGCGCCGCCCCCCAATACTCGCTGGCCGCCTATTTTGTAGGGCTCGCCTTCGGGCAGATGACCCAGGGGGCGTTATCCGACCGCTGGGGCCGCCGCCTTCCGCTGCTGATCGGGCTGGTCGTGTACACGCTGGCTTCGATCGGCTGCGCCGTATGCTGGGACATGCAGTCCTTCATCGTCTTTCGCTTTCTATCGGCGCTGGGCTGCTCAGCCGGGCTGGTGATTCCGCGGGCGATGGTCCGGGATCTTGCCGACGGACCGGCCGCCGCCAAGCTGTTTTCCCAGCTGCTGCTGGTCATGGGCGTGGCGCCGATCCTGGCGCCGATGCTGGGGGCCCTGGTCGTGTCGGTGGCGCAGTGGCGCTTCATTTTCGCCGCCTGTGCGCTGTATGGCGTTTTGGCTGTCGGCGCGGTCTGGCTGCTTCTCCCTGACACGCTCGCCCCCGAGCGCCGCTCGCGCATCGGCATTTTGCCCGTCATCATCCGCTATGGCACGATTTTCAAGGAGCGGGCTTTTCTCACGCATGCCTGCATCGGTGCCGGCGTCTCGGCCTGCCTGTTCGCCTATCTTGCCGCCTCGCCGCAGGTCTTCATTGGCCATTATGGCTGGAGCACGGCCGGTTTCGCCGCGTTGTTCGGGCTGAATGCCATGGCCTATATCGGTTACAGCCAGCTCACCCCCAGCCTGGTGCACCGCTTTGGCATCGCCCCCGTCATTTCCGTGGCGAGTGGCATCCTGGTGCTGGCGTGCCTCGGCTTGGCCTTCCTGGCGTGGCATCCCATGGGGCCTTACGCCATCGTCGTGGGGCTTCTGATCAGTGAGGCCGGCTTTGGGCTGCTGACGCCTTGTGCGATGGTGGGCGCGCTGTCGCGACACCAGGCCCATGCCGGAAGCGCCTCCGCCCTGCTCGGCACGATGCAGTATACCGGCGGCGCCATCTCCGGCCTGTCCATGGGGGCGCTGGGGAGCGAGACCGTCACGCCGATGGCGCTGGGCATGCTGCTCTGTGCGCTGGCGGCAGGCCTTGCAGCCTGCCTTCGCCCGCGCTTAAGCTTCCCGGCTGTGGAGTCATAATATGGTTAGCCCTAGCGTCGTCGGAATTCCCGCCTGCACCAAGCTGGTGAATCACTACATCCAGCACGCCACCCCGGCGCGTTACGGCGCCGCCCTCATGGCGGCCGCGAACGCCATTCCTGTCCTCCTTCCGCCGGAAGGCGAGGCCATGGGCGCGCTGCTCGACCGGCTGGACGGCATCATGTTCAACGGCAGCCCGTCCAACGTGGCGCCCATGAGCTACGGTGCGGATTTCGACGCGACGCCGGATCTCCACGACCCCGCGCGCGACGCGACGACACTGCCCTTGATCCGTGCCGCGCTGGACCGCGGCATGCCGATCCTGGGCATCTGCCGCGGCATGCAGGAGCTCAACGTGGCCCTGGGCGGCACGTTGTTTCAGGAGGTCCATAATGTGCCGGGCCGCATGGATCATCGGGCCGGCGAAGGAACGCGCGAGCAGCGCTTCAGCCTGAAGCACGACGTGACGCTCTCCGGAGAACTGGCGCGGATTTCTGGTGCCGAGACCATTCGCGTGAACTCCCTGCACGGGCAGGGGATCGACCAGCTGGCCGCTTGTCTCGTGGTCGAAGCGGTGGCGCCGGACGGCACCATCGAGGCCGTGCGGGTCGAGGGCGCGAGCAGTTTTGCCCTGGCCGTGCAATGGCATCCGGAATGGGAAGTCACGCATTTCCTCGACCGCAAGCGGTTGTTTGAGGCCTTCGGGCAGGCCTGCGACGCCTATCGGCGGCTGGTCAAAAAGGCCTGACGTTCACCTGTTGTTGTGACAAGCCGTCACATTCTGCCTTGGTGTTGCCCTCGGATTTGTCACAAAAGCCCCCTATATAGTGACCTATCCAAAGGAGAGTGACCGTGGACATTCAGACCATCGACAACCAGTATCGTCAGCTACAGACCCAATCCCAGCAGACCGTGCAGGAACTGCGCGACCTTGCCACGAAGCTGCAGGGCTCCGCTCAGGCCGGCAACCAGGATGCCAGGGAATGGTTCCTGGACCTCAAGAGCATTGCGCTGGCCATCCAGGCCGAGCAGAACCAGGTCGCCAATCTGCTGCAGGCTTTGCATAATTTCATGGAGAATCAGAACCAGAATCAGATGCCGCAGCAGGCCGGCTGGGGCAATCAGCCGCCGATGCAGCAGCCGATGCCCTATCCCCAGCAGAATTACGGCGGTTACCCGCAGCAGCAAAGCGGGGGGATTTTGGGCGAATTCATGAATTCCGGCTTTGGCCGGGCGATCACCATGGGCGCCGGTTTTGGCATTGGTGACGACCTGATCAACTCGATTTTTTAAATGAGGAAAGCAGCCGTTTTTTGAAAAAAGCGGCGCAAAAACTTTTACGACGCTGGGCCGTGGGCGTTGTCAGCGACAACGCCCACGGCCCAGATTAACAAAGTTTTTTTCCTTCGTTCGCCTTAGACGTAGTCAGCCGGGCTGGTGGCGTCGCGGGCGCGGTCGGACGCGATGGCGTTGAGTGGCGCGCTCAACACCAGAGCGATCACGGCGTTCAGGATCACGGTCGCCAGGGCGATGTAGCTCGGGATCGTGTAGCCGAGGATATGAAACGCCCAGATCGCGCCGGTCAGATGGTTCAACGCCGCCAGATAGGTCGCGCTGACGATACCCACCGCCCAGCCGATCAGCAGCGCCCAGCCGTTGAAGTAGCGGGTGAACACCGAGAACGCGATCGCCGGGAAGGTCTGGATGATCCACATGCCGCCGAGCAACTGCAGCTGCACGGCATAAGTATTGGGGATCCCCAGGATGAAGACCACGGCACCCACCACCATGACGATGGAGAAGAGTTTTGCGATCTGCGTTTCCGTGCTTGCGCTCGTCGATGACACGAACTGCTTATAGATATCCCGGGTGAAGATGTTTGCCGAGGCGATGGACATGATCGCCGCCGGCACCAGGGCGCCGATCGCGATGGCGGCAAAGGCGACGCCGACGAACCAGCCGGGGAACGCATAGAGCACCAGCGCCGGGATCGCGAAAGTGGTGCCGTAATGCGCGAAGCCTGCAGCAAATTGCGGCATGGTCTTCACGCCTGCGGCCACCGCCATGAAGCCCAGCAAGGCCAGCAGGCCGAGCAGGACGGTGTAGGCCGGCAGCAGCGCCGCATTTCGCTTGATCACCCGCGGACCTGAGGCGCTGAGAATACCCGTCGTCGTATGCGGGTACAGGAACAGCGCCATGGCCGAACCGAGCGCCAGCGTTGCGTAGCTGGTATAAGCCCCGCTGCCGCCCGCAGGTGGTTTGGGCAGAAGCAGCTTCGCGGGCGCGATATGCGCGAAGATCGAACCAAAACCGCCCAACTCGATGGGAATCACGATGATGGCGACGATCACGGTCAGATAGATCAGCAGGTCCTTCACGATCGAGATCATCGCCGGGGCGCGCAGGCCAGAGGTATAGGTAAAGGCCGCGAGCACCGCGAAGGCGATGATCAGCGGAATATGTCCGGGAATCCCCAGGGCGCCGATCACCGTCTGCATGCCGATCAACTGCAGTGCGATATAGGGCATGGTGGCGATAATGCCGGTCACGCCAATGGCCAGCGCCAGCCAGCGATTGCCATAGCGGCCGCGCACGAATTCCGGACCGGTAATGTAACCGTGGTTGCGTGCGACCTTCCAAAGTTTCGGAAACACCAGAAACAGGATCGGGTAACAGACCACCGTATAGGGGACAGCGAAAAAGCCCAGCGCGCCGGCGCCGAACATCAGCGCCGGAATGGCGATGAAGGTGTACGCGGTATAGGTGTCACCGCCGATCAGGAACCAGGAGACCCAGGTGCCGAAGCGCCGGCCGCCCAATCCCCATTCCTCGATATGGTCCATATTGCCGGCCTTCCAGCGTCCGGCGAAAAAACCGAGAACGATGACGAAGGCGATCAGCACCAGAAAGACAGCCGTAGCGACGGGGTAAGCCATTATTCGGTCTCCTCGCGGTCTTCAACGAGGAAGACGACGTAGATGAGAAGGGAGGAGACCAGGACGGTCACCATCTGATACCAGTAGAAAAACGGAAAGCCGAGCAAAGTCGGACCGGTGCGGTTGTAGAACGGGACCGCGAGCGTGATTACAAAGACCACAAGCAATAATATTTTGACCAAACGCGCCTCCAGGAAACGGAACGTCGGTTAGACGCTCTCTTTTGGTTTGACAAGATCGATGCGCATCACGCTTGACGGAGTTTTGCTTTGATGATGCCGGCGAAGAAAGTGGCCGCTTTTTAAAAAAAGCGGCGCAAAAATTTTTATTAATTTGGGTCATGGGCGTTGTCACCGACAACGCCCATGACCCAAATTACTAACTGGACGGGCAAATAGGTATCATAATAGGACGTGGGCTGCTATCACA
>NZ_DASXFO010000017.1:0-20856 GCF_036489515.1 Acidocella sp.
TCGAGCTCGCGCACGTTCGAGGTGATCTTGTGGGCCAGGAACTCCATCACCTTCAAGGGGATCGACTGTTTGCTCTGCTCCGCCTTGGCCTGCAGGATGCCGAGGCGCAGCTCGTAGGTCGTCGGGTGGATGTCGGCGACCAGCCCCCAGCCGAGGCGGGAGCGCATGCGCTCCTCCATGCCTTCGAGGTCGGTCGGCGATTTGTCGGCGGAGATGATGATCTGGCGGTTCTGATCGACGAGTGCGTTGAAGGTGTGGAAGAATTCCTCCTGCGTCGAATCCTTGCCGCTGATGAACTGCACGTCGTCGATCATCAGCACGTCCACCGAGCGGAACTGCTCCTTGAACGCCATGGTGTCCTTGAAGCGCAGCGCCTTGATGAACTGGTACATGAACTTTTCGGCCGAAAGGTAGATCACCTTCCGGTGCGGCGCGAAGCGCCTGATGTGCCAGGCGATGCCATGCATCAGATGGGTCTTGCCGAGGCCGACCCCGCCATACAGGAACAGCGGATTGAAACCCTGCGTCGCCGGCGATTCCGCGACACGGCGGGCGCAGGCATAGGCGAATTCGTTCGGTTTGCCGACCACGAACGTATCAAAAGTGAAGCGCTGATCCAGTGGTGCTACCAGCTCCGAACGCGGCGCCACGGCGGCGGGCGCGCTCGCCACAGGCGCTGCCGGCTCCGGCTCGGCGAGGTTCGGCGCAGTTCCCCGGCTCGGCTGGGTACGGATGTCCACATGCCGGATTTCGGGGTTTTCCGCCTGCCAGAACGCGGTGATCAGCTCCCCATATTCCTTGTTCACCCAGTCGCGCAGAAAGCGCGTGGGCAG
Organism: Acidocella sp.; assembly: GCF_036489515.1. Classification (GTDB taxonomy): domain Bacteria; phylum Pseudomonadota; class Alphaproteobacteria; order Acetobacterales; family Acetobacteraceae; genus Acidocella. Next base: position 834 of record NZ_DASXFO010000017.1, read on the forward strand.
GATCACGGTCACTTCGTCACCGTCGACACCGGCCAAAGCCACCTGCTTCAGCCACGTGCGATACTCAACCTCTCCAACCTCAGCCTGCAGCCGGGCGCGCACACGGGCCCATTGTTCGTTCAGGGCGGCGTCATCCCGGCGGACCGACGAGGAGGAAATCACACCACCGCCATCACGCATGGAACCGATCTCCAGGCTCATTCCCAATTTCCGCTCCAGCCCCAAAAAAACACATGCCCGACGACGGACTCTTTGGGAAAAATCCTGAAATACACTTCAAATTTCCCGAATTGAGACAGCCGCGCGGGCGCAAGTAAGCCCACCGACTTTAAGTTAGAAGAGCCTGGACTGGCAAGAGCTCAATTGCTCCGCCGCGACCAATAACTCTCTGATCCCTTTGAATTAACGTGTAAATTCAAAGAGTATTAGCGACGAAGTTTCTCACGACAAACCTCGTGATGCTAACAAAACGTTATGTCACGGGGCGATAAAAAACGGCGCGCCCCCATCATGGATGAGGCCGCGCCGCTCGAAACTGTCAAAAATCAATGCGTTTTCGCAACCTGACGGTGAAGACCTCAGGCGGCGGCGACAGCCTTCACCCGTGCCGACAGGCGGGAGAGTTTCCGCGAAACCGCGTTAGCCTTCAACACGCCCTTGCCGACCGCGCGCTGCATTTCCGGTTGTGCGGCGCGGAACGCGGCCTGCGCCGCCTCCTTGTTGCCGGAAGCCACAGCTTCTTCGACCTTACGAATGGCACCATGGACGCGCGACTTGCGCGCCTTGTTGCGCATCGTGCGCTTGAGGGTCTGTCGGATGCGCTTCTGCGCTGATGCGATATTGGCCATAAGGTTCCGCCGAAAAAGAGACAGTCAATGAAGCGCGCGGTCTAGCCCCCGTGGACGGCGACGTCAAGTAACCTCGCCACCATTTTGCCCCGCGCGGGAGCGATATGGCTCAACCGAACCGCGCAGCGGTTCGGTTGAGCTGAGCGGATCGCCAGGCCGCTAATGCAGTTGCTGCCCGCCAGGATAGCCCGGCGGCACCAGATTATCCCCGGGCCCTGGGGCCCCGACGGCCGGTGCCGGCACCGGCACTGGCACCGCACCTGTCGCCGCCCCACCGGGCGCTGTCAGCGGCGTCGCCTGGATCGCTCCGCCCCCCGCGGCACCCGTGGGATAGCCGGCGGGCCCCGCCCCGGCTGCACCCGACCAGGACAGCCAACCGCTCAAATTATGCTGCATCTGGTATTGCAGCTGTACATTCATGTCATCCATCAACTGCTTGGTCAGACCGTACAGCGCCGCCTCCATGTCGCCCGGCGCCGCGTCCGGGTCCGGCGCGCTGCGCGAGGCGGAGACGGTGGCTTCCGCATAGCCGGTGCTGAGCCCGTCGGGGCTCGCGACATTCACATCCACCGTCATCGCCCCGGTCAACGTGCCGTCGATTTCCTGTACCGACGCGTTCTGGACCGTCACCGTGCCCGTCCCCGGCGCGCCGGAGGCGACCACCCGATGGTTCAGCATCGCCAGCAACGTCGTGGTCGGGGGCGCCGGATCCTGCGCCAGCAGTGCCACCGTCTCGGCGCTCGGCACATAGTTATTCACGACCGAGAGGTTCGCGACCTTCAGCACCAGCGGCGGCAGATAAGAGTAGTCGAGCGGCGGGAAATTCTGCGGCGGCGGCGGGCTGCTGCACCCGGCGAGAGCGAGCACGGCGAGGGACGAAAAATGCCATAACTTCATTGTTAAAGAGCTCCAGGGCGACCCGTGACGGTGTCGCGGGGAAAACGGAACGCGAAATTGCAGAATTCACAATTCATAACGATATGATCATCCACCGTCATGTGATCGAGATCATCCGGCGAAAACCCCTCCAGAATACCGCCCAGACGGGCACGCGAACAGCGGCAGCCATAAGCCAGGACACGCGGCCGATCCACCGCGACGCCCTCACCGTGGAACAACCGGTACAACAACCGTTCCGGCGTCAGCTCATCGTCCAGCAGCTCGTCGGTCGTGACCGTGTCGGCGAGAATGCAGGCGGTGCGCCAGGCCTCCTCCTGCTCGGCTTCGGAAATTTCCGGGGCGACGCCGCCGGCCCCGGCGATACGCTCGATCACCAGCGCCGCGGCGCGCCAGCCCTGCGGCGTGGCGCCGGCGGCGAGATAGACCTTGCAGGGCAGCTGCTCGGAGGTCTTGAAATAGGTCTCGGCCATCTGCGCCAGGGTTTCCCCCTCCAGCGCCACGATGCCCTGCTGCGGTTCGCGGTTCATGCCCTGATCCACGGTAAAGGCCAGATAGCCTTCGCCTAACAGCTGCTTCGCGGTGGCGTCGTCCGGGATGTGGGCCGCCTCGTTGACCCGCGCATAGCCGCGCAGCGCACCGCCATCGGTGCAGTCGGCGATCAGCATCGAGACCGGACCATCGCCCTTGGCCTGCAGGCTGAACGAGCCGGAGAATTTCAGCGCGCTCGCCAACGCCGCGGCCAGCGCCAGCGCCTGGCCCAGCAGCGCGCGCACCGGCTCGCTGTGATCGTGGCGCGTCAGCAACGTATTGGCCAGCGGCCCAAGCCGGATCAGCCGGCCGCGCACCGGCTGGCTGGGAATGAAGAAGGGCGTAATGCCGCGGGGGACAGCGAGGTCCGGCACGTCGGGCCGGTTCGAGTCGAGGAAAGCCGGTAAATCTGTCATTGGCCCGAAGATAGTTGGGTTTCCACGCCGTTGCCAGATTGGCGCACAGGGGTTAGCGGTTTCTCATGACAATGGCTGACACGACAACTGACCTGGGCGCTTATGTAAAGCGCTTCACCCGCGCCAGCGTTCTGGTCGTGGGCGATGCAATGCTCGACCGCTACGTCTATGGCGAGGTGGAGCGCGTGAGCCCGGAAGCACCGGTCCCCATCCTGACCGTGATGCGCGAAGTGGCGATGCCGGGCGGCGCCGGCAATGTCGTGCGCAACCTCATCGCCCTGGACGCCTCGGCGGCGTTCGTTTCGGTGGTCGGCGACGACCAGGCCGGCTCCGATCTCACCGCGCTGATCGGCGGCCAGGAGCGGGTGGAACCCTGGCTTCTGGTGCAAGGCGGCCGCACCACCACGCTCAAAACCCGTTATATCGCGCAAGGCCAGCACCTGATCCGCGCCGACCGTGAGCAGACCATTCCGCTCCCGGAAAAACTCACCGAGCGCCTCATCCGCATCGCGCTCGACGCCGTCGCGGCGACCTCCATCACCCTGCTCTCCGACTATCGCAAAGGCGTGCTGAGCGACGCGGTCGCCACGCAGATCATTGCCGGCGCCAAATCGCTCGGCCGCCGCGTCGTCGTCGACCCCAAGGGCCGCGACTACAGCCGCTATCGCGGCGCAGATGTGGTGACGCCGAACCGGCGCGAACTGGCCGAGGCCACCGGCCTTTCGGTTGACACCGAGGCCGCCATCGTCGCCGCCGGCCAGGTGCTGCTCGCCCGCCATGAGTTCGGCGCCGTGCTCGTCACCCGCGCCGAGGATGGCATGAGCCTGATCACCGCCGACGAAGTCCGCCATTACCCCGGCGAAGCGAAAGACGTGTTCGACGTCTCCGGCGCCGGCGACACGGTGGTGGCCACCCTGGCCGCCGCACTCGCGGTCGATGTCCCTCTGTTCGAGGCGGCGCGGCTGGCCAACATCGCCGGCGGCATCGTCGTCGGCAAGGTCGGCACCGCGGTGGCGCGCCCGGCCGACCTGCTCGCCGCCATCACCCCGGCCACCGGCGCCCTGCGCAAGGTCGTCACCGCCGCCGCCGCCGCCGAAGCGGCGGAACGCTGGCGCGCGCGCGGCTACAAGGTCGGCTTCACCAATGGCTGCTTCGACCTGCTGCATCCCGGCCATGTGCACCTGCTCGAGCAGTGCCGCGCGATGTGCGACCGCTTGATCGTCGGCATCAATTCCGACGCCTCGGTCTCGCGCCTCAAAGGCCCGACCCGCCCGGCCCAGGGCGAGGCGGCGCGCGCCGCCGTCCTGGCCTCGCTCGCCAGCGTCGATCTGGTCTGCCTGTTCGAGGAAGACACGCCGCTGGACCTCCTCAAGCTGATCAAGCCCGACCTGCTCATCAAAGGCGCGGATTACACACGCGAGACAGTGGTCGGCGCCGCGGAAGTTGAAAGCTGGGGTGGCACCGTCGCCCTGGCCGAGTTGCTGCCAGGGCATTCCACCACGGCGACCTTGGCGCGGCTGCGGGGGTAGTAAGTCCAGGAGCTCTGCCCCTGGACCCCGCTGGGGCCGAAAGGCCCCAGACCCCTAAAATTTTATCCCAGGGAGACGATCCGATGACCTCACCGCCGCTTGGACCAGAGGTTGATCCCTGGCCCCGCCCCTTGCCTGCCCGCACGCCGCTCACCGGCATGTACACGGCACTGGAACCGCTGCACCGGCGCCATGCCGGCGAGCTGTTCGAGGCAGCGCGCGGCGCGGATGACAGTTTTGCCTATATGCACTACGGCCCCTTCGCCACGCGCGAGGCCATGGCGCAGTCGATCGCGCAGAACGCCGCAAAGCACGACCCTATGTTCTGGGCCATCCGCCCGATCGCGACCGGCGTCGCCTCGGGGTGGCTGTCACTGCTGGAAATCGAGCCCGAGAACGCGGCGATCGAGCTCGGCCATATCTGGTTCTCACCCCGCCTGCAGCGCACCCGCGCCGCCACCGAGGCGATGTATCTGCTGCTCAAACGCGCCGCCGACGAGCTCGGCTATCGCCGCCTGGTATGGAAATGCCACTCCTTGAACGCGCCCTCGATCCGCGCCGCGCAGCGCCTCGGTTTCACCGCAGAAGGGATTTTGCGGGCGCATAGGGTGTTCAAGGGCCGGGAGCGCGACACGGCGATGTTCAGCATCACCGAAGCCGAATGGCCAAGCCGGCGCGACGCCATGGAAGCCTGGCTGTCACCCGACAATTTCGCCCATGACGGGACCGCGAAGCGCAGCCTCGCTAGTTTCAGGTAAGAGGAAAGAAGCCGCTTTTTGAAAAAAGCGGCGCAAAAACTTCTTTTATGCTGGGCCATGGGCTGTGTCAGCGACAACGCCCATGGCCCAGCATAGCAAAGTTTTTTTGCTACTTTTTGTTCACAAAAAGTAGCCTTCCTTACTTTAAACCGGCGACCACGTCGCGCAGGCGCGGCAAGATCTCCGTGCCGAACCACGGATTCTTCGTCTCCCAGCCGATCGTGCGCCAGGACGGGTGCGGCAGGGCCATGAAGCGCTGGTGCTCGGTATAAGCGCGGACATGATCGGTCATGCTGCCGGGACCGAGATAGCGGTGCTGCGCGTAGGAGCCGACGAGCAGGATCAGCTCGATTTGCGGCATCAGGCGCAGAAATTTCTCATGCCAGGCGGGCGCGCATTCCCCCCGAGGCGGCAGGTCCCCGCCTTTCGGGAAGCGCCCCGGATAGCAGAACCCCATCGGCAAGATCGCAATCCGCGTCGCGTCGTAGAATTGCTCTGGCCCGATTCCCATCCAGCCGCGCAGCCGCTCGCCTGAGGCGTCGGTGAACGGGAGCCCTGAGGCATGCACCTTGGTGCCCGGCGCTTGGCCGATGATCAGCAGCCGCGCGGTGTCGGAGACGCGAAAAACCGGGCGGGGCCCGAGCGGCAGATACGCCGCGCACAGCGTACAGGCACGGGCCTCCTCGGCCAGATGGTCCAGCGCGGTGGTCATCGAGACGCTTTACCTCGTGCGGTTCGTGGTCATATCAAGAAGACCAGAATACCAACGCCGCCCTTGCGGCAAGAGGTGCAGACATGTCCCGGTTTTCCGTCACCGCCCGGTCTTGCTGGCTGCTCGCCTTCATCCTGTTCGCCCTCGGCGCCACCCGGGCCGAGGCGCAGACCGAACTCCGGCTGACCGCCACCGGCACGATCGAACTGCCGCCGGATGAGGCCATCGCAGATCTCACAGTGCAAGCTTCTACGCCGCAGGCCGCCGCCGCTCAGGCTGCTGTCAACCGGCTGATGGCTTCCGCACTGGAAGCTGCCCGCCAGACGAAAGACATCACCGCGACCACCGGCGGCTACGACGTGGCGACCAGCAGCGACGCGCAAGGCCGCGTCACGCAATATGTCGCGAGCCAGATCCTGCACCTCACCGGCCCGGCCCAGGACGGACGTCCCGCCGCCGCCTTCACCGATCTGGTCGGCCGCCTGCAAAGCCAGGGGCTGCAGCTGAGCACACTGAGCGCGGATCTCTCCCAGGACGGGCGGCAGCATGCGCAGGACGTAGCCATCCAGCAAGCGCTCCGGCGCTTGCACGCCCAGGCCGCGCTGATCGCCGGGGCTCTGGGCGAGAAAACCGGCGTGATCAAATCACTGACGGTGGGCGAAGCCGGCCCCATCATGCCCATGCCCGGGCGCATGATGGCGGCGATGGCCCCATCGGACCAGCCCGGCCCCGTGACGGTGGCGGCAACCGTTTCCGCCCTCATCGACCTCACCGCCGTAAAATGAAAAAGGCCGCCAAAGAGGCGGCCTTTTGGGGATAGTTAGAACGGGATCTCGTCGTCCATCTCGGTGTTGCCCGGGCGCGTGTCCCAACCGCCGACAGCGCGCGCCGCCGGGGCGCGGGCCGGCGTGGCGGACGCCGCACGCGGCGCGGCGTAATCGTCCGAGGCACCGGCGCCGGCGCCACCGCCGGCCGGGCGGTCCAGCAACACCAGTTCGCCGCCGAAACGGCCCAGCAGGATTTCGGTCGTGTACTTCTCCTGGCCGGACTGGTCGGTCCATTTGCGGGTCTGCAGCTTGCCCTCGACATACACTTTCGAGCCCTTGCGCAGATATTTCTCCGCCACATCCGCCAACCGCTCGTTCATGATGACGACGCGGTGCCACTCGGTCAGCTCCTTGCGCTCGCCGCTGGCCTTGTCGTTCCAGGTGTCGGAGGTGGCCACCGCCAGGTTGACGATCTTAATGCCCGACTGCGCATTGCGGACCTCCGGATCCCGTCCGAGATTTCCCACAAGTACCACCTTGTTCACACTGCCAGCCATGCCGACCTCCTCTTGCTCACGACAATCTCGCGTCCGGCGATACTATCCGCCCCGGGCGCAGAATGACAGTCCTACTGAGCGATGGACCTTGCTCAGCGAAGTGAAGGGGAAGACTTCTTTTTGTGAACAAAAAGAAGCAAAAAAACTTTGCTATGCTGGGCCATGGGCACTGTCGCCGACAAAGCCCATAGCCCAGCATAACAAAAGTTTTTGCGCCGCTTTTTTTAAAAAGCGGCTGCTTTCTTTCTCTTAGTACCTGGGAGCAAATACATGCTGGAGACCCTGGTGGCGCTGCTCGGCGCCAGTGTGATCGCCGTGCCGGTGACCCGGCTGCTCGGGCTGGGCAGCATTCTCGGCTACCTGATCGCCGGCGTGGCGATCGGGCCGGCCGGATTCGGGCTGGTGCGGCAGAGCGGGCAGATCACCGCGGTCTCCGAACTCGGCGTGGTGATGCTGCTGTTCCTGATCGGGTTGGAGCTGCGGCCGCATCGGCTCTGGATCCTGCGCGGCACGATTCTGGCGCTTGGTCTCGGCCAGCTCGTACCGACCGCGATCGCCCTCGCGCTACTGGCGCATCTGTCCGGCATCGCCTGGAACAGCGCCATCGTGCTCGGTGCCGGGCTGGCGCTCTCCTCCACCGCCATCGTGCTGCCGATGCTGGCCGACCGGAAACTGCTCAGCACCACCGCCGGGCGCGACGGTTTCGCCGTGCTGCTGTTCCAGGACATCATGTTCATCCCGCTGGTCGCGCTGGTGCCGCTGCTGGCCGGGCATGGCATGGTCGCGCTGCCGAACCACCTGCCCACTGCCGCGGACGTGCCCTGGAAGGCGGTGGCGCGGGGGCTGGTCGCCGTCGCCGCGATACTGGTCGGCGGCACCCTGGCCGTGCCGCATATCTTCCGCCTGGTCGGCCGGCTGCGCTCGCCGGAAGTGTTCACTGCCACCGCCCTGCTGCTGGTGATCGGCACCGCCGCGCTGGCTTCATGGGCCGGGCTCTCGACTTCGCTCGGCGCCTTCATGGCCGGGGTGATGCTCTCCGATTCCGAATACCGCCACGCGATCCAGACGGATATCGAGCCCTTCGAGGGACTGCTGCTCGGCTTCTTTTTCATCTCCGTCGGCATGGCCGCCGACCTCAGCCTGGTATTGCGTGACCCCGGTGAGATCCTCGCCGGACTGGTGGCACTGATGGCAATCAAGACCGCCATCGCCTTCGCGGTCGGCTGGTTCAAGCGGCGCAACCTCGCCAGCGCGCTGCGTTTCGCCGCCGCCTTGCCCGAAGGCAGCGAGTTCAGCTTCGTGCTGTTCGCCGCCGCGACCGCGGCGGGCGTGCTGCAAAAATCCGCCGCGGAGCTGGCGACGCTGATCATCGCACTGTCGATGATCGCGACGCCGATCCTGTTCGCCGGGTCCGAGCGGCTGCTCATCCCGCGTCTGCAGCCCAAACGCGAGACCCGGCCGGCCGACCGGATCGAGCCCAGCGACACCCCAGTTATCATCTGCGGCTTTGGCCGCATGGGGCAGATCATCGGCCGCGTGCTGAGCCTGCAGCGCATCGCCTATACCGCCCTGGACGCCGATGCGCGGCGGATCGACACGGTCCGCCGCTTCGGCCCGAAGATCTATTTCGGCGACCCGACCCGGCTGGACCTGCTGCGTTCCGCCGGGGCGGAACGCGCGAAAATCCTGGTCATCGCCCTCGACGATGCCGAAACCATCCTCACGCTCGCCGCCATGGTGCGGCGGGAATTTCCCCATCTGGCCATCATCGCCCGCGCGCATGACCGCAACCATGCGCACCGGCTGATGGATCTCGGCATCACCGAAATCGTCCGCGAAACCTATTTTTCCGCGCTGCGCCTGTCGGAACTGACATTGGACCGGCTCGGCATCGGCACGGCGGTGGCCAAGCGAACGGTCGCGCTATTTCGCGCCCATGACGAAAAATTGCTCCAGGAAACCCACGCTTATGCAGACGATGAACGACGGATGATCCAGACCACCGAACAGGCGGCGGCGGAGCTGGCCGATCTGCTGGAGGCCGACCGCCAAAGAGGGGCGGAAACCACTTAACGAAAGAAAGTGGCCGCTTTTTAAAAAAAGCGGCGCAAAAATTTTTGGCTATGCTGGGCCATGGGCGTTGTCGGGACAACGCCCATGGCCCAGCATAGCAAAGTTTTTTTGCTTCTTTTTGTTCACAAAAAGAAGACTTCTTTTTACTTGCTCACCGCATTTGCATTCTTCCGGCGCTCCCCATATTCTACAGAACATTACACGAACATCTGGAAGAGACATGGCGAAGACAACAGGCGCCGGGTTCATCACGGTGCGGGGTGCGCGCGAGCACAACCTGAAGAACATCGACATCGCGATCCCGCGCGAGGAGCTGACCGTGATCACCGGCCTGTCGGGCTCGGGCAAATCCTCGCTCGCCTTCGACACGATCTATGCCGAGGGCCAGCGCCGCTATGTCGAGAGTCTGTCGGCCTATGCCCGGCAGTTCCTGGAGCTGATGGGCAAGCCGGATGTGGACAGCATCGAGGGGCTCTCCCCGGCGATTTCCATCGAGCAGAAGACCACCTCGCGCAACCCGCGCTCCACCGTCGGCACCGTCACGGAAATCCACGACTATATGCGCCTGCTCTGGGCCCGCGCCGGGGTGCCCTATTCGCCCGCCACCGGCCTGCCGATCGAGGCGCAGAGCGTGGCGCAAATGGTCGACCGGGTGATGGACATGAAAGAGGGCACGCGGCTGCTGCTGCTGGCCCCGGTGATCCGCGACCGCAAGGGCGAGTATAAAAAAGAGCTGGCCGAACTGCAGCGCCGCGGCTTCACCCGCGCCAAGGTGGACGGCAAGCTCTACGAGATCGACCAGGTGCCGGCCCTGAACAAGAAGCTGAAGCACGAGATCGAGGCGGTGGTGGACCGCATCGTGGTGAAGCCCGGCATCGAGAAGCGCCTGGCGGATTCCATTGAAACCGCCTTGGGGCTTTCCGACGGCATCGTCTATGCCGAAACCGCCGATGAGGCGACACGCACGGTCTTCTCCTCGCGTTTCGCCTGCCCGGTGAGCGGCTTCACCATCGAGGAGATCGAGCCGCGTCTGTTCAGCTTCAACTCGCCGCACGGCGCCTGCCCGGCCTGCGACGGGCTCGGGCATGAGACGTTCTTCGACCCGCATCTGGTGGTGCCGGACGAGCAGCGGGCGCTGAACGAGGGCGCGGTGATGCCCTGGGTGAACGCGCAATCGCCCTATTACGACCAGACGCTGGCCAGCCTCGCCAAGCATTTCAGCATCAAGATGACCACGCCCTGGGAGAAGCTGCCGGAAGAGGCGCGGGACGGCATTCTGTTCGGCACCGGCCGCACCGAGGTCGATTTCACCTACAAGGATTCGGCGCGCGCCTATACGGTCACGAAAGCTTTCGAAGGCGTCGTCAAAAACCTCGAACGCCGCCTGCGCGAGACCGATTCCGCCTGGGTGCGCGAAGAGCTCTCCCGCTACCAGGCGGAACGGCCCTGCGCCGTCTGCCACGGCGCGCGGCTGAAGCCCGAGGCGCTGGCGGTAAAAGTGGCGACCAAAAATCTCGCCGAAGTGGCGGAAATGTCGATCTCCGGCGCGCGCGACTGGTTCAACGGCGTGGCCGACACGCTGACGCCGCAACGGTTGGAAATCGCCCGGCGAATCTTACGCGAGATCAATGAGCGGTTGCAGTTCCTGGTCGATGTCGGGCTGAATTACCTCACTTTGGCGCGCGGCTCGGCAACGCTCTCGGGCGGCGAGAGCCAGCGCATCCGGCTCGCCAGCCAGATCGGCTCGGGCCTGACCGGCGTGCTCTACGTGCTCGACGAGCCGAGCATCGGCCTGCACCAGCGCGACAACGAACGCCTGCTCGGCACGCTGCAACGGCTGAAGCGCCTGGGCAACACGGTGCTGGTGGTGGAGCATGACGAGGACGCGATCCGCGCCGCCGACCACCTCATCGACATGGGCCCAGCGGCCGGCATGAATGGCGGCTACGTGGTGGCGCAGGGCACGCCGGCGGAGGTCGCGGCCAACCCGAAATCCATCACCGGAGATTATCTCTCCGGCCGGCGCGCGATCCCGCTGCCCAACCCGCGCCGCCCGGTGCAGCCCAGCCGCACGGTGAAAATCGTCGGCGCGCGCGGCAATAATCTGAAGGACGTCACGGCCGCCTTCCCGCTCGGCGTGTTCACCTGCATCACCGGCGTCTCCGGCGGCGGCAAATCCACGCTGGTGGTCGACACGCTTTATAAGGCGGTGTCACGCCGGCTGATGGGCTCTGGCGAAGTCCCCTCCCCGTTCGAACGGCTGGAAGGGCTCGAGCAGCTCGACAAGATCATCGACATCGACCAGTCGCCGATCGGCCGTACGCCCCGCTCCAACCCCGCGACCTATACCGACCTGTTCGCGCCGATCCGCGACTGGTTCGCGGAAATGCCGGAAGCGCGCACCCGCGGCTACAAGCCGGGGCGTTTTTCCTTCAACGTGAAGGGCGGACGCTGCGAGGCGTGCCAAGGCGACGGCGTGCTGAAAATCGAAATGCATTTCTTGCCGGACGTGTTCGTCACCTGCGACACCTGCAAGGGCAAACGCTACAACCGCGAAACGCTGGAAGTGAAATTCCGCGACAAATCCATCGCCGACGTGCTGGACATGAGCGTGGACGAGGCCATGGGCTTCTTCAAGGCAGTGCCTAAAATCCATGACCGGCTCTCGATTCTCTCGCGCGTCGGGCTGGGCTATATCAAGCTCGGCCAGCAGGCGACGACCCTGTCCGGCGGCGAGGCGCAGCGCATCAAACTCGCCAAGGAACTGGCGAAGCGGCCGACCGGGCGCACGCTCTATATTCTCGACGAGCCGACCACCGGGCTGCATTTCGAGGATATCCGCAAGCTGCTGGAAGTGCTGCACGCGCTGGTCGATGCCGGCAACACGATCATCGTCATCGAGCACAATCTGGAGGTCATCAAGACCGCCGACCACGTGATCGATCTCGGCCCCGAAGGCGGCGATGGCGGCGGACGGATCATCGCACTCGGCACGCCGGAAGATATCGCCGCCACGCCTGAGAGCCATACGGGCCGCTTTCTGGCACCGCTGCTGGCCGCGAAGCCGGTGCGGACGAAGAAGAAGGCAGCGGGTTAGATGAAAGAAAGTAGCCGCTTTTAAAAAAGCGGCGCAAAAATTTTTGCTCCTCTGGGCCATGGGGGTTGTCACCGACAACGCCCATGGTTGCAATTCTCTAACTTTGAACTTTGTTCGTGATCGACGCCAGCTTGTCGTTTTTGTCGTAACAAAAAATAACCGTATGCGGGACGGGTTGCGTGCCGGCTTGAACGGGCGTCCAGATCAGTTCCGCAAGCCCGAGCGTGCCAACGTCCGTCAGGGCTTCCGCGCCCGTGACGACGCCTTTACCGAAGCCACCAAGCCCGGTTGTGTAGAGTTTATACACGTCACATGTATCGCCCTGGTCCGAGAGCGACCCTTGCGGCGCACCCACGACAGAGACCACATTTATACGGTTTTCGCCGGGCTTGAATTGCGAGATATTGACGGGAACCGGCCGGCGCTCTTCCATCCCCTCGGAGCAACCCGCGAGTCCGAGAAGGGCCAGCGTGGTCCAGGCAAAGCGGGTTCTTGAACTGGTTTTGAACATCGAAACTGCACCTAATGTTAGAGTTGCAGGATACGACGTTAATTGTCCATTGTCAGGGGGCGTCCGGCGTTGTCCCCGCCACGCCCATGGCCCAGCGGAACAAAAAGTTTTTGCGCCGCTTTTTTCAAAAAGCGGCTACTTTCTTTCTCTAAACGGTGGCCTTGCTCTCGACCGACACGGTCTCAACCGCCGGCGGGCCGTAAACGGTCCGGGCGCGTTTGAGGAAGGCGTTCACCATCACCCGCACCGCCTCGCCGAACACCGCGCCGATCGCCTTCTGCAGCACGAAATTGCGGAACTCGAAATCAACGAAAAAGTCCACCAGGCACCCGTCAGGATGGGGTGTGAAGGTCCAGCGGTTATGCAGGTATTTGAACGGGCCGTTCTCGTACTCCACCTTGATCGCGCAGGCCCCGGTCGCATCGGGTGGGATCAGCTTCACCCGGGAGGTGAAGCTTTCCCGGAACGGGCCGAAACCGATCGTCAGGTCGGCGACCAGATCGTTGCCGACATGGCTGCGGATGCGCGCCGCGGCGCACCAGGGCAAAAAGCTCGGATATTTCGCCACGTCGGCCACCAGCGCGAAAAGCTGCGCCGGCGAATACCGGACGATCTTTTTCTCCGCGTAGGTGGTCACGCCGGCTGCAATCCCAGCTGCCTCTCCCGCGCGGCCCGCAGCGCGGCGAAATCGGCATCGGCATGGTAGGAGCTGCGGGTCAGCGGCGTCGCGGAAACCTGCAGGAAGCCCTTGGCGCGGGCCACTGCGGCGTAATCCTCGAACTCTTCCGGCGTGACGTAGCGGTCCACCGCCGCGTGCTTGACCGTCGGCTGCAGATACTGGCCGATGGTGAGGAAATCGACATCGGCGATGCGCAGATCGTCCATCACCTGGCCGATCTCCGGCTTCGCCTCGCCCAATCCAACCATCAGTCCGGATTTGGTGAAGATCGTCGGGTCGACCTGCTTCACCCGGTCCAGCAGCCGTAGGGATTGGTAATAGCGGGCCCCGGGACGGATGGTCGGGTACAGCCGCGGCACCGTCTCGAGGTTATGATTGAACACGTCCGGCCGGGCCGCGGCCACGACCTCGATCGCCCCCGGCTTGCGCAGGAAATCCGGGGTCAGGATCTCGATCGTGGTGCCGGGTGCTGCGGCCCGAATAGCTAAAATCACGGAAGCAAAATGCGCCGCACCGCCATCCGCCACATCGTCGCGGTCGACGGAGGTGATCACCACATGGCGCAGGCCGAGCGTGGCCACGGCCTCGGCCACACGTTGCGGCTCGGTGGCGTCCAGCGCCGCCGGCATGCCGGTGCTCACATTGCAGAAGGCGCAGGCGCGGGTGCAGATCTCGCCCATGATCATCATCGTGGCGTGGCGCTGCGACCAGCATTCCCCGATATTCGGGCAGGCCGCCTCCTCGCACACGGTCACCAGCTTCTTGTCCCGCATCAGCGCGCGGGTCTCGTGGTAGATCGGGTGGGTCGGCGCCTTCACCCGAATCCAGGACGGCTTGCGGCTGATCGGATTGTCAGGCCGCCCTTGCTTTTCCGGATGCCGGACCCGGTGGTCGATCTCGATGCGTGTTGTCATGCTTCATCACCAGCCGGGGGCTTGGCCCCGCACCGGCCCCCGATCTGGCTAGAAATGTATAACCTGCCCATAGGCGTCAAGCACGGATTCATGCATGGCTTCGCTGACCGTGGGGTGGGGGAACACGGTGTGCATCAATTCCGCCTCGGTGCTCTCCAGCGTGCGCGCCACGACATAGCCCTGGATCATCTCGGTCACCTCCGCGCCGATCATATGCGCGCCCAGCATTTCGCCGGTCTTGGCGTCGAAAATCGTCTTGATCAGGCCTTCCGGCTCACCCATGGCGATGGCCTTGCCGTTGCCGATGAAGGGGAAACGGCCGACCCGAATCTCGCGCCCGGCCTCCTTGGCCTTGGCTTCCGTCATGCCGACCGACGCCACCTGCGGCCGCGCATAGGTGCAGCCCGGAATGTTGCCGGTATCGAGCGGATGCGGGTGCAACCCGGCAATGTTCTCGACGCAGATCACACCCTCGTGGCTGGCCTTATGCGCGAGCCAGGGCGGGCCGGCGACGTCGCCGATCGCATACACGCCCGGCTCGCCGGTCTGGCCGAAGCCATCCACGACGATATGCGTGCGGTCGACCTTCACCTTGGTGCCCTCGATGCCGAGATTCTCCACATTGCCGACAATGCCGACCGCGGAGATCACGCGATCCACCGTGATCTTCTGTGTCTTGCCATCGGCCTCGACCGTCACAGTGACGTTATCAGCGCCCTTCTCCGCGCCCTTCACCGTCGCAGAGGTAAAGATCTTCATGCCTTGCTTCTCGAAGGCCTTGCGCGCGAGCGCGGAAATCTCCGCGTCCTCGACCGGCAGGATGCGGTCCAGCATTTCCACGATGGTCACTTCCACGCCGAGATTGCGGTAGAAGCTCGCGAATTCCACGCCGATCGCGCCGGAGCCGATCACCAGCATGGATTTCGGCATTTTCTCCGGCACCATGGCCTCGAAATAGCTCCAGATCAGCTTGCCATCGACCTCGATGCCGGGGATCTGCCGCGGCCGCGCGCCGGTGGCGAGGATGATGTTTTTCGCCGTCAGCGTGGCCACCGGCTTGCCGTCCTTGGTCACCTCGAGCTTGCCCTGACCGGCCAGCTTGCCATAGCCGTCGAACACGGAGACCTTGTTCTTCTTCAGCAGGTGCGTGACGCCGGAGGAGAGCTGCTTGGAGACCGTGCGCGAGCGCTTGACGATTTTTTCCAGGTCGAACGTCACGTTATCGGCCGAGAAGCCGAATTCGCCCAGATTATGCAGCAGATGATTGATCTCGGAGGAGCGCAGCAGCGCCTTGGTCGGGATGCAGCCCCAGTTGAGGCAGATGCCGCCGAGATGCTTGGCCTCGACCACGGCCACCTTCAGTTTCAGCTGCGCGGCGCGGATCGCCGCGACATAGCCGCCGGGGCCGCCGCCGACCACGATCAGGTCAAATTTTTGCTCCTCAGCCATCTCTCTGCTCCTCAAAATTTGTTGTCGCGGCAAAGGCCGCCAAGGCCGCGCCGCTCAAACGATATTTGTGCCATTCCGATTGCGGGGCCGCGCCCAGGCTACGGTAGAATTTGATCGCCTTCTCGTTCCAATCCAGCACCGACCACTCCATGCGGGCATAACCGCGCGCCGTGGCCAGCGCCGCCAGATGCTTGAACATCGCCCGCCCGACGCCGCGCTGGCGATAGTCCGGCTGGACGAACACATCCTCGACATACAGGCCGGGCCGCCCGGTCCAGGTGCTGAACGTCTGGTACCAGATGGCGAAAGCCTGCGGGGCGCCGTCGCACTCCACGATCAGCGCCTCGGCCTCGGGCTTCGCCCCGAACAGCGCCTCATTCAGCCGTTCGGCGGTGGTTTCCACCGCGTCTGGTTCCTTCTCGAAAGCGGCCAGGAGATGGATGAAACCGAGAATAGTCGGCACATCTTCCGGCCTGGCCGCCCTCACTCTCACAGCATCAGGCTCAGCGGCTCTTCGATGATGGATTTCAGCGTGGCAAGGAATTCCGCGCCCAGCGCGCCATCGACGACGCGATGGTCGCAGGACAGGGTCACGGTCATCACCGTCGCGACGACGATATTGTCCCCCTTCACCACCGCACGCTTCTCACCCGCGCCCACGGCCAGGATGGCCGATTGCGGCGGGTTGATGATGGCGGAGAACTCGGAAACGCCGAACATGCCGAGATTGGAGATCGAGAAGCCGCCGCCCTGGAATTCCTCGGGCTTGAGTTTTCCCCCTTTCGCCCGCGCACCAAGGTCCTTCATGGCATTGCTAATTGCAGCTAAACCCTGCTGGTCGGCCTTGCGGATGATCGGCGTGATCAGCCCGTCCGGAATGGCGACGGCGATGGAAATATCGACATCGTCATACTGGATGATGGCTTCCTCCGTGTAGGTGGAGTTGACCATCGGGTGACGGCGCAGCGCCACAGCGCAGGCCTTGATCACCATGTCGTTGACCGAGAGCTTGAACGCGCCAGCGCCTTCCTTCGGCGACTTTGCGTTCAGATCGGCGCGCAGCTTCAGCAGCGCGTCGATCTCGATGTTCGTCGTCACATAGAAATGCGGCACGGTCTGCTTGGATTCGAGCAGGCGCTTGGCGATGACCTTGCGCATGGTCGAGTTCGGGATCTTCTTGTGCGGCGCCGTGATCACCGGCGCAGGTGCGGCCGGTTTCGGCGCTGTGGCAGGTGCTGCCACCGGTGCCTGAGCCGGCGCGGTGCCGGCCTTGTCCAGGTCAGCCTTCACGATACGGCCATTCGGGCCGGAGCCCTTGATGGTCGACAGATCGATCCCGGCCTGCTTGGCCATGCGCTTGGCCAGAGGCGAGACGAAGATGCGCTCGCTTTGGCTCTCGGCGGGTTTCGCGGCCTGAGGCGCCGGCGCGGATTTCGCCTCTGGCTGGGCCGGAGCAGAAACAGGAGCAGGTGCTGTTGCCGGTGCTGCCGGCTTCGGCGCGTCGACGGCGCCGCCCTTGGTTTCGGTCAGAATGCCGATCACGGCATTCACCGCCACGCCTTCGGTCTCATCCGGCACGACGATTTTCGCCAGAAACCCTTCATCGACGGCTTCGACTTCCATCGTCGCCTTGTCGGTTTCGATTTCGGCGATCACGTCGCCGGATTTGACCTCGTCGCCCTCTTTCTTCAGCCACCGGGCGAGCTTGCCCTCGGTCATGGTCGGTGACAGGGCCGGCATCAGGATGTTGGTCGACATGCTAAGCCTCCCTCAAAAGAGTTTCTTGACGGCGTCCACGACCCAGTTGGGCTGCGGGAGCGCCAGTTTTTCCAGATTGGCCGCGTAGGGCATCGGCACGTCGAGCCCGGCGACACGGACCGGCGGGGCGTCCAGCCAGTCGAAGCAGTGCTCCACCACGGTCATGGCGATTTCCGAGCCGATGCCGGCGAACGGCCAGCCTTCCTCGACGCTGACCACGCGGCTGGTCTTCTTCACGCTAGCCACGATGGTCTCGACATCGAGCGGGCGGATGGTGCGCAGATTGATCACCTCGGCGGAGATCCCCTGCTCGGCCAGCGCGTCCGCGGCCTTCAGTGCCACATCGACCATGATCGAGAAGGCGATGATCGTCACATCCGTGCCGGCGCGTTCGATCTTCGCCTTGCCCAGCGGCAGGATGAAATCATCGGAGGTCGGGCAGTCGAAAGTATGGCCGTAGAGGATCTCGTTCTCCAGGAACACCACCGGGTTCGGATCGCGGATCGCGGCGCGCAGCAGGCCCTTGGCATCGGCGGCCGACCAGGGGGCGACCACTTTCAGGCCCGGGCAATGCGCATACCAGGACGCGTAGCACTGGCTGTGCTGCGCGCCGACGCGGGCGGCAGCGCCGTTCGGGCCGCGGAACACGATCGGGCAGCCCATCTGGCCGCCGGACATATACAGCGTCTTGGCGGCGGAGTTGATGATCTGGTCGATGCCCTGCATGGCGAAGTTGAAGGTCATGAACTCGACGATCGGCTTCAGCCCGTTCATCGCCGCACCCACGGCCATGCCGGCGAACCCGTGTTCGGTGATCGGCGTGTCGATGACGCGGCGATCACCGAACTCGTCCAGCATGCCCTGGCTGATCTTATACGCGCCCTGATACTGCGCGACTTCCTCGCCCAGCAGAAACACGTCCTTGTCGGCGCGCATCTCCAGGATCATCGCCTCGCGCAGCGCCTCGCGCACGGTGGTCGGCTTGGTCTCGCCCCATTCCGGCTCTTTGAGTTCCTGCGGGGTCGTGGGGGCATGCTTGGGCTGCGCCGGCGTCGAAGCCTGCGGCGCCGGGACCGGCTTGGCTTCCGCTTTCGGCGCGGCTGCGACGCTCTCGCCCTCGACGCCCAGCACCGCAATCACCGTGTTCACCGCCACGCCCTCGGTGCCCTCATCGACGAGGATTTTGAGCAGCTTGCCCTCATCGACAGCTTCCACTTCCATGGTCGCCTTGTCGGTCTCGATCTCGGCGATCACGTCGCCGGACTTCACCTCGTCGCCCGGGTGCTTCAGCCATTTCGCCAGCTTGCCCTCGGTCATCGTCGGCGAGAGGGCCGGCATGAGAACTTCCGTCGCCATGTTAGTGCGTCTCCACGAGAATATCGGTCCAAAGTTCGGCTTCGTCGGGCTCCGGCGAGGTCTGCGCGAAATCCGCCGCCTCCTGCACGCGCGCCTTGATGCCGTCATCCATCGCCTTCAGCTCAGCCTCCAGCACGCCCAGCTCTTCGAGCCGCTTCTTGGCAGAATCCAGGCAGTCATGCTCCGCGCGCATCCGCTGCACCTCGTCGCGGGTACGGTACTTCGCCGGGTCGGACATGGAATGGCCGCGATAGCGGTAGGTCTTCATCTCCAGCAGGAACGGCCCCTTGCCGGCACGGCAATGCGCCACCGCCTGCAGCCCGGCGGCCTTCACCGCCTCGACATCCATGCCGTCGACCGAGAGGCCCGGAATGCCCCAGGGCGCCCCGTTGGCCGAAGGGTCGCGCGAGGCGGAAGCGCGCTCGATGCTGGTGCCCATGCCGTAGCGGTTGTTCTCGATGATGAAGACCACAGGCAACTTCAGCAGCGCCGCCAGGTTGAAGCTCTCATAGACCTGGCCCTGGTTGGAGGCGCCCTCGCCGAAATAGGTCAGGCTGACGCGGTCGTTGCCGCGGTACCAGTTGGAGAAGGCAAGCCCGTTGCCGAGGCTGACCTGCGCACCGACGATGCCGTGCCCACCGAAGAACCCCTTCTCCTTGCTGAACATGTGCATCGAGCCGCCCTTGCCCTTCGAGTAGCCACCCGAACGTCCGGTCAGTTCGGCCATCACACCCTTCGGGTCCATCTCGCAGGCCAGCATGTGGCCATGATCGCGATAGGAGGTGATCACCTCGTCACCGCGGTCGATTGCCTGCTGCATGCCGACCACCACGGCCTCCTGGCCGATATAGAGATGGCAGAAGCCGCCAATCAGCCCCATGCCGTACATCTGCCCGGCCTTCTCCTCGAAGCGGCGGATGGTCAGCATGGTGCGGTAGGCGAAAAGCTCCTGGTCCTTGCTGAAATCGGCTACCGGAGTACCCGTTTCTTTGGCATCAGCGCTTGGGTCATTCTTGGCAACCGCCATTGGCACTCCCTGCGAAAGCGTCCGGGCAATTGTCACGGGGCCGCGGTTCGACTTTGTGACCCCCCAATAGCTTAAACCGGCCGGGGGCGAAAGCGCGAGGCCGCTGGGGCCGCTATGCGGCGAGATCGGCACGGAACCAATGAA
>NZ_DASXFO010000025.1:0-32444 GCF_036489515.1 Acidocella sp.
CGAAAACCGGGCCGGATCCGTGAAGCGGCAGGGCGCGCCATGCACCACCTCGGCCACCAGCGCCAGCGCCCGGACGGTGCGGGCGCCAACCCCCGGTACCAGCAACAGCTCGGCGAAGTCCTTCGGCCCGCAATCGGCCGCAGCGGCCAGGGCGCCATGCAGCCGGCGCTCAACCACGTCATCCGGCCGAACGTCGTGATGCTCAGGCAGAACCAGATGTGGCAGGAGAGCCTGCGGATCCGCTTTGGCCTCGCTTGCCGTCCTACCCTCAATGCGCGTCAACTCGTGCACGATGCGGCTGGGGCCCATGCCGTGGAGCAGATGGAGTTGCCCATCGCGTGATGCGGCCGCGCGACGGTCCGCGAGGTTGACGATCATCCCCTGTCCCGCCCCTTCAATCGCGGCATGGGGTGCATCGACGAAGCTCTCCAGCCCCTCCGACAGCCAGTGATAGCGCCGCGCCTGCCGCCGCTCGCCGTTCATCCCTTGCTGCACCACCACCCAGCGCCCGTCATCCGCAACGATAAAACCGTGCAGGTAAAGGTCGAAACCGTCCTGGAGCGCGGCACTGTCAACCTTCGCCACCAAACGGCTCGACCGGGCGAGTGCGGCGCCATCGAGACCGACGCGGTCGCTGACCGCGATCAGCTCACCCGGCGTCGCCCGGCTGTGCTTTCCACGGCCCCCACAGACGTGGATGCCGAGTTCGTCGGCACGCGGCGCCAAGCCGCGCTTCAGCGCGCCGAGCACGCTGGTCGTGATCCCCGACGAATGCCAGTCCATCCCCATCACAGCGCCGAAGGACTGAAACCAGAACGGATGCGCCAAGCGCCGCAGCAACTCGTCGCGCCCATATTCCAACACGATGGCCTCCACAATCACCGCCCCCAGGCGCGCCATCCGCTGGCCGAGCCAAGCCGGCACGCGACCACCATGCAACGGCAGGTCGGCGCTGCCCGCGCGCCGCACCATTAGGATGCTGTCGCCAGAAAGGGCGCGGATGTGCTCAGGCTTCCTTCGTGCGATCCCGGCAGGCGTGATCCGGCCTCCTCGCATCGGGGCGCCCTGAAGTTTGATGGGGCTAGGCCGACCAACCTGATCCTGGTCTGCGCTTGGCGTTTCAGTTTGCGGTTCATCGATGTTAGCATAGCGCGCTTAGAACAAAAAATGAACACCGAAAGCGAACCCGGACTGCCAGCACCTGCTGAACCACGCCGTCGGGCTCACCCCGCCCCCGCTCGACCAGCCTAATAAAACGGGCACTTCTGAGCACTTGCGACGGCCCCGGCATAAATTGCACCAGGGCCAGACAACGCACTGAGAGTCTTATGATCTGCCGCCGTCGACAGACAGAACCTGACCAGTAATCCAGTTCGCCTGCTCACTCGCGAAGAAAATGACGGCCGCAGCGACATCCTGCGCCTTCCCCAGCCGCCGCGTGTGCAGGCTGTCGACGAGGCGGCCCTGCTCGTCCTCGCCGTACGACTGCCATTGCCGCTCAGTTGTCGGATTGCTCCGGATCAGCCCGGGGGCAACAGAATTGGCGGTGATGCCATACCGCGCGAGCCCAACGGAAAGCTGCTTGGTCAGACCGACAACGGCGTGTTTGGCGGCTGTATAGGCATGCAACCCGGTCAAACTCGGGCGCAGTCCAGCCCCTGAGGAGACGACAACAATTCGTCCCCAACCAGCCTGCTGCATGAGCGGTGCCGCCGCCTGGACCAGCCATAGAACGCTCTCCAGATTTGCCCCGAAGATCCGACTCCAATTCTCCTCGGTGATGCCATCGAGCGGCAGACTCGTTTCGCCGCAGACGCCGCCGGCAGCCAGTGCGAGGATGTCGATCCGGCCTTCGCGCGCTATGATATCGTTCACGAGAGCAGCACTTGCCGCACGCTTCGAGAGATCGACGACATGGCCATGCGCGCCGAGTGTGGCCGCGGTTTCTATCACTGCCGGGTCGATGTCCGCGAGATGGACGCAGGCGCCAGCATCACGGAACTCCGCCGCAATCGCTCGACCGATACCTTGCGCGCCGCCCGAGACTAACACCACGCGACCATCGAACCTGATATCCATCCTGCAGCCCTTTCAATACGTGCCCATTCAATGGCGATTATTATGCGTGCATCAATTCGATGAGGTTATCGTCGGTCATCGGCCTGATACCGTCCTCGATCTCGTGGATCATCGCCACGAGCTTGCGACACTTCGGACAATCGATGCCAAGTGCTGCGCCGGTTTCCACGACGGGCAGCACCTGGAAATCGACCTCCGTTCGACGCTTGCGGATCGCAAGGTCGCGCCAGATGCCAGAATGGGTTTTCGCGGCCGGACGGTTGAAAGCGACCATGGCATCCACCGAACGTCGCGCATCCGCAGCGCTCGCCGCCGGCCCGAAGGCGGCGGGGTCAAAGCCATTGAAGCCATGCTGGCCAACGCGCGCCGCGACCGCCACATCATGCACCTCGCCGCCGAGCGTACACCAGAGGGGAAGAAGCTCGGGCCGGGCAAGGCAGTCGGCGATACCGAGCTGGCCGAGCGCCTGGGCGAAAAGGAAAGTGGCATAGCCGAGCTTTCCCCAAAGATACGCGTTGATGCTGTCAGTAACGATCGCGGCGGGTTCGAAACTTTCGCGAATGGTGCTGTGGAGGGCCGTGAGGCGGTCGGAGATCCTTCCATCGAGCTCCCCAAGCACGAAAGCGCCACGATTGCTGAACAGGATGTCGCCCGGTGCGATCCAGTCCGCAGAGAAGTTGATGAAGGCGCCAATGACCCGCCTTGTGCCGACGATATCAGCAATCAGCGGTTCACAGAGACCATTTTGCAACGACAGCACGTAGCCCTCCGCCGCGAGATGCGGGAGCAGCGCGCGTGTCGCCGCAGCGGTGTGCTGGGATTTCACGCAGAGATAGACCTGATCCCAGGTGCCGCTGAGTTCCGACGGCATAAAGGCCGGCGCCGTGATGCGTAATGTGTCGACCGGCCCGCTGATACGAACCCCGCGCGCCGGGTCCCGAAGCGCGTTCACATGCTCTTCGACGACGTCGACGAAAGTGACGTCATGACCGGAACGCGCCAGGAAGGCTCCGAGGGTGCCGCCGATCGCACCGGCCCCCCAGATCAGGATACGATCAGGCACGAAATACCTCCTTTTCGGAACGCAGCGAACATCGATTCAAGCAGCGGACTCGCCGGCGATTACAGATCTGTCGGTCGCTAGCCATTAAACGTTCCATCGTGTTTTTGCAGCAACGCCAACCCCTGCCATAGGAGAGATCACGGATCAAGCCAGACCTTGCATTATTTACCTATAACGGCTTACCTCGATCCAAATCTAACGCAATCATTACTGTTAATTATTTTCATCTGATACTAACCACAGAGTTTTGTGAAGGCCTTAATGTCATAAGGCTCGTTGCTAATGCGCCGGCAGTACGTTAGCAATTAGAACGAGTCCAAATACGGTGAATTTGGTCTGGGTGCTTGCGACCAATTCGCCGCTCGGACGTACGGCCAAACGCATCACAACCAGACGCATAACAGAGGGAACGCGTGTGTGCCGTACCGGCAGAATAGCGGTGTCGTAAACCGAGGGAGTTGGATATGAGTGAAGCAATTGACTCTGGCGCATCCGTGGCCGGCACCAGGGTCGGGCGACAGCGGACCCTCTGGGGCGGCGCCTTCGGCCATTTCATCGAATTCTACGATTGGTCGATCTACGGTTTTCTGGCCGGCATCTTCGCCGCCCAGATGTTCCCAGCCGGCAATGCAACGGTCTCGCTGATCGCCAGCTTCGCCGCCTTCGCCGTCGGCTTCCTCGGCCGCCCGATTGGTGCCTTCGTGCTCTCGCCTCTGGCAGACAAATACGGCAGGCGTGTCATGCTGTCTGCCACCATCCTCATGGCCGGTCTCGGCAGCCTGGTGGTCGCGATCTGCCCAACCTACGCGGAAGTCGGCATCGTCGCCCCGCTGATCATCGTGCTCGCGCGGTTGCTGCAGGGCTTCTCGGCGGGCGGCGAATACCAAATCGCCATCAGCTTTCTCAACGAACACGCACCCACCCGCAATCGCGCATTCGCCGCCTCGCCGCAGCAATTCTCGATTGGTATTTCAGTGCTGGTCGCAACCGCCGTTGCGGCCCTCACAACGAAATATCTTTCGCCCGCGGACCTAACGGCCTGGGGCTGGCGCCTTCCATTCCTGCTCGGTGCCGTGTTGTCCCTGTTCGGTTTCTACCTGCGTTCCGGCCTGGACGAGACACCCACCTTCGCGAAGCAACAGCGTGAGAACGCCCGTACTCGCCGCGAGGTCAGAGCCACCTCTATTGTTTCTTCCCTGGCTAAATTCCCGCGGGAAGTTTTCATCGTCTTCGTGGTGTCGCTCAATGGGCTACAATACTATTTGTGGATGATATTCCTGCCGACTTACGCCTACCTGGTCGGTGGGCTGGACCGCACTTTGGGATTCGCCGGCAGCATCCTGGCCAGCATCACCTACTGTATTTGTGTCCCGTTGTTTGCTTTCATTTCCGACCGCATCGGCCGCAAGCCATTCTTGATCGGCGCCGCTCTGTGCTTCCTGCTGTTCACTTATCCTTTGCTGTCGATGCTTGCCGTCCCGCATCTCACTTTCCACGTCTTCGCCTTCGTCGCGGTTGTCGGCGCGATGTTCGTCTCCTTAAACAACGCCGTCCTCGGCACCGTGTTCGCGGAGCTCTTCCCTACGCGGGTACGCGCTTCTGGCATCGGTATTCCCTATGCCGTCTGCTCCTCGATCTTTGGCGGCACCGCGCCAATGGTGGCGGCATGGCTGCACCAGCTTGGCGGGCCGATTTACCTCTCGCTTTATGTCATGGTGGTTTGTTTCATCTCACTGGTGACCCACGCGTTCCTGACACCGGAAACACGCGGCCGGTCGCTCGACTGACCGCCCGTTCTGCGCCCCCATTTCGTTCCCCTGCCTTCTAGAGGAGTTTTTCCAAATGCTCGTCGTCCATCACCCGGATCAGGCCCTGCATGATCCGGACACCGTCTTTCGCACTGGCAAGTTTATCGCCCAGCCGGATCGCGCGGAGAGATACCGGATCTTCCTCGATATCGTACAGCAGGATCGTCATGAGATCATTCAGGCTCCGCTGAACCGCAGCGCGGCAATCACCGAAGTGCATGATCCTGCCTACGTGGAGTTCCTAAAAACGGTGCATGCGCGGTGGACACAACACCCCGATTACGGTCCGGTTGTCATCCCGAACGTGCACCCCACCCACCGTATGTACCGCAAACCCACCGAGTTGCTCGGCGAGCTTGGCTGGTACAGCAACTCGACCTCCTGCCCAATAACCGACGGGACCTGGCCCGCCATCTTCGCCAGCGCACATGTCGCAATCCACGGCGCAGAGCGGCTTGTGTCGTCAGCCGCTCCGGTCTACGCGATGTGCCGGCCGCCGGGCCATCACGCTTATCCCGATCTGATGACGGGCGTCTGCTACCTCAACAATGCGTCCATCGCCGCGCAGCAACTCACCAAGCGCTTCGGCAAGGTCGCCATCGTCGATATCGACGTCCACCACTGCAATGGCACCCAGTTCATCTTTTGGGAGCGCCCGGATGTTCTGGTCTGCTCCATCCACATCGATCCGCGCCTCTCCGCGCCGTACTACGCTGGCCATGCCGACGAAATCGGTGACGGCGCCGGCAAGGATCTGAACTTTAACCGCCCGCTACCCTGGGCCACGCCCGATGCACCATGGCTGGCCGCGATCGACGAGGCTCTTACAAAAGTACGCGCATTCGTGCCGGGCGCTCTTGTTGTCTCGCTCGGCTTCGATGCCAGCGAGCACGATCCGGTTGGAGCATTCAAGATCACCAACGAGGGCTTCGCCGAAGCCGGTCGTAGAGTCGCCGCCGCAAACTACCCGACACTGCTGGTGCAGGAAGGCGGCTACCTGAGCCCCTCCCTCGGTGGGTATTTGCGCAGCTTCCTGAGAGCATTTGAAGGCATCGCGTCTTAGCTTTTCCTCGTTACTCGGATTGAAGCGCGTTCACATCCAAAAAGGCGATTGTCAATCAAAGCTTGGCCGGTGGCAGGGATCTGTCGATGCTTGCGCCAAACTTGGTGCTGTGAGTTGCAGGCCGAGTGCGGCCTGCGCCGCTCTCTGGAGGGCCCGGAGAAGAAAACCTCGACATCGTCGAGGCCTTTCGCCACTCGAGCATCAAGCCAGTGTTGAGGCGCGCCGACAAGCGTGAGCGTCTCTGCGCTGTCCGTGTAAGGGACACAAATCTCAAGCGCGCCGAGAGAAACATCCGATCGAATTGACTTATTCGATCGGATGAAGTTGCTCGCTAAAACAAATATCTAGAGCAGGTTCCGTGAGCTTGAGCGAACGAGATCTGCTCTCGTGGCGCATGTCACGAATGCGCGAATCACTGGCGAGGTTTCGGCATGTCGATACGCCATCACCAAATCGGAGCTTAGATCGATGCCCTCGATAGGCCGCAAAACCGCGCCCGGGATATGGAGGTTGCTCATCGACGCGGGCATCAGGCCAAAGCCGAGCCCGGCTGCCGCCGCGGTCAGAACGGTCAGGAAATCGCGGACCGGTTCGAGGATTTTCGGTGTGAAACCCCCGGCCGCGCCGAGTGAGTGGATGCCGTGTGCCCAACGCCGCCTCGAGCGCCATGATCGCTCGACTCACGCTGGATTGCGTCGTGCCGAGCCGGTCCGCGGCGCGGGCAAAATGCGACTCCTCCGCCATCACCTCGAAAGCCCGCAATTGATGCAGTTCCATACGCCACCTCTTTAATGCGTTTGGTGCATTAAAAACTTATTTTAATCCAGTTGCGTAGCTATTGGAATTGACGCACGAAGGAAGAAAGCGTGAATCGCTTATCTGTTACGAGGAAACTTCCAATGTCACAGCACAAAATCGACCATGCGGCTGGAACCGAAACGGCCATCCGCACCAAAGGCAAGCTCGCCGCCTTCGACTGGACCGACCCCTTGCTGCTCGACGGTCTCCTCACCGAGGAGGAGCGCGCGATCCGCGACACCGCGCACGCCTTTTGCCAGGAGAAACTCTTTCCCCGCGTGTTGAAAGGCTTCCGCGAGGAGCATTTCGACCGCGAGATCATGAACGAGCTCGGCGCCCTTGGGTTCCTCGGCGCGACGCTGGACAGTCATGGCTGCGCGGATGTCTCCTACGTCGCCTACGGCCTGATCGCCCGCGAGGTCGAGCGCGTCGACAGCGGCTACCGCTCGGCCTTTTCCGTGCAATCCTCGCTGGTGATGTACCCGATTTATGCGTTCGGGTCCGACGCGCAGAAGGACAAATACCTGCCCAAACTCCGCACCGGCGAATTCGTAGGCTGCTTCGGCCTCACCGAGCCCGATGGCGGCTCAGACCCCGCCGCCATGCGCACGCGCGCGAAAAAAGTCGATGGCGGCTACGTGCTGAACGGTTCGAAGACCTGGATCAGCAATTCGCCGATCGCCGATGTCTGCCTCGTCTGGGCCAAGGACGATGAAGGCGACATTCGCGGCTTCCTCGTCGATCGCGCGACCACCGGCCTTACCACCCCCAAGATCGAGGGCAAGTTTTCGCTGCGCGCCTCGGTGACCGGCATGATCATGCTGTCCGACGCCTTCGTGCCGGACGAGGCGATCCTGCCCGGCGTCAAGGGACTGCGCGGCCCGTTCTCCTGCCTCAACAACGCGCGCTACGGCATCGCCTGGGGCGCGCTCGGTGCGGCGGAATTCTGTTGGCATGCGGCGCGCAACTACACGCTCGACCGCACGATCTTCGGCCGCCCGCTCGCCGGAACCCAGCTCGTGCAGAAGAAACTCGCCGACATGCAAACCGAGATCACACTCGGCCTGCATTCGGTGCTTCGCCTTGGCCGCCTGCTAGATGAAGGCAAGGCGGCACCTGAGATGATCTCGCTGCTCAAACGAAACAACTGCGGCAAGGCGCTCGACATCGCGCGGACCGCCCGCGACATGCATGGCGGCAACGGCATCGTCGACGAATATCACGTCATCCGGCACATGGTGAACCTGGAGACCGTGAATACCTATGAGGGGACGCACGATGTCCATGCCCTCATCCTCGGGCGTGCGCAGACCGGCCTCTCGGCGTTCTGAAAAAGGTTCAAGGCATGGCCGGTCCGCTGCAGGGTGTTCGTGTTCTCGATCTCAGCCGCGTGCTGGCCGGTCCTTGGGCCGGCCAGCACGCTGGCCGATCTCGGCGCCGAGGTCATCAAGGTCGAAAAACCCGGCGTCGGCGATGATACGCGCCGCTGGGGGCCGCCCTTCCTGTCGGCAGACAAGCCCGGCGCGGAACAAGGCGAAAGCGCCTACTTCCTTTCAGCAAACCGCGGCAAGAAATCGATCACGATCGACTTCACGAAGCCGGAAGGACAGGCGCTGGTGAAGCGCCTGGCGGCCGGCAGCGATATCATGCTCGAAAACTTCAAACTCGGCGGCCTGGCCAGGCTGGGGCTCGATTACGAAAGCCTCCGGACGCTCAATCCAAGGCTGATCTATTGTTCCATTACCGGCTTCGGCCAGACGGGTCCCTATCGGCACCGCGCGGGCTACGATTTCCTGATGCAGGGCATGAGCGGCCTGATGAGCGTCACCGGCGAGCCCGCCGGCGAACCGATGAAGGTTGGGGTCGCCGTGACCGACCTCTTCACCGGCATGTACGCCACGACTGCGGTCCTGGCGGCCCTGGCGGAACGCGAACGGAGCGGTCTGGGGCAGCATATCGATATCGCCTTGTTCGACGTGCAGGTCGCCACAATGGCGAATCAAATCATGAGTTATCTGGTTTCGGGGGAACAGCCGCCCCGCCTGGGCAATGCGCATCCGAGCATCGTGCCGTATCAGGTTTTCCCGACCGCGGACGGACACGTCATCATCGCGGTCGGCAACGACGACCAGTTCGCCCGTCTCGTCATGACCTTGGGCGTCCCCGAATTCGCAGCCGACCCCCGCTTCGCCACCAATCCAGCCCGTGTCGCCAATCGCGCGGTGCTCATCGCGGACCTCGCGACGCTCATCGGCGAACAAACCTCCCGGCATTGGATCGCAGCACTCGAGGCGGTCGGCGTTCCTTGTGGCCCGATCAACGGTTTCGCCGATCTCGATACCGACGAACAGGTGCTTGAGCGCCGCATATTCACGCAGATCGCTCATCCGCATGGCGAGATACGCGGCGTCGCCAGCCCAATCCGCTTCTCGCGTACCGAAGTGGACGATACGCGACCGCCGCCGCTCCTGGGTGAGGACACGAACGAGATTCTCGCTGAAGTGCTCGGCCTGCGTGAGGCGGAAATCGCATCGTTGCGTCAGGCCAAAATTGTCTAGAGCATGATTGCTTTAGGTTCATCAGGCAAGCGAAGGGGAAGACTTCTTTTTGTGAACAAAAAGAACCAAAAAAACTTCTACAGTCTGGGCCGTGCTGGTTTCAGGGCTACAGGCTTCATGGGAGCAAAAGTTTTTGCGCCGCTTTTTTCAAAAAGCGTCTGCTTCCCTTTATCTCAATTGATCTACCGAATGGCCTTGATGATCCCCGAGAAATCCATTCCCCCATGACCGGAGGAAACGAAGTTCTGGTAAATCTCGGCCGCATGTTTACCGAGCGCAGTATCAGCGCCTGCGGATGCAGCAGCTTCCTGACTGAGCAGCAAATCCTTCAGCATCAGGGCGGCCGCGAAGCCGGGTTTATAATCACGATTCGCTGGGCTCGTCGGAACAGGGCCCGGTACCGGGCAGTAGGTGGTGAGCGACCAGCATTGCCCGGAGGAGGTGGAAGCCACGTCGAACAGCGCCTGCTCCGACAGGCCGAGCTTTTCGCCCAGAACGAAAGCCTCGCTTACGGCGATCATCGAAATGCCGAGGATCATGTTGTTGCAGATTTTTGCCGCTTGTCCTGCGCCGGCAAGGCCGCAATGGACGATCTTTTGGCCCATCAGTTCCAGAATGGGCCGGGCGCGGGTAAAGGCGCTCGTCTCGCCACCGGCCATGAATGTCAGCGCGCCCGCCGCAGCACCCCCGACACCACCGGAGACCGGCGCATCGAGACTCGCCATGCCGGCCGTCGCGGCCAATTCGTGCGCCGTGCGGGCGCTGGTGACGTCGATGGTGGAACTGTCGATGAATAAGGTGCCTGGCACGGCGGCCTGCAAAATCCCGCTGCCGTAAAGTTCCAGCACAAGTTTGCCGTTGGGGAGCATGGAGATCACGATCTCAGCACCTCTTACGGCCTCCGCCGCACCAGAGGCGATCTTTATGCCAGCTTTGGCGGCGGCTTCATTGGCCGCTGGCGACACATCGAACCCCTGCACGGTGTGGCCGGCCTTCACGAGGTTGGACGCCATCGGCAGGCCCATATTCCCCAAACCGATAAACGCGATGTCCCTGGCCATGATCCACTCCTCCCCTTGCACGTGTCTTTAAGGCACCGTTTCACCGAACGGCGCGAGACAGTCGCGCGTTACGACATTGTGGGAATGACGAAGCTCGCGCCATCCTTGTTGGTCGAGGGCCAGCGCGCCGTCACGGTCTTGGTTTTGGTGTAGAAGCGGACCGAATCCGGCCCATGCTGGTTGAGGTCGCCAAAGCCGGAGCGCTTCCAGCCGCCGAACGTGTGGTAGGCGATGGGCACGGGGATGGGAACGTTGATGCCGACCATGCCAACCTGCACGCGGCTGGCAAAATCGCGCGCCGTGTCGCCCGACTGCGTGAAGATGGCGACGCCATTACCGTATTCGTGGTCGGTGGAGGGGCCGATTTTCAGGTCCTCGACGCGCGGGATCAGCTTGGCCATCAGCCGGTTGGCTGTGTCCTCGCCCACCGGCACGGCCACCGAGATGGCCATGCAGCGCTCTCCCGCCGAGCCGTATCCAGCGCCGATCAGCGCATCGACAGTCTGGTCCATGTCGGCATCGGGCATGACGAGGGCATGGTTCTTGGCACCGCCGAAGCATTGCGCGCGCTTACCGGTCTCCGCCGCACGGCGGTAGATGTAATGCGCGATCGGCGTCGAGCCGACGAAGCCCACGGCCTTGATATCCGGATCATCGAGGATCGCGTCCACCGCCTCCTTGTCTCCGTTCACCACGTTCAGCACGCCCGGTGGCAGCCCGGCTTGGAGGAACAGCTCGGCAATGCGCAATGGCACCGACGGGTCGCGCTCGGAGGGCTTGAGGATCATGGCATTGCCGCAAGCGAGCGCCGGGCCGGCCTTCCATAGCGGGATCATGGCCGGGAAGTTGAACGGCGTGATGCCCGCCACCACGCCGAGCGGCTGGCGCATGGAATAGACGTCCAAGCCGGTGCCGACACTGTCGCTGTACTCGCCCTTGAGGAGATGCGGGATGCCGAGGGCGAATTCCACCACTTCCAGCCCCCGCTGGATGTCGCCTTTGGCGTCGGGGACCGTCTTGCCGTGTTCGCTGGCCAGCAGGGCGGCCAGTTCGTCGTATTCCTTGTTCACCAGCTCCAGGAATTTCATCAGCACGCGGGCGCGGCGCTGCGGGTTGGTCGCCGCCGAGCATTGTACGGCGCGACAATAACCCTGTAACCGCCGTCATTGCACCGTATCTCCCTGTTGCTTTTGATTGTCCGATTGTATGGAAGGCCGGTTTTTTTGCATGATGAGCGCGGCGCGCTTTACGGCCGCGATAATTCGCATATGTGTTCCGCACCGACAGAGATTGGTTTCCATCTGCTCGATAATTTCCGCGTCGGAGGGATTCTGCTTGTGTTCAAGCAGAGCCTGCGCGCGCATCACCATGCCGGCAATACAATATCCGCACTACGCGGCCTGCTCATCGATAAAAGCCTGCTGCAACACGCCGGGGTGTGCGCGACTACCGAGACCTTCAATGGTTTTGATTTGTGAGCCGGCAACAACGCCAATGGGCATAAGACATGAGACAATGGCATAGCCATCTTGCATCACCGTGCAGGCACCACACTGACCGAGACCACAGCCGAATTTGGCACCGTTGAGCTTTAAGGTATCCCGCAACACATAGAGCAGCGGCGTGCCAGGGTCGTCATCTACGGAATAAACTTGCCCATTGATCGCAAGCCGCGTTGTCATGGTATTTTCTTCGCGCCATTGCCTTACCCTCACCAACTCTAGGGCGCGACCGGGTTTTATGAGCTCACACAGCGGTCGCCTTCATGGCTTCGCTGGCGCTCGATGCCAATGTCATGGACATAACGGTCATGGCAACAAAAATGCCCTTCGCCGGACGCGGCTGACGCAACAGGCGGGATCAGGAAAGCAAAAAGGAAGGCTACTTTTTGTGAACAAAAAGTAGCAAAAAAATTTTATTGGTTTGGGCCATGGGCGTTGTCGCTGACACAGCCCATGGCCCAGCATCGTAAAAATTTTTGCGCCGCTTTGGCTCGAAAAGCGGCCACTTTCTTCAGATGTTCCGGCCCTGGCCCGCTCTCAAACGCCGCCACCGAGCATTAAAATCAGAAAATCAAGACCATGAGCAGACTGACTCCCAAATAAATGGCCACGCAACGCTCCGTCTCCTGAATTCGCAGCGATCATCGCTGGCATGATGAAACTGGCGGAAGTGCTGCGGCAGAGACTCTTTCTTGCGCGAAACAACATAGTATGACAACAATCTCGCAAAAGGCAGACTGACAGCAACGCCAATACCACGCCCGGCAACAACGGCATGTTTCAGCTCGCCGCCGACATGACGCAGCATGTCGCTTCAAAAGCGAAAAATTGTTCACACTGGTAACGAGGATCTCATGACCCAAACTCCGATCTCCGGCACGATGTTCATCGGCAGCGCTGCCGTTCGTGGCACGTCAACTGAGTTCCGTGCGATCAATCCCGCAACCGGGGCCGAGCTTGATCCCGTTTTTGGCGGCGGCGACGCGGCCGATGTGAAGCGCGCCTGCGATCTCGCCTGGGCGGCGTTCGATTCCTATCGTGAGACCAGCCTGGAGGCGCGCGCCGCGTTCCTGGAGACGATCGCCGCCGAAATCATGCTGGTCGGGGATGCGCTGATCGAGCGCGCTTGTGCCGAAACCGGCTTGCCGCGCGGACGTATCGAGGGCGAACGCGGGCGCACGGTCGGGCAGCTGCGGCTGTTCGCCCAAACCGTTCGTGCCGGCAACTGGATCGATGCCCGCATCGATCCGGCCCAGCCAGACCGCAAACCGATGCCGCGCTCCGACATTCGCCAGCGCCACATCGCTCTGGGCCCGGTTGCCGTCTTTGGTGCAAGCAATTTCCCGCTCGCCTTCTCGGTGGCGGGGGGCGACACCGCTGCGGCGCTGGCGGCGGGCTGTCCGGTTGTGGTCAAGGCCCATTCGGCGCATCCGGGCACGGCCGAACTCGTCGGCCGTGCCGTCCAAAACGCCGTGCAGCGTTGTGACCTGCATGAGGGCGTCTTCTCCATGCTCTTCGGCGCCGGTGCGCAGATCGGCACGGCGCTGGTCGAACATCCGGCCATCAAAGCGGTGGGCTTCACCGGATCGCGGGCGGCCGGCACGGCTTTGATGCGCGCGGCGGCGGCGCGGCCCGAGCCGATTCCGGTCTATGCGGAAATGAGCAGCATCAACCCCGTTTTTCTGATGCCCTGCGCGCTCGCGGCGCGGGCCGCGCAAATCGGCCGCGATTTCGTGGCGTCGCTGGCCATGGGGGCCGGCCAGTTCTGCACCAACCCGGGCCTGGTGCTCGGCGTCGCGGGGCCGGATTTCGAGGCCTTCCTCGCTTCGGCTGTGCAGGCGCTGGACGGGACCGGGGCCGCGACCATGCTGACACCCGGCATCAACAAGGCCTATCGAAGCGGCGTCGCGCGCCTGTCGGCGACGGCAAATGTCAGCAAGCTCGGCGAAGGGCTTGCGGAAACCGGGCCCAATCAAGGCCGCGCGGCACTCTTCGTGACGGATGCGACAAGTTTTTCCGGCGACCACAGCCTGACGGAAGAGGTCTTCGGCGCCGCGTCGCTGGCGATCCGCTGTGCGGATGTCGCCACGATGAAGGCGTTGGGCGAGCGGCTTGAAGGGCAACTAACCGCGACGATCCACATGGAGCCGGGCGACCTCGCTTCCTGCCGCGACCTTCTCCCGATGCTGGAGCGCCGGGTGGGACGCATTCTCATCAACGGTTATCCAACCGGCGTTGAGGTCTGCCAGGCGATGGTGCATGGCGGGCCCTACCCTTCCACAGCCGACGGACGCAGCACCTCGGTCGGCACACTGGCCATCACCCGCTTCCTGCGCCCCGTCTGTTACCAGGATTTCCCGCAAGAGCTGCTGCCCGATGCGCTGAAAGATGCCAACCCGCAGAAGCTGTGGCGCCTGCAGGACGGAGATCTGGTGAAGGGTTAGCCTGCGTTTTCGGTTCCGACGCTCTGGCACGCGGCTCGATGTGCTCGTCCAGAGCCAACGGGACAGGCGCCGGCCGAAGCTGGCGGCGTCGTCATGCCGGCCGGCCGCCCTCCCCGCCCGCCTCCTCAAGGAGGCCCATTTATGAAGGGAAGCAGGTTCACGGAGTGCTGTTTCAGGCTCGAATGCCTCCGCGGGCGAGATTCATAATATTAATACGGATTATTCTACTTTATCGATAGACTTAAAATAAAATTTATGCTCCTCTTTCCGTCTCATTTGGAGGAGGTCCCATGAACACGATGGCGACCGCCCGGTTTAGAACCGGCCAACTTCTCGGAGAAGGAAGAGGCCGCTTTTCGAGCCAAAGCGGCGCAAAAACTTTTGTTATGCCGGGCGATGGGCGTGGTCACCGACAACGCCCATGGCCCAAATTAATAAAGTTTTTTTGCTACTTTTTGTTCACAAAAAGTAGCCTTCCCCTTCTCTTTCGTTATCCGCGCTTCGGCTATCTGAAATCTTCTGCCGCTAACATCGGCATCGAACCAGATCTGGCACGCAATCGGAGAGATTGACGCTGAAACTTTCAAACGTTACCATATTTAACGGGACGTTTCCTCCCTAAACTTGGCGGCGCTTTATGCGCCGTTTTTTTTGGCAAGCGACTCGATGGCTCAGGCGCAAACAGAGGACGGCTTCTTTTTGTGAACAAAAAGAAGCAAAAAAGCTTCTATAATCTCGGCCATGGGCCTTGTCAGTGACAGCGCCCATGGCCCCGCGGACAAAAGTTTTTGTGCCGCTTTTTTCAAAAAGCGGCCGCTTTGGCGCGGCAAGGGTTGGGCAGTTCGTCGTCCATGCCGGGGTGCTGCCGGGCAACCCGCATGACGGGCATACGCTCGCCACGACCATCCCGGCCATTAGCCGGCAGGCCGGCGCCGCGCGGCCGCCGTTTGCGCGTCCACACCTTAGGCCAGAAGCGCTGCGTCATCGGGCAGATCAGGCGTGAGCTACGGCGCCGGCCGCGCCGAAAACAGGCGCGCAGCACATTATTCCGTGATAAAGCTGCCGCGCCTGAAACTTATGGTTGCCGCGCGCTCTTGGGCTCCCCTATGATCCTTTACAGACCAGACCAAACCAGGACGGGCCGCCAAGCCTTGGCGCGTGACCCGTTCCCGGCGGCATTGCAATTTTCTGACCAGAGGTACGTCACAGCGTAGAATGACGCAAATCCCAGCGCCGACCATTTTGATCCTCGATGACAGCGCGGCTAACCGGGAGATCTATGCCGGGCTGGCGCGCAAGCTCGGCCGGGACGTCACCACCCACCCCTTCGCCCATCCGCAGGCGGCGCTGGACTGGCTGGCCCAGAACAGTGCCGACCTCATCATCACCGATTACAAGATGCCCGGCATGACCGGGGACGAACTGGTGCGGCGGGTCCGGGCTACGGATCCCGAGGTCCCGATCATCGTCGTCACCGCCTATAGCGACCGGCAGTTCCGCGTCACCTCGCTGGAAGCCGGGGCCACCGATTTTCTGCTCAGCCCGGTCGACCATGTGGAATTCGTCACACGCGCCCGGAACCTGCTGAAGCTGCGGACCCAACAGCGCCAGATCAGGCGGCGCGCCGACCTGCTGGAGCAACGGCTGGAGGTGAGCCTGTCCGCTCACGCACAGTTGCTGCGCGAGAGCCGCGAGGCTTTGGCCCAGGTGATCGACACCGTCCCGGCCTTGATCAGCGCCGCCGACCGCGAGGGGCGCTGCGTGTTCGTGAACGCGCTGCTGGCGGCCTCGGTCGGCCTGACACCGGCCGACCTGGTCGGCAAGCCGGCGGAACTGTTGTTCGGCGCGGAGCGGGCAGCCTGCAACCAGCGGCTGGACCGGCTGGTGCTGGACTCCGGCCAACCCACCCCCACCCGCGAGGAGGAGGTGATCACCAGCTCCGGCGAAATGCGGGTCTATCTCACCAGCAAGGTGCCGCTGCGTGACAGCCATGGAGAAACCGCCTGCGTGCTGACCACCTCGATCGACATCACCGATCGCCGCAACGCCGAAAAACGCCTGCAGCATATGGCGACCCACGACGCGCTCACCGGCCTGCCCAACCGCGCCATGCTGCGCGACCGCATCCGGCGCGAACTGGCCCGGGGACGGCGCGGTGACCATCAGTTCGCCCTGCATTACATCGATCTCGACCGGTTCAAGGCGATCAACGACGCCCATGGCCATCATGGCGGCGACGACGTGCTCTGCCAGGTCGCCGAAGCGCTCAGCCTCATGGTCGGCGAGGGCCTCATGGTGGCGCGCCTCGGCGGCGACGAATTCGCCGTGTTGCAGCCGGACATTTCCAGCCTCGACGAGGCCCGGCGCATGGGCGAAGCCATCATCGCCTTGTTGAACCCGCCGGGCGATGTCCCCGGGGCGCTGAATGTCGATGCCAGCGTCGGCATCACGCTCTCGCCGCGCGACGGTACCGACCCCGATGACCTGCTGAAAAACGCCGACCAGGCGATGTATTCGGCAAAAAAAATCGGCGGCAACACCTGCTGCTTCTTCGCTGCCGATATGCGGCCGCGGGCCAGCCAGGTCGCCCAGCTCGAAAGCGAACTGCGCGGCGCCGTCTCACGCCAGGAATTCCTGCTGCACTATCAGCCGCAGATCGACGTTCGGCGCGGCACCGTCTTCGGTGCCGAGGCCTTGCTGCGCTGGCAACATCCCGTCCACGGGCTGGTGCGCCCCGACCATTTCCTGGGCCTGGCCGAAGAAACCGGGCTGATCGTGCCGATCAACGAATGGGTCCTGAAGGAAGCCTGCCGCCAGGCCGCCGCCTGGGAAGCCGCCGGCCTTTCCGACCTGCACATATCCATCAACCTGTCGCCGATCCAGTTCCGCCGCCGCAGCGTGCGCAACGCGGTCGCCGCCGCGATCGAGGCCACCGGCGTCAACCCCGCGCTGATCGACCTTGAGCTGACCGAAAGCATCCTGCTCGGCGACGCGGAGGATGTGATCTCGCAGCTCCATGCCTTGCGGGCGCTGGGTGTCACCCTGTCGCTGGACGATTTCGGCACCGGCTACTCCTCGCTCAGCTATGTCCGCGACTTCCCGCTCGACCGGCTAAAAATCGACCGCACCTTCATCCAGGGCCTGGGCACCAACCAGAATGACCTGGCAATCGTGCGCACCATCATCGATCTCGGCCATATCCTGCATCTGCGCGTGCTGGCGGAGGGCGTCGAGACGGAGGGGCAGCTCCGCTTGCTGCAGGCCGAAGGCTGCGATGAGGTGCAAGGCTTCCATTTCAGCGCGGCGATGCCGCCGGACCTGCTCGTTGCCCGGTTCATGCAGTTCCCGCGCCGGCAGCTGGCGGCCACGCCCGAGCCCGCGAACAGGTAAGACGCCGGGGTCTCAGGTAAAGGAAAGCAGCCGCTTTTTGAAAAAAGCGGCGCAAAAACTTTTGGCGATGCTGGGCCTGGGGCGGCGAAACCAGCACGGCCCAAAGGAGCAAAAAACTACTTTTTGTTCACGAAAAGTAGCCTTCCCTTCCCTTACAAAAACAACGCAATATGAAACGATGGACGATCTGAGCGCGGTCAGCCGTGCTGCGCGCCGCCGCCCGCGTCGCGCCGATTCGCTTACGATACGTTAGAGCAACAGAACCCGCTTGGACAAGCGACGGGGAAGACTTCTTTTTATGAACAAAAAGAAGCAAAAACCTTTGTTAATCCGGGCCATGGGCGTCGTCGGCGACAACGCCCATGGCCCGGATTAACAAAGGTTTTTGCGCCGCTTTTTTTAAAAAACGGCCGATTTCCTCTCCCTGCGCAGTCCGCGCTTGCAAAACACCGCCATCCGTATAGATTGATAAAGTAATTATAACACAACCGTAAGTATATGGATCGTTATTGGGTATGGGCATCAGCAACATCCTAGCGGGACATTATAACGCGCCTCTCGTCGTACTATCGATTACCATTTCCATTCTAACATCTTCCGCGTCTCTGAGCGTCGCCGGCCGCATTGCCCCAGCCACCGGCTGGCTGCGGCTCGCCTGGCCCTTTACCGCCGGCATCACCATGGGCGGCGGCATCTGGGCGATGCATTTCATCGCCATGCTGGCGTTCAGCCTGCCGGTGACGATCGGTTATGACATACCGACGACCCTGGCCTCGCTCGGTCTGGCGATCCTTGTGACCAGCGCGGCCTTTGCCATCGCCTGCACCCGGGAGGTCCGTTTCGGCTCACTGATCACGGGCGGCATCATCATGGGGCTCGGCGTCGCCTGCATGCACTATATCGGCATGGCGGCGATCGTCGCCTCGGTGAGCATGATCTACCGCCCGGGTCTTGTCCTCCTCTCGGTGCTGATCGCCATCATCGCCTCGATCAGCGCGCTGTGGCTTGCCGTCCGCGCCAGCAGTTTCGCCTGGCGCCTGGCGGCTTCCGTCATCATGGGGCTGGCGGTCACCAGCATGCATTATGTCGGCATGGAAGCGGTCTGTTTCACCACCGCGCCGCAACGCGGCGCCTTCCAGGACGACATGTTGACCAACGGCATGTTGGCCGTCCTGGTCGCCATCGGCACCCTGCTCATTCTTCTGCTGGCCTTTTCCTCCGCAGTGGTCGACCGTCGTTTCGCCCAACGGAAACGCGAGAGCGCCGCCGCGCAAGAAGCGGCCGCGAACGCGCAAGCCGCACTCGCCGAGTTGCAAGCGATGCAGCAAAGCCTGATCCAGGCGCAAAAGATGGCCTCGCTGAGCCGTCTCACCGCCGGGGTCGCGCATGAGATCAACACGCCCATCGGCATCGGCCTGACCGCCGCGA
Organism: Acidocella sp.; assembly: GCF_036489515.1. Classification (GTDB taxonomy): domain Bacteria; phylum Pseudomonadota; class Alphaproteobacteria; order Acetobacterales; family Acetobacteraceae; genus Acidocella. The sequence goes on from NZ_DASXFO010000025.1 coordinate 19,195, forward strand.
CCGTCCTGCAAGGGCATACGTCCAGCTTCGTGAAAGCGGTGGAAAGCGGCACCGTAACGAAAAGCACGGCACTGCGCTACGCCGCCGTGGCGGCGGAGAGCTGCGCGCTGATCGTCTCCAACATCGAGCGCGCCGCCGAGCTGATCCAGAGCTTCAAGCAAGTCGCGGTCGACCAGACCAGCGGGGCACGCCGCAGCTTCGAACTCGGCACCTATCTGCACGACGTCGTACACAGCCTCAGCCCGCGCCTGAAGCGTACCGCGCATCGCGTCACCATCGACTGCCCGGCCGCGCTGCGCCTGTTCAGCGATCCCGGCGCGATTTCGCAGGTCCTCACGAACCTGCTGATGAATTCGCTCCTGCACGGCTATCCCGACGGACGCCACGGCACGCTCTCCCTGCGCGCCAGGAAACTGCCCAACGAAACCATCGAACTGATTTACAGTGACGATGGCAGCGGCATCCAAGCGGCCCATCTCGACCATATTTTCGATCCGTTCTTTACCACCGCGCGGGCCGCGGGCGGTACCGGACTTGGCCTGCACATCGTCTACAACATCGTCACCCAGACTTTGAAAGGTTCGATCCATGTCGAGTCCGCCCCCGGCTTTACACGCTTTCGGATGCGCTTTCCCATGAGCATGCGGGCCCTTGAAGAGGAAGCAGCATGAGCGACACCGATCTGCTGTTCGAGAACGATGATGCGGCACCCATCCTCGAAAACACCTCCCTCCCCTGGAACATTCTGATCATCGACGACGAGCCGGAAGTGCATGCCGCGACCCGTCTGGCTTTGTCGGACACAATCTTCCAGAGCCGGCCTCTGGCATTCGTCAGCGCCTACTCCGCGGCACAGGCCAGAGAGCTGTTGCCGACCCTCGAGCATGTCGCCATCATCTTGCTCGACGTGGTGATGGAAACCGACGAGGCCGGGCTCGAACTGGTGCGCTTCATCCGGGAAGAGCTGAACTGGCAGGCGACGCGCATCATCCTGCGCACCGGTCAGCCCGGCCTGGCGCCGGAACAGGACGTGATTCTTCAATACGACATCAACGACTACAAGGCGAAGACCGAGCTCACCCAGACCCGGCTGTTCACCTCCGTGGTCGTGGCGCTACGCGGCTACCGGCATCTGATCAATCTCGAAACCAGCCGCGCCGGCCTGCGCCAGGTCATCCGCGCCGCCTCCTCCCTGCACCGCAACCGTTCGTTGAACTTATTCGCCGAAGGCGTGCTGCTGCAGCTCACCGCCATTCTCGATACGGAAGCGCACAGCATTCTCTGTACGCATCGGCGCAGCCGCACCGCAGCACCTCTGACGGTGCTCACCGGCTCCGGCCGGTTTTCCGGCGTGTCCGCCAGCCCGGTTGATCTGGAGGCGGAAATTCGCACGCGCCTCACCGCCGCCCTGGCCGTGCAGCGCCATCTCTTTGCCGGCCAGTATGCCACGCTCTATCTGCGCACACCCGGTGGGCGCGAAGTGATCGTCTATGTGGAGAGCACCCGCCCCTTCAGCGAACTCGACCTCTCACTGCTGGAGTTGTTCGGCCACAATATTTCCATCGGCTACGACAACCTCAAAATGTGGCAGCAACTGAACGACGGCAACCAGTTGCTGGAGCGACGGGTCGCGGAGCGCACGCAGCAACTGACCCGGAGCGAAGCGGACCTGCGGCGCTTCAAATCGGCCGTCGAACACAGCTCCGCTTCGATCCTGATCACCGACCTTCATGGCATCATCACCTACGCCAACCCTGCCTTGCTGGAGACCAGCCAATACGGGCTCGATGAGCTGCTGGGCAACCGCCCCAGCCTGTTCAAGTCCGGCGCGATGCCAAACCACCTCTTCACCACGCTCTGGGAGCAGATCCGCGCGGGGAACAGCTGGCGCGGCGAACTGCTGAACCGCCGCAAGAGCGGCACATCCTATTGGGAAGCGGTGACGATCTCGCCGGTGGCGAACGATGCCGGCGAGATCACGCATTTCGTCGCCGTGAAGGAGGATATTTCCGAGCGCAAGCGTCTGGAAGAAGAATTGCGCCGGTTGGCAACGACCGACCCTCTCACCGGCACGCTGAACCGCCGCTCGTTCTTCGAGCAGGCCGACCAGGACGTCCTCAGGCAGGAGTCTCACTACAGCACCGCCGTGCTGATGTTCGACGTCGACCACTTCAAGTTGATCAACGACACGTTCGGCCATGCCGCGGGCGACAGCGTGCTCGCGGAGCTCGCCGAAATCTGCCGCGCCAACCTGCGCGAGCAGGACCGTATCGGCCGACTCGGGGGCGAGGAATTCGCCTGCCTGTTGCCCAACACCACCGCGTCACAAGCCTGGCTCGCCGCCGAGCGGTTGCGTGAGGCGGTGGCCGAACACAACATCATGTTCGCGGATCGGCGCCAAACCGCCGCGACCATCAGTGTCGGCCTGGCGCTGTTCGTCCCCGGAGAGGAGACGCTGGACGCCGTGCTCAGCCGGGCGGACGCAGCCCTCTACCTCGCCAAAAGACACGGCCGCAACTGCGTTCGCCAGGCTTGAGGGCCGGCCGGCTAAAAAACCCGGCGGCGCGGGCGATCCTGTTGCCCGGATGACGAAGAGAGCCTGCCCTATTTACCCGCCGCCGCGACCGCAAAACAACGTCATAAAATGTGAAAAAACCATGGATATAACTGAATTCATTTCAAAAACGCCGCCCATCATCCCACATGAAAACCAACATTACCTTATAGTAACTGATGCCCGGAATGTTTGTTGTGTAACTATCGCCGAGAGTCGAGGCTGCTTTCTGCTGGCAGCTCGAAATTTCCATCCAACGCAACGCCGGGAGCCGATCAATGGAGACGTTTCAGGTCGTCAAGGGCTTTGTCAATGGACACGCCAAATGGCGCGTGGTGCGGGTCAAACGAGACTTTCAGAGCGTGGTGATTTGCGGCGCGCCGCATGATACGTTCCAGGCCGCGGCCGCGGAACTGACCCGCCTGTATCGCAACGAACATCCTGACGGCGCCATGCCGGCGGTGACGAGGCGTGATCTGAACGGTCTGGGGTGATCCCTGGCCCATTCTCATGAAGGCGATAAGGCCATTACGAGAATGACGTAACCGAACGGACACAATTTGTTGTATTTTAGATACAGTTTCCGTCGAATTCCTTCGCCCCTCTCGTTTTTAGTCTTATGGCTGCTAGATTGATCCTCGGCTAACGCAATCAGAACGCCAGTCGCGTGTTGCGGTTTTGTTTTCAATGGGGGGTTTTATGAAATTCCGGATGACACTTCTCGCGGCGACTGTGCTTGCCGCGCCGATCGCTCTGCCGACGCTCGTGCACGCGCAGCCAGTCACCGGCCCGTATGTATCGGGCGGCCTGGGCTACAACATCGAGTCCAGCCAGAAGGGCAAGAACCTTACGCTGAACAACGTTAACCAGCCCGACACGGTCCGCATCACCATGCATAACGGTTGGACCGGCGAAGCCAGTGTCGGCTACGGCTTCGGCGACGGCTTCCGAGCCGAAGTCGAAGGCGACTATTACGCGAACAACTTCGCCAAGAGCAACATCACCGGCGATAAGCTTCCCGCCTCCGGCAAAGAACAAAAATACGGCGTTTTCCTGAACGGACTTTATGATTTCGACCTCGGCTGGCCGGTGTTCCCCTATCTCGGCGCCGGCGTCGGCTGGCAGAACTCCGAATTCCAAAATTTCTCCTCGCAGGACATAGATGTGGACAAGACCCGCGGCGCGTTCGCCTATCAGGGCATCGCCGGCCTGGCGATCCCGATCCCGGGCGCGCCCGGTCTGTCCGCCACCGTCGAATACCGTTTCATGGCGCTGACGGGATCGCGCAAGTACAATGGCGGCTTTACCGGCGGCGGTGTCCATGCGGCCGTCCCGGCCTCGTTCAAGATGGGCGACGAGTACAACAACTCGATCATGGTCGGCCTGCGCTACCAGCTGTTCACGCCGCAGCCCGTGCCGCCGGCCCCGGCGCCCGCCCCGGTCGCCGCCCCGGCCCCGGCCCCGGCGCAAACCTACCTGGTGTTCTTCGACTGGGATCGCTACAACCTGACGCCGCGCGCGACGCAAATCATCGCCCAGGCCGCCGACGCCAGCCACACCCAGAACGTCACCACGCTGAACGTCTCCGGCTACACCGACACGTCCGGTACGCCACGCTACAACCAGGGCCTCTCGATGCGCCGCGCCAAGGCCGTCGCCGCGCAGCTGGTCACCGATGGCGTGCCGCAATCGGAGATCCAGATCCACGCTTACGGCGAGACGCACCTGCTGGTGCCGACCGGCCCCGGCGTGCGCGAGCCGCAGAACCGCCGCGTCGAAATCGTTCTGCAGTAAGCGATTTTTACGCCCTGGGGCACGATTGGTGTAAACCACTCATGCCCCAGGCTACCTAAGTCAGAGAAAGGAAGTGGCCGCTTTTTAAAAAAAGCGGCGCAAAAACTTTTTGCTCCGCTGGGCCTGGGGCGTTGTCACCGACAACGCCCCAGGCCCAGCGGAGCAAAGTTTTTTTGCTACTTTTTGTTTACAAAAAGTAGCCTTCCTTTGTTTGCCCGTGCCCCTTTGCCGCGCCCCCAAAATGTGAGATTTTCATAAAAATCTTTCGCGAGGAGGCTGCCGTGACACGGTTCCCAAGACTCGTTTCCGCGGCACCCTGCGTCCTTCTGGTTGCCGGCCTTTGCACCCCGGCGGCGTGGGCCCAGGATGCGGCCTATCAGAGCTTTCAAACGTCCCAATTCGTCCAGTCCGGCCAGATCGGCCGGATCAACCCGCACGCAGCAGGCGGCGCCCTCGCCTGCCCCCGCATCGGTGTGCTGGCCAGTGTGTACAACGAGGAAAACCTGGCGACCGGGGGCAATAGCAATGCCAGCGTCGCCAGCGCCCAGATCACCGCCGCGCGAGCCGGCTGCGTCATGTTGCCGCCCACGACGATGGTGCAGGTTCTCTCCTTCTACCAGCTGCGCGCCACGGCGCAGAATAAAGGTGCGGGCTATCTGCTGATCCAGAGTTCGATCACCGGCGGCGCGCAATGGATCGGCGCCGGGGCCGTGGTTCCGCTGCCAGCCACGAATTCCGGCCCGCCGCCGAGCCCGTTCGGCGCGCCCCCCACCGCCGGCGCACAAAAGGCCGCGCCGGTTCCCGCCGCCCAGTCGCTGCCGTTACCGTTGCCGCAAAATCCGCCAGCCAGCCCGCCATTGCCGGAAGTGCCGCAGAACGGCGCCCCGACCATGGCGCTGCCCCCGATGCCGCCCACCAGCACCCAGACGGACCAAAACCAAAACGGCAACCTGCCCGGCGGCTATGTGCCGCTGCCGACTCTACCCCCGCCCTCCGCCACCCCGCCGAAAAACCCCAGCGGCGCCTGCAGCGACGTCAACAGCCTGATCAACGCGACACAAAGCGGTCAAGGCTGCACACAGCCCTGAGGCAAGCGAAGGAAGACTACTTTTTGTGAACAAAAAGTAGCAAAAAAACTTTTGTTATGCTGGGCCGGGGGCGTTGTCGGCGACAACGCCCCCGGCCCAGCATAACAAAAGTTTTTGCGCCGCTTTTTTTAAAAAGCGGCTACTTTCTTCTGACCGCCTACGGAAACAGCCCGCGCAACCGTTTCGCCGCGAACACCTTCTCCACGCCGATCGCCATCGCCGCGATGCGGTTGCTGACGCCGTCATGCGCGGCGCGCGTGCTCATCAGATGAAAGGCGCGGTCAAGAAGCTGCCCCAGGCGCTCGTTCACCTCATTTTCCTCCCAGAACAGCTGCTGGAGATCCTGCACCCATTCGAAATAGCTGACGATCACGCCCCCGGAATTGCAAAGCAGGTCGGGCAGCACGTAGATGTCGCCGCGTTCGCGCAGCACCTCATCGGCCTCCGGGGTGGTCGGGCCGTTCGCCCCTTCAGCCAGGATACGGCAGGAGAGTTTTCGTGCCACCCCGGCATCGATCACCCGCTCCAGCGCCGCCGGCACCAGAATGTCGCAGGGCTGGGTCAGCAGGGTCTCAGGGTCAGCTGCAGCCTCGGCGCTAAACCCCGCCAGGCCGCGATGCTGGGCGGCATAACGCTCCATTTCCGCCACCGGCAGGCCGCGCCGGTCGAACAGGCAGCCGGTATGATCGCTGACACCGATCACTTTGACGCCCTGCTGCGCCAACTCCCTGGCCGTGATGGCGCCGACATTGCCGAATCCCTGCACGATGGCGGTGGCGCCCAGCGGGTTGAGCTGGATCGCCTCGGCGGCGCGCCGCACCAGATGCACCACGCCACGCCCGGTCGCCTCCCGCCGCCCCACCGTGCCGCCGGAGGCAACTGGCTTCCCGGTGACGATCTCGGTCACGGTTTTGCCCTGATAGGCGGAATAGGTATCCATGAACCACGCCATGACCTGCTCGTTGGTGCCCATGTCCGGCGCCATCACATCGGTATGCGGGCCGACAAACGGGATCATCTCCTGCATGTAGCGGCGCGACAGGGCCTCCAGCTCGCGCGGTGACAAGGCCAACGGGTCGACCGTCACGCCGCCTTTGGCGCCGCCATAGGGCAGACCGGCGAGCGCGCATTTCCAGCTCATCCAGATCGCCAGCGCCGCGATCTCGCCGAGATCCACCGTGCGGGAGAAGCGCGTGCCGCCTTTGGTGGGGCCGAGCGTGAGATGGTGCTGCACACGATAGCCCTGGAACACCGCCGTGCTGCCGTCATCGCGATGGATCGGCACCGCGACGGTCACCGCCCGCTTCGGGTAGAGCATGCGGTCGCGCTCGCCCTCCGGCATCCCGATATGATCGGCGATAATGTTGAACTGCTGCCGCGCCATCTCAAAAACCGGGCCGGTATAAACGCTCATGCTCGCTCCTCCGGGTTGCCCAGCCGCCGGCGCCAAACCCCATCCGCGGCGGGTCGAAACGGACGCGCGTCATGCGGCAGGAAAAAGCAGGCGGGGTACGGCCGGTTGTCTCGTTTTGTCGTGCGCCACCTAGACTAGGACCAGCCACAAGGCTTTTCAATCGCGAAGGGCGGATCAAAGCCAACCCAGCCACCTGCGCCGAAACTCTTGGGGCCAGCGACGAAATTGATGCTTCAAGGAGGTTGTTGATTAAGCGCAATGGCGTAGTTCCACTCGCGTGGAATTCATCACGCGTGATGTTGATCGCCCGGTGCGAGCTTGCGGTACCGCCGGCATAGGCTTTCCCGGGCCTTCCACGCTATATCGCGGATCGGCTGGGCCAGCCCCTCCTGTCGCAGCAACTGCTCGCGACCGCTCCAGGCCGGGAATCGATAGCTCCAGGGGGCTTCGATCAACATCCGCCACGCTGCCCGTTTGCCCGCTTTGGTGATAGGACCGGCAGAAGTTTCGCCGCGGCGAGCCTGGTCTTGAGGCCGGTCATGCCATGGATCGATGGCGTCGAGACCAAGGCCGACAATGGCAAGTCTCGCGAAATCCGTGAACTGGCGATCGCCCCTGGTTCACAGCAACCGTGGCGAGATCATGCGCGACGCTGCCGTTCTGGCGCGTCCTAGAGCATGCGCGGTTGAATGACTTTGAGTATCGCTATGTTCTGTTTGTTGATAATGCTGGGCAGGCGCTCGGCCTGACCTGCTTTTACTCCGTTACGACCGATATTGCCATCTTTGCCCCAGGACTGTTGCGCGCTTTGCTCAATGGGGTGCGCCGGGTATTTCCGAATTTCCTGAAATTGCGCATGCTGGAGTGCGGTACGCCGATCACCATAACCAGCCCCCCTTTCGCGCGGTGTGCCGATGTTACTGACGCGGAGATGGTCTCGGCCCTGCACGATGTCTTGCATCAGACGGCTCGAGCTGAGGGGCAATTGCTGATCGTGGTGCGCGAGTTCCACCGACATGGCTATCACTGGATCGACAGTCTGCCCAACACCTATATCAACATCGAATGGGCGACGCCGGATCGATATCTGTCCGCGATGCGCAGCTATTATCGTAGCAAGCTTCTAAAGCATCTTAAGCGGAACCAGACCGCGGGGATCAGCCACCGCTTGGTCGATGACTTCGACGGCCTGGCAGAAACGCTTCACGCGCAATGGATGATCGTGCATGAAAGCGCCCGCGAATTTCAGCGCGAGGTTTTGACCCCGGAATTCTACCGCCGCTTTTCCCAGGATATGGGGGCGCACTCCAAGGCCATTCTGTTTTACCGCGAGGAGACGCTTGTGGGGCACGCCCTCCTGTTAGTGGACGGCGAGAGCCCGTCAGCTGGGCGCGGTTCATCGTGGATCTCCGCTCTGGAATCCATGGCCGGGGCGTCGTTCTGAACCTGCCGTACGTCGTGGCAGACGCGGCTGCGATGGTGTTGGAAACACCGTGGCGGCTACTGCGTTTGCAACGCGAGCCGCTGCTCCACCGGCTGCTCGTTCGGATTTTCGGGCGTACCTGCGGGCATGATACGAGCCGACTGGCTGCGGCCGGGGCGCCGCTCGGCGGGATCGGCTACATCGAGGCGATGCGCCGCTCGACGACCTGGTATCGTGAAACTTTCATGTCATGAGCGATACCCCACGGCATTTCGTCTTCCTGGGGCGCCGCCGTTAGGCGTGATCCACTAGCTGATCGATCTCCTCAAGATTTGCGCTATTCAGCGTCCATGCCGCGGCGCGGACATTGGCCTCGATCTGTTCCGGCTTGGTCGCCCCAGCAATAACACTCGCGGCACCTTTCGCCAGTAACCAGGCAAAGGCAAGCTCTAGAAGGCTGTGCCCGTGCCCTGCGGCGAAGGTCTCCAGCCGCGCGACCTTCTCCCAATTCGCATCTTTCAGCAATTGCTCCGCCCTCGCTCTATTGCCGGCCAGGCGTGTACCCGGAGGAAGTGGTTGCCCCCGTTTGTATTTGCCGGTGAGCAGCCCGTTCGCGAGCGGAAAATACGGAAGGAGCCCGATGCCGTAAGAGCGCGCCGCTGGCAGCAACTCGGTCTCAATTTCGCGGTTCAGGAGGGAATAGCCATCCTGGTGAGAAATAAAGCGGGTCAGATTGGCAGCCCGTGCCGTCCAATCGGCTTCCACCAACTGCCAAGCGGAGAGATTCGAGGCACCAATATAACGGACCTTGCCCGCCCGGACGAGATCGTCGAGCGCCCGCAAGGTTTCCTCGATCGGCGTGTCAGCGTCAGGCCGGTGCAGTTGGTAGAGATCGATCCAATCGGTATTTAGCCGTTTGAGGCTCGCCTCGACAGCCGTCATAATATAACGCCGCGCACCACCTTTTAACGTTTGAGCTTCGTCCATCGGGTTGCCGAACTTCGTGGCGAGCACGATAGCCTTGCGCCGCTCCCCCAGCACTTGCCCCAGATATGTTTCCGACCCTCCCCTGTTGCCGTACGCGTCAGCAGTATCGAACAGGGTGATGCCGTTATCCAGTGCCGCATGAACCACAGCACGTGTCGCCTCGAGATCGATCCTGCTTCCGAAGTTGTTGCAGCCGAGCCCGACCTCCGATACCCGGAGGCCCGAGCGACCCAATATCCGTGTTTTCATAATGACCGCGCCCTTTATCTATATCGTCTATATTTATAATAGTACGTTAATGTAATGCGCTAGACGCCAGCGCCAGCCTACTACCGGCAATCTTCCACAAAGTGGGACTTAGCCGGCGGTTGGAAAGGTTACATGCCGTTTTTGGCATTCCGAACGCCTGTCGATCGGGATTCTTTTCATCCCGCATGGCGCGGTTTGGCCGTCCATCTGGGGAAGCTTGGTTAAATGGCCATTTTGACGCCTCGCCGGATGGTCACGCCGCCCGCGTTATCGCCGGTGCGAATTCAAACCGCTGTCCCGCCTCCTCGCCTGCCGCAAAAGCGTCGGTGAGAACACGCTTACCCTGCCCCAGTATGCGGGGGCTGAGGCTGAGACCGAGCTTCTCCATCTCTTCCTCCACCATCGCCGCCTTCACCGGCACCAAATCGCGGCCCGATGCGCTGCGGGTGCCGGCATTGCGCGCCGCACGCACGCAGCGCCTGCAGCTTATCGGATATTCCGTGTGCCAACCCGGTCTGAAAGGAATTTGTGGCACTGCGCCGCTCTCCTGCCATCTCAAAATAAATGTCGCTGGCACGAAAAACATTTGTCTCAGTTTCAAACGCGCGCTCAACCATTTCATAGAGGTATCGCGCCGCGGTCACATCGCCACGCAGACCAAAGAAAACATAGCGTAGCGCTGTACCCTGCGCGCGCTCAGCCCAGACACGGCAATCAAAAAACGCCGCGATCGCAGGAACGCAGCTGTCGATTGGCGCGGTACGGCGGCGGTTGGTCTGGATACCGATCCCCTCGCAGGGCTGCGCGCGAAATTCAAGCTCTCCGAGCGATAGACCATAGCGATCCAGCAACTCCGCCACTTTCTCCGCTGCCGCTAATGCTTCCTGTTCGGTACAGCCTTGTGCAACCGTCTTGGCACGCAGCGCCTGGATGCGCTGGACCAGACGCTCTAGCGCCGGGTCGCCGGCACGGTCCCCGCGCGTGAGCCGCTGCCGTAGCGTTGTAAACAGCGCGCGCACTCTCACCGGCCATCCTCTGGCAGCAATTGCATCGTCGACCGCACGTCCAACCACATTCAAGGTGAGCGAGCCTGAGCCAACGAACTCACGGCGTTGCACCGTTTCCATTTGGACCAGAAGCAGCCTCTCGAGGGCAATTGTTATCACCTCCTTTCCTGCGTCACGGTTCATGACGGTGGCGGCGAGCGCGTCCATGATGGTTGGCAGGTCGGCACTTTGCCGCGTGCGTTGGAGCAAGGCCACATCCGGCGCGTCTTGTGCCAGTGCGGCCCATGCCATAGCCAATTCAAGAAGCGCATCGCCCTCGGGTTCGAACGGTTCACCCTCGTCGAGATCACCTGCTGGGCGGTTCAGGCCAGGCACGTCCAGCGTGCCATAACGTACGACATGAGCATATACCGTCTCCGCCCAACGCGCACCGGCGCTCACGCCAGAGGCGCCGGCGGCCGCGGCCGACGCGGCTTTGTATATTCCTTATATGCCAAGTACCGACGCGGGCACGGGCATTTACGCCTAATGCATGGCATCCACCTGCCTCGAAACGCCGGCGATCTTCGGGATCAATCTCTTTTTGTGACCAACCTGCTATTCGCGCTACGGAGTCCTTCCGAACGACCAGCGTCCGGACGAGGTCGGCGATGAGCTCGCGCAGCTGTTCGCGGTAGCGAAGCCGGAAAGGATCAGGCTCCCCGAGGGATTGACGAACCGCGGCGTAGCGGGCGGCTGACCGCTCGTGGGCCCAGATGAAGACAGCCTTGAGAAGGTCGATCTTGGTCACCCCGAGCACGGCTTGCGTATAGGTCTCCCGGGACACGTCAGCGAACGACATCGGCGATAGGTTGGCGCCACCTTTTTTTAAATTGCTCCCGGCCGTGAGCAGCGCGTGAGAGGGCGAATGGAGTTACCGATGGTCAGCCTGTTGGACACTTTCTATGACGATATCGCCGACTTTTATCACCTCTTCTTTGATGATAAATTGGGATGCTGCCGTAAAACGTCAGGCTATTCTTCCAAGATTACTTTCGCCCCTTCCTTTTTCATAGCGCTGTCTCCCAAGGGTTGACGACGTTCAGACCGGCGGCCGCGAACGGGCTCGCGTCGCGAGTGGCAACCATGAAGCCGCGCGACGCGGCCGTAGCGGCGATATAGCCGTCTGCATTGCCTATGGCATGGCCTGCCGCTTTCGCTTGCGCCATCAGGTCGGCGTAGGCTTGTGAGGCATCCAGGTCGAAAGGCACGACGCGCCCCGCGAACAGTGGCAGCACGTCTCGCTCGAAACGATCATACAAGATCGTGCGGCGCTTACCGACAGGCAGCACAGCGATGCCGAAGCGGATCTCGGCGACAGTGATGGCTGACAAGTAGAGGGTTTCGATAGCCTGCGCGTCAATCCACTCAAGCACGCCCGGCTCGGGTGTGGGTCTCCAAGTCTCGGAAACCACATTCGTGTCGAGGAGGATCATTCAAACCTCATCGGCTCGGCTGGGGTCTTGTCGCGGATGTGCTGCAAGGCGTCCACGTCTTTATCGGTAAGCGCGGCTTCGCGACCGATTGCAGCCAACAGTGAACCAAGCTTTATCCGGCCAGTTGGGCGCACCTCTCTTTCCAAAATTTCGCGAATTTCGGCTTCCGTGCTACGTCCATGCTGTGCAGCGCGGACCTTCAAGGCGCGATGCGTTTCCTCGGACAGATTGCGGATCGTAACAGCGGGCATTGGTATCACTCTTTGATGCCATGATTTTATTGATATCATAAACTATATATTGATATCAAGCCTCAACCTCTGGGGTTCTGTTGCCGCCGCCCCCGGTCGTTAACAAACCCCCGATTTGCGGATCCCGCGCTTCTGGGGGCACTGGGGCAGAGCGGCCGCGATCGGCCATTTCGAAACCAGACCCGCCCCCAGGTCATCGGCGCGATCACACGCGCCCTGGTCACGTCTCTGATCGTCTCCGCCGCCAATGTCCTCGTCCCGCCGGAACTGACCGACCGCGTTCACCCAAGCCGCAGCGGTACACCATCTTGCGGCCGCTGCCATAGTGGCGGCAACAATGCGCCCAGACGCGGCAAAGCCCCCCGAATTCGACCAGCCGCACTTTGAATGACGGCTTAAACTCCCCATTTGCGCTGTCGAGACACGAATGAGGAGCATCGGAATGGCCGGCGGTTGGACGCCCGACGGGGCGGTTCAAGATCAGATCGACGACACCATCGCGGACGCGGTTATGATCGCGCGTGCGAGAATGCCCGCAGGTGAAGGCGAGACGCATTGCGCGGAATGCGGCGAGCAGATACCCGAGGGGCGGCGCCGCGCCGTGCGGGGTGTGCGTACCTGCGTCGAATGTCAGTCCGCCCGCGATGCCAGACAAGTGAACCCGGGCATCAATCGGCGGGGCAGCAAAGATAGTCAGCTTCGTTGAGGGGTGATTGCGCGCGCCTGAAGGCCACCTCCGTAACCAGCACCGCACCTGGTCTGGCGTGCCTGGCCCTCACACCTTTCCCTGCCGCACAGCCTCAAAGTCGCTTGCGACTTCCCCCTCCGCACCCTTACCGGAGGTCTCCGGAGACGGCTCCCAGCCGGATACGCTGCGTCCGCCGTAGTCATGGGACCGGGTGCGTTCCTCCGCGATCAGGACTGCAAGCGAAGGCCCGGTGGCGGTTCGTTCAAGCCGGCGTGCCTGATCATCAAGACGTTGGATCGCCGCCAATTCCTCCTCGTTCC
>NZ_DASXFO010000032.1:0-57607 GCF_036489515.1 Acidocella sp.
CGCCCAGGGTCGCTCGGCTTCCCCAAACAGTGCGGCTCCATTTTCGCCCATTGAGCGTCCGTCAGTGCAAAGCGGTCCATGAAAAGCGTGAATCACAAACGCCGTGACCAGGGGAATCCCTAAATCTCAACAAGCCCTGAAAAAAGCGGCGCAAAAACTTTTATTTATGCTGGGCCATGGGCATCGTCACCGACAACGCCCATGACCCAGATTAATAAAGTTTTTTTGCTACTTTTTGTTCACAAAAAGTAGCCTTCCCTACTTATGCCCGGCGATCGCGTGCGGCACGTAGGCGGCTTCGAGCGAGGCGATTTCCTCTGCGGTCAGGTTCAGCTTCAGCGCGGCCACGGCATCGGTCAGGTGCGCCGGCTTGGAGGCGCCGACGATCGGCGAGGTGATGCCCGGCTTCTGGGCGACCCAGGCCAGCGCCACCTGCGCCCGTGGCACGCCGCGCGCTTTCGCCACTTCGGCGACCCGCTCCACGACCTTGCGGTCAGCGTCACCGGTGCCGGCATACAGCGTCTTGCCGTACTCGTCGGTCTCGGTACGCGCCGAGGTCTCGTCCCAGTCGCGGGTCAGGCGGCCGCGCGCCATCGGGCTCCAGGGGATCACCGCCACGCCCATATCCCGGCAGAGCGGGATCATCTCGCGCTCTTCCTCACGATAGAGCAGGTTGACGTAGTTCTGCATGGAGACGAACTCGGTCCAGCCGTTCATCCGGGCGGTATAATTGGCCTTGGCGAACTGCCAGGCATACATCGAGGAGGCGCCGATATAGCGGACCTTGCCGGCCTTCACCACGTCATGCAGCGCTTCCATCGTCTCTTCGATCGGGGTTTCGTAGTCCCAGCGATGGATCTGATAGAGATCGACATAGTCGGTGCCGAGGCGGCGCAGGCTGTGATCGATTTCCGTGAAAATCGCGCGGCGCGACAGGCCGGCGCCGTTCGGGCCGGGACGCATACGGTTGAACACCTTGGTCGCGATCACGACCTCGTCGCGGGTCGAAAAATCTTTCAGTGCGCGGCCGACGATTTCTTCGGACGTGCCGTCGGAATAGACATTGGCGGTGTCGAAGAAATTGATGCCGAGCTCGAGCGCCTGTTTGATCAGCGGCCGCGAGGCCTCTTCCGGCATGGTCCAGGCATGGCCGCCGCGGTCGGGCGCGCCGTAGGTCATGCAGCCAAGCGTGATGCGCGACACCTGCAGGCCGGTGCGGCCGAGTCTTACATATTCCATGAAGTAATCTCCTTATGACCCGGGGGAAATGGGGGTTTTGCGAGGAAAACCAAGACGTTCAAAAAACTAACATGCTTGATGGCAGAAGAAAGCAGCCGCTTTTTGAAAAAAGCGGCGCAAAAACTTTTTATTATGCTGGGCCATGGGCGTTGTCAGCGCCAACGCCCATGGCCCAGGTTAGCAAAGTTTTTTTGCTACTTTTTGTTCACAAAAAGTAGCCTTGCTTCCTTACTTAAGGCGCGGCCATCGGATGCCCGGCGGCGTAAGCCAGCTGCGCCGGGGTCATCTTGAACCCGACCAGTATCTCCACGTTCTGGCTGTCGTGCACATTGCTCAGCTCCACCTTCACCGGCTTGCTGGTCGCCTCGGCGTTGCTGGCGTTGCCGTTGAAATGCAGCGCGATCGTGTAGTCCTGTCTCGAGATGATCTGGTTGCCGCGGCTCAAAGCCACAAAATACGGCAGCTGCACGGTCGCGCCATGATCCGCCGGGCCGTTGCTGGCGACAAAACCGGCGCGGAACGTCACGCGCAGGAGGCGGTTACCTTGCGCGGTCGCGCAGGCGCCGGCGATTCCGGTTATCTGCGCCGTGGTGACCTGGGCCGCCACATCCGTGCGTCCGGGCAGGAAGGTCGTTACCTTCGCGGCCTGCTGCAGCACCGCCACTTGCGGGCAGAACATCGGCGGCGGCGTGGAATCGTCGGCGCAAGCGGCCAGGCCGGCCAGGAGGAACGGGGCGAAGCAGACGGGAATCTGACGTTTCATGTCGGCTCCCTTGCCAGAATTTTTCAGCGCGGTCATCTACCCGCATGGCGGTTTATACGGAAGTTACGGACGAAGCCCTTGCGGCGTTTCTGGCCGATTATGAGATTGGTGGGATGGTCGCGTTCCGCGGCATTGCCGAGGGCGTGGAGAACAGCAATTACGCGCTGAAAACCACGCAGGGCGATTTCATTCTCACCTTGTACGAGAAGCGGGTGAACACCGCCGATCTGCCCTGGTTTCTCGGGCTGATGGAGCATCTGGCCGCCAGCGGCCTGCCCTGCCCGCTGCCCGTGCGCGCCCGGGAGGGCCGCAACCTCAACCCGCTGGCCGGGCGCGTCGCCGCGATCACCACCTTCCTGCCCGGCGTCTGGCCACGCCGCGTGGTGCTCGAGCATTGCGAGCCGCTTGGGGCGGCGCTGGCGCAGCTGCATCTGGCCGGCCAGGATTTCGCGCCGCGTCGGGCCAACGCGCTCGGGCCGGAGGCCTGGCAGCCGCTGCTGGAAAAATCCCTCGCCCATGCCGACGACGTGCAGGCCGGCCTCGGGCCCGAACTCGCGGCAGACCTCGCGCGCATCACCGCCGCCTGGCCGCGCGACCTGCCGGTCGGGCACATCCATGCCGATTTGTTTCCGGACAACGTGTTCTTCCTGGACGGCAAAATCTCCGGGCTGATCGATTTCTATTTCGCCGCCACCGATATCTATGCCTACGACATCGCGATCTGCCTGAACGCCTGGTGTTTCGAGCGGGATTTCAGCTTCAACATCACCAAATCCCGCGCTTTGCTGCGCGGCTATATGGCGCATCGATGGTTGAGCGAGGCCGAATGCGCGGCGCTGCCGGTGCTGGCCCAGGGGGCTTCCATGCGCTTCCTGCTCACCCGGCTCTATGACTGGCTGCACACGCCGCCGGGCGCGCTGGTGACGCCGAAAGACCCCATGGACTATTACCGCCGCCTGCGCTTCCACAACACCGCCCGGGATGCCTCCGCCTATGGACTCTGAAACCGCCGACAGCACCGTCGAAATCTGGACCGACGGCGGCTGCAAGCCCAATCCCGGCCCCGGCGGCTGGGCCGCGATCCTGAAATTCAAGGGCACCGTGAAGGAGCTCTCCGGCGCCGAGTCGGAGACCACCAACAACCGCATGGAGCTGACCGCGGCCGCCGAAGCGCTGACGGCGCTGACCCGCCCCTGCACCATCATCCTGCATACCGACAGCGAATACTTACGCAACGGCATCACCCGCTGGCATACCGGCTGGGTGCGCAAGAACTGGCGCAACGCCGCCGGCGACCCGGTGAAAAACATGGATCTGTGGAAACGGATCCTCGCCGCCGCCAGCACGCATAAAATCGACTGGCGCTGGGTCCGGGGCCATTCAGGCAACGCGATGAACGAACGGGCCGATCAACTAGCGACCGCCGCGCGCGAGAAACTGCTGGCGGGGTAGAATGTCCGTTAAATCATAACGCGTCCCGGCTCATACCTTAAGATGTCATCTGAAAAATCACACTGTGATTTCATTGGGTTACGAGCAGACCGGAACACGGCAACTTATGGTTTGATTCTTTCAAGACTAGGTTCGTCGAAGAATGACGGCTTTTGATGGGACGCGTCAGTCTAAGAACGCCTGAATTCTCCAACAGGTTGGCTGGTGCGGCGGCTTAGCGACGAAAGGCGACATTCGACTTATCCGCTTTGCTCTCTCGGAAGCAGACATCGGTTCAGGTTTCTCGTGAGCGGTGGAGTCATTATGCCGCTACGCCGCTGGTCTCGATAGTTTCACCAGCCCCATTTCTTGAGGGTCAAAGCAACTTGCTGGAAACCGAATCTCGGTTGAAGCTTTCGGCCGCCTATGCGGCACGCGAGACGGCGAAACTGTCTTCCAGCATCTGGAACCGACTGATCTCTCCATCGGCAATGGTCAGGATGATTGCGAAAGACGTCTCGACCACCTTGCCGGCCTGCTTGACCCGGGATGCGAGCGATCCAAGAATGACGGCCCGAGTGTCGCTGGCAAGGATGTTGTCGATATCGAGGCGATTCGGCGACCCTCACCGGCTCGGCGCCCGAGCCTAGCCGGTGAAGAAACTCCTGAGCGATTGCGACGTTGTTCGTCTGAGCCATGAGACCTCCGTATTGGGCGGGGTGAGTGTGACGGAAAAGGCGCGCTGCCGAGCTAGATCTGGGCAGAACGCCGTCCGTGAAGAGTTCGCTGCCATTGACGAAGCTACTGTCCTCGGACGCGAGGAACAGGGCGGCAGCGGTCCACCTCGGACGGTTCGCCGAGCTTGTCCCACGGCATGGTCCGCTAGATGTTCTCCTGCATCGCCTGGTGCATCGTCTCGTCGAGTGCGATTCCGTGCCAGCCTGCGGTAGGCGGAAACGCGCTCAGAAGTGCTCCCCGACCATCTCCTCGCTCTTCTTCCAGAGCGCCTCGGCATGCTCAGGATTGAGTGCGTAACCACGCACGCCTTCGCTGACCACGCTGATCGTCACATCATCAGGCACGGCCTCTCCGACATGGCAGTTCTCGCAGTAGCGGCCACCGATGGCATCCGCGGGCGCAACCACGCTTGCCCACACAGAGGTCGCTGTCCCTTGGGGGATCGTCTTGAATGCAAATGGCGGCTTGCCCTCGGCAGTGAGTTGCTGATTGATCTGGGCGACCATCGCCTCAAGTTGCGTCTGATCGATATGGCGGCCGAGCTCGGTGAGAATGCCGCCGGGATGCACCGCCGTCGCACGCACGCCGCGCGCGCGATGGCGCCGGTCGAAGGCAACGGCAAACAGGATATTCGCGGTCTTGGAGCGACCGTAGGCGGTGAAAGGTTCATAAGAGGTACGCTCGAAGTTCGGATCATCGAGGTCGACATCGGAGAAGCGGTGCCCCGAAGAGGCCAGGTTCACCAGCCGCGCGCCGTTGCGCATCAAGGGCGCAATCCGGTTGATCAGCACGAAATGCCCGAGATGATTGGTGCCGAACTGCGTCTCGAAACCGTCGGCCGTATGCCCGAAGGGCGTCGCCATAACGCCGGCATTGGCAATCACCAAGTCAAAGGGCGCAGCGGCGGCATTGAGCGCGTCGGCACAGGCGCGGACACTCGCGAGGCTGGCGAGGTCGAGTTCGACCAGCTCAAACCGGCCGCCGGCGGTCGCCGCGTCATCCCATAGCTGGGCGGTGGCCGCAGAGGCCTTTTTGAGATCACGCGCGGCACCGACGACATGCGCGCCATGGGTGGCGAGCGCGCGCGCCGTCTCGATGCCAAGCCCAGCGGACACCCCGGTCACGAGCACACGCTTGCCGGTAAGAGATACGCCCGCGAGCACCTCGTCAGTCGTAGACGTTGCGCCGAAAATTTTTGCCATGATGGCCTCCGTAATGGTGATGCGCCGTATGCGCGTTGAACCGCAGCGCCATACGAGATATGTGGAGAAACGCTCCGGTTAAACTTATACGGAGGATGTCTCCGTTTAGCAAGAGGGCAGCCTGGTGACCGAGGAAAAGACGACGCGACGACGGCCACGCAGTGACGGACAGCGCAACCGCGAGCGGTTGATCGAGGCCGCCAAGGCCGCTTTCCAAGACGGCGAGACGGAGATGAGGTTTGACGAAATTTCCCGCCGCGCGGGCGTTGGGATCGGCACGCTTTACCGTCACTTTCCGACACGGGATGCGCTGATCGAGGCGGTCTACCGCACCGAGGTTGAGGGCCTGAGCGCGGCAGCACAGCAGCTCGCGGCAACCTGCGTGCCCGCTGAGGCCCTGCGTAGCTGGATGCGGCTATTCGTTGATTATTTTGCGACCAAGCAGCTGATTGCCCCTGCGCTCAACTCCCTGGTTGGCGGGCCAGGTCAGCTCTATGCGACTTCAGGCGAGCATTTGAAAACTGCGATAAGGGAGCTGGTTGGTAGGGCGGTCGAGAACGGCGATATCCGCGCCGATCTCGACCCGTTCGATCTGTTGCGCGCTCTGGTCGGTGTGGCCAACGTCGCCGCCGATCCTGGCTGGGAGGCCAGCGCCAAACGCCTCGTCGATATCCTGATCGCAGGGTCGCGGCCGGATGCCTGAGAGGCGATAAAGTCCGTTTCTTTGTTCGCGATGTTCATCATCAGCGAGGTCTGAAACCTCTTCGAGGTCCGCCATAAAAAAATCCTCCTGATCAAGCTGTACGCGGTCGATCCCAAATCGGAGTTCGGTACATCCGATAAGAATTTTCCGCAGCAAACCTCTTCCGGTCGCGCAAAAAATGTGTATTTCCGTGGCGAGTTTTTTTAATCTCGGCAGAGATTCTGCCAATTTTGGAAACACCAACATAATCACGAAATGACCAACGGTCGCGCGGCACGGTACCAAGATGTGATCGGCGGAATGGGTCCATTAGGACGACCTCTTGTCGCATCCCTGTCGCACGGACCCGAGCTTGGCCAACATCGAGTCACAAAGACTTTCATTAAGTCAGTCAGACTATAATAGTGAAATGATGTTTAACCACTTTTTTTGGGTTCGGTGACGGACTTCTCTTCATATCTGCACATGAAATGAAAAATATTTATTCGCCGGAGGTGATATGCGCCGGATCGTTCTGATGCTCACAAGCCTTTCTCTCGCCGGTTGCGGCTATGGAGCCTTACGTCAGGCACATGAAGCGCAAATCAGCATGATTGGAATGAGTCGCGCCGATCTTCTATCGTGTGCCGGGCCGCCAGCTAAATCGACCACGCTCAGTCCCGTCGCCCATGTCGACACCTATACTTACTCACCTTCGAACAACAACGGCTTCACCCTTTCCCTGCCACTCAGCATGGGCGATGTCGCTATCGGTGGATCTGGCACGGGCTGCATGGCGTATGTACGGGTGATCAACGGTAAGGTGGCGGAGGTCCACCATACTGGTGCCGACGATCTCACCGTCGGCGAGGATGGTGTCTGCAATCCGATCTTCCGCGGCTGCATGCGTCAGCCAAAGCCGAAGATGCAACCGGTGACAGGCGAGAACGACAGCCATTCTTCAGCCTTTACGCCGCCCCCGGTACCTCGACAGCCCCGCGCGGCAGAAGAGATAGAAACCACCACGACCTCCGCCGCTGCTTCGGCAAAGAAGTAATCGAAGCGATTCTTTCAGCTTTCGCGCCATAGGTGACGGCATAATTGAGAAGTTTCAGGCGGCCTAAGCAGCCTGCACGATAGCGAGCACAGCGCTTGCACGCCGGAGGTGAAGCAGACGGCGGCGGGGCGGTCCCGTCGCTCAGAGACAGCCGCGGAGTCGCCGTCAACGCATTTCGTCTGGGGCGTCCAGGGCGGCCTCGGGCATGATGGCGCGGATCGACATGACGCTGATAATCCGATCGTCCATCATGATGAGGCCTTCGATAAATTCCCGTGCGGCGCCATCGCCGGCATGCGGCGTCGCCTGCCTCATCTCGTCGGTGACGGTGAAGATTTCACACACCGCATCGACTAGGAGACCGGCGACCTGATCGCCAAGTTCCACGACCACGATGACCGAGGCGGCGTTCGGCTCGGTGCCGGACAGGCCCAGGCGTTTGGCGAGGTCGACGATGGTCAGGACCGCGCCCCTGAGATTAATCATGCCCTTGATGTAGGAGGGGGCGTGCGCCAGGGGGGTGGACGTTGTCCACCCTCTGATTTCACGGATCGCCCTAATGTCCAGAGCGAATTCCTGCGTGCCGATGCGGACGGACAGAAGTTCGTTGGCGCCAGCCGCCTGATGATGCGTGCGGTCGTGGGTTTGGCTCATGATCAAAACTCGCTCCACCCTTCTGACGCGCCGGCTGGGGCTGGGCGTGGCGCCTTATCCTGACCCGCCAGCATGACAACCTTGCGCGCGGACGTGGTCACGGCGGTCCGCGGCTTTGGCGGCGCCTTGGGCGCAGCCCGCTTGAGCATCGGGGCTGCTTCAATCTGGCTGATACGGAATTGCCCAACCAGGCGGGCGAGTTCTTGGGCCTCGCCCGAGAGGCCGTGGCTCGCCGCCGTCGATTCCTCGACCATCGCCGCGTTCTGCTGCGTCACCTGGTCCATCTGGTTGACCGCGCTGTTCACCTCGTTCAACCCGGTCGCCTGCTCCTGTGCCGAGGCGGCGATGTCGACCACCAGGCTGCTCAGCTGCGCTACCTGTGCCACGATCCGCTCCAGCGCCTGGCCGGTCTCGCCGACCAGTTTGACCCCGGCCGTGACCTGCTGACCCGACGCCGAGATCAGCGCCTTGATTTCCTTCGCCGCATCGGCCGAGCGCTGCGCCAGCGCCCGCACCTCGGTCGCCACCACCGCAAAACCGCGCCCGGCATCGCCGGCCCGCGCCGCTTCGACCCCGGCATTGAGCGCCAGAAGATTGGTCTGGAAGGCAATCTCGTCGATCACGCCGATGATGTTGCCGATCTGCTTGGACGAGGTCTCGATCCCGCTCATCGCGTTCACGGTCTCGCGCACCACCGCGCCGGACCGCTCCGCGTCCGCCTTGGCGGTCGCGACCGTGCTGCGAGCTTCGGTGGCGTTTTCCGCGGTGCGGCGCACCGTGGCGGTGATCTGGTCGAGGGCCGCCGCCGTTTCTTCCAGGCTTGCCGCCTGCTGCTCGGTGCGGCGCGAGAGATCGTCGGAAGCGTGGGTGATCTCCTCGGCGCCGGAGCGCACGCCCTCGGCATTGGCAGCGATCGCTTGCAGCGTTTCCTGCAGCTTGAGCATCGCCGCGTTGAAGTCATTGCGCAGTTTCTCGTATTCGGCGGCGAACGGCGCGTTCAGGCGGAACAACATGTCGCCTCCGGAGAGATTTTCCAGCCCGGTACCGACGGATTCGACGATGAATGCGAACTGTTCCAGCACGGCGGCGCGCTCACGGTCGGTCTCCTGCCGTTCCTGCTCCCTCAGCGTGCGCTGCGCCTCGGCTTCGCTTTCCAGGCGCTGTTTCTCGATGCCGGCCTCCTTGAACACCTGTACCGCGCGGGCCATGCCGCCGATCTCATCCTTGCGTTCGATGCCGATCACTTTGGTCTTCAAGTCGCCGCCGGAAAGCTTGTTCATCGTCCCCTGCAGTGCCTTGACGGGGGTGGTGATCCACGTGCGGATGGCGAAGACGGCGCTGATCATCACCGCCGCGATGCCACCAAGGATCATATAGAAGGTGAAGGAGATGGAGTTGTCGGTGGTGGATTTCAGTGCCGCGAGGTTAGTGCTTTCAGCGCTCCGCATATTGTTGATGATCGGCTGCATGCTGTTGGCCAGGGTGACGAGCTGCGGCACGCACTGGCTGCGGTACAAGGCCTCGGCGGTCGGGGCATTGGCGCCGGTGCCGCCGGCCACGGCGACGAGCAGCGCCGGGTTGGTGCAAGCCCCTGTCGCGAACTGCAGAAGCTGCGATTTGAAGGTCTGGATGGTGTTGGCATCCGCCGGATCATCCTGGGCGGCAAGTCCCATGAACTCGGCGAACCGCGCGCTGTCGTCTTTGATCGCCGCGAGATCTTTCTGGCTGTCCGTTGCGTTGGCGTTCAGCATCATTGCGTTCGCGCTCTCACGGATGAACTGAATGTCGACATTGCTGCGGATCAGCTGCAACAGCGCATCCGTCGGGCCGGCGCGCAAAGCGAGGTAGCCGGTGTTCAGGGCGCGCATCTGCGCCGTGGAGTAGATGGCGACGGCGATGGCGAACACCCCGAACACTGCCAAGATGGCGCCAAATTTTCCGATAATCGGAATGTTCTTCATAGCCTACGATCCTTCTAGAAATCGGCGCCGTCCGCTCGGAGAGACGCTTGGCACTCCTCTAACTATAGGTTGTGGAAACTTCAATTCACAACCACCTAAGATTTTATGGAATTTTGCGATCCCACCGATCCGAAAGAAGGTGCGATCAAGCGAAGAATGAGCACCGTCAAGTTGCTGGATGCTGGCTGACGGAAGGCGGAGGCGGTCGGGAGAGGGCGACAGGCAGGCGTGATTACGTAACTATCAGTCCGCCGGGAACCTCTGCCCAGTTGATGAAGGCTTGGTTGCGAGCGAAATGGCACTTCGCAGCATTGTCTTGGTTAGGACGGCGCGTGAAAACGTTGCCGAGTCTCATCGCTCTCTGTCCAGCGGGCGCCGCAATCACACTCTACGGTGCCTGCTCAGGTGAAATGATACCGTAACGGGTTAACGTGACAATGCCCTGTTCCGTGCTCAGACCCACCAGTGGTAGCCAACCGCAAGGTTGAGAACGACGCCGTAGGTCACGTAAATGAGCCAGAGTCCTGTCAGGACCTGCCACAGACCGATCAGCCGTGCGCCGGCAGGCCAGAGGCCGAAGCGCGTCGGGATTTCTGTGAGATAGACGAGTGTCAGTCCAACAAACACGATGGCAACCGGGATGTCCCCCGCCGCCTGGAAGACGATGACGCCGAGGATCGAGAGCAAGGAGAAGGCAATCGCCATCCAGCCCTCGGGAACCGCGCTGCTGCCGATATAGCGGCGATGCGACACGGCGAACCAATGCACGCCGTAGGCCGTGAAGGCGAGTGCCGCCATGTAGAGTGGTGCGGCATTCGTAAAGACGCCGAACCAGGTCAGGCCGACCATGAGATAGACGCCGGTGATGAACTGCATGAAGCCGGCCATCCAGAGGCTCCACAGGGCGGTCGACTTATCAACCTCCCGACTCCCTTTCGGAAACTGGAACAGCGCCTGACCGCCGACCACCAGATACCCCGTCGCGAGGCCGAAAAACCGATGGCCACAGGCCAGAACTTGGATGAGTCGAAAACGACGTCAACAACTTCGTTGTGCATAGTATACCTTATTCATACCAAAAAATCGGAAGCGCAGGGGAAGCGTGTGCGCGGTTAGCTGCAGAACGACTTGGGAGTGGCCCCAAGACGTCCATGATCAAAAAATCTCCCGTCGAGATGGGCAGCGGAACGACCGCCTATAAAAAGATGTCTTGCGGCATGCCGCAAGACATCTTTGTTAGCGTTAGGCGGGAACGATACCCTGCGGCCGTCGTGCAAACTTCGCGACCGTCTCGGCCGAGAGGTTCAGCGTCTGCTCCACCATTGCCGGCGGCGTATGCGCCATCCAGTCGGCGAGCGCGACCTCCGCATATTTATCAGTCCTGAAAACCGCCACGAGGACGAGATCTTCATTGCCGGTGTTCTCGACATAATGGCCAAAACTCTTGGGCACGTAGCCGATGTCTCCGGGGTTGAAGTCGATGGTGGCGGCCTGAGGTCCGGTATTGAACACCGTCATCCGGGCCTTGCCCTTGATGTAGTACTGCCATTCAGCCGCGTTCGGGTGCCAGTGCATCTCGCGCATGGCGCCGGGCTTCACCGTCACCAGCGCCGCCGCGACCGTGATCGCCGCCTTGAAGTTGGTGCTGTCGGCGAGCTGGATCATGCCGTTGCTGTTCTGCTTGACCGGCGTTGATGCGGACAGGTGGAACGTGAACGGGTTCGGCACCGGGCCGGCGTCCGGCAAGATCGCTTGCACATCAGCGGCGAGCGGACCCGGTTCCTTGCCCTGGAAAATCCAGCGATCCTGCAGCGGAATGTTGGCGAAGGCCGATTGCGGCACGCCAAAATTCTTCGCCAGCACTTCCGGTGGCGTGTGCGCGAACCAGTCGGTCACCAGCAGCGTGTTGTCTTCCGAGGCGGCGCCGTTGTCGAAGCAGATGACGAATTCGCAGCCATCCGGGCCGATACCCTGCAGCGAATGCGGCAAGCCGGCCGGGAAGTACCAGAGATCGCCGGCCGCCACGTCATCGACGAAGGCGTGGCCGTTCTGGTCCACCGCGGTCACGCGGCAATGGCCATAGGTCATGATCGCCCATTCCGCCTGCTGGTGCCAGTGCAGTTCGCGAATGCCTCCCGGCCCGAGGCGCATGTTCACGCCGGCGATGGTGGTGGAGATCGGGAAGTCGGCCGTCGTCACCTGACGCGCCCAGCCGCCCGCCTGCACGCGCTTCGGCGCGATGCTGAAGGACGACCAGAGTTGCGCCATGCCGCCGACATCGGTGGCCGGGGGATTCGCGAACGCCGGAATCTGGGCTTCCATCACGGCGTTCTGCGGGCCGGGATCGGCGAAAGCGCCCGCGGTGGCATTCATCTGGCCTTGCGGCGGCAGGTCGGGATTGCCGAACACGCCCGCGGCATGCGCCGCCGCCGTTGCCGTCAACGCGCCGCCCGCGGCGCCGGCTGCGAGGATTTTTCTCCTGGAAAAACTGGGCATCATAGCTCCTTAGAAATTAGCGAGGCCAAGAACCTCCTATCGATCAATTATCAACAGGAATGAACGACCATCACATACGTGCATTTTGAGGCGTTCTGTAGCCTCGACAACGCAATTTTAGATATTTGCTTTTGTGATAACCAAGATGTTTCTAGAGCGCGAGATCATCTTCAGCCACGAGACTGTTCGGGAGTGAGTGGCAAAGCTGGCTCCCCTCCTGACAGCCGAACTCCGGCAACGGCGTCGCTTCAAGAGCGGAGCCGCCCGGCGCTCGTGGCACGTTGACGAAACCGATCTGAAAGTCCAAGGCCGCGCTCGTCCCACCGCCACCCGACTTATCGACAATCTCACTGAGAAGCAGTTGGTCGAACGCCGCCAAGCGGCGTCGGATGGCAGGGAATGGTGTGTCTACCCGACGCGCACAGGAAAGGCACTTGACCGCCCCATCAACGATGCTAGTGCGCAAATCGCGAGAGCGCTGCGTACGAAAGTTGGAACAGGATCGTTCAAATCTGCTGTCTTCAGTATGAACAGCGTTAGAAAGGCCCTTTCCTGAGTGCGTATTTTTTATTGGAAATAGTTGTCTTGCTAATTAAAGTGGAAGTAAAAAATGAGGGACGTATCGAGACAAAGCGCGCGGCTGCGCGGCGAAGTTCGCAGGGACAGGGTAACAAATGACTTCACCCAAACTTGTGCTGGGTGGTCGACTCACTCGAAATACCGAATGTCCTTGAGAACACGCCTGACGATTCTGAGGATCTCATTTGTTGCCGCGGTTTCGTGCCCAACTGAAAAGGCAAAGAAGACGCTACCGCTTTCGACGGCAGGTGTTGACGACAGTATTTGCATTGTCTTCGCCCGAACGTAGGACTCAATAAGCTTGACCGGAAAGACGCTGATGGCGGTCCCTGCGGCCACGAGTTGGGCGATGACGGTGACGCTCGAGCAGATGTCGAGCCTAGCCGGCGCCAAACCTGCTGTGGCGAACCACCCCATGATCTGCCGGTGCATGGCGGACGATGGTCCATTCGTGAGGATTGGCTTCTGACTGAGATCTTCGGGTGTTACCGGACCACTCAATCCCCAAGACGGAGCCACCGCCCACAACGTCCGCTGCACGCTGATCGGCATGAACCGGAGGCCACTTTGACCGACAGGGTTGACGACGAGCGCCGCATCGAGGCGGCGGGCCGCGAGCTCGCCCTCAAGGCCGTCGCTCGGTGAGATGACCCACTCGGGTTGAAGTCGGGGAAGCTCGTCATGCAACACCTCAATCAGGCGCGGCAGGCAGACCGTCGCCATCCCCTCCGCGAGCCCAAGGCGAATTGTCCCGCGTATCTCCGGCTCTCCGCCGAGTGAGATGATGTCGTCGACCCGCTCGAGCGCCGCTTCGACCAAAGGAAGGAGGTCTCTACCCGCTTGGGTCAGCACCATCGACTGCCCGGCCCGCTCGAACAAGGTCGCCTTCAAGCTGTGCCGCAGGTCACGCAGGCGGAGAGAAATCGTCGGCTGTGCGAGGTTCAGTTCCTCCGCGGCTTTGCGAACGGATCGGTACCGGGCCGTCCAGACGAAGGCTTCAAGCTGGGCAATGGTAGGGCGACCCATTGGAATTTCCAATCATTTTGGTTTTGATATTCTAATTTGATTAAGATCCCCAATCACTGTAGTCGACAATCATCGCCAACACGAAGCCTCGGCTGAATTAAAAAAACAAAAATGCGGCGTCTGCAGGAAACGCTTTGACCAAACCTTGATGGGATTGGCGAGAGCACTGAGCAGAGCGCAGCGGGGAGACGAAAACGATATGACTACCCGCCGGATCTGGGTTGTTCTGCTCATCTTCACGCTCGTTGTTGTGAACTACATGGACCGGGTCGCCCTCTCGATCGCGGCCCACCCCATCGCGACCGAGTTTCATCTGTCGCCCGTTCAGATGGGATATCTCTTCTCGAGCTTCCTGTGGACATATGTCATCTGCCTGGTGCCGCTCGGGGTCCTGGTGGAGCGCAGCGGTGCCAAGCGTATGGTCGCTTGCGGCATCGCCCTGTGGTCGCTCGCAACGGCGGCAACCGCGCTGGCCTGGGGCTTCACATCCGTGCTTGTCGCGCGCCTGGTCATGGGCGCGAGCGAAGCGTCGAGCTATCCGTCCTGTGGCCGTGTCGTGCGAGACTGGATCCCGGAGCGCGAGCGCGGCGTGGTAACGACGTTGTTCAATGGCGGCTCAACAGCAGGTCCCGCGATCGGCGCATTGGTCGCGGCAACCCTGATTTCACACATCGGCTGGCGGGCCACTTTCGTTGCCTTGGGCGTGGTCGGATTTGTCTGGCTGGCGTTTTGGCAGTTCCGCTTCGACCAGCCGGAGCGCGCTTCATGGTTGCCCGAAGCAGAGCGCTCGATGATTTTGGAGACGCGCAACGGCCAGCGCGACGCGTCGGAAGCGGCCCCGTCCGCGATCCTTTACCTCCTGCGGCAGCGCACTGTCTGGGGCCTGGTCATCGCGCAAGCGTGCGTCGTCTATACGGCCTATCTGCTCATGACGTGGCTGCCGACCTATCTGCAGACGACCCGCCACGTTTCGCTCCAGGAAACCGGCTATCTGACGTCTGCAGCCTATTTCTGTGCGCTCGTCATCGGTCTTGGGATCGCCCGGGTGAGCGATCGGATGCTGTCGTCGACCGCAATCCTCAATGGAGGACGCCGGATCTTCACCGCAGGTCTTGCCGCGATCTCGTTAGTGATTCTCGCGGCGCCGCACGCAGGCAGCCTGTTCACCCTCATGGTGATCCTCGTCGTCGTACTCACGGGCTCGACGACCGCAAGCGGGATCAATTTCGCAATTGCAAGCGATGTCCTGAGAAACCCCAGGGACGTCAGCCGGGTCACCAGCATCGTCGCCTTCGGCGGCAACTCTTTTGGCCTCGCTGCGCCGATCATGACCGGCTACGCCGTGTCGATCACAGGCGGCTACACCGTTGCTTTCCGCATCGCGGCAGCACTGCTCCTCTGTGGGGTGATCGCCGTCCTGACGATGGTGCGGCGTCCGGTGCACGCCGAGAACGGCGCCGATAAGATGCCGGCCGAATTTCCCGAGCTGCAAATCACTTAAGGAGCCAACTTGATGGAACTTCATTATTCGGGGCCGCGCCGGCCCATCACCGACGAGGTCCGGAAAGGCGTCCTCGAAGACTTTCCTGAAATCGGCATGATCCAGGACGCCTCGCTCCGGGAAAAGGTGGTCGAGGCTTGGAGCTACGCGCTCTCCTGCTCAGACTTCACGCGGATCACGCAGATCCCGCCGGAGGGCAACCCTGGCGCGCCGGTTCTGAAGGCAGGAACCCAGGCTGATCATCTCCGCGGCGTTCTCAGGCTCGCACTGAAAATAGCCGAGGAGTTCGCGGCGAGCTGGCCCAGCGTCGAGATCCATCGCGACGTGCTCCTCGCGGCGGCGGCCTGCCACGACGTGGGCAAGCCATACGAGTTCGACCCGACGAACCGAAAGCGCTGGGCCGAGAACCCATCCTATGCCGGCCAGCCGACCTTCCGCCACTCCGTGTTTGGCATGCATGTCTGCCTGGTTGTCGGCCTTCCTGAGGAGATCGCGCATGTCGCGGTCGGCCATTCCTTTGAGGGGCAGTACATGGGCCTCAGCACCGAGTGCTTCATCGTCCGGCAGGCCGACCACTCCTGGTGGCAGTTGGCCGCGACGCTCGGGCTCGTCGTGGAAGACAGCATGAAATCGATGCCGACCATGATTCGCGTGAGACGTCAGCCATAACCTAACCCAGCGACCGCTGGATCTAGGAAGCCCGAAACGAGCGCCGCCCCAACGCCAGCGGCGCCAGAGGAATGACAGCTTTTGGAACGCCCCGCATAGGTTCCAAGTGACCGGGATGGGTCGGGACGCGTCGCGCGTAGGAATCTCCGTTTGTCCACCCTGCGTTGCCAAGACCAGACGGTCTGGTTTGTCCCTGTTCAGCCGCTCTCGGCGGGCTTGGGTTCGGCCGCGGCCGGAGTCGACCGATACTGTTGAAAAAGGAGCTTTTTCGTTGCTCGACGGCTGCGGCCGTGATTCACTTTGCCTGAGCGTACGCGGAGGCAGGGCAATGATGGGCAGGCAGGAGGCAGCGCCGGAGCTATTTTACGATTTTCGGCTGGATGACCATGTTCCCGCTGATCACATGTTGCGGGGCATTGACCGGTTTCTTGATTTGTCCGCGCTGCGCCTCGAGCTCGCACCATTTTATAGCATCATCGGCAGGCCGTCGATTGATCCGGATTTGATGATCCGGATCCTGGTCATCGGCTATTGCATGGGGATCAGGTCCGAACGGCGGCTGTGTGAGGAAGTGCATCTGAACCTCGCCTATCGCTGGTTCTGCCGCCTTGGCTTAAATGGCAAGGTTCCCGATCACTCGACCTTCTCGCGCAACCGGCACGGGCGGTTCCGGGACAGCGACATCCTTCGGCGTCTTTTTGAGAGCATTGTCGCCCGCTGCCTCGACGAGGGGCTGGTCAGCGGTGAGGGCTTCGCAGCGGATGCCAGCCTGATTGCAGCAGATGCGAACAGGCAACGCTCGGTCCCTGGTGATCATTACGATGCTCTTGCGGCAAAAGGCGAAGCGGTGCGCGCCGTCCAGGAGTATATGGCCAAGCTTGATGATGCCGCGTTCGGTGCTGCTTCAGAGGTAACGCCAAAATTTATTTCGTCGACGGATCCGGCTGCTCAGTGGACCGGCGCGCTCAAGGGACCAGCCTTCTTCGCCTATGCCACCAACTATCTGATCGACACTGAGAACGCTGTCATTCTCGACGTCGAAGCCACCCGCGCGATCCGGCAAGCCGAGGTCGGCGCGTCGCGCACCATGCTGGACCGGGTGGAAGAGCGATGGGGCATAAAACCTGAGTGGATCGCAGCCGACAGTGCTTATGGTTCGGCCGCAAACCTCGCTTGGCTTGTGAAGGAAAAGCAGATCGCACCGCACACTGTCACGCCGGCTTCGCGCAGCAGCGTCATTGCCGCCAGCACGACATGGCGCGGCGTGTCGCCCCAGCGGACGCAGAGCAAGGCGGCATCCGCCAGCCGGGCCAGAACCCGCCCCTCGGCGAGCGCGAAGACCGGTGGCACGTCGAGCAGCACCACGTCCCAGTCGTCGCGCAATTGCGTCATGAAGCCGTCCAGAGCCGGCGACAGAAACAGCGATAACGCCGCCTTAGCCTGGGTCCCGGCGGGCAGCACCATCAGCGGGCTTAACGGGTCCGGCACGAGCACATCGCGCAGCGCGACCAGCCCGGCCAGATGGTCGGTGAATCCCGGCGCGCCGCCGACACCGAACACCGGATCGAAACTCGGCTGCCGTATATCGCCGTCGATCGCCAGCACGCGCAGTCCGGAGGCGGCCAGAGCGCGGCCGAAGGCGATGGTGAGCGTCGTTTTCCCCTCGGCCGGCCGTGCCGCGGTGATGGCGACGACGTGCCGCTCCGTCCCGAGATGGAGCCCCGTCTGCAAGGCCCGCAATTGTTCGGCGAACAGCGAAAACGGCGCTGCCAGCCCGGCCTGTTGCGGGTTGGAGACTTCCGGCAGCAGCGCCAGGCAGGAGAGGCCAAGCTGCGCCCGCACGTCGCCGCCGGAGCGAAACGAGGTGTCCAGCGCATCGGCCAGCCCCGCCAGCAGCACGCCGGTGCACGCCCCCAAAACCAGGGATGCGCCGAGGATCAGAAAACGGTTCGGCGTGCTCGGCCTGGTCGGCGTGGCGGCGGCGGAGAGGATGCGCGCATCCGGCCGGGTCAGCGAGATGTCCTGCGCCAGCTGGTCCGATTGCAGCGCGATCGAGCGCAGCATCGCCTGTCCTGCCTCGGCACTTTGCTCCAAGGCGCGGACGGGACCGGACTCCGCATCCTCGGACTGCGATTGCACGCGCGTGGCCGCCACGGCTTTTTGCAGGGTGGCGATCTCGGCCTGGTCGGCCGCGACGTCAGCGCGCGCGGCATCCTGCGCGCGCCCGGTCTCGGCGTCGATCTGCGCGGTGATCGCCGCGAGCTGTGATTTCGTCGTGCGCAAATCCGGATAATCCGCGCCATACACGTCCTGCAGCGCCCCCATTTGCGCCGCCAGATCCGCCTGTTCCTTGCGCAGCAGCTCCAGGTTCGGGGCGATGGCGGCGGCGTCGCGCGCGGCGGCGCTGAGCCGCGCCTGGCTCATCGCCAGACGGGCCTGCGCCTGCACCAGGGAGGCCGCGAGCCGGCTGGCCGTCTCGGTCGTCAGGTTGGCCTGCGCGCCCTGCACCACACCGGTCGCGGCGCGGGCCTTCGCCAGTTCCGTTTCGGTTTCGTTCAGCCCCGCCTGCACCTGGGCCGCGTGCGCTTGCAGCCAGGTCTCCGCGTCGCTGAACCTGCGTAGGAGTCTTTGCGCTCATGGTCGAGATAAAGCCGTATCGCGAAATTCGCGGCGGCGGCGGCGAGCGCGGGATCTTGCGCGGTGAAGGAGACGGTGAGCACCTCCGAGCCCGGCACCACCGCCACATGCAGGGCCCGGCGCGCCGCCTCGGCCAGCGCATCGGCGCCACGCGCGGACGCGCCGCCAAACAGACTCCACGGCCAGAGGGCCGGCCTCATGAACCGGCGAAACCCCGGCTGCGTCGCGAGATCGAGCTGCGCCGCCAGCACGCGCGCCGCCGGCAAGCTGGCGATCACCGCCGTCTGGCTCTCCGTCACCACGTCCTCGTTCTGCAAAGCCGGGGCCGGCATGGACGTGCGGTCGGGGGCGGTTGCCTCCTCCGGGGCGTAGAGCAGGATACCCGTCGCGGTGTAGGTCAGCGGCATATGGGCCAGGACGAGGGATGTCAGGCCAAACACCGTGAGCGTGCAGCCGAGGACGATCCTCCAGCGCCGGCGCAGGCTCAAGAGCTGCTCCGCGAGACTGAGGGACGCCGGCAACGCGAGATGTGGCACTGCGAGGCTCATATTCATTACGTAATTGCAAGATTATCATTGCGTCAACGTAAATTTTTGTCCGGCGGATAAGGCGGCACCCAGGGCCGCTCGCCCTGCACCATACGGTCGCTGCGCAGCCGCACGCCGTGCGCCCCGACCCAGGCTTCCATGGCGCCTTGACGCCAGACGGAGAAGCGATCGATCACCGGCAGGCCCTCGCAGACACCGCGCAGCGGTTCCGGCGAGACCACCAGCATTGCGTCGCCGCACCCGCCGGCAGGCGGCGCCATGGCCAGCAGCACGCGGCCGACGCGGCAGCTCTCGGCAGTGCAATGCGAGAGAACCGGTTGCGCGCCGCCCCAGACCGGCGCCCATTGCGCCAGCGTGTAGGACGTCGCTTTCGGCTGCCGCACCAGCAGAATGCCGGCGCCATCGCGCAAGGCGATGAGCCTTGCATCGGCGGAGACCAGCACATCCGGCGGCCGGATGGCGGCATAAACCAGCGCACCTGCCAGCAGCAACGGCAGGCCCGCATAGCGCGCCGCACTACGCCAGATGCACAGCCAGATCAGCCCGGCCGTCACGAGCAGGATCGCAGCATCGGGGATCGGCGCGATGCGCAGCATCGCGGCCGGCCAGGCGGCGATGCGCGCGGTGATCCAGATGATGACGGCAATGCCCCAGCCCATCGGCACCAGCGCCAGCGCCGCCAGGTGCAACGGCATCAGTGCCAGGGCGGCCAGGCCCAAGGGCAGGATCCACAACGCGGTGAGCGGCACGGCGACCAGGTTGGCCGGGATCCAGTAAGGCTGGATCTGCTGGAACTGGTAGGCGGCATAAGGCATCGAGGCGCCGCCGGCGAGCAGGCTGGTGAAGGCCAACGCTATGAGATGTCCCGCCACGCGGCCGAAGACGGTTTTGTCCCGATGCTTGCGCGCGGAAAAACCTTGCGCCGCGGCGTAGCCGGCGATGAGCGCCAGGACGGCGGAAAAACTCATCTGAAAGCTGGTGCCGATCACTGCCTCCGGCGTCGTGAGCATAATAACCATCGCCGCCAGGCTCAGCCCCCGGAGTGAAATGGCGCGGCGGCCGACGATGATGCCGAGCGTCACCAGGCTGGCCATGGCCAGGCTGCGCAGGATCGGCAGATGCGCGCCGGTCAGCAGCGCATAGACCACGCCCGCGCCCAAAGCGGCCATGGCGGCCAGCGATTTGGCGGGCCAGTGCAGGGCGGTGCGCTCAAACCGGGTCAGGAGAAACCGCGTGGCGGCGAAGGCCAGCCCCATGACGATGCCGACATGCAGCCCCGCCACCGCCAGGATATGCGCCAGCCCGGCGGCGATGAAGGCCTCTCGCTCCGGCGGTGGGATGGTCTGTTCTTCGCCGGTGAGCAGGGTGACGGCGATGGAGCCGGTGTCGATCGGCAGGGTCGCCAGGATGCGCGTGGCGATGCCCTGGCGCAGCGCCAGCAGCCGGCGCGCCAGCGTGCCAGGTTGCGCCGGGGCAATCACGGTGACGGGCGCGATGGCAAAACCGGACGCGTCCAAACCCTGGAAGAAATCCTGCCGACCCTGGTCCCAGCCGCCGGGATAGGCCGGGCGCTCGGGGCCGAACAGAAACGCCCTTGTTTTTGCGCCTTCGCCAAGCGTCAACGGCGTGTCGTCGGTATCGCGCAAATGGACGCGGATGGTGCGGCGCAAGGCTGGACCGCCGTTCAAACTGGGGCGCGCCAGGGTGATGCGCCTGCCATTGGGCAGCAGATCGATGCCCGCAATGGTGCCGGAAATGTCCGTCACCCCATGCGGCACCGGGACAAAACCGGGTTCCGCCGCGGTGCGCCACTCCGCCCGGGCAAAACCGAGGGCCGCCGCCAGCGCCAAAGCCGCCGCGAGCCGGCCCGGCGGAAACCGCCACAACGCCACCAGGGCCGCCAACGCGCCGGCGGCGGCGCACAGACCGAGCCAGAGCCTGGGCTCATGGGGCAACACGAAATAGGCGAGAATCGCCGCCCCCATGGCAACCGGCAGGAGGAGCGGGAATCTGCCATGTTCAGCCTCCACCCAGGCGGCGAACCAGGCGCGCATCGGCACCCCTATATCGTTGCGTTTCGTTAACAGTTTTGCGCCGTCTGGCAAAGGGGGGGACAGAAATGCTAGAGGCCGCAGATGACCATTCGCACCCGCTTCGCGCCCTCCCCCACCGGCATGCTGCATATCGGCGGCGTCCGTACCGCTCTGTTCAACTACCTGTTCGCCAAGCACATGGGCGGCGAATTCCTGCTCCGCATCGAGGACACCGACAAAGCCCGCAGCACGCAGGAAGCGGTGCAGGTGATCCTGGACGGCATGGACTGGCTCGGGCTGACGCCCGATGCGGCGCCGGTGTTCCAATCCACCCGCGAGGCGCGGCATGTGGAGGTGGCGATGCAGATGCTGGCGGCGGGTCGCGCCTATCCCTGCTATGCCAGCCCGGATGAATTGAAGGAAATGCGCGAAACCGCGCAGGCCGAGGGCCGCCCGCCGCGCTATGACGGGCGCTGGCGTGACCGCGATCCTGCCGAGGCGCCGGCCGGCGTCAAACCTGCGATCCGCCTGAAAGCCCCGCGCGAGGGCGAGACGGTGGTGCACGATCTGGTGCAGGGGACCGTGCGCGTCCAGAACACCGAGCTGGACGACATGATCATTCTCCGCTCGGACGGCACGCCGACCTATCTGCATGCCGTGGTGGTGGACGACCATGACATGGAGATCAGCCATGTCATCCGCGGCGACGACCACCTGACCAACACCTTCCGGCAGGTCCAGATCTACAACGCGATGGGCTGGGAGACGCCGCATTTCGCGCATATCCCGCTCATTCATGGCGCCGACGGCGCGAAACTCTCAAAACGCCACGGCGCGGTCAGCGTGCTGGAATTCCGCGAACAGGGTTTCCTGCCCGAGGCGCTGTGCAATTATTTGCTTCGCCTCGGCTGGGGGCATGGCGATTCCGAGTTTCTGGTCCGCGATGAGCAGATCGCCCTGTTCACCCTGGAAGGCGTGGGCCGCGCGGCGAGCCGGATGGATTATGCCAAGCTGACGCATCTGAACGGCCAGTGGCTGCGCGGGGCCGATGATGCGCGCCTCACCGGCGACGTGCTGGCGCGCCTCGAAGCGCTGGGCGTCCACGCGGACGCCACGACGCAGACCCGCATCCTGACCCTGATGCCGGGCCTGAAGGAGCGCGCCAAAACCTTGGTGGACCTCACCGCTTCCGCCGCCTTCCTGGCGCGCAGCATCCCCCTGCCCTTCGAGCCCAAAGCCGAGGCGCTGCTCACACCGGAGGCCCGCGCGATGCTTGCGCGCCTCGCCCCGCTTCTCGCCGCCACGGATTTCTCCATCACCGCCGTCGATGCGGCGCTGCGCAGCTTCGCCGAAGCCGAGGGGCTGAAACTCGGCCAGGTAGCGCAGCCGCTGCGCGCGGCGCTGACCGGCAGCACCATGAGCCCGGGCATCGACGCCACCCTGGCCGCCCTTGGGTATGAGGAAAGCCTGGCTAGGCTCAAAGCGGTTTTTTGAAGCAAGAAAGCGCTACTTTTTGTGAACAAAAAGTAGCAAAAAAACTTTGTTAATCTGGGTCATGGGCGTTGTCACCGACAACGCCCATGACCCAGCGGAGTAAAAATTTTTGCGCCGCTTTTTTAAAAAGCGGCCGCTTTCTTCTAAGCGTAGAGATCGCCCCAGTACGGGTCACTCGCAATCACTTCACGCGCTTTGCGCGGGCCATGCAACGCCGCCATGAACGGACCGAGGTTATGTGCCGCTACGATCGGAGAGGCGAATATGGGGTCCCTCAGAACATCAAGAAATTCGCTGTGCAGGGGGTGAGAGGGTTCGGCGATGTTGCGCTGCCGGTACTCGTCCTCGGAGTAGGTACCCACGTTCTCAAGCTTGAAGAACGCAATTTCGTCGACGTGCAGCCGTTCCGCCATCTCGACCAAACGTGGCATGTCATGGAAATTCTCGGTTTGGACGGCGTAGGATATGGTGAATTTCGTCAATCGTCCTGTTTCCCGAAGTTCGCGCGCAAACTCGAGGTTGGCGACCATCCGCTCCCAGCGTCCTTTGCGCCGTATCGATTCGAACGTCTGTTTGGACGAGGCGTCGATCGACACGACCAGATTGATCTTCAGATAATGAATGTTTTTAAACGTGTCCCATTGCCGGCGATCGAACAACATGCCGTTCGTCAACAATTCCATATGAGTCAGATTGGGGCACCGCTGCGGGCTGATATCGGCCAACAAGGCGCGGAAATGCCGACTGAACAGGGCTTCGCCGCCCGAGGAGATCCGGACGTTACGAAGCTTGCCCAAAAGATCGTCGATCATGCCCTCGCGCAGGTTGTCGAGCCTGGCGTAACCGGGCTTGTCGAGCACGATCAGATCCAGGCGGCATTGCGGACAGCTTAGATTGCACGAGATATCGTAACCGAGATCCGAGAACAGCGCGCCGTCTATGCGGACATCCTGATTTGCGATCGCCTGCCTCCAGCGCGCACGCCGAAATTCCTTCGTGTCCTCGTTCAACAAGGACGTGCTCTGCATCAGCGCGTTGTTGAGAATGGTCGGGCAGCTTCTCTTGTTGCAGTATTTATATGTCCCGTCCAAAATGGATCCACGGATTTCCTGGGCCGTTTTGGAGTTCCAGATATCGTCCCAGCTCTTCTCACGGAACACGTTGCCTATTGGCACGGGGAGGATCGCGGCACAGCACAGAAATGTGTCACCGTCCGGATTGATGTAGGCCTCATCGAAGGGGACGGGGCAGAATCGCCCCGCGAAGCGCCGCGGCGCCTCCTCGAGCAGAGAAAATGCCACGCTTCCCGTTTGCGCACGCATTTCGATTGCGTGCTCAACGCAATCCAGCAGATGCTGGGTGATGAGGCAGCGCGAATTCATGTTGAAACTGCGATAGCCGCGGTCCCGCGCCTCATCGAGACGGCCCAGCCTGGCAAGATATTCGGCCGCGAGAAGGAATACCGGAATCTCCGGCACCTGGCTTTCCAGCGCCAGGGTCAGATCGCAGCAGGTTTTGTTCCAGCGCTCGCCGCCCACTTCGACCTTATCGGTCATTTTGCTCAGGGTTCGGTAGCAGGCAAACTCCAGGACCTGACGCAAGGCTGCGATCGGTTGAGATTGGTCGGAATTGCCGTAGGCTGCGAACCGCCCGATCGCGCTGTCCTCATGGCGATACACCTTCCACCAGCGGTGATAGAACATCCGCACCGCTTGGCAGCTGGCTTCATTGTCCAGGCTGCCGCAGCTCATGACGGCCCGGCAGAATTCAATAAAATAATCGAATAGTTCAGTTGACTCCACTGTGTAGCTCAACGCGCCGACTGCGGGCGGCGTGCTACGGTCAAAAAATCCGCGCCACTGATCCGGGCAGGGCAGATCTCGAAGCGTTTTCCACAGCACGGCCATCGACATCTCGCAATACGGATCGAATTCGAGCGCGCGTACTATGAATTCAAAAGCCTCCCAGGGCTGCCCATGCTCAAGCGACGTCTTGGCGGCAACGATCATGGGGATGCGGTCGTTGTGAAATTGCTTATCGATTTCCCGAAGCACCTGCAGGCACAGAACCTGATCGAACGATCCGCCGCGTTGCAGATAGCCCGGGGTACGTCTCAAAAACCGCTCAAGCGCCGTCACGTGCCTGGACACATCATTGGGTCGCTTGGTTAATGAAAATCCGAAGAATGTCTCCAGATAATCGTGCTCTTTATAATTGCGGTGGTAATGCCAAAACGCGTCATTCACGAATTGATCGAATTCCACACCGCCGTCGGCTTTGTCTCCGGCCGGCCCCACGGCCATTTCCGCGTCAGGAACGTTCGAACCCAGAACGCGGTCGATCATGGCCATGAATGTGCGGTCGATCTGACCTCTTCCGCGCTGAACACGCCGCTGCACCCAATTCATCACCGCAGTCTCCTAAGATCCGCTGCAGAAACAAGGCTAAACGGTCCACGGGATAAAACCCCAAGCTTCGCACACGGAATGTAACTCAGACGGCAGCGTGGAGACGTTGCTCCCTTCCCGTAGCGCTGCCACGATGCTGATGATCTTCCAGAAAGTGCGGCCTCAATCCCGGTGAGTCAAGGCAGGAAGGGGAAGGCTACTTTTTGTGAACAAAAAGCAGCAAAAAAACTTTATTAATGCTGGGTCATGGGCGTTGTCCCCGCCAACGCCCATGACCCAGCATAGCAAAATTTTTGCGCCGCTTTTTTTAAAAAGCGGCTACTTTCTTCTAAAAATCCGCCAGAGTGCAGGCCGTGTCGGTGGCCGCCAGCGCGCCACAGAATTTGTTTGCCGCCGCTTCGTTCTCGAAGCCGGCCACGCGCAGGCGGTAGAAAACATGTCGTTTGATCGTGACCGACGTAATTTCCGGCGTGCGGCCGTCGAATAATGCCGGCTCATGGGCGCTGAGACGGCTCCAGACCGATTCTGCCCCGCTCTGCGAGTTGAACGCACCAAGCTGCACCGCCATGGCACCCGGTGCAGATTCTGGGACCGGAGATACCTGCTGGGGTGCGGCCACCGCCGACAACAGCGGCGCTGCCGCCACCTGGGCGACCGGGGCTGCCGTCGCGGTCGGGGCCGGAGCCGGCGGCGGCGGGACGGCCACAGACTGCGCGATCACCTGCGAAAACCCGCTCATGGCGCTCAGCACCTGGTCCGGAGGCAGGTCGATGCTCAGCACCTGTTGCGCCTCGGTGCTGCGCCCGGAGGCCAGCAGCGCCGCGGCATAATCCTCGCGGATTTTTGCCGTCGCCCCGGGGCCGGTTGCCAGGGGGCCGAGATATTCCAGCGCCTCCGGCCCGTGGCCCGACAGCGCCAGCGACAGGCCGAGATTGACCTCTGCCGCGGTCATCGACGGATCGGCCAGCAGGGCGCGGGAATAAGGATCGACCGCGCCGGCGAAATTGCCTTGTAGATCGCGCGCGATGCCGAGATCGTTGAGCGCGTCGGCATTGCCGGGATCGTCGGCGATCGCCTGGGTGAAGGCCAGTTCCGCCGCGCGCGGATCGGTTTTCAGCAGGCAACGGCCGAGCCCGGTTTCCGCCTCGGTCGCCTTCGGATCGTAGCGCAACGCCAGCACATAGGCCGCCTCCGCGGCGGGGCAGCGTTGCAGCGCATAATACGCATTGCCCTCATGGATCAGGGCATCGACATTGTCGGGCGCGCTGGCCAGGATCGACTGCGTCACCGACAGCGCCATGCTCGGGTCACCCCCGGCTATCGCCGCATCTGCGACGTTCAACGTCTTCGGCCCCATCGGATCGGCGGCCTGGGTATAAGGCGATTGCGTCGTGGCGCAGGATGCAAGCAGCAGCGCCGCAGCCGGCAAAGAAAGCAGCCGCTTTTTAAAAAAAGCGGCACAAAAGCTTTTTTTATGCTGGGCCATGGGTTGTGTCGGCGACAACGCCAATGGCCCAGAGGAGCAAAGTTTTTTTGCTTCTTTTTGTTCACAAAAAGAAGCCTTCCTTATCGCTCTCAGAGCGGAAATCATAACGGGCACGCGTTTTCTTTCGTTCGCAAAACCATCGGCACTTCGCATCATTGGTGTCCGTGCACAATCGCCATCACGTTAATGATGGCCGGTCCGGCGACGACCAGAAACACGCAAGGCAGGATAAACAGAATCATCGGGATGGTCATCAGGGTCGGCAGCCGGCCGGCGCGCTCCTCGAACATGATGAGGGCTTCCTGGCGCAATTCGGCGGAGAGCGTGCGCAGCGCCTGGGTGAGCGGCGTGCCGTATTGCAGCGATTGCGAGAGCGTGGTGGCCAGCCGCTTCAGCGTGGTGAGCCCGGTGCGCTGGCCCAGCGCCTCCATGGCCTGGCGCATATCCGAGCCGATCTGCAATTCGCGCGAGGTTTGGGTGAGTTCCATCGCCAGTGCGGGATTGAGATTGCCGATCTCCTGCGCCACGCGCGCCAGCCCCGCTTCCAGCGCCAGCCCGGCGTCGGCGCAGATCACCAGCATGTCCAGCGCGTCCGGAACGCCAGCCGCCACCTGGGTGAGATGACGCTGGCGGATGTTGTTGGCGAGCGTCTCCGGCAGCAGCAAGCCGGCCACGGCGCCCCCGGCGAGCTTCAC
Organism: Acidocella sp.; assembly: GCF_036489515.1. Taxonomy (GTDB): domain Bacteria; phylum Pseudomonadota; class Alphaproteobacteria; order Acetobacterales; family Acetobacteraceae; genus Acidocella. Next base: position 27,300 of record NZ_DASXFO010000032.1, read on the forward strand.
CAAAGTCCAGAACGTACCTGTCCCGAAATTGTGCAGCACGACGAACAGCATCAACGGCACCAGCACGGCCAGCACAATTTTCGCACCGATGAACAGGCCGAGGCCGCGCCCGCCCCGGAACCCCGCCCCTTCCAGCGTCGCGGCCATTTCCCCCAGGGTTTTGCGCGACAGCACGCCGCTGCGGGCGATCAGCATGCCGAAGGCGGAGACAAAGCGCAGCAGCGCGGCAGTTTCCGGCTTGGTCTCGGGCCGCTTTTCGCCGCCCTCGACCACGAATTCGATCCGGTTCGCGAGGCGCCCGGCGCGCGTGAATTCACCGACCACGAAAAAGCCGCTGGCGGCGACGATCACGAACAACACAACGATGGCGATGAAAATATAGAGAATGGGCATCGGCGCTACTTCAAAACATTGCTGATCATGAACTGGATGACTCCCATGCCGATGCCCATCAGGAGGATGGCGGCACCGAGAATCGCCTCGCCGGAGGAGGTGTTGAACAGCAGGACGATATATTGCCGCTGCATCACGAAGATCCCGGCGCCCGCGACGAAGGGCAGCACCGCCAGGATCATGGCGCTGGTGCGCGCCTCGGCGGTGAGCGCGTAACCGCGCGCCTTCAACCCCACCCGCTTGCGGATCACATCGGCCAGGGTCTCCAGCGTCTGCGTGATGCCGCCGCCTGAGCGTGCCTGCAAGGTGAGCGCGGTGGCGAAAAACTGGTATTCCGTCAGTTTGATGCGCAGCGACAGCTCGCGCAGCGCGGCGTCGAGCGGAATGCCGATGGAAACCTTGTCGGCCAGAATGTCGAATTCGGTCTTGGTCGGCTGCGGCGCATCGCGCGCCACCGTGCGCAGCGCCTCGCCCATCGGAATGCCGACGCGCACGCAGCGGACGATGGTGTTGAGCGCATCGGGAAACTGCTCCAGCAGTTTCGCGTTACGGCGGTTCATGAACCAGTTGAAGGTGAATTTCGTCAGCATCAGCCAGATCGCCGGCGTGCCGATATAGAACAGCGCGTAGAGCAGCACCCGATAGCTGCCCAGCGGGTGCGAGGCGAGCCAATCGATGGTCAGCGTCAAAGCCAAGGCCAAAGGCGGTACCAGCCACCATTTGATCGGGTAGGTTTCCGACTGGCGCAGATCGACGCCGATGAACTTCGCGGCTTTTTCCCTGAGCTGCTCGACGCGCGTGACGGTGCGCGTGAGCGACAGCTCCTCCTCGGTGACATTGGCCGGCCGCGCGCCGGGCGTGACCACCTCGTTGAGCCGGCTCTCGAATTTTTTCAGCCGTTTATGTCCGTGCATCACCGACATCATGGCGAGCGCCGCCATGCCAAACAGGATCAGCACAAGGGCGGCCAGGACAACGATTTCCTCGGAAATCATTGCATGTCCTCGAGGGCCGCCAGCCAGCTGCGTTCCAGGCCGAAATATTGCAGCCGCTCGATGAAGGAGGAGCGGATGCGGCTGACCTCGTAGCGGCCCGTCAGGCGGCCGGTGGCGGTCTCGCCGGTGACTTCGAATTTGAAGATGTCGTTGAGCAGCTGCGTCTCGCCCTCGATCCCGGAGATCTCGGTCACCTGGGTGACGCGGCGGCCGCCATCGCGCTGGCGCTCCACCTGCACGATGAGGTTCACGGCCGCCACCACCTGGGTGCGGATGGCGCGCGGGGTCAGCCCCATGCTCGACATCTGCACCATGTTCTCGATCCTGGAGAGCGCGTCGCGGGTGTTGTTGGCGTGGATGGTGGACATCGAGCCGTCATGGCCGGTGTTCATCGCCTGCAACATGTCGAAGGCCTCGGCGCCGCGCACCTCGCCGATGATGATGCGGTCGGGACGCATACGCAACGCGTTGCGCACCAGGTCGCGGGCGTTCACCTCGCCCTTGCCTTCCAGGCTGGCCGGGCGGGTTTCCAGCCGTACCACGTGGGGCTGCTGCAGTTGCAGCTCGGCCGCGTCCTCGACCGTGACGATCCGCTCCGCGGGGTCGATGAACCGGCTCATCGCGTTCATCATCGTGGTTTTACCTGAGCCTGTACCACCGGAAACAATGATGTTCAGCCGGCAGCGCGCGGCGATTTCCAGAACGCGCGCGATCGACGGGGTGAGCGAGCCGAAGGCGATCAGTTTCTCGAAATCGATCGGCTTTTTCGCGAACTTACGAATCGAGAGCGACGGCCCGTCGATCGCCAGCGGCGGCAGGATGATGTTGACGCGCGAGCCGTCTTTCAGGCGCGCGTCGCACATCGGGCTCGCCTCATCGACGCGGCGGCCGACCGAGGCGGCGATGCGCTGGCAGATATTGGTAAGATGGGTCCAGTCGCGGAAGCGCACCGGCACCTGCACCAGCTTGCCGCCGCGCTCCACAAAGGTGTGCTCCGGCCCGTTGACCATGATGTCGTTGATGCTTTCATCAAGCAGCAGCGGCTCCAGCGGGCCCAACCCCAGCATGTCGTCCACCAGCTCGGTGGCCAGGCTGCGCTGCTCGCGGCCGTTGAGCTGCACACGGCGCTCGGTCGCAAGGTCCGAGATCAGCCGCTCCACCTCGATCAGCAAGCGTTCCGGGGCCAGGGATGCGACCGCGGTGGCGTCCATGCGGGTCAGGCAAATGGCGCGCAGCTCGGCAATCTCCGGGCGGGTGTTGATGACCACGGCCGGGGGGGCGGCGCTCTGTTCTGCCATGGCGCGGGCTGAAAGCTCGGGCGCCAGGTAGGGACCGGCCGACGGGCCTTGGGGGCGAAGCGCGGCCGGACCGGCAACCGCCTCGTTATGACGTCGGCCAAATATGGGCAGGCTGACATCCGTCATCCTCTATCCTTTCTGCAGGCGTAGCATTTTGAAGATGCCGCCCAGCGCCCCCGCCGGCAGACTCGCAGCACCCGCCTCGTCGCGGTTGCCGACAAAGCCGATCTCACGCGACAGGTCGATGATCGCCTGGCGGAACGGGCCGCGCGCGGTCATCGCCGGCTCGCCGAAGCTGGCACTTTCGTTGAGCTGCTTCGGCAGGTCGGGGATCACCACGTCGACCTTCACCTTCAGCGCTTCCTCGATCTGCTTGCGGGTCAGGCCGCCCGGCCGCCCCTGGCGGTTGAGCACGATGGTCGGGCTTTGCGGCTGCCACGGGCCGTTCGGCAAGCCGAGCAGGCGCAGCGTGTCGCGCACGCTGGCGAGCGACGGGTCCATGACGATGACGCGGTGATGCGCGAACTCGATCAGCTCCCGGTTGCAGGGCATCGGCAGAAACGGCACGTCGGCGATGATGAAATTGTAGCGCACGCGCAGCGCGTCGATCAGCCGGCGGGCCGCACCCGGCGCGTAATGCAGCGCCTCGTTGAGCTTCTCCTCCGAGGCCAGAACCTGCAGGCGTTCGCTGACGGGCTGCGCCGCGCGCTCGACGAAAAGCGGGTCGATGCGGTCGGGCGTTTCCAGCGCCATGCGCAGGCCGGGGCCGGTTTTCGCCCCCAGCAGCAGCGCGCCGGAGCCCATATGCAGATCAGCTTCCAGGAACACGGTGTGGCGCTTGGCGACTACCCCCAGCATCCAGGCGAGGTTGCCGGCGATGGTGGTGGCGCCGACGCCGCCGCGCGCGCCTAGCACGGCGATGACGCGGCCGCCGCGGGTGGCGTCATGGCCCATCGTCTTGCGCGTCACCAACGGCGCGAAATGCCGCGCCACCGCCTCGCGCGTGATCGGCTTGAAGATATATTCCATCACCCCCATGCCGCGGGTGATGTGACGGTAGAAATCGACGTCGTCAGTGTCGCCGATCACCAGCACGCGGACGCCGGGCTCCACCACGTCGGAGAGTTCCCCCAGCGCGTGCAGCGGCTGGTCCTCGCCGGCGATATCCACGATCAGCACTTCCGGCGTGGGCAATTTGGCCATGGCGGATATGGCGGTGCGCACCGTGCCACGGCGGATATCCATGCCGTTGGCCACCAGCTCTCCGAGCCCGTCCCGCAGCACCTGCTCGGTGGCCGGATCGCTGAGAAAGGCCAGAACGGTCAGCCGGTCAGGGCGGTTGATCACGCCGTCGTCGGCCGACGCCGCGCGCGCGCTTTGCTCGTTCATCCCCAAACTCCGGTAGCGAAAGGAAGACTTCTTTTTGTGAACAAAAAGAAGCAAAAAAACTTTGTTAATGCTGGGCTATGGGCGGTGTCGGCGACAACGCCCCAGGCCCGGCATAACAAAAGTTTTTGCGCCGCTTTTTTCAAAAAGCGGCTGCTTTCTTCAATCCGAGAAGCCTGCTGCGCATATGCGCGATCAAAAACCATCATGTTCTAGTTCAAATTGGATTGCACGGTGATCTGTTCGGGCGTCTGCAACCCGGCCGCCGTGCCGGCGCCGCTTGGCCCCAGCGCCTTGTCCAGCGCGGCCGAGGCAGCGACACCGTTGGTATTCGGGTTGCCCCGGCCGGAAATGAGATCGGAGGGCACCGCCACCTGCTGCGCGATGTTCTCGTTCGCCGCCCCCGTGGCCGCCCAGTTGCCGGGGCGCTGAAACGGGTCGAACGCACCTTCGCAGCCGCTCAAAGTCAGGAGGATCGCGCAGAACGCAAAGAACGCGGCGCGGCGCATGGCGTATCCTTTCATTGCACCATGAACCCGGCATCGCCCGGAATGGTGGCGGAAGCCGCGTCGGTGCCGTTATCGCGCAGCAGCAGGATGCGCTGCAGGTCGTTGGGCGGAGTCCAGCCATCGTCCGGCGAGGCGAGCGTCGCCGGCTGGTCGACCGGGTTCACCAGATAGGGGGTGACGGTGATGACCATTTCCTGCTGCTCGCGCTGGAAACTGTCCCCGCGGAACAACGCGCCGAGCACCGGCACCTCGCCCAGCACCGGCACGGCGTTGCTGGTTTCGTTGCTGGTGTCCTCGAGCAGGCCGGCGATCGCCATGCCCTGGCCGCTGCCGAGGATGACGGTGGACGAGGCCTGCGTGACGTTCAACGACGGCACCGTAATGGCGCTGGAGGAGCCGCTCGAGGAGATCGTCACGCCATTCGTGGTGCTGAGCGTGCTGAGCTGCGGCGCCACCTGCAGGGCGATCCGCCCATCGGAGAACACGGTGGGCGTGAAAGTGAGCAGAATGCCGAAATTCTTGAAGGTGATCGAGATTGCGCCGTTGGTCTCGCTGATCGGGATCGGGAACTGCCCGCCGACCTGGAAGCTCGCCTGCGTGCCGCTCAACGTGGTCAGGGTCGGTTCGGCGAGCACATGGGCGAGATTGTCGGAGGCCAGCGCGTCGATGATCCCCTGGAACGTGCCGCCAGGAAAGGTCAAGCCGTAAGTGCCGGGCGTGCTGCCGGAGATGGCCGGGGCGCCGGTGCCGGTACTGCCGGTGAGGCTGAACTTGCCGATCATGATGCCGGCCGCCCCGGCCTGCCCCCAGTCGATCCCCAGCTCGCGCGTCACGGTGCGCGACATGGTGGCGATGCGGACCTTGAGTTCGACCTGGATCGGCTCACGCACCTGCAACTGGTTGACCACCGTGCCCGTCGGCGAAATCAGCCGTGCCTGGTTCATCACATTATTGGCTTCCTCGGGCGTCTGCACCGTACCGCGCACGATCATGCCGCCGGCCTCGCTCTCGGCCGTCACATCCGCCCCGGGCGCGCCGGCCTGCGCCTGCGCCTGCAGCCGGTTCCGCGCGAACGCCGAGGGGCCGACCACGACGGTGTATTGCGCGACCGGGGTGCCGGCCTGATCGGTCGCGACGATCGTCGTCTGCCCGAGATCCTTGCCGAACACGAACATCGTATCGGGACTGGCGGGGCGAACCTCGACCACGCTCGGGTCGGCGGCGAACAGGTTGGCCATCGGGCCCGGCAGCTTGATCAGCTTGCCCGAGCCTTTGGCAACGGAAACGCTGCGGACATAAGCCGGCCCGCTGGCCGTGGCCGACGAGTTCAGTTCGAGCGGCTGCGCCTGCGCCAGCCCCGCGGACAGGCCCAAGCTGGAGACGGCAAGCAGAAGACGCGCATAATGGCGGGACATCAGAAACTGTAATCCTGTTCGGCAGGTGAACCCTGGAAGACATGGACCGTGGAGATCCGCGGCGAGGCCGGCTGCGTGTTGGCCAGAGCCGGGGAAACCTGGCCGGCCCAGATGGGCTGCTCCGGCGGCAGGTCCTGCGGGGGCAGGCTGCCGACTTGCGCCTGGGCGGAATGCACGATGAGCGACAACTTGCCGAGATCGGAGGCGACCAGGCAGCGCGCCGCCTGATCCGGCGTCACTTCAAGCGTCACCGTCTGCGCCGGCGGCTGCGGGGTGGGACCCGGTGTGGCGTTCTTCACCACCTCCTGGCCGGTGGCGATCACGCGCACATCGCTCAGCACCACCTCGGCGGCGATGCTCTTGGCGCCCGGCGCGCCGGGGATCGTCTGCGTCAGCAGCACGTCGACATTGTCGCCGGGCCAGATCAGCCCGTTAGCGCCGGAAATCGCATCAACCCCGACCGTGACCGCGCGCATGCCCGGGGCCAGCACGGCAGCGAGGAAGCCGTGATCGCCGGGATGGATCACCGCGCTGTTGAGGATCGGCGCGCCGCTGGGGATCGAAACGCGGGCCATCGCGCCGACCAGCGCGGCACGGTTATCCGGCGTGTCGAGGCTGGCGCCGACCGGCACGGCATTGGCCAACACCGTCGCGTCGGCCATGTCGGAGGGTTGCAGCAGGCTGCCGCCATCCATGGTGGTGGTGGCGATGAGGATCTGCGCGGTCGGCGGCGGCGCCGCGGCCTGTTGTTTCGAATGGTTGAGAATCGACAGGCCGAAGACCGAAACCACGATCAGCGCGACGATCAGAACCAGGAAAATTCCGAGCCGAAAAACCATGCTCTACCTAACGCTGAAAGAGAGGGGCAAAAGGGTCGCAAGCGCACCGCCGGCGATGGCGCAGGCATAGGGCAGTGGCGCGCGACGGCCGATGCGCCACGCCTCGGCGCGGATGATCCGGCGCAGCAGGCCGCCCTGCCGCGAGGCGCGCGGCCGCGGCACCAGCCGGCGCAGCGCCAGATAGAGGGCCGCCAGCACCCCGCCGAACAGCAGGACTCGGCATAGAAAGGCGAGTTCGGGCTGCAATAGCGGGGGAATCAGCAAAGCCGTCGCCACCCAGAGTTTGACATCGCCGCCCCCCATCACTCCGCCGAGCCAGGCACCGAACAGAACCACGAAGGTGACCAGGGCGACCGCAGCACCAGCGAGCAAGGAATGGTCGACCAGGCGCGCGCCACAGCCCAGCAGCAGCAGGCAGAGCGGCAGCCAGTTCGGCACCGTGCGCACCGCCACGTCGTGCAACGCCGCATAAATCAAAAGCGCCGCCGACAGGATCATGAAGACCGGCATCAGCACCCGCGCATCGCAAATTGGTCCTGCTTCACCACGTTAGCCTTCAACCTCCGTCACATAGGATATGACCGGCTTACATTACTTACTCTAAATATGACCGCCATGCCACTTGGCGGCCATATTAAATCTTTTTGTCGAACTCATTGCGGTAACGCCTTGATCCACCGCAGTTCGACGGACGATTTACCAGAACTCGCCGGGCCCGCGTGCATGACAGCGCCCCGGCCATGAACCGGCCGATCGCAGAGCACCCTCACTAAAACGTGAATAAAATGTTACGATCAACTAATTTCTACTTCTTTAGGTTGTTAAACATCATACAGGAAAAACACGGGATTTTGTTAAAATTCTTCCCCGGCCTCTCATCATCCAAGTTTCCTGCCGGCGCCGGCCCGCACCCTGCAAACGCGCCCGTGAAGCTTCCTATGGTTGCACCCAAGTCAGCGTGCCTGAGACGAAAAACGGCCGCTCCGTCGCGCGGCCGTTTTCGCACCCCAAGCCGCGCGGCACCGGGGCTTAAAGTTCGGAAGACACAGTGTTGAAGGTATTTTGTAGGCCTTTGCCGACCAGGGTGACGGCGCCGATGATCACCACGGCGATCAGCGCGGCGATGAGCGCGTATTCGATGGCCGTAACGGCACGACGGTCGACGTTGAAGGCCTGCAACTTCAGAGAGAGAGCCGTGCGAACATACTGTGCGAGCATGACTTGTCCTTTTCGGTGAGTGAGCAATCGCGCGATATGATGAAAACAACCGAAGTCAATTAGATATTCAATCGATCATCCGTCATCCACCACATCAACCCGCGTAGGGTTGGCTCTTAATACACGGAAATCAGTCACTTTAGTCAAATTTATCTGCGATCGTTACGCGCCTTTGGAAAAGATTTCGGGCACCGTTGCAAGTTAATAACAACTTGTAATTTTCTTAAAATCAAAAACAAAAATTATCCGGAAAAAATTAATTTTTTGATTGAAATTTACATTAATTGCACAATCGGAAGGACATTATCATGGCAGCCGGTTCACAAATTAACGTTTTTTTAGATTGCTCGCGCCACAAGCTGTAGACAGGCTGATTGTCACAGTTTTGTGAAACCGTACAATTCCGCAGAAACATCCCCCCGCCGGCGCCAAAACCGGCACAGCAGAGACGGTCTTGTGTGCGCGAGCGGTTGCCTGGCTCAACCGACAGCGCCGACGCCGGCACTGATCACGGCTGCAACGGCGCTTCCCCAGTCCGCCGCCCATGAGCGCCGCGCCCGCAGGGTCAACATCAAACTTTGGAAAACCGCCGGGAAATAAGGTGGTGCGGGCGGTCGGAATCGAACCGACACTCTGTCACCAGAACCGGATTTTGAGTCCGGCGCGTCTACCAGTTCCACCACGCCCGCGTACCGCCACCCTAGTACGAAACAAGTCGAATAAAATCAACCTGCCCCGCTTGCATCATCTCGCAGCATTGGCTATAGCGCGCTCACCGGTCCCGAATAGCTCAGCTGGTAGAGCAAGCGACTGTTAATCGCTCGGTCGTTGGTTCGAGTCCAACTTCGGGAGCCAGGTTTTTCAAGTCTCTATCCAACACTTCTTCCTGGCCAGGTTAGGTAGGGCAACACTCGCGGCAACAGGCCGCTTCCCCTATTTTAGAAAAATTTTGATGACGATTGGGTGCCCGTGCGGGCGCTCCAACGAAAACAGGTAGGCAAAGAGGAAGGCTTCTTTTTGTGAACAAAAAGAAGCAAAAAAACTTTATTTATGCTGGGCCATGGGCGGTGTCAGCGACCACGCCCATGGCCCAGCATAACAAAAAGTTTTTGCGCCGCTTTTTTCAAAAAGCGGCTGCTTCCTCTAACGGCAGTACTGCCGCACATAAGGCGCGAACTGCGCCTGCAAGTTCTGTGCGCTGAGCATGAACGTCTCCAGCGAATAGGAAGCGTGCTTGCCGTAGCCGCCGCGCGGCCGGGCTGAGATCTTTTCCGAGATCGCGGCCACCGCCTGTTTGCGCAATTCCAGGCCGAACTGGCGATAAACCCGCTCGATCGCCGCCAGCGGCGCAAGGGTGAGTTCCTCGTAATGCAGATGGATTTTCCGCGCCGGCGCGACATCGGGCCGACGGTCGAAATCCAGCAGCAGGTTCGCCCCCTCGATCCAGCGCGAGCCGACCTGGGCGCCGATTTCGGCCGGGTCGATGTTGTTCAGGAACGGCTTGCGCAGCACCTCGGTCAGATGCGCGACCGAGCCCAGTACGGCGATCGGATCGCGGTGAACCACCACGAAACGCGCATCCGGATACACCTCCAGGATCGCGTCCAGCGAGAAGGTATGGTCCGGGCATTTCAGTACCCAGCGCGAGGGCACGCCCGCCTGCAGATACTGCAAAAACCGCTTGTGGAATTCAAAAGCCTCACGGTGGCCATGCACCTCCAGCCAGTGCAGGTAGGACGGCACGCGGAAGGTGGTGTCGAAGCGCAGGCTCTGGAACACATGCGCGGTGATCTCGCTGCATTCCTGCGGGCTGTCGGCGGTGATCGGGTGCATGCCGGCAAAACCCGGCGCCAGGCCGGCGAACATTTTCAGTTGCTTGTCCACAGTACGGGCGCGCGGATCAGCCTGCGGATCAAAATCGTTCGGCCGCTGCCCGGGATAGATCGTCTGCCAGTTGCGCGGCACCTGGTTGTCGTGGTCCTCGGCCAGCAGCGAATGCAGAAATGTCGTGCCGCTGCGCGGCAGGCCCAGAATGAAGATCGGCGCCTGCACCGGCACCGTGGTGATGCTCTCGTTCCGCTGGGCATCCTCGACCTTCTGCGCGTTGCGCAGCAGGCGGATCATATCCCAGCGGAGCGAGACCTTGCCGAAGAAGGTTAGTTTGGAATCCGCGTCGATGGCCGTGATCAATTGCCGCAGCCCTTCCCGCGCCGAAGGCGCGGGATTGGTGCCGGCCGCGTCGATGAGCGCATCAGGGCTGGTGCACGGCAGCAGCGCCTTGGGCACCACCGCGTCGGCGACCCCGAAGGCCGTGCTCAGCGCTCGATACGGCCAGCGCATATTAACGCGGCTTGCGCTCGATCAGTTCGATTTTGTAACCATCCGGATCGTCGATGAAGGCGATGACGGTGGTGCCGAACTTCACCGGGCCCGGCTCGCGGGAGATTTTCACGCCGGCTTTGCGCAGGGTCTCACAGGTCGCGTAGATATCCGGCACGCCGATTGCCAGATGACCGAAAGCGGTGCCGATCTCGTAAGAGTCCACGCCCCAGTTATAGGTGAGTTCGAGCACGGTATGGGTCGTGTCGTCGCCGTAGCCGACGAAGACCAGCGTGTATTTGCCATCCGGCACCTCGTTGCGGCGCAGCTCCTTCATCCCCAGCAGGGTGGTGTAGAACTTGACGCTCTCGTCGAGGTTACGGACGCGCAACATGGTATGCAGGAAACTAAAGTCGCTCATCATTTCGCCTTTCGGTTACGGTTCGACGCCGAGCAGGAACACCCCCTCGGCATTGGCAGCCTCGATCATTAACGATCCGTTTGCCAAGATGGTGCCGCCGGCTTCAAATGCTACACCCCGCAGACCGGCATTGCGCACATGACGGATGGTTTCCACACCGATCGTCGGCAAATCGGCGCGCCGCTCCTGGCCGGGCTTGGCGAGCTTCACCAGCACTCCGGCCGGTCCGGGCCGAGCGACGGCGGCGACACGGGAGAGCATCGCGTCGGTGCCCTCCACCGTCTCCACCGCCAGCACGATCCCTTGCTGCACCACGCAGGCCTGGCCGATATCCGCAGCACCGATGATTTTCAGCACCGCGACGCCGCGGCTGATGTCCGCCAGCGCCGTCTCGTCGGGTGCGGCAATGGTCAGCAGGCCGGATTTACCCAGCGCGCCGCCAAGAATTTCGTGGGCGCCAATGACATGGAACCCATCCTCGCCCAGCACGCGCAGCACCGCGCCGAGCAGCCCGTCATCGCCGGCAAAAGCGGCGCGGCCGATCCGCGCCAGCATTTTGAGGCCCTCGGCATCCGGCCGCAGCGAAAAAATGGAAGGCCGCTTCACCGGGCCGATGATCACCAGCTCCGCGCAGCCATGCGCCTGCAGCGCCTGGCGTATGGCGCCCACGGCATCCATGCGGAACGACTGGTGCGGATAGGGTGCCACCACGTCGGGCTCGGCAAACCCCTCCAGCGCGACGATAAAGACCTCCCGCCCCGCCGCCTGCGCGGCGGCGGCCACATCGCCGGGCAGCTTGCCGCCGCCGGCGATGATGCCCAAAGGCGCGGCGCTCATGGAAGGCTTAATCCTCGCTCTCGCCGGAGGCACGGGCAACATTGGTCAGCAGGCCATGACGGCTCGGCGTGGCCATGAAGTCCAGCATCTCGGCGACGTAGGGGTTCTCGCCATATTCGGCCCGCGCGGCCTGCACACGCTCGGCGAACACGCCGGAGCCGGTGAAGATGAAGCGGTAGGCGGCACGGATATGGTGCAGCTGCGCCTTGTCGAGCCCGCGCCGGCGCAGGCCGATCGTGTTCAGCCCCACCATCTCCGCGCGCGAGCCGAAGGCGAAGCAATAGGGGGTGATATCGCTCGGCACGCCGGTCAGGCCGCCGACCATGGCGCCCGCGCCGATGCGCACGAATTGCAGGAGCGCCGCCGACCCGCCGATCACCGCGTGCGCGCCGATCTCGACATGGCCGCCCATGACCACGTTGTTGGAAATGATCACCCCGTCGCCGATGTCGCAGTCATGCGCGACATGGACCACCGCCATCAGCAGGCAGTCAGCGCCGATGCGGGTGATGCCGGTGCCGGTGGCGGTGCCGCGATGGATGGAGCAATGCTCGCGGATCTGCGTGCGGGGGCCGATCACGGTCTCGGTCGGTTCGCCCTTGTATTTCAGGTCCTGCGGCTCAAGCCCGACCGTGCAGAACGGAAACAGTTTTGCCCCCGCGCCGACGCGGGTGCGCCCCTCGACCGCGACATGGGACACCAGTTCGACCCCGTCCTCCAGCACCACCTCGGCGCCCACCGTGCAGAACGGGCCGATTTTGACATTGGCGCCGATGCTGGCGCCGGTGGCGATGATGGCGGTGGGATGGATCATATCGTGCAGAGACTTCAACATCAGGTCTTCCGGTTTTTAAGGCCGCCAGTGCTGTACGGGCCGGGCGGCGAAGCGGCTAGTCAATCATTGTTACGGCGTATGTCGAGAAGAGAAGCAGCCGCTTTTTGAAAAAAGCGGCGCAAAAACTTCTTTTATGCTGGGCCATGGGCGGTGTCGGCGACAAAGCCCATGACCCAGGTTAACAAAGTTTTTTTGCTACTTTTTGTTCACAAAAAGTAGTCTTCCCCTTCTCTAAACAGGCTTCACCTCGCTCATGATCATGGCGGTGAGGCCCGCTTCCGCGACCACCACGCCGTCTACGTGCGCCACCCCGTTGAAGCGCCAGACATTGCCGCGGCGCCGGTCCTTGGTCATGCTCAGGCGCAGCTGGTCGCCCGGGACCACCGGCCTGCGGAATTTCGCGTTCTCGATCGACATGAAATAGACGATGGGAATGCCGATCTCCGGCCCGAGCGTGGAGATCACCAGCGCCGCCGCGGTCTGCGCCATGCTCTCGACGATCAGCACGCCCGGCATCACCGGGTGGCCCGGGAAGTGGCCCTGAAAGAACGGTTCATTCACGGTCACATTTTTGATGCCGACCGCGGAATGCCCATGCCGCACGTCGACCATGCGGTCGAGCAGCAGAAAGGGATAGCGATGCGGGATCATCTGCTGCAACTGCTTCACGTCGACCACGGCGATATCCACCGGGGGAAGCTCTGTTTGCGTTGCGTCGTCCATGGTCTTCAACCACCTGCCTTATTCGATTTCCGCCCGGTCTGGGCGAGTTTGCGGAGGGTCACGACCTCCCTGAAAAATGCCTTGGCGCTCTGCGCCGGCGCGCCGAGGACTTCCTCGCCGGGGCCCACATCGCTCATCACCCCGGATTGCGCGCCAATGCGCGCGCCGCGGCCGATGTTCAAATGCCCGGTGAGCCCAGCCTGCGCCGCGATCATCACCTGCGGTCCGATCGTCGTCGAGCCGGACACGCCGGCCTGGGCGACGATGACGCTGTAGGCGCCGATGTTCACATTATGCCCGATCTGCACAAGGTTATCGATATGCACGCCGGGGCCGATCACGGTGTCCTGCGCCGAGCCACGGTCGATCGTGGCGTTGGCGCCGATCTCCGCGCCGTCGCCGATCAGCACGCGGCCGAGCTGCGGCACGGCCAGGAAGCCTTCCTTGCCCATAGCGAAGCCGAACCCGTCCTGGCCGATGCGTGCCCCGGGAAACAGCACCACCCGGTTACCGATGATGGCATGCGACACCGTCACCTGCGCGCCGATCCGGCAGTCCTGCCCGATGCTCACCCCGTCCCCGATCGCGGCCAGCGGGCCGATCACCGTCCCTGCCCCGATCGTCACCCGCGCGCCGATCACCGCATGGGCGCCGATTTCAGCGCCGGCATCGATTTGCGCGGTCGGATCGATCACGGCACTCGGATGGGCTCCGGCACGCGCCGCAGGGGCGGGATGGAACAGCGCCGCCACCTTCGCCCAGCCCACATAAGGCTCAGGCGTCACCAGCGCCACCGTGCCCACCGGCACGCGCGCGGCAAAGTCGGGGTGCAAAATAACCGCCCCGGCCTTGGTGCCGGGGAGCTGATCCGCATAACGACGATTGTCCAGAAAACTCACATCGTCCGGCCCGGCGGTCTGCAGCGGCGCGACGCCGCTGATCAGCCGGTCGGGCTGGTCCACCGCCGCACCGATCAGTGCAGCGAGGCTCGCCAAAGAGTGCGGTCCGGTGCGCGGGAAGAACCGAGCGTCACCGGGTTTCACGACATCAACCATCAACCAGTCCTATTGGCCGTCGCCCTGGTCACCCTGATCCACGGGCGCGTTCACCATCATGCCCGGCGTCACCACGCTCGGCGGCACCTTCACCGACGGTAGCAGCTTATTGAGCTGGGCGACCACCTCGTCGGTGATATCGAACGCATTGACGTTCAACGCCACCTGCTCGCGATGCAGCACCAGGTTCATGCCGTGCGCTTCGGCTTCCTGACGGATGATCGCGATCAGCTCGGATTCGATCTGGCTGAGCGCCGCCTGGCCGGAATTTTGGATCGCCTGGTTGCGTTCCTCGAACCTGGTCTGGGTCGCGGCGATCTCGTTACGCAGCGCCTGCTCGCGGGCTTCCAGCTGCGCATCGGTCAGATGCGCGCGCTCGGCGACGATGTGCGCCTGCTCGGCCTGAATATGGTTGCGCGCGCTCTGCGCGTCCTGGCCGAGCTCGGCCTGGCGTTGCTGGATCACGTGCTGCACGCCCTGCGCGGCGGTGGATTTCTGCATCACTTCCGGCACGCTCAGCACGCCGATCACGGCGATCGGCGGGGCGGTCTCCTTGGGCAGAGACGGCAGCTGCGGGATCGGCGGCATCTGCGCCTGCGCCGGCTGCGGTGCTGGAGCCGGCATCGGCGCCGGGGCCTGGGCTGGGGTTGGGGCCATACGCGGTGCGGGCGTCGGATGCGCTGCCGGCGGCATGAAGTAACCCGGCGACGAGGTTTGCGCGAAAGCCGCGGGTGCGGCGAGCGCCGCGACAGCGGCGAAAAGGACCGGACGTGAACGTGTGAATACTGACACTTAGAACCTCGAACCAAAAGAGACGCGGAATTGCTGGATCTGGTCGCCACGCTGCTTCACGACCGGCTGGGCGAGCGAAAGATTGATCAGACCGAACGGCGTATTCCAGGAGACACCGATACCCGCGCCGACACGCGGCGCCGAGCTGTCATCGACCGGAAAGCCAGGGAGCGCTTTGACGCCGTAGAGAGAACCGACATCGACGAAGGCAAAGCCCGAGACGCCGAGATCCGGCGAAACCGGCAGCGGGAAATTCAGCTGGGTGGACTGTGTCCACATGATCTTGCCGCCGATCTCGTCGCCGGTCGCCACATCGGTCGGACCGACGCCGCCATCGGCGAAACCGCGCAGGTTGTCGCCGCCGAGGAAGAACCGATCCTCGATCCTGTCGGTGTAGCCAAAGGTCGGGAGCAGATAGCCGCCCGTGGCATTGAAGCGCAGGACCCAGGCCTTGTTGCCGAACACATGCTCGAGCGGGACGTAATAGGAAATATCCGGGCTCAGGCGGACATAGCGGGCCGAGCCGCCGAGACCGGCGAAATCGGTCGTAAGGTCGATGTTCAGGCCGCTGGTCGGCGCGAGATCGTTGTCGAGATAATCGAAGGTCAGCGTCTGGCTGATCTGGCTGAGCGAGCTGACGCCTTCCTCATCAACGATATAGACCGAAGAACCCGTGGGGACGCCGAAAAGATCGCGTTCGCTGAGCGTATAGGTGAAGTTCTGCCGGACATGGCTGTTGAAGCGGTAGCCCAGCCGCACATCCCCGCCGATATCGCTCTCTTGGTAGCTCAAGGCCTCCGCCGCCGCCGTGAAAGAGTCGGTTTCCGAGCGGAACAGGTCGAAGCCGGCGATCAGGTTGCGGTCAAGGAAATAGGGGTCGGTGACGCCCAGATTGATCTGCGAGCCGCGCTGCGCGAGCAGCGCGTTGATCGAGGCGTCGACGCCGGTGCCGAGGAAGTTGTTCTGGCTGAGGCCGGCATTGACCAGCGCGCCGAGATCGGTCGAATAGCCGCCGCCCAGCGAGAACTGGCCGGTCGCCTGTTCGGTGACCGCGGTATCCACGACCACCTGCTGCGGCGTCGAGCCCTGCGCGGTGGTGATCTTCTCGGTCTTGAAATAGCCGAGATTCTTGATGTTCGTGGTCGACCGGTCGGCCTTGGCCTGGTTGTACGCGTCACCCTCGGCAAAGGTCAGCTCACGGCGGATCACCTTGTCCTCGGTGCGGGTATTGCCGGTGATGTCGATGCGCTGGATGTATACGTGCGGCCCATCCACCACGTTCAGGGTGATGTCGATCTTCTTGGTGGCCGGATTGGCGTGCACCATCGGGTTCACCTGTGCGAAGCTGAAGCCGAGATTGAGCGCCCGGTTGTTCAGCGCGGTCACCCCCTCCTGCAGCGCATCGCCGTCGAACCAGTCGCCCTTGCCCAGCGGCACCAGACCGCCGAGCTGTTTCACCGACAGGCCACGGATGCCCGAGACGATCTTCAGGCTGCCGACGCGGTAGCGCGGGCCCTCGGAAATATCGAACGTCAGATAGAACGATTTGCGGTCCGGGCTCAGCTCGGCATTGGCGCTGATGACGTTGAAGTCGGCGTAACCGTTATGCATGTAGAACTGGTGCAGCAAATACTCGTCATATTCGACGCGCTCCGAATCGTACTGGTCGGAGGTCGAGAGAAAGCGGTACCAGGCGGACTGGCGGGACGACACCACCTCGCGCAACCGGCTCTGGCTGAAATGGTTGTTGCCGATAAAGGTGATGCGCCCGATCAGGCTCTGCGGCCCCTCGGTGCACTGGAACACCACGTTCACGCGGTTATCCGGCAGGCGGATGATGTTCGGCGTGACGGTGGCGCTGTAATAGCCCTTCTTGGCATAGGCATCGAGCAGTGCGCGGCGGTCGGCCTCGGCGGCGGCCGGCGTGAACACCGCGCGGGATTTCAGGCCGATCGCGGCCTGTGCATCCTTGTCGACCAGGACCTTGTTGCCGGAAAAGAAGATCTGGTTGACGGTCGGGTTTTCCACCACCGCGACGTCGAGGTCATTGCCGTCGCGATGGATCGACACGCTGCTGAACAGGCCGGTCGCATACAGCGTCTTCACCGACTCGTTGATGGCCTGCGGGTCGAACGGCCCGCCCACCTGCACCACCATATAGGAAGTGATCGTGTCGGCCTCGATGCGGCGATTGCCGATGACGTTGATCGCCGCGATGGTGCCGCCGGAGGGCACCACCCGGTTGCCGGCAGCTTCGCGGTGATGCGGCGCCGTCTGCGCGCTGGCGGCATCGTACGGGCTTGGGACCAGCAGGGCCGGCAACAGGCAAACAGAGGCCAATAAGGCCGAGCGCGGCTTCAGCAAATCGAAAATCTCCCAAACCATACAGCCCCCGGCGCGCCGGAGTGTTCTCTCTTCGCGGCGTTTGGCACGCGCCGGCTCTTCCGGCAAGCTTGCGCCCTGCCGTGCCGTAGCCGCCGCTCATCCCCGCCCATTCTGCCCCGCCATTACGGAAATTTTAAGGGGCTTTCCGTCAATAAGCGTATGTTTTTTCTTGAATCACAGCGTTAACCGAACAGATGCGCCACCCAGCTGACCGCGCCGAGCCGCGTGAGGTCATTCAGCGTGGTCACGAAGAACAAGGACAGGATGATGGCGATGCCGAATCGCAGGCCGATATCCTGGGCGCGGGCGGGAATCGGCCGGCGATAGATGGCCTCCGCTGCATAAAACAGCAGATGCCCGCCATCGAGAACGGGAATCGGCACGAGGTTGATCAGGCCGAGGTTGATCGACAGCAGCGCGATCAGGTTGACGACGCTGATGAAGCCCATGGCCGCCACCTTGCCGCTGATCTGCGCGATGCCGAGCGGACCAGCCAGCTGGCTCAAGCCCTGATGGTGCACAATCAGTCGGTACAGGCCGGCCAGCATCATCTTAGACTCGCTGTAGGTCTCCTGCGCTGCCGCCACCACGGCGCCGGGCGGAGAATAGCGATGGAGGCTCGATTCCGCCCCGACCACGCCGAGCCGGCCGATCCTCGTGCCGTCCTCCGTCATGTCGCCCAGCGTCACCTGCCGGGTCAGCGTCTGGCCATGGCGCTCCAGCGTCATCGTCACCGCCGTGTCGGGATGGGCCATGATGATGTTCTGCAGCTGCGAGAAATTGCCGATTTTCTGCGCATCCACGGCGAGCACGCGGTCGCCCGTCTGCAAGTCAGCCAGCGCCGCCGGCGAATGCGGCAGAATCCCGCTCAGCACCGGCTGCACCACCACCTGCCCCACACTCATGAACAGCCCGACGAACAGCACGAAGGCCAGGATCAGGTTGGCGATCGGCCCGGCGGCAACGATCAGCGCCTTGGAGGCGAGCGAGCAGGCGGAGAACGAGCCGGGCGGCGCGGGCTCGCCATTATTCGCCTCTCCCCAGCCCTGCATCTTCACGTATCCGCCCAGCGGCAGCGCGGAAATCTTCCACACCGTGCCGGATTTGGCCTTCCACGACAGGAGCGCCGGACCGAAGCCGATGGAGAACGCCTCCACCACCACGCCCTGGCTGCGCGCCGCGAGGTAATGACCAAGCTCGTGAAAAAACACCAGGATGCCGAGATCCACGATATAGGAAAGAATGGCGCGGATCGTGTCGGTCATGCTTAGGCTGCCTTTGCTGTGGCCAACTGTTGGGCGGCATGCCGCGCGGCGCCGTCGAGCGCCAGCACCGCTTCAAGATCCGGCACCGGCGGCGCGCCGAGCGCCTGCAGCACCGTCTCGACGATGCCGGCAATGTCGAGAAACCCGATCTGACGCGCCAGGAACGCGGCCACCGCCACCTCGTTGGCGGCGTTCAGCACCGTCGGCGCCCCGGCGCCGGCCACCAGCGCCTCGCGCGCCAGGCGCAGAGCCGGAAACTGTTCCTCATCGGGCGGGAAGAAGTCCAGCCGTGCCACAGCGGCGAGGTCGAGCCGCGGCGCGCCGGTGGACAGGCGCTGCGGCCAGGCCAGCGTGTGGGCGATGGGAATGCGCATATCGGGCGAGCCAAGCTGCGCCAGCACGCTGCCATCGGCGTAGCAGACCATGCCGTGGATCACCGATTGCGGGTGCACCAGCACCTCGATCTGCTCCGAGGTGAGCGAGAATAATCTTGCAGCCTCAATCACTTCGAGGCCTTTATTCATCAGCGTCGCGCTGTCGATGGAGATCTTCGCGCCCATCGACCAGACCGGGTGGCGCAACGCCGCCTCCGGCGTGATGGCGCGCATCTCCTCGATCTTATGGGTGCGGAACGGCCCGCCCGATGCGGTGAGGATGATCTTGTCCACGGAACTGGCATTGCCGTCGGCCATCGCCTGCATGATGGCGTTATGCTCGGAATCCACCGGCAGCAGCGTCGCCTTGGCTTCCGCCACGGCGCGGAGAAAAACATCGCCGGCCGAGACCAAAGCTTCCTTGCAGGCGAAGGCGATGGTGCCGCCATGCTTGATCGCCGCCAGCGTCGGCTCCAGCCCGGCGAGGCCGGTGATGGCGGACATGCTCCAGTCGACCGGCAGCGCGGCCGCCTCCAGCACCGCCTGGCGCCCGGCGGCGCACTCAAGCCCGGTCCCGGCCAGCGCCGCGCGCAGCTCGCCCAGCAGGGCCTCTTCGGAAATCACCGTCAGCTCGGGGCGGAACTGCTTCGCCTGGGCCGCCAGCAGCGTGACATTGCGCCCGCCGATCAACGCGCGAAGGTGATAATTGGCCTGATTTTCTGCTATAATATCAAGGGTTTGTGTGCCGACGCTCCCCGTGGAACCGAGCACCGACAAAGTTTTTAGCCCCATAACGGCAAGCCTCCATGTACGCTAAGTGCCAAAATCGCCGCCACGGGAGCGGCCGCCAGGAAACTGTCGAGCCGGTCGAACAATCCGCCATGCCCGGGGATCGTGCCCCCGGAATCCTTCACGCCCAATCTGCGCTTGATCGCACTCTCGAGCAAATCACCGGCTTGCGCAAAAATACTCAACAAACAGCCCGCGAGCAGCGCGAAAGCGTCCGGCCCCTGCAGGCCGCCGGCCACCAGGGCGCCGCAGAACCCGCCGATCACCAACCCGCCGATCGAGCCGCTCCAGGTCTTGCCCGGCGAGATGCGCGGCGCCAGCTTAGCCCCGCCGATCACGCGGCCGACCAGATAGGCGCCGATGTCGGTGCCCCAGATGACGATGAGGAGGAACAGCGTGTCGTGCAGGCCGCGATGCGGCTGCAGGCGCAGCCACAGAAACGCCAGCGCGCCGATGCCGGCATAAGGCAGGCCCATCGCCGCAAACCAGCCGAAACGCGCGGCGATCAGCGCCGTGAGCAGCGCCATCACCGCAAAGCCTGTGGGATAGCCCGCCAGCATCGCCACCGCGCCGCTGAAGGCCAAAGCCAGCGGCAACAGCAGAGCGAAGCCGCGACCGGCTTTCGCCAGCCGCGCCCATTCCAGCCCAAGCCCCAGCAACGCCACCTCGACCAGAAGTTTCCAGGCGATGCCGCCGGACCAGACGCAGAGCAGCACCACCGGGCCAAGCACCGCGGCCGACAGCAAACGGAGGCCGAAATCCGACCAACGGCCGCTCACTCCTGACGCCGACATGTCAGACAGGGCGTGCGCCAAAGCGCCGCTCCCGGGTCGTGTATTCATCGAGCGCACGGGCGAAATCATCCGCGTCGAAATCCGGCCACAGCACGTCGGTGAAGAGCATCTCGGCGTAAGCCAGCTGCCAGAGCAGGAAATTGGAAATACGTTCCTCGCCGCTGGTGCGAATCAGCAGGTCGGGGTCGGGAATCCCATCCGTCGCGAGATGGCGCGCAAAAACCTGCTCGTTGAGGGCGTCCGGCGCCACCCCGGCCTCGATGATCCGCCGCGTCGCCGCAACGATGTCCGCCCGGCCGCCATAGGATAGCGCCATCACCAGCGTCAGCCGCGTGTTGCCGGCGGTTTTCTCCTCCGCGGCGGCGAGTTCCGCGCATAAGGTCGGACCAAAGCGCTCGCGCTCGCCGATCACCTTCAAGCACACGCCCTTCTCGTGCAACTCGCGCAGTTCGCTGCGCAGGTAATGCTTCATCAGGAAGGTGAGATCAGCCACCTCCTCGGCGGGCCGCCGCCAGTTCTCCGACGAGAAGGCGAACAGCGTGAGATAGCGCACACCCTGGCTGACGGCGGCCTCGATGGCGCGCCGCACCGCCTTGGCACCTTCGCGATGGCCGGCGACCCGCGGCAGACCGCGCGCGGTCGCCCAGCGCCCGTTGCCATCCATGATGATGGCAACATGCAGGGGAATCGGACGAGACGAGAGATCAGCCATCAGACCTGGCGGATGTCCTTTTCTTTGTCAGCCAGGCTCTCGTCGAGCCGCTTGATGGTGGCGTCGGTGAGTTTCTGTACCTCGTCCGACCAGTTGCGCTCGTCATCCTCGCTGATTTCGTGCTTCTTCTGCAAGGCCTTGATCTGCTCCATGCCGTCACGGCGCACGCCACGTACCGCGATGCGCGCATTTTCGGCATATTTTCCGGCGGTCTTGGCCAATTCGTTGCGACGCTCCTCGGTCAGCATCGGCAGCGGCACGCGCACCATCTGCCCGTCCGGCTGCGGGTTCAAGCCCAGCCCGCAATCGCGGATCGCCGCGACCACGGAATTGATCATCGAGCGGTCCCAGACCTGCACGGTCAACATCCGCGACTCCGGCACCGCGACGGTGGCGACCTGGTTGAGCGGCGTCATCTGGCCGTAGGCCTCGACCTTCACCGGGTCGAGCAGCGCCGGGCTGGCGCGGCCGGTGCGCAAGCCGCCGAATTCGCGCTTCAGCGCGTCCAGCGCACCGTCCATGCGGCGGGTAAGGTCCTGTTTCAGGGAAGCGAGATCGACAGGCATCTGTTCGTCCTTAATTCCGGGGTTCTGTGATCCGGGTGAAGCGCCCTTCCCCGCGCATGACGGCGGCGAAGGCACCCGGCGCATGAATGTTGAAAACGATGATCGGCAATTTGTTCTCGCGCGACAAGCTGATCGCGGCCGCATCCATGACGTTCAGATCACGCGCCAGGACGTCGAGATAGGTTAATTCCTCGTAACGGACGGCATCGCTCACCTTGCGCGGATCGGCGGAATACACGCCGTCGACCTGCGTGCCCTTGAGCAGCGCGTCGCATTTCATTTCCGTGGCGCGCAGGGCCGCGGCGGTGTCGGTGGTGAAGAACGGGTTGCCGGTGCCGGCCGCGAAAATCACCACGCGCCCCTTCTCCATGTGCCGCTCGGCGCGGCGGCGGATATAGGGCTCGCACACCGAGGCCATGGGAATGGCCGACTGCACACGGGTCGGCACTTCGCGCTTCTCCAGCGCCGACTGCAAGGCCAGCGCGTTCATCACCGTAGCCAGCATGCCCATGTAATCGGCCTGGGCACGGTCCATGCCGCCGGCGGCCCCGGCGACCCCGCGGAAAATATTGCCGCCCCCGATCACCAGGCAGACCTGCACGCCCATCGCCACCACAGCGCCGACGTCCGCGGCGATGCCGTTCACCGTCTCGGTGTCCAGCCCATACTCGCCCTTCCCCATCAGGGCCTCGCCGGACACTTTCAGAAGGACACGCTTATATTGGGGAATCGGCGACATGGGGCACTCCATACAGGAAGGGCGGTCCAAGCTGAATGCCCGAACCGCCCCGGCTTAGCATAGCAATCGGTGAGGCTTAAACCCCGGCGGCGGCGGCGACCTCGGCGGCGAAGTCGGTGGCTTCCTTTTCGATGCCCTCGCCGAGATGGAACCGCACGAAGCGGGTGATTTTCGCGCCGGCCTTTTCGACCACGGTCTTCACCTTGCTCTCGCCGTCATGCACCCAGACCTGCTCCAGCAGCACCACGTCCTCGTAGAACTTCTTGACGCGGCCTTCGACCATCTTCTCGATGATGGCTTCGGGCTTGCCGGAGGCGCGGGCCTGCTCGGAGAGCACGTTCTTCTCGCGCTCAAGTGCTGCGGGATCGACCTCGGCGACGGTCAGCGCGTCCGGGCGGGTGGCCGCCACGTGCATGCCGATCTGCTTGCCCAGCGCCTCGATCGCCTCGTCCGCCTTGCCTTCCAGGCCGACGATGACGCCGATCTTGCCCAGGCCCGGCTTCAACGCGCCATGGATGTAGGCCGCAGCCACGCCACCCGGCACGTTGATCACGGCGACGCGGCGCACGGTCATGTTCTCGCCTATGGTGGCGACCAGATGCACGATCTCTTCGGCCACGTTACGGCCGGTGCCGGGATAGGCGGCGGCCTTCAGGGCCTCCACATCCTCGCCGATGGTCAGCGCCATCTGGGCGACCGTCTCCACGAAATTCTGGAAAGCCTCGTTGCGGGCGACGAAATCGGTCTCGGCGTTGATCTCGACCATCGCCACCTTGCCGGGCGCCAGCGCGACGCCAACCAGGCCCTCGGACGCCACGCGGCCGGATTTCTTGGCGGCGGCGGAGAGGCCCTTCTTGCGCAGCCAGTCGATGGCGGCCTGAATGTCGCCATTGCTCTCGGTCAGCGCCTTCTTGCAGTCCATCATGCCGGCGCCGGTGGTCTCGCGCAGGTCTTTCACCAACGCGGCGGTAATTTCAGCCATTCACTTGCTCCTTCAGCTCAGGGCAATGCCGGCCTGACCGGGATTCATGGAATCCCGACCGAACCGGCAATCATAAAAACATAAGGCAGGCGGGAGCCGGCTCGCCTCGCGGGAGCCGGCTCGGATTTCAGACGGCGGTCGCGGTGGTCTCGGCTTCCGCTTCCGGCAGCGCGTCGATCACCGGCTCGGCGGCAGCGCCCAGATCGGCACCGGAGGAGCCCAGCTCGGCGGAAATGCCGTCCAGCACTGCCCCAGCGACGAGGTCGCAATACAGGGTGATGGCGCGGATCGCGTCGTCATTGCCCGGAACCGGATAGGTCACGCCGGCCGGATCGGAATTGGAGTCGAGCACGGCGATGACCGGAATGCCCAGCTTGTTGGCTTCCTCGACCGCCAGCTTCTCCTTATTGGTGTCGATGATGAACAGAATGTCCGGCAGGCCGCCCATGTCCTTGATGCCGCCCAGCGCGCGCTCCAGCTTCTCGCGGTCGCGGGTGAGGTTCAGCACCTCTTTCTTGGTCAGGCCCTGGGTCTCGCCGGCCAGCAGCTCGTCCATCTGGCGGAGGCGCTTGATCGAGCCCGTGATGGTCTTCCAGTTGGTCAGCATGCCGCCGAGCCAGCGGTGGTTGACGTAATATTGGCCGCAGCGCTGCGCGGATTCGGCCACATAGTCAGCGGCGGCGCGCTTGGTGCCGACGAACAGCACGCGGCCACCGGCGGCGGTCACGTCGCGCACGGCCTTCAGGGCGCGCTCGAGCATCGGCACGGTCTGCTGCAGGTCGATGATGTGCACCTGGTTGCGCACACCGAACAGGTACGGCGCCATGCGGGGGTTCCAGCGGCGCGTATGGTGGCCGAAATGAACGCCCGATTCGAGCAGGTTGCGCAGAGAAACGTCTGGGAGTGCCATAAGTAGTACTTTCCTATAAATCCGGTTGAACCTCCGCAGGGTCAGGGCCGAAGCCACCGGACCAAGGGTTTCCCCAAGGAAAGGCACCCTGCGTGTGAATTTGCCGGCAAAAGCCGACGCGCGCCCTATCGCAAAGATGCCGGGCAAAAGCAAGTTTTCGGCCCATGAATTTTTGCGCAGGAGAGAGGGAAGCGGCCGCTTTTTAAAAAAAGCGGCGCAAAAATTTTTGGCTATGCTGGGCCATGGGCGTTGTCAGCGACAGCGCCCATGGCCCAGCATAATAAAGTTTTTTTTGCTACTTTTTGTTCACAAAAAGTAGTGCTTGCTTTTGCTTACGACAGCAGCGGGCCCCAGGATGGGTCGGACCCGTAGGTCGGGGTGTCGACCAGGCGCTCGTTGAAACCGTCGACGCCGATCGTCACCAGGCGCGAATCCTGGCCGGAACTGGTCTGCTCCTGGCGATAGAACATCAGCACACGGCCATTCGGGCAGAAGGTCGCGCCTTCGACCAGGAAGCCCTGGCTGAGAATGCGCTCGCCCGAGCCGTCCGGTTGCATCACGCCGATCGAGAAGCCGCCCTGCCCCCAGAAAGTGTAGGCGATCTGGTCGCCGCTCGGCGACCAGGTGGGCTCGGCATACTGGCCGGGGCCGAAGCTGATGCGCTTAGCGGAACCGCCGCTGGCGCTCATCACGAACAGCTGCTGGTTGCCGTCACGGTCGGAATTGAAGACGATCTGCGAACCGTCCGGCGAATAGCAGGGGGTGACGTTGATCGAGTTCGCATCGGTGAGCTCGGTCATGCCGCTGCCGCTGAGGTCGACGCGCACGATCGCCGCTCCGCCATTGCGCGACACCGACATCAGCAGCGAATTGCCATCCGGCGAGAAGCGCGGACCGATGGTCATTTCCCCGAACGAGCCGACCATCCGCTCCGCCCCGTTCTGCAGGTCGAACAGATAGACCCGCGGATGATTGTCCCGGAAGCTGACGAAGGCGAGCTGCTGGCGGGTCGGGTTGTATTCCGGCGACAGCGACATCGCCAGGCCGTCGGTCAGGAACTGGTTGTTGGCGCCGTCATAATCCATCACCGCCAGGCGACGAACCGGACTCGTCGCCCGCCCGGCGTCGGAAATGTAGGCGACGCGCGAATCGAAATAGCCCTTCTCGCCGATCATCTGCTGGTAGACCACGTCGCCGATGATGTGCGCGATGCGGCGCCAGTTGGCGGCCGTGGTGGTATAGGCGGTGCCTTGCAGCTGCTGCTGGCTGCCGACGTTCCAGAGACGGAATTCCACGCGCAGCTGGCCGCCGCCCAGGTCCGTCACCGCGCCGGTGACCACCGCCTGCGCGCCGAGAATGGTCCAGTTCGCCCAGACCGGCGTGCCGTTATTCACCGAATTGGGCACGAAGCTCGCCGGATCGATGGCGCGGAACAGGCCGGAATGGGAAAGATCGTCGCTCAGCACGCCGGTGATCTGCGCGCCGACCCCGGAGCTGTCGGTGAACGGCGCGACGGCGATGGGAATCGGCGCGTTCTGCGCCCCGGACACGTTGATGGCCGGGCCGTTATTACCACCGGCCGGCGCGCCCCCCGGGGCCGCCTGCGCATCGGCGCGCGCGCTGAAGAGCGTCGGCGCCAGCAGCGAGGCGGCGCCGACGCCGATCAGGCCGCGGCGGGAAAAGGGGGGCATTCTGAAACGCGTCATAAGCGGACCTCCTGGCAGTGGCGATTTGTCCGGGCTGAGCCCGGCATCCGATTGGTGAAAGCGCTCGTTAAAAAATGAGCGGCGGGGCTTTTTAAAGGGCTAACCAGACTATGGCGAGAAGTCGAAACTAAAAGTCTGGTTATGTCCGAGCATGTAGGAGGGCAGCGGCAGAGTCGCGCATTCGTAGTTCTCGACCGCATTGATCGCGCGTTGCGCATAGGCGTTGAAGAACGGATCGCTGAGTTTGCCCTGATCCTCCGGTGCCACCACCGCCTCACGGACCGTGCCCGTGGCGTCGGTGGTCACGGTCAGCATCACGTGAAAACCAGCCACGCCCGGCGCGCCGGCATCGATGGTCCAGCACGGCCGCACATGGTTGCCGATCGCGTCGCGGTCAGCGCCCGAAAGCCCTGAATTTGCGGTACTTTGCTTGCTGCCGCCGCCATTCGGCGCGCCGCCCTGCTCGGGGTTGTAATGCGCCGTGGGCGGCTTTGTCTGCTTCTGCAGCGCCTGCAGCTTCATCAGCGTGTTCAGCACGTTCTGGCTGAGCGGCGCCGGGGTTTTCACCACGTGCTGCTGATGCGTCGGGCTCTGCGCGGGCGCCGGCGGTTGCGGCTGCGGCGGCATCGGCAGCTTCGGCTGCACCAGCGTGCTGGTCTTGGGCTGCGGCGGTTGCGGCGGCGGGGGCGGCGGCGACGGCAGCGACGGCAGCGCCACCGGACTCTCCGTCGGCGGCGGAGGCGGCGGGGCCGGGGCCGGCGGTGTCGGCAAGGTCGGCGCGTGTTCCGGGGCCGGCGGCGGCGGCGGCGGAGGCGGGGGCGGCTGCACGATCGGCGCCGGCCGCGGCTTCTGTTCCGCCAGATGGGCGTTGTTCACGGTGGGCGTGTTGGCGGGCGCCGGCACCTTGCCGGGTGCGTTCGCCTGCTGCGGCGCGGACGGACCGACCAGGTCCACGCTCACGCTCTCATCGGCCGAGTTGTCGAGTTTGAGCGGCGGCAGCGAGATGATCGCCGCCAGCACGATCGCCAGATGGATGCTGAAAGAGATGAGCGCGCCACGGCGCATGCCCCTGTCCACGTATCTTATCCTTTTAACCGCTCAGAACGATATTGCTCGAGATCGAATCGCCGGGCGATTCGATCGAGCAATGCAATCGCTCATGCCAAAGAGGCTAGAGCATGATTGAACGAAAGCAATCATGTTCTAGTGTGGCTGCTGAGCCAGAAGAGCCACATGGCTGAAACCGCCCTGGGTGATGGTCGCCATCACCTGCAGCATGTCGCCATAGGTGACATCCTTGTCGCCGCGCACGAACACCCGCCGGTCGGGATTGTTCTGCGAGATCTGCTGCAGCGTCGCCACCAGGTTGGTCAGCTGCACCTGGCTGTTCTGCAGATAGATCTGGTCCTGGGAATTGACGGTGATGGTGATCGGCGTCGAGTCGGAATTGACCGGTCTGGCGTTGGCCTGCGGCAGGTTGACGTTGACGCCGGAGGTGATCATCGGCGCCGTCACCATGAACACGATCAGCAGCACCAGCATCACGTCGACCAGCGGCGTGACGTTGATCTCGGCCATCGGCCGGTAGCGTCGCCGCCCGTTGCCGGGCCCCATGATGCCGCCCGCCATTTATTTGCGCTCCTCGGACTGGCGCGACAGGATCGCCGAGAATTCTGCGCCGAAGCCTTCCAGCCGCGCGGCGAAGCGCGCCAGGTCATTGCTCAGCTTATTATAGGCCAGCACCGAGGGGATGGCCGCGACCAGGCCGATCGCGGTGGCGAAGAGGGCCTCGGCAATGCCGGGGGCGACCACCGCGAGATCGGTGTTGTGCATGGCGGCGATCGCCGAGAAGGAGTGCATGATGCCCCAGACCGTGCCGAACAGGCCGACGAAGGGGGCGGTGGAACCGACCGAGGCGAGGAAGATCATGTAGCGTTCCAGCCGGTCCATCTCACGCATGATGGTCACGTTCATGGCGCGGTCCACGCGCTCCTTCACCGCGGTGGTGCCGATATCGATGCCAGCGATGCGCACGGTGCGCTTCCACTCGCTCATCGCGGCGCCGAACACGGCGGCGATCGGGTTGGTGGGATCGGCGCCCTCGCGCTCATACAGGTCATCCAGGCTGCCGCCGGACCAGAAGGAATCCTCGAACTCCGTCGCCTCGCGGTTGACGCGGCGCAGCGAGATCACTTTCTCGATGATGATCGCCCACACCCAGACGCTGGCGAGCAGCAGAATCAACATCACCAGTTTGACGACGACGTCGGCTTCCAGGAACAGGCCCCAGAGCGACAGATTCGCCGAAGGTGCTGCCAGCGCAGCCGAGTTAACCGCTTGATCCACTATGTCTGTCCCTTTTCACTCTTCAACCTGCGCGCCCAGTCCGCCGGGATTCTCGCCGGCCGTCCATCCCCCAGGCGCGCGCAGCCCAGGGCCACCTCCAGCACAACCAGCGAGTCGCTGTCTCGCCAGAAATGTTGATTTATTGTCACCGTTGCGCCGCCGACCTTGGTGATCTCGGTCTCGATGCGGATTACCTCGTCCAGCCGCGCCGGGCGCTGATAATGCAAATTGACGCGATGCACCACAAACATCACGCCATGTTCAGCGACCAGCTGGGTATGCGGCGCGCCCAGGGCACGCAACGCCTCGGCCCGGGCGCGTTCGGCAAAGGCGAGATAGTTGGCGTGATACACGATGCCGCCGGCATCGGTATCCTGATAATATACCCGTAGTTCGTAGTGATGGATCAAAAATCGTCACCCAGCAGGTCGAGTTGCGGGCTGCGCGTCTGCGGCGGCTTCAAGCCCAGATGCCGCCAGCCGGGATCGCCGAGCATGCGCCCCCGGCTGGTGCGAACCAGAAAGCCTTCCTGGATCAGATAAGGTTCCACCACATCCTCCAGCGTGTCCCGCGCCTCGGCGAGCGCCGCCGCCAGCGTCTCTACCCCCACCGGCCCGCCATTATGGTGGTCGGCGAGGCGGCGCAGGTAGCGGATGTCCATCGCATCGAGGCCGAGATGATCGACGTCGAGACGGGAGAGCGCCGCGTCCGCCACGTCGCGATCAATTTTTTGTGCCCCGGCCACGGCGGCGAAATCACGGATGCGCCGTGTCAGCCGCCCCGCGATGCGTGGCGTGCCGCGCGCGCGGCGGGCGATTTCCACCGCCCCTTCCCCCGTCAGGTTCATCTCCAGCTTGCCCGCCATGCGGACGACGATGCGGGCGAGCTCCTCGGTGGTGTAGAAAATCAGGCGCAGCGGAATGCCGAAACGGTCGCGCAAAGGTGTGGCCAGCAGGCCCGAGCGCGTGGTGGCGCCGACCAGGGTGAATGGCGGCAGGTCGATGCGCACGGTGCGCGCCCCCGGCCCCTCGCCGATGATCAGGTCGAGCTGGAAATCCTCCATCGCCGGGTAGAGGATTTCCTCGATCGCCGGCTGCAGGCGGTGAATCTCGTCGATGAACAGCACGTCGCGCGGCTGCAGATTGGTGAGGATGGCCGCGAGATCGCCCGATTTCTGGATCACCGGGCCGGACGTGGCACGAAAGCCGACGCCAAGCTCCCGCGCGACGATCTGCGCCAGCGTGGTTTTGCCCAGTCCCGGAGGGCCGTGCAGCAGCACATGGTCCAACGCCTCGCCGCGGGATTTCGCGGCGGCGATGAAAATGCGCAAATTCTCCCGGCTCGCCTGCTGTCCGGTAAAATCCTCAAGCGTTTGCGGACGCAAGGAGGTCTCGGCGAAATCATCCGGGGCGCGTTCGCCGGAGAGGAGTCTGTCGTCACTCATGCGCATGTTCCTTTAAAAGGATCCTGCGCATGAGTCTCTATTCGGCGCACGGCCACGCCATCATTCCCGCGCGCACCCAACCCATGCGCACCCGAGCGCGCGACATCGAAGAGCCTGAGCGTTCTCGACGTCATTTCGCCAGCGCCTTCAGCCCGGCGCGGATCAGCACGTTAAGCGTGGCGTCCGTCCCGTGTTCCTCAGCGGCCCGGCCAAGGGCGGTTTCAGCCTCGGCGCGGCGATAGCCGAGATTGGTGAGGGCCG
>NZ_DASXFO010000048.1:0-63764 GCF_036489515.1 Acidocella sp.
CGCTTGGACAACGCTAACGCGTTGCCCACATACCCACAGCCACAACAGCAGCAAGCAGCTTAATTTTTATGAAAGATGGAACGGCACCGACCCCACCTTAATCCCAGTCGGAAGTGGTCCTCACTACGGGGGCCAGCTCTCGGTTCAGGGTGATCGCGAGGTCGGTCCACCCGACACCAACGAACAGTAAATCCATCATGGTCCATCTCATTCGATGTCTCCTTCGATTGCCCCGCACGGGTCATGGCGCGGCGATTCTGAACAATGCATCGATCGAATATTTTCCCGCACCAGTAATGTACAACAACAAGAAGCCTCCCATGATGCTGAGGTTTTTGTAAAAGCCCTCCATGCTGTCGAGTTGATCCGCGCCTGTCACTGTCCAATAGCGATGCTCAATAAGCGAAGTTCCCAGCGTGTATAAAACCAGGAGTACAGCCAAAGGACGTGTGAACGCGCCAACAGCGACCGCGAACGCCACCGGAAGCTCCATGAAGATCGCTGCAACAGTAGCAAGTACCGGCATCGGAACGCCATCCTGCACCATCTGACTTACCGTGCCCGAATAGTCCCTCAGCTTTCTCCAGCCGAAGATCAGAAACAGTGTCGCGAGAAAAAAACGGGCCGCGAGAATGACCACATCGTTGATGTCGTTCATCATAACGCTACCGTCGCTCCCTTTTTTGTTGTCGTTGCGCGTGTAAACCAGAAGGTGATTTAAATCTGCCCGTTAGAGCGTCTTCCATCTTATGAGCACCCCAGTGCGCTCCAACCGCCGGATTTCCTTAAGCGCTGCTACCACCTTGGCGGGAAATGGGTGTGAACTTCTTGGATCGAGAACATCCTTTGGAGAGGTGTTTACGTGAAGCTGCTGTCTTTCCATATTACCACATAGGCAATATCGGCATATAAATACGAAAAATATGGGTGTAATGATGGGCCCTGATTTTGATCCCCGCGTGTTCGTCGGTGTCGTTTCGCACAAATTCCAGGTGAGCGATAAGCAACGGTTGGCGGTAGAACCTTGCATGCTGCGGAATGTGATGTCGTTTCGAGGTGCAGATACGCGCTTGACTCTGCCGGTTCAAGAGGCGCAAAGATTCCGCGTGCATAAAATGTCGGGGGTCACGAATGGTCGGAAAACCTATCGGTCGGCGTCACCTTCTTATATCCACAGCCTCTTTCGCCTCGTTGATCGCCGTGCGGGCGTCGGCTGACACCTATAGCGGCTTCCTACCATGGCAGGCAAACAGGAATAATCTTCCTCCACAGGTGAAGCCTGGGGCGTGGATATATTTCACGCCCGAAGAAGCGGCTGCTGTCGAAGCCTTGGTTGACCGGCTTATCCCGGCCGACGAGCTTTCCCCTGGTGGCAAGGATGCGGGCATCGCCGTTTATATCGATGCACAGCTCGCGGGGGATTTTGGCAAGGATGCGGGCCTTTATATGCAGCCGCCTTTTGCGGACGGTTTGCCTGGCCAGGGGCCGCAAAGCCCGCTCACACCAGCGGAGCGTTATCGCAAAAGCCTTGCAGCGCTCGACCAGTATTGTCATTCGGCTTACCTTAACAAAGCGTTTGCCGATATTCCGGCCAGCGAGCAGGACAAGCTTATCTCCAGGATGGAGGCCGGCACTCTGCAATTCCAGGGCGGTGTGAACAGCAAGGCGTTTTTCCTGCTTCTTTGGCAGAACACCAAGGAAGGTTTTTTCGCGGACCCGATCTATGGCGGGAATCGCGATATGGTGGGCTGGAAGATGATCGGCTTCCCCGGTGCGCGCTACGACTACCGGAATTGGATCGACAAGCACGACCAGCCCTATCCTTATCCGCCCGTTGGCTTGGCGGACCATCCGAACTGGACACGTCCGGCGTAACTTACAAAGTTAGAGGAAACTATGGCACAGAAACTTCCGGGCAAGGATGTCGTGATCATTGGCCTCGGCTGGACGGGGTCGATTCTTGCGTATGAACTGACAGGCGCAGGGTTGGATGTCGTGGCGATCGAGCGTGGCGCGTGGCGCGACACGTCGACGGATTTTCCGCCCTCCACCGCGCCGGATGAATTGCGCTATGGCGTCCGGTTGGATTTGTTCCAGCGCCCGGAGCAAAGCACGCTGACGTTGAGAAATAAAATGAGCCAGACGGCGTTGCCGATCCGGCAATTCGGGTCGTTTTTACCGGGCAATGGGGTGGGCGGCGCAGGCGTGCACTGGAATGGGTATACCTATCGATTTTCTGAATCCGATTACAAAGCCTATTCACATAATGTCGCGCGGTACGGAAAATCCGTGATCCCGGAAGGCATGACCTTGCAGGATTATCCAGTGTCTTATGCCGATCTTGAACCGCATTTTGATAAGTTCGAAAAACTTCTTGGCATCTGTGGCACGGCAGGTAATCTCAACGGAAAAATCCAACCGGGCGGAGACCCTTTCGAGGGTCCGCGTATGTCGGAATATCCGAATCCACCGGATCAGATGCCCCTGGGACCAACCTTGTTTACGAAAGGGGCCAAAGAGCTAGGCTTCCACCCGTTCCCAGTGCCCTCAGCAAACATGTCGCGCGCCTATACCAACCCTCTCGGTGTTACCTTGGGCCAGTGCAGTTTCTGTGGCTTCTGTGAACGGTACGGTTGCGGGAATTATGCCAAGTCCAGCCCCCAGACTTGCGTGTTGCCGGCATTAATGCCGCGCAAAAATTTCGAGTTGCGCACGCTTTGCAATGTCACGAAGATCAATCTCGACAGCACGGGCAAAAAAGCGACCGGTGTCACCTATGTGGATGGCAAGGGAAACCAGTTCGAACAGCCGGCGAATCTCGTGCTGGTGTGTTCTTTCTCGTTCAACGTCGTTCATCTTATGTTGCTTTCCGGGATCGGCGAGCCATACGACCCGGTGAGCGGCAAAGGCGTTGTCGGACGCAATTTTGCGTATCAGTGTACATCGGGTGTCCAGGTGAAGCTGGACAACAGGATATTGAATCCATTTATAGCGAATGGCGTCGGCGGCATGGCGCTGAACGATTTCAATGGAGATAATTTCGATCATACCGGGCTGGGCTTCATCGGCGGTGCGGTTCTGCAGGCCACACAAAGCGGCGGCCGTCCGATCCAGCAGATTAACGGCTTCTCTGACGATCCAAAATGGGGCAGCGGCTGGAAGAAAGCAACGAAAGAAAACTACCAGACGATTTATGCGCTTGGGACGCAGGGCAGCGTTTACCCGTATAAAGATGCTTATCTGGATCTCGACCCGACCTATAAAGATCCTTATGGCAGCCCGCTCTTGCGGCTGACGTTTGATTGGCATGAAAACGAACTAAAAATGTCAGCTTTTGTCACGGATAAGCTGGCCAAGGTCGGCAAGGCGATGGGCGGAGCCCGCATCCAGGCTTCGCCGCGCACAGGGCCTTACACGGTGGTGCCGTACCAGACCACGCACACCACGGGTGGCGCCGTTATGGGAGACAGCCGAGAAACCAGTGTTGTGAATAAATATGGACAGAGCTGGGATGTTTCGAACGTGTTTGTGTACGGCAGTGGACTGTTTCCGCAAAATGCCGGCATGAACCCGACGGGGACAGTCGGCGCGCTGACGTATTTTTCGGTCGAAGCGGTTAAAAATCAGTATTTGAAAAACCCTGGTCCTTTGGTTCCGGTTTAGGAGGATTGCCCATGCGTCGTACCTTATCCCGAAGCCTGGCCGGCGTAACGATTATTTCGGCGTCCATATACATGGGTGTTTTTCTGAAAGGTGCTGCGGCACAAACCACCGCGTCTCCGACCGACCAGCAGATGATTGCGGATGGCAAGAAACTTGTCGACGCGAATGGGTGCGCGGCTTGCCACACGGCACCGAATGCGGCGCCGTTTTCAGGGAATGTTCTGGGAGCCTGGAATGCACCACCCTTGCTCAATAATGTGCATGACGGAATTGGCTCATGGTCCGTTGACGATATCGCGACTTATCTCCTAACCGGGCATAACGCCTTTGCCGAGGCTTCCGGCCCGATGGGCGATGTCATAACCAATACGACATCAAAGCTATCGGCGGCAGATGCCGGGGCGATCGGTGCTTTTCTTAAATCGTTAAAAGGCGATGGCGCTGTCGCGCGCGAGCCGATCGCGAAGACGAATCCGCAGATGGTATTTGGCGCGCGCATTTACGCCAATGAATGTTCCGCCTGCCATACGCAGGAAGGCACGGGCGCGCCCAATCTGTTTCCGTCATTGAAGGCAAGTCCCGTGGTGGAAGCGGATAATCCTGTGACATTGATGCAGGTTGTCTTGCACGGAGCGCAGAGTGTCGGCACCGCATCGGCCGCAGCCGTTGCGATGCCAGCCTTTGGCGGGCAGCTGAGCGACGAACAGATCGCCGATGTGCTTACCTATATTCGCAATAGCTGGGGTAACGCGGCCCCCGCCGTAACGGCCGAGACGATAAAAGCGGCGCGGTAAGGCGCTGCTTTTTTGGGGCCCGTTGGTGGCAAGCCTCCGATGTTGCCTATTCGAGGGCAACTGCAAGATCCGACGGGCGCGCCGCGTCTGGCTTCATTTCGCCCTTACCTCAAGGGCGATTCGGGGCTGATCTGCAACCAATAAAGCAAGACAAGGAAGGCTACTTTTTGTGAACAAAAAGTAGCAAAAAAACTTTGTTAATCTGGGCCTGAGGCGTTGTCGCCGACACCGCCGTGACCCAGCATCGCCAAAAGTTTTTGCGCCGCTTTTTCCAAAAAGCGGCCACTTCCTTACTTTTCTTCCCGCTCTAACCGCCGCCGAACTGCATCACGCTGTAAGGGTGTGGGCTGTCCGTGCCGGCCAGGCTGAACACGCCATGCCGGCGGATCATCGCCCGCCCGGGCCCGGCCGCCTCCGCCTCGATCTCCGCGGTGGGAAAGCTGCCCTGGTAGCCGTCATGCAGCGCGCCGGGGGCATTCACCAGTTCCAGCGCCCGGCACACCAGCGGGCTGGAGAGGGCAGGGTCCGGGTCATCGGTCTGGTACAGGCTCATATAAGGCAGCATGGCGTGCAACAGCCCGGGCGTCATGCCGAGCACGTCCTGGAGCTCGGCGAGATCGGAAAACGCCGTCCCCGGCGGAGAAAATTCCAACCCGGCGCGGCCCGTTCTCGGCAAAAAGCGGCACGAATTGCGGCAGCACCTGGGTGAGCAGCAGCACGATGGCGCCGATGGCGGCGAGCAGCAAAATGGCGGGATAGACCATGGCCGTCTGCACGGCGGCGATAAGGCTGCGGCTTCGTTCCAGCTGCTCGGCCAGCCGTTCCAGTGTCCCGGCCAGATCGCCCCCCGCCTCACCCGCGCGAACCAGGCCGCGTCCTTCCGCCCGCTCATCCTGGGCGGTGACATCCGCGAGAGCGCGCTGGACAATCTGTCGAACAACCACCTGCTGACCAACAACCCGAACGACACCAACGCCGCCAATGGTGCGGGTGCTGCCAACCCGTTCTGTCTGGATCGCTCCCAGGCGGCCACGTCTGACCAGAACCACGCCTATCAGAACGAGCCGGAGGCCTATGACGCCGGCAAGATGGGCCTGTTTTCCAAATACACCGGTACTGCTTCTGCCGGCGGCGTGGGCGCTTTCGGCACCACCGGTCAGGTGATGGGCTATTACGACGGCAACACCGTTACCGCGATGTGGAACTATGCCCAGAATTACGCGATGAGCGACAATGACTGGACGGACACCTACGGCCCCTCCACCCCGGGCGCGTTGGGGGTTGTCTCCGGTCAGACCAACGGCGCTGTCCCGGTGCTGGGAACCTCCTCCTCTGAGATGCCTGATGGTCAGGGTGGCTACACGCAGGATGGCGACGTCGACCCGGCCTACGATTCCTGCTCCAGCACCAGCACCACTGTGAAAATGAGCGGGCAGAATATCGGCGATCTGCTGAATGCCGCGGATATCACCTGGGGCGGCTTCATGGGCGGCTTCGATCTGGGCTTGGCCAATGCCGACGGCACGACCGGTTGCGGGCGTTCCACAGTCTCTACCACCGTGAACGAGACGGTTGCGGACTATGTCCCGCACCATAACTGGTTCCAGTACTACGCCTCCACCGCCAACTACACGCATGCCCGCCCGGCGGCCATCAACGATATCGGCTTCTCCCTCCACCGCCATCATCATCACCTACGATGACTCCGACGGCTGGTACGACCATGCGTTTGTGAAGCCCACCGCCTCTTCCTACGGCGCGCTGGATGCGCTGGACGGCGCCAAAGTCTGCGGCACCGGCACCGAGCCGGATGGCCTGGACGGCAAGCCGGTGCATGGCCTCTGCGGTCCCGGCACGCGTACGCCCTTCATGGCGATCTCGCCGTTCGCCAATCAGGACTTTGTCTCTCACACCCTGATCAACCAGGCTTCCGTGGTGCGGTTCATCGAGAATAACTGGCTGCACGGCCAGCGCATCGACGGCGGCTCCTTTGACGCCACGACCGGCTCGATCATGGACATGTTCAACTTCTTTCACGCCGACGCTTCGGGCGTGATCCTGGATCCGACCACCGGCGAGATCGACCGGCCGGATCCGCATCATTTCTTCTAAATTCTGATCCAGACTGAAAAAAAGCTGCAGACGCCATGCGTATTCTGACCAGCCTTGTTCTTATCGTGACGCTTGGCGTCTGTGCCGCCGGGGGGTGGGTTCTGCAAAGCCCCATTCCCCTGGCGGACTGGGTCTCCAACCCCGTGGCGAGTTTCCAGCTCGCCCAGGGCGAAAATCCGGCTCCTGTTCAGCTTGTCCGCCCGGTGCCGCCGGCGCAGTTTTCGGCGGTCGCCGAAGTCGGCCAACAGATTTTCTTCGACACCAGCCTGTCGGGTTCCGGCAAGCTGGCTTGCGCGTCCTGCCATGAGCCCGCCGACCATTACGGCCCGCCGACCGGCAGTGCCGTCGTTTATGGCGGCCCCGACATGCACAGCCCCGGCGTGCGCGCGGTGCCGAGCCTGGCCTATCTGAGTTTCCAGGCGAATTTCTGTATCGGCCCGGACCCGGCCGGCGACAGTGAGGTGATGCCGGCGTTGCCGCAGCTGGCCCAGGCCGCGCAAGGTGCGGCCCGCACCGTGAAAACGGCGCTCAGCACGGCACAGAGTTCCGCTAACATGTGCCCGCCGGCGGGTTGTTCTGGGACGGCCGCGCTGACACGCTGCAGCAGCAGGCGATGTTCCCGCTGACCAGCCCCTTTGAGATGGATGGCGGCGGCGTGCAGGTCATTGCCGCCAAGCTGCAGGCCGCCCCTTATGTCGGCACTCTGAAGCAGCTTTTCGGCGATGCTCTTTTCAGCGATCCGTCCATCGCCGTGGCGCGTTACCAGATCGAGGATTAGGACTTCCATGCTTACACCAGCAAGTACGATTATTGGCTGGAGGGCAGGGCACGCTTGAGCGCGACCGAGATGCGCGGTTATATCCTGTTCAATGATCCCGCCAAGGGCGATTGCGGGCCTGCCATCTTGACCAGCCGACGCCTGATCATCGCCCGCCGCAATTCACCGACACTCAGTATGAGGCGTTGGGCGTGCCGCGTAATCCGGACGTTCCGGCCAACCAGGACCCGCATTATTGCGATCTAGGCATATGCGGTCCGTATCGCACGGATTTGCAGACTCAAGCGCAATATTGCGGCATGTTCCTGACCCCCACGCTGTGCAACGCGGCCACGCGGATGGTGTTCTGCCATAACGGTGTCGACCATAATTTGCGCGATGTGGTGGAGTTCTATAATCTGCGCGATGTCGAGCTGGGCTAGATCTATCCCACCGGGCCGTACGGCAAGGTGGAAAAATTCAACGATCTGCCGAAGAAATATTGGGCCAATATCGACAATACCGATCCGTCGCTGGACCGCCACCTGGGTGACAAACCCGCCCTCACCGATGCGGAGGTGAGTGATCTCGTTGCCTTCCTGAAAACGCTGTCTGCCGCCGAGGCCTGGACGGGATTGGCGGCCGTTCCAATGATCGTGCTGGCGGCTGGGCTGCTGGGGCTGGCGATGGCGCTGCCCCTGGCGTTGCGGCGCGGCCAGGGCGGGCAGACCATGATCCCCTTCGGCCCAGCTTTGGCGCTGGCCTGTTTCGGCATGGTGCTGCTGGGTGGCTGAGACTTAACGCCGCCCGCCGCAGTCCTCGCTGTTTATGCCCGTGGCATCTTCCTAGGTCTGCGGAGGCGCCTGAATCGGCCGGAGAGAAGATCTTTCATGGGGTGTCATATACCGGACAGCAGCCAGCTGAAAATTTACAACAGATCCACTGCCTTAATCACTGACCTGGATCAGCGTCCGCCGGCTGAATTGCGCATACGAGCCTGGCCGCGCATCCGGTGCGCTGGTTGCGCCAATCGCCTTGACCTCAATCCGTGACGCCACGACCCCATCGGCCGCCAAAGCATCCGATACAACCTGAGCCCGGGTTTCCGACATGTATCTGTTCGCAAGCGAGCTGCCCACGGTATCGGCGGCGCCGGTTACGATCACCGGCGTTGAAGGATCGGCTAATGCCGCCCGGGCCGCCGCGGCGATCGTCTGAGACGCCGTCTTGCTAATGGCGGCGGACCAAGGTTGGAAAAACACTGGAAACACTTTTGTGTCCGCCTTCGCAGCCGGTACAGATGCGGCCCAGATGGCGATGGTGGCGAATGACATAACGGCAGCAATCCGGTGCATGATTTACTCCCTGGTCGATTGTTTCGGAATCGAGTGCAGCACAACATCCGGGTCATTGGCAAATGCTCGGGAGTCGATGTCGTCCATTTGCCTGCCGGCGACAGAGATGGGCGCAGAGCGGAACGGCTGGTTTTCGACAGAGAGCGTGGAAAGTTGCCATTTGGTTAAGCAGCTTCAGGCGACAGCTCGCGGCCAGACCCCGCCGTTGGCCGCCTTTAGGCGAGCGTCTGCACTGGAGAGAACCAGACGTTCTCCACGAACGCGGTAGGTTCGGCAGGATGCGCTAAACATTGCCGTTTACCAGACCTGCTGACCGGCCCGAAAGCCGTCATTGAGCAGGACCGGCAATTCTAAGAATTAAGAGTTTTGCACAAGCAGTGACCCGATAAGAAGGACTGCCATGAGCCGATTGAACCATCGCAGGTGGCGAGGATCATCGAAAAAATTGCGTAAGGACACACCTAGTGCCGCCCATAGCAAGACGCAGGGCCAATTGAGCAACGCGAATACAAGGGCGACAATGGCGATCGAAACAAAGGGCTTTTGCGCGTCAGCGTAAAGGGCCATGCCAGTTAGCGCCATAAACCAGGCTTTCGGATTGATCCACTGGAACATGGCTGCTTGGAACAAGGTCATTGGTTTCTTGTCAGGGGCGTGCGCGCCAGAAACCGAGCCTCTCGTGGCAATGCGGTAGGCGAGATAGATGAGGTAGATCTCTCCGAAAATGCCGAGCCCGTGTTGAGCCATCGGATAGGCTGTCAGCAGCGCGCCCAGCCCGAAGCCGGTCGCGAGGAGCAGAACGAAGAAACCGAGCGAGATGCCAATCGTGTGCGGCAGGCTGCGACGAAAGCCAAAACTGACGCCGGAGGCGAGCAGCATCAGGTTGTTCGGGCCTGGTGTCACGGACGTGACGATCGAGAAGGCACATAAGGAAGCAAGAAGCGGTCCCGTCATGAGTTTCTGGGCTCGCTAACGTTGAAGGTCATGCTGATGCTTTTTTAAAGCGCGCGAGTTAGCTTTCAGCTCCACCTTCACATGGCGGGTTGCAGCGGATGGCGCGGCATCGGTTTGGACCGCCCGAGGCATGTCCCAAAACGGCCGCGATGCTTCGTACTCGGCCGCGCTGGCACAAATGCCGAGATCTGCCAACATCGCGCGGTCC
The DNA here is from genome assembly GCF_036489515.1 of Acidocella sp. Taxonomy (GTDB): domain Bacteria; phylum Pseudomonadota; class Alphaproteobacteria; order Acetobacterales; family Acetobacteraceae; genus Acidocella. The sequence continues at coordinate 9,844 of NZ_DASXFO010000048.1, forward strand.
AACCCTGCCATCGCGCGGCGTGAGCGCCATATGGCAATCGCCAGACACGGCCATGACCAAGGTTGCGTTATCGCGCGATACAGAGTAGCGTTACTGTGTATTCTCATGAAAATAGATAGCAGCGAGCTTCGCGTTACGCAACATATCCGCGCTTTGGCGGCCAGCGCGGCCGTCGGGATGCGGCTTCCCTCGGTGCGGGCACTGATGCGCGACCTCGGCGTCAGTCCCGTTACAGTGCAGTTGGCGTTGGATCGGCTTACCCGAGAGGGCGTGATCGAAACGCGGCCCGGTCACGGCACCTTCGTGGCTCCCCAGCCCCAGGAAGCCGCCACCGCCAGGGCTGATTTTTCGTGGCAGACTGCCGCCCTTGGTCCAGCACGGTTTTCGCTTCGTGGCCTCGCCGGGCTGATGGCGCCAGCCCCTGCCGGCGCGGTACCGCTCAATAAAGGCTATTTGCCCCCGGCATTGCAGGCCGGCACTTTGCTGGCTGCGGCTGGTGCGCGGGCCTTGCGAAGACCTGGAATCTGGGAGCCGATGCCTGCGGACGGTTTGGCCGCCTTGCGCAACTGGTTTGCCCAGGAAGTTTTTGGCGCCTTCCAGGCGCAGGATGTGATCATTTGCCCCGGCACCCAGGCCGCGATCGCCACCGCCTTCCGCGCTCTGGCCGCCCCGGGGGAGCCGGTCTTGTTTGAAAGTCCGACCTATACGGGCGGCATGGCCGCCGCCGAAGTCGCCGGGCTGCAGATCGTACCGGTGCCGGTGGATGAGCGGGGCGTGCGGCCAGATATTCTGGAAGATGCGTTTCGCCGTAGTGGTGCCAAATTATTCTATTGCCAACCCAATCACGCCAATCCCAGCGGCGCCGTGCTGGCCGATGATCGCCGTGACGAGGTGTTGGCCATCACCCGGCGCTACGGCGCTTTTCTGATCGAGGATGACTGGGCGCATGATTTTCATATCGACAGTGCCGCCCCGCTGCCGCCCCTCGCCACAAGGGACCGCAACGGTCATGTCATTTACGTGCGCTCGCTGACCAAATGTGCCGCCCCGTCTTTGCGGATCGGCGCGATCTGCGCCCGAGGCCCGGCCTTTGAGCGGCTGCGCCAAGCCCGGTTGAGCGATGATTTTTTCGTCCCGGGCCTGTTGCAGGAAACCGCCCTGCAGTTGGTTACCGCCACCACCTGGCCGAAACACTTAAAAACCCTGCGCTCCGCACTCAAAGACCGGCGCAACGCCCTCGCCAGTGCGGTGCTCCGACATTTCGGTCCAGACGCCCTGCCGGAAGCCTTACCAGGCGGGCTGCATCTCTGGGTCAGGCTGCAGGATGGCGTAGACGAGGACGAACTCACCCGCTTGGCTGCCGCCCAAAATATTTTGGCAAGCAGCGGTAAGCACTGGTTCCCCGCCGAACCACCCGCGCCCTATGTGAGGTTGAGTTTTGCCGCGATCGAACCAGATCAGGCCGAACCCGCCATCGCGACCATCCGCAAACTCGCCGATCAGATGCTCATCGCTGCAGCCTGACCCGCGACCACGGTTTGATGCTAACGCGTCGAGCCTCCTGCCGTGCCATGGCGATGCGAATGGCTTCCTCCGGTGACACCTTGTGGTCCGCAGCCTCTGCGGCATCGGTGATCGCGATCTGCACGCCCTTGACGCGGCCGGTGAATGCATTGCCATGCGGGCCATAGTCGGGCGAGACGGGGGCGCCGTTGTCCTCGCCGACATCGCATCCATCGTCACAGAAGAAGACCATCGCCAACGTCATGGTGCCGTTCCGCCGCCTTGGAGTCGTCGAAGGCGTACAGCATGCTGACGCCCTTGATGGGCTTCTGCTGCACGCCGTTCACTGAGAGTGGCTCGGGCAGCCCCGCCGCTTCAAGGATGGTTGGGGCGATGTCGATGACATGGTGGAATTGCGAGCGGATCTCGCCCTGCGCTTCGATGCCTTTCGGCCAGTGGATGATGGCGCCGTTGCGCGTTCCGCCCCAGCGGGAGGCGACTTGCTTGGTCCACTGATAAGGCGTGTTCATCGCGTGCGCCCAGCCGACGGCGTAGTGGTTGTAGGCGTCGGTACCGCCGAACTTGTCGATGCGGTTCATGAGGAATTCAGGGGTTTCGAGCGCCCCCATCCCATTGAAGTTCAGCATCTCGTTGTACGTGCCGTTCAGCGTCCCTTCCGCGGAGGCGCCGTTATCGCCGATGATGTAATGGACAAGGGTATCGTCGAGGATGTTCAGGCGCTCGAGCGAGTCCAGAAGCCGGCCGATGTGGTGATCCGGGTATTCAAGGAAGCCGGCATAGACCTCCATCTGCCGGCGCAACACCGGCTTGAGCGCATCGGGCATCTCGTCCCAGGCGGGGATCTCCTTGTGGCGTGACCGACGCCGATGTTGTTGTATTTTATGTTTCTGTTTTCGCTCTTGCCGTGCCTAAACGTGCATGCATGTCGGGCGATCGATCGTGGCAAAGTCAACGGTTACGGTTTCAAAACCACAGTAAAGAGAAAATCGCCCGTAAAAATCAAATCGCTTTGGTGATTTTCAAGTAAAAATGCTTGCCATTATGCAGATGCGCCAAATCGGCCATCAGTCGCGGTGTTCCACTAAGACGGGAAATAAACGGGAGAATTTCAACTCGACTCATCAAAAATGCTCACTCTATCTCCCTCATCTCCGCTTTGTTCATTGCGATACTGTGACCGTCCCGCATCGTAATATTGACCTTTCTCACTGAAACCCGAAAAAGCCGCCGGGAACATTTCAGGTGCGGCAATGTGCCGATTATCGCGTCAAGCCAGTCTGTCCGAACCGAAATCCTTGCCTGCGCTCCCGAACAAGACTACCGGTATGTCAACAAAAACAAACGGTTTTATCCTGGTCGTCGCGCTGCAGCTGGCCGCTTAACGAGAAGACAGGGAGACAAAATGGCATGGGAGACGAGGTCCCTTCCGACCTGGCCGGACAGACAACCGACGACGCCAACCGGCAGTCGATCGGCTTCCGCACCGCCTTCGCGGCGATGGAGGTCGGCGCTCGGCTCGGTGTCCTGCGGTCTCCCGGCTCACTGGATACGCGCGCGCTCGGCCCGGCGCCCTCGACCGAGGCCGGCCGTACGGGACTGCGGCAGCTGCTCGACGCACTCGATCACGAATCGCGCCTCACCGGCTTCGGCAAGCTTTCCGTCAGCTGGGACCTCAAGCGCCTCTTGCGTAACGCGGCGTATGCGGAGCGGGTCGCGGCCGAGGCGGCATCCGCCGGCACGGACCAGATCGAGGCGCCGCTTTTCATTCTCGGGCTTCCACGTAGCGGCACGACCTTCCTCCATGCGCTGCTTGCTGCCGATCCGGACAACCTCGTACCCCGCGTGTGGCAGACCATCGAGCCAGTGCCACGGCCAGTGGATTTCAATCCCCGACAGGACAAGGCGGTGCGCGCGGTCAACAGGCAGCTCCGGATGTTCGCGGGTTTCACCCCGGAATTTAGTGCCATGCACCCGATCGATGCGGATTCGCCGCAGGAATGCAGCGAGATCACCGCGCATGTGTTCCAGAGCCTGCGCTTCGATACGACCTTCCGGGTGCCGTCCTACCTGAACTGGCTGGAGCGGCATGGGCATGATGATGCCTTCGCCTTCCACCGTAAGTTCCTGATCTGCCTCCAGCAGGGCCTCGCCGCGCGGCGCTGGGTGCTGAAATGCCCGGATCACACTTTCTCTCTGCCGGAAATCTTGCGTGCCTATCCGGATGCGCGCTTCGTCATCGTCCATCGCGATCCAATCCGCGTCTTCGCCTCGGTCGCACACCTGACCGAGGTGCTTCGCCGGCCATTCCTGCACGACATCGACCCGGTTGAGATCGGCCGGCAGGTGGTGGAGCGCTGGATCGAAGGCGCGCACCGGCTGGTCGCGTTTGACCGGGAGGCTTCGGTGCCCGAGAGCCGCAAGATCAATCTCCGCTACGAGGATCTCACGGCCGATCCGCTCGGGACGATCCGGCGCGTCTACGGGCATTTCGACATTCCGTTCAGCGCAGCGGCGCAGCAAGCCATTCGCGGTGAGATCGAGGCCAAGCCGCGCGGGGGCTACCCCGAGCACCAGCGCTACATGCTCGGCCGTTTTGGAATCCAAATGGACATGTTGACCGACGGATTCCGCCCGTATCTCGACCATTTCGGTATCGCGCTGGCAGGGTAACTCCGCCACCGGGATGTCTGAAATGCCTTCATCCCGGTCGTTTCCGCGCACCCCGAAAACAGAGGACGTACGCAGCCTCAGGCTACCTGATCTCGGGTCTGGAATTAAGCTGGTGAAAGGATCAAGAACTCTTCTGGAAAATAGCAAATACAGACCAGGGGCAGAGGGAAACATACTCGCCCAAGCGCAGACGGGATCTGATGGTCGATTCACAATCGGCAGCGATCAGTCGATCGGCGATGAAGCGCCGAGGACGTCGTTGCGGGAGGCACCATGAGCGAGCACGTTTCAGGCAAGGCGCCGGTGCACGGAAAGGCCGTTGAGGAATTCAGGGCGCTCGTAGATCTTTCGGCCTACCTCTTAAGTTTGTCTCGGTGCCGTGGTTTTGTTGTCGATTGGTGAGAACGGAGGCGGTCGTAGGTCACATGTCCTCGGCCCGTGGCATGATGTCCACGCCACCAGAGCGCCTGTCGACGATAAGATACACATGCGCCATGGCTAAGATGCCTGTTGTCGCTTCCTGATTCGATCACATTTTTCTTCGCGTTTTTGCGTGTGGCGTGAAAACGATCGCAATTTTGCGTGTATAATGTGCTTCGATATTCCGTGCAAAAATAAGGAGGTCCTTATGAAGGCGTATATTGCGGAAGCGGTGGGTACCTTTGTTCTGGTCCTGGGTGGGGTCGGAAGCGCGGTACTCGCCGGGAGTCATATCGGATTCATGGGCATAGCCTTTGCGTTTGGCCTGTCATTGCTCGCAATGGTTTATACCATCGGTCCAATTTCCGGTTGTCACGTGAACCCTGCGGTCACTTTTGGGTTGTACCTTAGTGGAAAGTTTCCCGCCGCGCGGGTCCCGGGCTATTGGCTTTCACAAATCATAGGTGGAATGATCGCCGCCGCCATATTGTTTTTAATCGCCAGCGGTCAGCCGCATTTCAGCGCCGTGGGGAGCGGCTTCGGCAGCAATGGATACGGCATCCGTTCGCCTGACCAATTCAGCATGGAGGCGGCATTTCTTTGTGAAGTGATCATGACGGCTTTCCTCGTCATCACGGTTCTCGGTGTGACCGACGTGCAGGCGCCGGTTGGCTTTGCCGGCTTGGCGATCGGCCTCGTCCTGACGCTGATCCACCTGGTCTCGATTCCCGTCGACAATACTTCCGTCAATCCGGCGCGAAGCATTGGGCCGGCACTGTTTGCGGGTAGTGCCGCGATTGCCCAGCTATGGTTGTTCATCGTGGCTCCCCTGGTTGGGGGCGCCCTAGCAGCCGGTATTTATGCCATCATCAGAGCGGACAAGCCGGTGATTACGGCAAAAATCGCCGAACAGGCATTGCCATCGGAACAGATGGAACGCCACAGTCGCTAACGTGGTGGCGGCGTGATGTGCAGGTCGCGTGGCCGGGATCGTGCCCAAAAATGCGCGCTGCGGTCGGACTAATTTACTGGGTCACTGCCCGGGGGCTTGCCGGTCGCGTAGACGCCATTCGCGGGTGACTGCCGCTGGAGACGCGTTTCATAGGAAAACCGCCCCGCCGGATGGACGCTCCGGCTGAGGATGAAGACACGCTCCTTCGCATCGAGATAGGCGCGGGTGATCTCCAGCGCATGCGCGTCGGGCTTGGTTGCCAGCGGTCCGGCCAGATGTTTGGGTACGCCGATCGCGGTGATGCGCTGGCGGATCTCCGCCGTCCGGTGGCCGGCGAATTCCTCGATCAACGTGCTGACGAGACCCGGATAGGAGCCGATCCGCTCGCGCACCAAGGGGGCGAAGATCGGAGCGACATAGACATCGGTCCAGCAGAGGGGCGGCGCGGCCTGGCCCGGCGTGGTGCGGAGGCTGGAGACGCGCAGCCAGCTCTGGCCGATGGGGCAGCAGAGCAGGGCGGCGAGCCGGTCGTCGACGATCTCGGTCGCGATCTCCTGCACCTGCCGGTTGGTCTGCGCGCCGAATTGCACGACGTCCTCGATCGTCGCGATGGTCTGGTTGTAGCTCTCCGGGCCGCGCAGCGGGTGGGGGGATTCGACCCGGGTGCCGGCATTGCGCCGGCGCGAGATCATGCCGGACTGTTGCAACTCCCGGAGTGCCGCGCGTACGGTCGAGCGGCTGACGCCGAATTGTTCGGCAAGATCCGTTTCGTTGGGAAGCACGGTTCCGACCGGATACGCGCCCTGAATGATGCGCTGCGCCAGCAGCTTCGCGATGATGGCCCAGCGCGTCTGCAACTCAGCTTCCCCGTAATATCTCGATGCAAAATACACCCTTAAGCAAGCGCGCGAAGAATTTCAATGACAATAAGTACGAACATATGCACTTGAACGGATGTATTGGTTTATATATAGGTACGAACAAATAGAGGCGGTGGCGTGTTGGCCGACCGTTGGGAGAAGAGGGAAACCATGCCAAGCACCGTGACCGAGTCACTGATTTTCCGCGACATGTTCGGCACCGAGGCGATGCGGAGCGTATTCTCGGACGAGACGCTGGTCCGCCGCTATCTCGAGGTCGAGGTGGCGCTGGCGCTGGCGGAGGCGGATGTCGGGGTGATCCCGGCGGAGGCCGCGGCCAAGATCGAGGCCGCCGCGCGCGCCATGAAGGTCGATTTCGACCGGCTGCGCCACCAGACCGAGATCACCGGCTATCCGATCCTGGCGATCGTCCATCAGCTGTCCGAGGCGGCCGGCGACGCCGGCGGCTATGTGCATTGGGGGGCGACCACCCAGGACATCATGGATAGTGCGACCGTGCTGCAATTGCGCGCGGCGTTCGACCTGATCGAGGCCGAGCTCGCTGCGCTGCGTACGGCTTTGACCGACCTCGCGCGTCGCCACCGCGACACGCCGATGGCCGGGCGCACCCATTTGCAGCAGGCGCTGCCAGTGACTTTCGGCTACAAGGCCGCGGTCTGGCTTTCGATGATCGAGCGGCACAGCGAGCGGCTCGCGCAGTTGCGCCCGCGCGTGCTGGTTGGCCAGCTCGCCGGCGCCGCCGGCACACTGGCCTCGCTCGGTGCCGACGGGTTCGCGGTGCAGGCGGCGTTCTGCGACCGACTCGGCCTCTGTCATCCGTCGGCCACCTGGCATGTCGCCCGCGACGGCTTCGCCGAGGCGGTCGGCTTTCTCGGCCTGGTCACCGGCAGCCTCGGCAAGATCGCGACCGACGTGATGCTGATGGCGACCACCGAATTCGCCGAACTGGCCGAGCCCTTCGTGAAGGGACGCGGCGCCTCCTCGACCATGCCGCAGAAACGCAACCCCATCTCCTCCGAGCTGATGCTCGCCGCCGCCAAGGCCGTGCGCCAGCATGTCGCGCTGATGCTCGACGGCATGATCCACGATCTGGAGCGCGCGACCGGCCCCTGGCATGCCGAGTGGATCGCGATCCCCGAGAGTTTCATCCTCACCTCCGGGGCGCTCGCCCAGGCCAATTTCATGCTGCCCGGCCTGGTCGTCGATGCGCCGCGCATGCGCGCCAATCTGGACATCAGCGGCGGGCTGATCGTCGCCGAGGCGGTGATGATGGCGGCCGCGCCCAAGCTTGGCCGCCAGCACGCCCACGACGTGATCTACGACGCCTGCCGTATCGCCGCGACCGAGCAGCTTCAGCTCGCCGACGTGCTGGCCGGCGTGCCGGAGATTTGCGACGCGCTCGGCGGGGTCGAGGCAATCCGCCAACATTGCGATCCGGCGCGCTATCTAGGCCTCGCGCCGCAGATGGTCGACCGTATGTTGGAAGCGCGCTGATGGCCGTTCCCGCCGCACCGCTCGCGCTCTATCGCGACCATCTTGAGCAGGGCGTGCTCGCCTTCCAGCGCGCGCCGGATGGCACACCGGTGTTCTTCCCGCGCGTGGCGGCGCCCGGCTCGGGGGCGGCGCTCTCCTGGGAGGTCTCGGCCGGGCTCGGCACCGTCTACACGGCGACCACGGTGCATCCGAAGGATGCACCCGCCTACAATGTCTCGCTGATCGACATGGATGAGGGCTTCCGGCTGATGAGCCGGGTTGAGGGCATCGACCCCGCTGCGGTCGCGATCGGCTTGCGCGTGCGCGTGCGCATCGCGCGGGACGCCGCGGGCACGCCGTTTCCGGTCTTCGACAGACTGCCGCCGGAGGACGCACGATGAGCGCGTTCGCGCGCGGCGCGGCCGCGGTGGTCGGCGTCGCGGAATCCGATCTCGGCATCGTCGGGCCGGCGATGAGTCCGGTGGATCTGATGGCGCAGGCGACGATCCGCGCGCTCGAGGATTGCGGGCTCGCGCTCAGTGATATTGACGGCGTGTTCGCGGCGAGCGCGCAGGTGCGTTTCGCGCCGATGATGCTGGCCGAATATCTCGGTCTCAACCCGCGCTATATTGACGGCACGCAGATCGGCGGTTCGTCCTTCATGTCGCATCTCGCGCATGCCGTGGCGGCGATCGAGCGCGGCCTCTGCTCGGTCGCGCTGATCGCCTATGGCAGCACGCAGCGCTCGGTGTCGCGCGCGATGGCCTCGCCCACCGATTTCAATCCCTACGAGGCGCCGTTCCGGCCGCTGATGCCGGCCAGCGCCTATGCGCTCGCGGCGGCGCGGCACATGCATCAATACGGCACCACGCGCGAACAACTCGCCGATGTCGCGGTGGCGGCGCGCCAATGGGCGCTGCTCAACCCGGTGGCCTGGGAGAAGACGCCGCTCACCCGCGCGGAGGTGCTCTCCGCCCGCATGGTCTCCGACCCGCTGACCGTGCGCGATTGTTGTCTGGTGCTCGATGGCGGCGGCGCGATGATCGTCACCTCGGCCGCGCGTGCGCAGGATTGCCGGCGGATGCCGGTGCATGTGCTCGGCACCGGCGAGGCGATCGGGCACGGCTCGATTTCCGGCATGGCGGATCTCACCGCAACCGCGGCGCGGGTCTCCGGACCGCGCGCCTTTGCCGCGGCCGGGCTCGGCCCCAGCGATGTCGATGTCGCGCTGCTCTACGACGCCTTCACCATCACGCCGATCCTGTTCCTTGAGGACCTTGGCTTCTGCGCCAAGGGCGAGGGCGGGCCGTTCGTGCAGGATGGCGGCATCGCGCCGGGTGGCCGGCTCGCGGTCAACACCAATGGCGGCGGCCTCTCCTATTGCCATCCGGGCATGTACGGGCTGCTCGCCATGATTGAATGCATCCGCCAACTGCGCGGCGAATGCGGCGCGCGCCAGGTCACCAAGCATGACATCGCGCTCGCCCACGGCAATGGCGGCGTGTTGTCGAGCCAGTGCACGGCGATCTTCGGAACACCGGCGACGCTCTAAAGCATGATGGTTTTACTACAGTCATGCGCCAGCCTTGCTGGCGCGACTCGCTTTCAAGCCATGCCGCTTTAGCAACCAATAATCGAACGAAGGGGAAACCAAGATGCAATGGATCGAAAAGGAGAAGGCGGCCGGCATGGCGGTTTCCGCGGAGATGGGAACGGTCTACCGCAAAGTGCTATGGCGGACCGTGCCCTTCCTGTTCCTGTGCTACGTGCTGAACTATATGGACCGGGTGAATATCAGCTTCGCTGCTTTGCAGTTCCGCCAGGACCTGCACATCAGCGTCGCCTCCTACGGTTTCGGCATCGGCATTTTCTTCATCGGCTACGTGCTGTTCGAGGTGCCGAGCAATCTGCTGATGCAGCGCATCGGCGCGCGCCGCACGATGATGCGCATCATGGTGCTGTGGGGGCTGGTCTCGATCTCCACGCTGTTCGTCCGCGACGCGACCCAGCTCTATATCGTGCGTGTGCTGCTCGGCATCGCGGAAGCGGGCTTTTTCCCCGGCGTGGTGTTTTACCTGACTCTTTGGTTTCCCTCGGCGCTGCGCGCGCGGATCATGTCGATGTTCATCCTGGCGATCGCGGTCTCCGGCATCGTCGGCGGTCCGGTCTCCGGGCTGGTGATGACCAAGCTCTCCGGTTTCGCCGGGCTGCATGGCTGGCAATGGCTGTTCCTGATCGAGGGCATCCCGCCGGTGATCGTCGGCATCGCCGCCTTCTTTTGCCTGAGCGACGGGCCGGAGCAGGCCGACTGGTTGACAGAAGCAGAGAAGCGGCTGGTGATCGAGAATCTTGCGATCGAGACGACCGCTCGGCAGAGCACCAAGCATAGCTCCTTCCTGCGTGCCGCCGGCGATCCGCGCCTCTATGCCGCGGCCGCCGCATGGTTCGTGCTGGCCTGGTGCGGCTCGGTGATGAACTACTGGTCGCCCACCATCATCCGCAATTCCGGCATTTCCGACACGCTGACCGTCGGGCTGCTCTCCGCGGTGCCCTATGCGGTGGGCGCGGTCGGCATGATCCTGATCGGCCGGCATTCCGATCTCAAGCTGGAGCGACGCTGGCATTTCGGGCTCGGCGTGTTTGCCGCGGCGGCGGCGATCGCGCTGCTGCCCTCGGTCGCGCATAACTGGCTGCTTGCGCTGCTGCTGCTCGGTGTGCTGTCGATCGGCTATCTCTCCGGCGTCGCTCTGTTCTGGTCGATCCCCACCGCCTATCTGTCGAAATCCGCTTCGGCCGGCGCCATCGCACTGATCAGCAGCATTGGTCAGATCGGCGGTCTGGTGGCGCCCAACATCATCGGCTGGACACGCCAGGTGACCGGCAGTTTCGATGTGGGCTTCTATACCGTAGCATTGGGCATGGTGATCGGCACCACGATCATGCTGATCGGCCTGCCGTCGCGCCTGTTGCGCGAGCGGTATATCTCGCAATGAGGGGGGCGCACCGATGATGTTGCAGGACAAGGTGGCGGTGGTGACCGGTGCGGGCGGCGGCATCGGGCGGGAGATTGCCTGCGCCATGGCTGCGGCCGGCGCCCGTGTGGTCGTCAACGATGTCGGCGCGAGCCTGTCCGGCGCGGGGGCGGGGTCCGCAGCACCAGGCGCGCAGACCGTGGCGCTGATCGAGGCGGCAGGCGGTGCGGCGGCGCTCAGCACCGACAGCGTCGCATCCTGGGAGTCGGCGCAGCGCATCGTCGCCTGCGCGCTCGACCATTTCGGCCGCATCGACATCGTGGTGAACAATGCCGGCATCCTGCGCGACCAGATCTTCCATAAGATGGCGCCGGAAGACTGGCTCTCGGTCGTCGACGTGCATCTGAACGGTTCGTTCTTCGTCGCGCGTGCGGCGGCCCCGTATTTCCGCGCGCAGCAATCCGGTGCCTATGTGCACATGACCTCGACTTCCGGACTGATCGGCAATTTCGGCCAGGCCAATTACGCCGCGGCCAAGCTCGGCATCGCCGGGCTGTCGAAATCGATCGCCCTCGACATGCACCGTTTCGGCGTGCGTTCGAACTGCATCGCCCCCTTCGCCTGGAGCCGGATGACCGAAGCCATCCCGGCCGAGACGCCAGAGCAGCAGGCGCGGGTCGAAAATCTGCGACGGATGACGCCGGAGAAAAACGCGCCGCTCGCAGTGTTTCTCACTTCTGACCGGGCGCGCGACGTCACGGGCCAGATCTTCGGCAGCCGCGGTAATGAACTGTTCCTGTTCTCGCAGCCGCGGCCGGTGCGCAGCGTGCATCGCGATGGCGGCTGGACGCCGGAGGCCATCGCCGACCAGGCACTGCCGGCGCTCAGCGCGCAGTTCGTCCCCCACGACCGTTCCGAGGACGTGTTTTCCTGGGATCCCTTATGACCGCACCGAGTGAGGTACCGACATGATCAACAAGATAGCTCCAACCCTACGCGACGCCGTCGCGCCCATCACCGACGGCGCGTCGGTGATGATCAGCGGCTTCGGCGATTCCGGCCTGCCGCGCGAACTGATCGACGCGCTCATCGCGCACGGCGCCGGCGACCTCACGGTGATCAGCAATAATGCCGGCACCGGCGAGACCGGCCTCGCCCGGCTGCTGGCGCTCGGCCGGGTGCGCCGGATGGTCTGCTCCTATCCGAAATCCTCCGGCTCGGTGGTGTTCGCCGAACTCTACCGCGCCGGAAGGATCGAGCTGGAGCTGATCCCCCAGGGCACCATGCTGGAGCGCATGCGCGCGGCCGGCGCCGGGCTCGGCCCTTTCTTCACGCCGACCGGCTACGGCACCAGCGTCGCCGAGGGCAAGGAGCAGCGCATTTACGACGGCAAGGGGTTTGTGCTGGAAGAGCCGCTGGCCGCCGATTTCGCGCTGGTCAAGGGCTACCACGCGGATCGCTGGGGGAACCTGACCTATCGCCTGGCCGGGCGCGGCTTCGGCCCGGTGATGTGCATGGCGGCGAAAACCGCGATCGTGCAGGTCGACGACATCGTGCCGCTCGGCCTGATCCCGCCCGAATCCGTCGTCACCCCTGGAATTTTCATCAGCCGCGTCGTGCGGAAGGATGCCTGACATGACCGTCCCCCCGAAACTGAGCCGCGACCGCGTCGCCCAACTGACCGCGGCGGATATCGCCCCCGGCAGCTATATCAATATCGGCCTCGGCATCCCCACTTTGGTCGCCAAATATCTCGACCCCGCGAAGGAGATCGTTCTCCACAGCGAGAACGGCATATTGGGCCTTGAGGGCCTGGCCGAGGGCGACGAGGGCGACGAGGATCTCATCAATGCCAGCAAGCAGCGGCTGCAGCTGGTCCGCGGCTCCTCGATCGTGGAGCAGGCGCTTTCCTTCGCAATGATGCGCGGCGGCCATCTGGACGCAACCATTCTGGGGGCCTTCCAGGTCGCGATGAACGGCGATATCGCGAGCTGGTCGACCGGTGCCGAGGACGACATTCCGGGCATCGGCGGTGCGATGGACCTGGTGGTGGGCGCGCGCCGGGTGATCGTGGTGATGGAGCACCTCGCCCGGGACGGCAGGCCGAAACTGCTGAGCGCCTGCACCTATCCGCTCACCGGCAAGGGGGTGGTGACCAATATCTACACCGACATGGCGATCATCGATGTGGTGCCGGGGCGCGGCTTCGTGGTCCGCGGCATTGCCGAGGGCCTGAGCCGGGAGGCGCTGCAGGCGGCGACCGACGCGCCGCTCGCCTATGCGGACGAGGTCGCCGTGCTCAGCGCACGCTGACAACAGCGCGGCCTGCGCGGGCGAGACCAGTGGCCGTTTTGGTAAAAAGCCCGCCAGGCCGGCGGGCTTTTTATTTGTGCGCTTTAGCGGGTTTGGCGCATTTCGCCGGGGGGCAGGCCATAGGTTCGCTTGAACATGCGGTTAAAAGTTGACTGATCCGTAAAACCACTCAGAAACGCGATCTCACTAACCCGCAGATTAAGGTAATCGGAAGACAATAGCATGGACTTCGCGCGGGCGACTCGCGCGGCCCAGATCATCTCGGCGATACTCTGCCCCTGGTCAGCGAACGCGCGGTATAACCCGGCACGCGAACACCCCAAAGCACTGGCGACGCGCTGCGGCGTCAAATTGGGGTCGTTGCATTCTCGATCGATCAATAGTTTCGCGGCCTGACAAATGCCCGTGGCAAATTGCGCGATATCATTTCTCCCCTGCATTTCAACCTGCAGGATGGACAGTGCCATCTCGGTTGCCATGTTCACGGCCATAACGCGCTGTGCGGGTTGCAGCCGATGCGCCTGATCCATGGTCGCCCGCATATGCGACCGCAGCATAGCCGCAAGCCCGTTAGGAGCCAGCTGCAAACCCGCCAGGCCGGCGGGATCGCCGATCACGGCCTGCACGCGGTTCCGTGGTAGAAAGAGACTGATCATCTGGTGTCTGGTGCGGTGCATTTGCACGGGCTGGGCGAGGTCCATAACAATCATATCGCCCGCATTCATCCGTCGCGCGCCTGCATGGCTGAGGGAGGCGCGAGTCGAGATGGCCATGAAGTCGATGCAGATATCATCGCATGAGTCGGTTCGGCAGCGCCGCGCGTCGCGCATCCAAAGAGTCGGCACTGTGCTGCAACAACTCCGTACCGTCACCCAAGAGCCGGGTGAGGCGGGCATTGAATGGCGTCTTCTCGTCAAGCAGGCGGACCGCATCCAAACGGCGGTGGAGAATTTGATCGTACCAGTAATCGGCGCGCTGGGCAGCAGGGACAGAGTCAGTCGAGTAGGAGGCCAGCGTCCCCTGCGCCACAGTTTCCTGATGGCGCGCGGCGGTAAGATGAGGTGCCTGTTGAACGGCCATGGTCAATTCCAATTCGAAGTCATTATTAATTGCGATGCGTCATATTTACTTGCTTGGCAACGGCCACTTACGTCCAAGGCGGGAGGCGGTTTTCAGGTGAGACGTTCAGTCTAGAAATTTATTATGAACCTGAGACGCGCAGCCTAACACGTCCGTTAGGGTTTATCTAGACATTGCAAAATCGAAAGTACGTGCATCGGCTTTAAGGGTGCGCAACCAAGGGAATTTTTGCGCGATGGCTAAGACTACCTGTGATTGCGATACGGATCCGGTGACGTGTTGGCAAGGGTCAGATCCCGTCTGGCTATCGCGTTTAGCGTAACGATCTATGAACGGCATCCTGGCGTTTGCCACGGCGGTCCTGCGACCGCGGTCCCTTCGGCTGACATTGCTTTTTTGGGCCGCGTTTCCCGCCATGGCCTGGGCTCAGACAACCCCGCCGCCGGTACCGGCGATTCCGGTTTATACGGTCGGTGAAGGCATCACCAACCCAGACACAGGACAAGCAGAGACCGTTACGCAGCTGGTTGGCAACTATGCGGTTGTCACCAATGACGGGAATTATATTCTGCTGGCAACCTCGGTTGGCCAGACATTTACGAGTGTCGATGCCTCGGGCAATTCGGCGGTGTACACCGTTACGGCGGTGACCCTGAGTACCGGCACGCCGCCAGTGGTGACCGGCGTTACACTCACCAACCTGAGCAATGTCACCTCGGCCCAGAACGTGGTGGTCAACGATACGGCAGCGCTGAATGCCGCCGGGACAACGCCGGCGGCGGGGAGCAACGGATCGGGCACGTCGTCTTTCAGTTTCCCGGCGGCCAGCGGCGATGTGAATAATGTGGTTGATTCGAGCGTCGGCAATAATGGTTCGAACGGGAGTGACGGCGGCGGCATCAGCGTATGTATACCGCTTTTGGGCTGTGCCACCATTGGCTACAGCCCCAGCTCGGGCGGAAATGGCAGCAATGGCGGGCCCGTCAGCGATACAGTCTATGCCGGCTCGGGACCCATTTCGACGGTTTCGGCCAGCCTGCCTGGGATCGTTTTTTCAAGCGTGGGCGGCAATGGCGGCTCCGGCGGCAACGGGTACGGCATTAATATAACCGGCGCGAACGGCGGCGCCGCGGGCGTCGGCGGCACCGTCGATGGCACATCCTACGCCACAATCATCACCACAGGGGCCAATTCCGACGGCATATTCGCGCAAAGCCGCAGTGGCCAGAGCGGGTCTGGCGGCACTGGCTATGTCTATTCAACTGGCGGCAGCGGCGGGGCGGCTCCTGGTCAAGGCGGTTCGGTCACAGTCACCAATTACGGGAACATCCAGACCAGCGGCGACGGGGGCAACGGCATTCTCGCCCAGAGCCTGGGCGGTGGGTCAGGGTCTGGCGGCGGCAGCTACGGTATCGTCGGCGATCCTGGCGATGGCTCGGTCGGTGGCGATGCCGGCGATGTCACCGTTACCAATAGCGGGATTATTGCGACCCAGCAGAACGCGGCCGATGGCATCCTGGCACAGTCGATCGGCGGCACTGGCGGCAGTGGCGGGGCTGGTGGTGGCCTGGTCGCTCTCGGCGCCAGCGGCGGCGGGGGCGGCGACGCGGCGGATGTGGCGGTGACGAATACCGCGACGGGTTCGATCAGCACCTTGGGGACTGATTCCAACGGCATTCTCGCCCAATCCATCGGCGGCGGCGGCGGCGATGGTGGCAACAGCACCGGCATCGCGGCCATGGGATCGTCTGGCGCGGGCGGTGGCGATGGCGGCGGGGTTCAGGTCACGAATGCAGGGATCATCGGCACCTCGGGTGCCGATTCAGATGGGATCCTGGCGCAATCCATTGGCGGCGGCGGCGGTAATGGCGGCAGCAGCACGGGCCTCGTCGCGCTGGGCGCCAGTGGCAGTGGTGGCGGCAGCAGCGGCGAGGTGCAGGTTGACAATTCCGGGGACGTGACCGTCTCGGGCGCCGGGTCAGACGCGATTGTCGCGCAATCCATCGGCGGCGGCGGCGGCAACGGTTCCAATTCTTCGGGGCTGATCGCGCTGGGCGGCACCGGCTCTGGCACCACGACCGGCGGTGTGGTGCAGGTGACCAATACGGGCATTTTGCAGGCAACCGGTGCCGGGGGTGTCGGGATCCTGGCGCAATCCATTGGCGGCGGTGGCGGCAATGGTGGTGAAAGTAGCGGACTGTTTGCCGTGGGCGGCAGCGGTGGCAGCGGCGCGGATGGCGAGGCGGTGACCGTCACCAATGGCGGCAACATCGCCACCGGCGCCGATGCCAGCTCGAATAATTCCATCGGCATTCTGGCGGAATCGATCGGCGGCGGCGGCGGCAATGGCGGCAACGCGATTGGCGCCGGGCTGGGTTTTAGTGCCGCCTTGGGGGGCAGCGGTTCGACCGGCGGGAATGGCGGCAATGTCGCGGTGCTGCTGGATAATACCGATGCCGCGCTGGCGGACGGCTATAACATCACCACCCTGGGCAATAATGCCACCGCGGTCGTCGCGGAATCGATCGGCGGTGGCGGTGGCAATGGCGGCTTTGCTGCCTCTGCCGCGGTGGGCCCCATCGGGTTTGCATTGGGCAGCGGCGGTTCTGGCGGTTCCGGTGGGACGGCCGGAACGGTGACGGTGGATACCAAAGGTTCGCTGGATACCTCGGGCAACAGCTCCGATGGGATTCTGGCGCAATCCATTGGCGGTGGCGGTGGCAATGGCGGGTCGACCCTCACGGCGTCGGCCGGTCTCGCCGCTGTCTCGGTTGGGCTGGGCGGCACGGGCGGCGATGGCGGGGCTGCGGATACTGTCACCGTGGGGAGCCTGAGCAACATCTCGACGTCCGGGGATAATTCCGACGGCATTTTGGCGCAGAGCATTGGCGGCGGTGGCGGCAATGGCGGCTTCGCCATCGCCGCCGGGGTTGGCGGCGGCAGCGTGGCCATGACGTTGGGCGGAGCGGGCGCCGACGGTGGCAGCGGCGATGACGTGGCCGTGGTCAGTTCGGGGTCGATTCTGACATCGGGCGACAATTCGGCGGGCATTCTGGCGCAGTCGGTGGGCGGCGGCGGCGGCAATGGCGGCTTCGCGGTCTCCGGCAGTGCCGGCGTGGTTTCGGGTGCGGTGGCACTCGGCGGGTCTGGCGGCAGTGGGCAGGAGGCCGGTGCCGTTTCGGTGACGGCTGATGGCGGTGGGGCCTCAAGCACGGTCACCGGCTATGGCAGCGAATGGAATACGGTGACGTACGGCGCGAATTCCGGTGGGATCGAGGCGCAATCCATCGGTGGCGGTGGCGGCGATGGCGGGCTTTCGGGCACGATTGATCTGGCCGGTGCTTTGGGCGCCGGGGTCTCGCTCGGCGGTTCCGGGAGTGGCGGCGGAGATGCGGGCAGCGTCACGGTCACCAGCGGTGATAGCAGCTACGCCAACAATATCCTGACCGAAGGGGCCTCATCGGCAGGTATCCTGGCGCAATCCATCGGCGGCGGCGGCGGCGATGGTGGGTTCTCGGGCGCATTGACGTTGAGCGCCGGCGACGCGGTGGGGGCAGCCATCGGCGGTAATGGGTCTGGCGGCGGCAATGCCGGGCTGGTGACGGTCGACAGCATCGGCGACATCGTGACATTGGGCAGCAATTCAGACGGAATTCTCGCGCAATCCATCGGCGGTGGCGGCGGCAATGGCGGCTTCAGCGCGGCGGCGTCGGGCGCGGACGGGGGAGCGCTGGCTCTGAGCCTGGGCGGTGCGGGCGGCGGCGGCGGCCAAGCGGGCGCGGTCAATGTCACTGATTCCGGGGCGATTTTAACCGCGGGCAGCAATTCGGATGGAATTCTCGCGCAGAGCATCGGCGGCGGTGGCGGCAATGGCGGCTTTGCGGTCTCCGGCGCGCTGAGTTTGGCATCGGGCGCCGTGTCGCTGGGGGGGAATGGTGGCAGTGGCCAGGATGCTGCGAGCGTGACGGTGACGGCCGATGGGGGCGGCGATTCCACGAGTGTTGCCGGCTATGGGGCGGGCTGGAATACCGTGACCGGGGGCGCTGAGTCTGACGGGATTGCCGCGCAGAGCATCGGCGGCGGCGGTGGCAATGGCGGGTTCTCCGGTACCTTGGTGGTCTCGGCAGTGGCCGGAGCCGGGGTGACGCTGGGGGGGAGCGGTGCCAGCGCCGGGTCGGGGGCAAGTGTCGCCGTGACCAGCGGCAACAGCACTGACGCCAATAACATTCTCACCGAGGGCGCGTCCTCCGCCGGGATTCTGGCGCAGAGCATTGGCGGCAGTGGCGGCAATGGCGGGTTTTCCGGCGCGCTGACGGTGAGCAGCGAGGCGGCGGTTGGCGTCGCACTTGGTGGTGATGCGGGCGCCGGTAGCGATGCCGGGGCGGTTACGGTCGACAGCATCGGCAATATCGTGACGCTGGGCGACGATGCGGATGGGATACTGGCGCAATCCGTTGGCGGTGGCGGCGGCAATGGCGGTTTTAGCGTGGCGGCGTCCGGCTCTGCTGGTGGCGCGCTGACGGTCGGCCTTGGCGGGTCGGGCGGCGGCGGCGGTACCGGCAATGTGGTGACAGTGGCCGATTCCGGGTCGGTTTTAACGGCGGGCAACGATTCAGACGGCATTCTGGCGCAGAGCATCGGCGGCGGCGGCGGTAATGGCGGGTTCGCGCTATCCGGCAGCCTAGGGGTGACGTCGGGCGCGCTGACCCTGGGTGGCCAGGGCGGCAGCGGCCAGGATGCAGGCGATGTTTCCGTGACCGCCGATGGCGGCGGCACGTCGCTCAGCGTGACGAATGTTGGCGGCAGCTGGAACACTGTGACCGAGGGTGATGATTCAGACGGGATCGCCGCCCAGAGCGTTGGCGGCGGCGGCGGCAATGGCGGGGTCTCCGGCAGCCTGGTGGTCTCGGCGTCGGCGGGTGCCGAGGCCACGCTGGGCGGCGCGGGCAGTAGCAGCGGTGCCGGTGGCAATGTCACGGTGACCAGCGGTGACAGTCTTTATGCCAATAATATCCTCACGGAGGGGGCGTCCTCTGCCGGGATCCTGGCGCAGAGCATTGGCGGCAGTGGCGGCAATGGCGGGTTTTCCGGCGCCCTGACGGTGGGTGGCGAAGCGGCGATCGGCCTTGGCCTCGGCGGTGATGGCGGGGCGGCGAGCGATGCCGGGACAGTTACGGTCGGCAGTACTGGTAACATAGCGACCTTGGGCGATGATTCAGATGGGATACTGGCGCAATCCATTGGCGGCGGTGGCGGCAATGGCGGTTTTGCCGTGGCGATATCCGGCTCCCAGGGGAGCGCGCTGGCCGTGTCCCTCGGCGGACTGGGCGGCGGCGGCGGTACTGGCAATGCGGTCAGCGTGTCGGATACAGGTTCTATTTTAACCGAAGGCGATAACGCTGACGGCATTCTGGCGCAGAGCATCGGCGGCGGCGGCGGTAATGGCGGCTTTGCGGCAAGTGGCACGCTGGGGCTTTCGTCCGGCAGCATAACGATTGGCGGCGACGGCGGGGCAGGGCAGGACGCCGGCACGGTGGACATCGCCGAAAATGGCGGCGGGGCGACGATCAGCGTGGCCGATTATGGCAGCGGCTGGAACACCGTGACGATGGGGAACAATTCCACTGGCATCGATGCGCAGAGCCTTGGCGGTGGCGGTGGCAATGGCGGGCTCGCGGGCAGCGTGTCTTTGGGCGCCGGGGGCACCATCGGCGTTGCCCTGGGTGGTACCGGCGGTGACGGCGGTGACGGCGGTGCGGTGACCGTGGAGAGCGGTGATTCGACCTATGCCGATAACATTCTGACGGAAGGCGATTCTTCGGCCGGCATCCTGGCCCAGAGCATCGGCGGCGGCGGCGGCAATGGCGGGTTTTCGGGTGATCTCTCCTTAGGGGGCTTGGCCGCGATTGATGTTTCGGTTGGCGGCGGCGGCGGTGCCGCGAGTGATGGCGCCGCGGTCAGTGTCGCCAGCATCGGCGACATCGTCACGCTGGGGAATAATTCCGACGGCATTTCGGCGCAGAGCATCGGCGGCGGCGGCGGTAATGGCGGTGATTCGGTTGTTCTGGCCGGGTCGGGTTCGTTCGAGGCTCTGGGTGGGGCGGCGGCGGTCGCGGTTGGAGGGTCCGGGGCTGGCGGCGGTAATGCCGGGGTGGTGACGGTCACGTCGACGGGGTCCGTGGCGACAGCGGGGGATTATGCAGACGGGATCGCCGCGCAATCGATCGGCGGTGGTGGCGGCAATGGCGGTTTCGCGGTTTCCGGCGCTCTCACGACGGGGGCTGCCAGCCTTGCGGTTGCGGTTGGTGGTTCAGGCGCGGCAGGTGGTGATGCCAGCGCGGTCACGGTCACCAGCGATGCCGTTCCAACCGTGGATGCGCTGCCCACGGCGGACACGCTGATGACCGAAGGCTACGCCGCCAATGGGATCGATGCGCAATCGATTGGCGGCGGCGGCGGCAATGGCGGTTTCGCGGGCAGCCTCGGCGTGGCGTTTCAGGGTGGCGCGTTCGGTGTTTCGGTTGGCGGGTCCGGGGCGGGCGGCGGGAATGCCGGTTCGGTCACGGTGGCCAGCTATAATAACATCCAAACGGAAGGCGACCTGTCTGACGCCATTTTGGCCCAGAGCATCGGCGGCGGCGGCGGCAATGGGGGATTTTCCGTTGCCGTGGCTGGCGGGTCGGAACTGGCCGGTACGGTCAGTGTGGGCGGTTCTGGTGGCACTGGCGGCGATGCCGCAGCGGTGTCGGTCAGCTCGACCGGGCTGATTCAGACGGCGGGTGACTATGCGGATGGCATTGCCGCGCAGAGCATCGGCGGTGGTGGTGGCAATGGCGGCTTCTCCCTGTCCGGGAGCCTGGCGCTGGACGGTGGCGCGCTGGGCGTCTCGGTTGGAGGCTCCGGCAATGGCGGCGGGAGTGCCGGGGCGGTGACGCTCGATAGTTACGGCGTTGCTTTGGGCGATTTACCCGACAGCGCGACATTGGTGACCTCAGGCTATGATTCCGATGGTCTCCTGGCCCAATCCATCGGCGGTGGCGGCGGCAATGGCGGCTTTGCCGGTGCGCTGGGTGCGGATCTCGAAGGTGGCAGTTTCAGCGTTGCGGTTGGCGGCGCGGGTGCGGGTGGCGGTGACGCGGATACCGTGACGGTGGCCAGCCTGAACAACATCGCGACGACGGGCGATCTGTCCGATGGCATTCTGGCGCAGAGCATCGGCGGCGGTGGCGGCAATGGCGGTTTTTCGATCGGCGTGGCTGGCGGATCGGAATTGGCCGGTTCGGTCAGCGTTGGCGGTGCTGGCGGCACCGGGGGCGATGCCGAAGCGGTGTCGGTCAGCTCGACCGGGCTGATCCAGACGGCGGGTGATTATGCGGATGGCGTTGCCGCGCAGAGCATCGGCGGCGGCGGCGGCAATGGCGGCTTCTCCTTGTCCGGGAGCCTGGCGCTGGAGGGGGGCGATCTGGGCGTCTCGGTTGGCGGCTTCGGCAATGGCGGCGGAAGTGCCGGGGCGGTGACGCTCGATAGTTACGGCGTTGCTTCGGGCGATTTACCCGACAGCGCGACATTGGTGACCTCAGGCTATGAGTCCGATGGTCTCCTGGCCCAATCGATCGGCGGCGGTGGCGGCAATGGCGGCTTTGCCGGTACGCTGGGCGCCGATCTGGAAGGTGGCACGCTCGCCCTCACGGTCGGCGGTTTTGGCGCGGGCGGTGGAGCGTCGGGCGATGTCGCCGTGAGCAGTGACAACAATATCTCCACGACGGGCGATCTCTCGAATGGAATCGAGGCGCAGTCGATCGGCGGCGGCGGCGGCAATGGCGGTTTCACCATCGGCCTGTCGGGCGCTGACGACGGCGCAGGTTCGCTGACGGTCGGTGGCGCGGCGCTGAGCGGCGGCGGCGATGCCGGGACGGTTTCGGTCGCCAGCACGGGGGCGATCGCTACATCCGGTGAGAATGCCGATGCGATTCTGGCGCAGTCGATCGGCGGCGGCGGCGGCGATGGCGGTTTCGCTTTGTCCGGCTCGTTCACCCTGGGCAGTACCGGCCTGTCGGTGGGGGTTGGCGGCTTGGGCAGCAATGGCGGGACCGGCGCTGATGTGACGGTTGACAGCAATCTCGGCAGCACGCTGTCCACGGCTGCGACCATTGAGACCACCGGGAGCAGCGCCAATGGCATCGAGGCGCAGAGCATCGGTGGTGGTGGTGGCAATGGCGGGTTTTCCGGCTCTTTCACGGCGACGGTTGATGCCGAAGCTTCCGTGGGCTTGAGCGTCGGCGGATTTGGCGGTGCGGGCAGCAGCGCGGGCGATGTGGCCGTCGATAGCGTGGATAACATCCTGACCGAAGGCACGGGCTCCAGCGCTATTCTCGCACAAAGCATCGGCGGCGGCGGCGGTTATGGCGGCTTCAGCTTCGCCGGGACTCTTGCGGACGAGGGTGAAGAAGGCGTCAACCTGTCGGCCTCCCTGGGGGGCTTAGGCGGCTCGGGGGCTGATGCCGGCGCGGTTGCGGTCTCTTCAACCGGCACGCTTGTGACCGAAGGCGCCGACGCCGATGCGGTGATCGCGCAATCGATCGGCGGTGGCGGTGGCAATGGCGGGTTGAGCGTTTCCGCTTCGATCAACGCATGCGACGCGTGCTCCGGTAGTCTCCCGGTGATTTCCGCCTCGGTGGGCGGCATCGGTGGTGCCGGCGGCGAGGGCGGCGATGTCTCGGTCACCCGCACGGGTGATATTTTCACCGCGGGCGACCAGTCGGTGGGCATCCTGGCGCAGAGCATCGGCGGTGGCGGCGGCAATGGCGGCATAAGCGTTGCGGGTTCGATCGGCGGGACCGACGCGCAGCAGATTGCCGCGTCTGTTGGTGGGTTCGGCGGCCCCGGCAGCAGTGCCGGCACAGTGACGGTGAACAACACAGGCGATATCACCACCGGCACGGTCACGCCGGAGACTGAAACGGTCGTCGATATGTCGAGCGGTAGCCCGGTGCTGACGACGCAGACGGTAAATGTCGTCACCGGCATGAATTCGGATGGCATCGAGGCACAGAGCATCGGCGGCGGCGGCGGCAATGGCGGCCTCGCGGTTTCCGGCGCCATCGGGTTGGTGGGCGAAGCCACCAATGTGAATGTCGGCCTCACCCTTGGCGGCCTCGGCGGCTCCGGCGGCACGGCGTCCGATGTGAATGTCACGAATAGCGGGGCGCTCACGACCTATGGCGCCAATGCGGACGGCATCTCCGCGCAGAGCATCGGCGGCGGCGGCGGCAGTGGCGGCGGCGCCATCACCGGCCTGCTCGGCGCCGGCACTTCGGCGACCGGCAAGGCCGTCAACCTCGCGGTCTCGGTCGGCGGCTTGGGCGGTTCGGGCAATCTAGCCGGTGATGTCATGGTCGGTCAGGCCGGCAGCATTTCCACCTCCGGTTCGGGGTCTGTGGGCATTCTGGCGCAGTCCGTGGGCGGCGGCGGCGGCACCGGCGGCAATGCCAATACGATCTCCCTTCAGCTTGCCGTGCCCTGCACTGGAGACGACTGCCAAAAGCAGCAAAACCCCAGCGTCAATGTGCAGGCGAGCGTGGGCGGCGAAGGCGGAACCGGCAACGATGCCGGCACGGTGCAGGTCACCAACACCGGCACCATCGTCACCACCGGCGATGCCGCCGAAGGCATTTTTGCGCAGAGTGTGGGCGGCGGCGGCGGGATCGGCGGCAATGGGGTCATTGGCGTAAACGACCTGTTTTCGTCGCAGATCGCGACCGGCACCGGCGCTGCGCTCACGGCGGTAAAGGCGGCGGCCGGCACGTCCAGCACGCTCACATCCCTGGGCAAATTCTCCGTCGGCGGTTTTGGCGGCGAGGGCGGCAATGGCGCGGCGGTGGGCGTGACGAATAGCGGGGCGATGGAAACCACGGGCGTGAGTTCCGATGGCATCCTGGCGCAGTCCGTGGGCGGCGGCGGCGGCCAGGGCGGTCTGGCCAATTCCGGCATTACCGGCCTGGCCAGCCTGGGCGGCTTTGGCGGCGCGGCGGGCGATGCCGGCGATGTGACCATCGCCGACAGTACCGGCGGAAACATTCTCACCACGGGCGATCTCTCCGATGCGATTGCCGCACAATCGGTTGGCGGCGGCGGCGGCGATGGCGGCGGTGCCGGCGCCTTGCTGGCGGTGGGTGGCTTTGGCGGCGCCTCAGGTAGCGCTGGCACCGTGACGGTGACCAACGATGCCATGCTGGAGACCGAAGGCGGATTTTCTGACGCGATTTTCGCGCAATCGGTTGGCGGTGGTGGTGGCAATGGCGGCGGCATTTCGCTTTCCGGCCTTGCCCTTGGTGGCTACGGCGCGGCGAGCGGCAGCGGCAATGCCGTTACCGTGGACAATGCCGCCACCGGCACGATCGATACGACGGGTCTGGGGTCGGATGGCGTTCTGGCACAATCGATCGGTGGTGGTGGCGGCAATGGCGGGAATGTCGGCAGCGACAGCAGCACATTATCGACCCTGAGCAATCTCGTGATCGGTGGTGGCGGCGGCGCTGGCGGCGCCTCGGGCGATGGCGGCCTGGTCACGATCGACAATGCAGCGCTCATCGTCACGCAAGGGGACGATGCTGATGGGGTGTTCGGGCAAAGCGTCGGCGGCTCCGGTGGCACGGGCGGCAGCGTCTATCTGGGGGCGATTTCTGTCGGTGGCGCCGGTGGCGACAATGGCGATGGGGGCGAGGTCGATATTTCGAACACCGGGGAGATCGCCACGTCAGGGGCTGCGGCGGATGCGATCGCCGCGCAGAGCGTGGGCGGCGGCGGTGGCACGGCCGCGGGCGGCGGCAGCGCCGCGGGGCTGGTCGCCATCGGTGGCGCCAGTGCCAGTTCTGGCAATGGCGGGACCGTCAACGTCGCTAACGATAGTGACCTCCTCACCGCAGGTGTCGCGGCGGATGGCATTTACGCGCAATCCGTGGGCGGCGGCGGCGGTAACGGTGGATCGGCGCAAGGTTTCTACGCCATTGGCGGATCGGGCGGCAGCAGCGGCAATGGCGGCGCCGTTTCCGTCACCAACCAGGCCGCCGGAACGATCCTCCTGACAGGCGACCTGTCCAGCGGCATTTTCGCGCAATCCGTGGGTGGCGGCGGCGGCAGTGGCGGCGGGGAGGCGACGACGGCGTCGGAGCTGATTTCATCCGTCATTGGCAGTAACGATACATCCGGTGCCGGCGGAAGCGGCGGCGATGGCGCCGCGGTCACGGTCGATAATTTTGGTGAGATCGAAACCCAGGGCCTCGAATCCCAGGCGATTTTCGCGCAGTCGGTGGGCGGCGGCGGCGGCAATGGCGGCGCTGCGGATGCGAGCGACATCACGGTGGGCGGCAATGGCGGCACGGGCGGCAATGGCGGCGCTGTAACGGTCACCAATGAGACGGGGGCTCTTCTGGTGGCAACCGGCGCCGAATCCACGGCGATTTTCGCGCAGTCGGTGGGCGGCGGTGGCGGTAATGGCGGCGCGGCGCTGGCCGTCGCCGACGGTGCTGCGACCTCCATCACGCTCGGCGGCTCGGGTGCGGCTGCGGGCGATGCCGGCGCCGTTACGGTCACGAACAACGCCACCATCGACATCACCGGCGACAATTCCTTGGCCATCCTCGCGCAATCGGTGGGTGGCGGCGGTGGCACGGCGGGCTCGGTGGGCGGCGGGGGAACCGTCACGCTGGGCGGTTCCGGAGGTGCCATCGGCAATGGCGGCAATGTCCAGGTCACCAATACCGGGCTCATCGAAATCCAGGGCAACAATTCCGTCGGTATTTTTGCACAATCGGTTGGCGGCGGCGGCGGCCTCGTAACCCCGGGCAGCGGCGATACCACGCTCGCCCTGAACAGCGATAACACCGGCAATGGCGGCACCGTCACTGTCGATAACAGCGCCGGTGCCATCGTCATGACCGGGGATAACGACATCGCCCTCTACAGCCAGAGCGTCGGCGGCGGCGGCGGCGCGGTCGGCTTGCAGACTGACCCGGCCGGCCAGGTTGGCGCGTTTCTGTTCAGTGGCACTGCCCAGGGTGCCGGCACCGCGGCCGCCACGGAAATCAACCAGACGGGTGACCTGATCGCCTCCGGCGCGAACTCCATCGCTGTGCTGGGACAAAGTGCGGCCACTGGCGGTGCCGGCGATATTACCATCAACATTATCAACCCCTCCGCAAGCACGTACAGCGTGATCGAAGGCGGCAGCGCGCAGGGTGCTGCCGTTGAAATTCTGGGCGGTGACAACAATACGCTGAACAATGCGGGCATCATCACAAGCGTTCTGGGCATCGACGGCTACGCTGTGCGGGCGAGCGGCGGCAATAACACGGTGAACAACGACAACCTGATGGTCGGTTCGGTGGATTTGGAGGGCGGCACCAACGCGTTGAACAACGCGGCCGGCGCGCTGTTCGATGCTGGTGTTACGGTTGATCTTGGCAGTGACGGCACTTTCACCAATGCCGGGCTGCTGTCGACGGGTGTTTACGAGAATGTGGCGACGACCGACCTCACCGGTAATTTCGTGCAAGTGGCGTCCGGCGTCGCGGGCGTCGATCTCGACCTGCTCAGCGAAACCTCCGATGAGTTGACGGCCACAGGGACCGCCAATGTCTCCGGCACGGAGATCATCAACGTGCTCAATCCGGGTGACGCACAGACCGGCTCGCACGATGCGGTGCTGGTGGATGCGGCACAGGGCATCACCGGCCATGCGGGCCTGAGCCTCGATGCGCTGCCATCTGCTGTGGCGACCTATACGCTGATCTACCCGAATGCCGACGACGTCGATCTGAACTATGTCATCAACTATTCCCCCGCAGGGCTGAACCGCAACGAGAACTCGGTCGGCACCGCCATTAACGAGATTGAAACGGACCGTATCTCGCCGGCATTCGTGCCCATCGCGGCGGCCTTGTTCTATCAGCCGAATGTTAGGGATCTGGCGTCGGTTTACGATCAATTGTCCGGCGAGGGTACGGCGGCTGCCGAGCAGGTTGCATTTGACGCGGATGGCGAACTCATCTCCTCGATCGGCGCGCAGCTGAGCACCGAGATGTCGGACAATGATGCCGATGGGGGGCCGTCACAGAACACGTCCCCCTGGTCGCCCCATGTGCATTTCTGGTCTTCGGGTTACAGCTCCAGCTCCTTCGTCGCCGGGCAGGCCTCGACGGGTTCGGCAGGTGTCCAATCTGACAGTTCGGCGGCGATTGTCGGCATGGATAAGTGGTTCACGCCGCACGTTGTCATCGGCATGGCTCTGGCGGGCGGTACCTCGTCCTATACGGTGGCGGACCGCCTCACCACAGGCAGGGTGTATACGACCAATATCGCCGGATACGCCGCCTGGGCGGGGGAGCACGCCTATGTCGAAACAACCCTGGATTTTGGCACCTATGGCGATAACGAATATCGCAGCGCCGCCATTCCGGGTAGCACGCCGCCCCCGCTCAGCGGCACGCCGGTCCCCGCGATTCCAGGCTTTTCAGAAAAATTGAATGCGCAATATGCAAGCAATTCGGTAGGCGGACAAATTGAAACCGGCTGGCGGATGCACAGTGGGGTGCTCGGCTTCACGCCGTTCGCGGCCCTACGCGTCACATCGCTGAACACGAACCCGTATACGGAAACCCAGAGCAATGGCACGCCGAGCCAGATTGGCCTGAGCTTCGCCTCGCGCGATGTTTTCTCGGTTCCGACCTTCCTGGGCGGCCAGTTCGATATCGCAACGCCGGTGGGGAATGTCGGCGGGCTGGGCGCCTGGGTACGCCTCGCCTGGATGCATGATTTCTCCCCCTATCGCACGGTCAACGCGTCGTTCATCTCTGCGCCGGGTTATGATTTCACTGATCTGGGAGCAACGCCGCCGCGCGATTCCGGGCAGTTCGACGCGGGGGTGAATTTGGAGCTCGGCACGCATGTTCTGCTGTATTCAAAATTTTCGAGCGATGTCGCCGGCGCCGATACGTCTTACACAGGAAGCGGGGGCCTCCGGCTAAGCTGGTAAGTTTGACCATTCATATGACACTGGGAAGTTTTCTTAAATGCTGATTCACAAACGTCTCCTGATGCTCGGTTTTATGCTGTCGGCCATGCCATTGGCGGCGACGGCCAAATCCGCTCCGCAACCCTTTGCGGTTGATGGCTTCCGCTCCGCGCATTTCGGCATGAGTGAAGCCGACACGCTCAACGCCATTAAAACAGATTTTAACATCGTGGGATCTGCGGTGGTTCATCAGACCAACCCGATTCTAAACACCCAGTCATTAAGAGTTATACCCCAGGCTTTACTGACGAATAGCGGCCAGGCCGTGGTGACTTATGTGTTCGGCTATAAAAGCAAAAGCCTGGTTGAAATTGATATCACGTGGGCCGCCAGTGCCCCGGGAAACTCGCCGATGGGTCTATTTCAAACTGGGGCGACGCTGCAGAATTACTTTGTGAGTGAGGCGTTTTCGCCGCATAGCGTCAGCGGTAATTCGCTTTTGAACAACGGAGATCTTTTGCTGTTTCGTGGTTCTGATGCGGCAGGACATGCCGTGGCGCTCGTTATCAGCGGGTCAGCGACCCATGATAACAAAGACAATAAAACAAACATTACACCAGCACTGTTGACGCTGGCATATGTCGAGGATCCGGCGCACCCGGATACGTTCAAAATCAAGCCCGGAACATTTTAAGAGGTCGAGCGCCGGCGTGCGGGGCATAGATGAGGCCGGGGGATTTTCTTTCATCGCCTTGACCTGCCACCAGCCTGCCACCGTGCTCAATCTCGTCAAGGACGCTAACGCGCCGCTGCGCGGTGGCCTCTAAGTGAGGCCATCCCTGACAAGATTTCCGCGCGGCGGCATACTGATGGCAGGTCGGGACGAAGGAACAGGCGCTTTGCAGATCGAACCAAGGAACATTTGACGATGAGGTGACGCACGGACCACCAAAACCGTCCGGCTAAGGAAAGCGGCCGCTTTTTAAAAAAAGCGGCGCAAAAATTTTTGTTATGCTGGGGCATGGGCGTTGTCGCGGACAACGCCCATGCCCCAGCATAACAAAGTTTTTTGCTACTTTTTGTTCACAAAAAGTAGCCTTCGCTTACGGTTGGTCGCGGGCTCATTTCTCGTTGTAGGTGAACACTTGCCCCTCGATTGGCATGAGATTCGATTGCGGCGACTTGGCGGACCGCATTGAGACATCGATCGAGGCACCGGATTCATATGCGTGATCGGCTTCATTGGCGGTACCGCCAACCTGGCCTTCCAGGAGCTGACGGTCGAACACGAATGGCAGCCCGGTCGCGTCCAGCACCGAAGGGCTGTCCATTACCTGGAAATGCAGATGTGGTGCAGTTGAACTGCCGGTGTTGCCAATCTCGCCGATCTTCTCGCCGCGTTTCAACGCGGTGCCGACAACGATGCCGGCTGGGATGCTGCCGGTTCGCAAATGCGCGTACAGGACGTAGCGGCCGTTGCCGATCGCCTCGATGATATGATTGCCCCCAGCATTCTGCACATTGATGCCCTTTACCTCGCCAGGGACTTGCTCAGGCATGCCATCAACCTTTTCGACGACCAGGCCGTCGGCAACCGCGAGGACAGGCGCTCCGAAGAAGGGCCAGGATTTGAGATCCTTCGTCGGGCCGGTGCAGCATCCATCCTTCGCATTGATCTGGACATAGTCGATCGCGAATTGCTCGGGCAGCTTGATCGTGCCGTTGATTGGCAGCGTCGCCCCGCGATGCGGGCTGATCACCTCGCAGCACCCGTTGGCATCCCACCAGCGCGGCCCGATCAAAGGCGGGGAAATTACCACCGGAGACTGGCACCCCACCGGGACCGGATTGATGAGCTCGTTGACCTCCTTGCCGCCCGGCAATCGAACCACCAGCCGGTGCGACAGAAAGCCAGGAACATCCTTCATCTTGGTAAAACGCACATCGAAAAAAGCGATGCCGGAGGCACCGCCCTGCAACTGCCTGGCATCCACGGTGCGGGCCGCATCATCCCCCGGTCGTGCCGGGTTGAACGGTCGCACCGTGCCGCTGATGTTGTTGCCGTCCGCGTCCATCACGCCGCTCGATCCCACGGCCGCAAAATCGTGCAGCGGATCGACCGGGGCGATGGTTTCGAGCTCGGCGACGCCGCGGTCTAAGTTTGTCAGTTGCGCGGCATAAGCCAAGTGGATGAAGCCATCGGTACCAGGGACGGGGATCAGGTCTGCCTGCAGGATTTGCATGGTTACGGGAGTCAACTGAACCGCAAGCCTGCTGGCGCCGGCTGGTGGAAAGGATCGACAGGTCTGCGCCGATGCGGCGAAGCTCATGAGGCAAGCCGCGCCTAAGACGGCGAGCCGGGAACACGATGTCCACATGGAGCTTTTCCCAATGGCGAATGTGCTGCGGGCTATTCAATACCGTTGACGCTGCTGTCACAACAAATTTCTCGGCCACTTGTCTGCTGGAGTCTCAATTGCGATCCCGGAATAGACCAGTCGCGATCAGCTCTCATGGCCGTGGCTCGAAGCTTTGGTTGGGCTCAGGGCGGCGACGGCCGCCCGGATGGCCTCGGCGATCGCTTGCTGGTGTGCCCGCCCGGTAGCGTCCGGCGCGGCAGCTTTCGGGTCAAGGGGGGCGCCGAACCGGACGGCGATTTGACGCAAGCGGGGTAGTCGCTTGCCGGGCGGCAGGGCCGCCGCGGTGCCCGAGATGTAGGCCGGCACCACGGGGACGGGGTGTTGTTCCAGCACAAGGCCGATGCCGGGCTGGAACGGCTGCAGCGACCCATCGGGACTGAGGCCGCCTTCGGGAAACCAGACCAGGGTTCGGCCCCGTGACAGGACCGCCGAGCCGAGTGCGATGCCGGCGGCCGCGGCACGATCGGGATCGATGGGAATCACCTGGGCGGCTCGGCTGAACAAGCGCCGAAGCCGTGAGGCGGCGAGCAGGCCGGTCCAACCCGCCCAGTAGGTCGATTGCAGTTTTCGGTGCGGCAGGGCCGCCGCCAGGGCGAACGCATCCAGATAGCTCACATGGTTCGGACAGACCAGAAACGGCGAGGGCGGCAGGTTCTGGCGCCCGTCGACATGAAGCCTGAAGAAGATTCCCATGATCCCGCGCAGGAATGCTTCTCCGGCGAACCGTGCGGCCCGAACGCCTGGGCCGTAGGGCGTCAGCCAGATATTTTGCGATGCAAGGAGGCCGGGGGGCTCCGCCTGGGAAGGTGCTGCCGTGACGACTTCCCGCAGCAGATCGCGCAGGGTGACGATCCGGGCGCTCTGCTGCTCGGTGAGGGCAATGCCGAATTCATGCTCGAGCGTCAAAGTCAGGTCGAGCCAACCGAGCGAGTCGACGCCGAGGTCGAGTTGGGGGCTGGTGTCGAGCGCGATCGCCTGATCCGGGTAGCGCGTATGGATCCAGTGCCACACCGCGGCGGCGAGGGGTTGGGCAAGCAATGCGGTGTCCGCCTCGGAGAGAACGGCCTCTTGCGCCGCCCCTCGGGCGGCATGGGCGCTTTCATACAAAGCGGGGAGCAGATGGCGGCGGAGCTTGCCAAGTTGCGTGCGCGGGAGGGCAAGGCGTGTGACGGCGAATCCGGTGAGGCGGAGATGAGGTGGAAGCGTGCGGGCCCGCATGTTGAGCGCGTCGTGGACCAGCCCCCGTATCCGCAACGCGCCGGCCTTGCGCACGGCCTCGTCGTTTGGGACGATCAGCGCGGCGAGACCGGCGGCGCGGGGCAAAACGGCGATCTCGCGGATCAGGGGATCCGCTGCGTAGGCCTTTTCAATGGATTCCGAGTCGATTTTCTTCCCGCTCGGCAGGACGATCGTTTCCCTGGCCCGGGCCAGGATGAACAGATATCCGCCGGCATCGAGGCGGCCGAGATCGTCGGTGCGGAACCAGCCATCTGCGGTAAAGGCGTTTCTGGTCGCGGCGTCGTCGTGGCGATATCCGGTGAAGACCGAACGCCCCGAGGCTTCGATTTCCCCGGCCCCTTCCGCATCCGGGGTGGCGATCCGAAGCCTGACCCCGGGCAGTGCCTGGCCCGAGGCACCGATACGGGATCTTCCCGGCCGGTTGAACGCCAGGATCGGCGATGTTTCGGTAAGTCCGTAGCCCGTCAGCACGCGCCAGCCGAGCCCGATGAGGGTCGTTTCGACCTCGGCGGAAAGTGCGGCGCCGCCGCTGACCATGAGCCGAAGCGTTGGCCCGATCCGGGTGTGCAGTGAGCCAAACGCCCAGCGTCCGGCTGGGATCCCGGAATGCCGGTGGATCAGGCTGGATGTGGCCAGAGCCAAGGGAAAGAGCCGTTGTACAGGCCGGGATTGGCGCGCGACCTCGGCCCGGATGTTCGCGAGCAGCGCATCATAGAGCCGAGGGACGCCAAGGAGCGCGGTCGCGTGCCCCTCCCGGATGGCTTCGACCAACTGCGGACCGCTGAGGCCGGCGGGCAGGACGATGGTCGCACCGCTCGCCAGCACGGTCAGAATGCCCACCGTGAGCGGATAGGCATGATGAAACGGCAGCGGTACGAGGGCGCGGTCATGCGGGCCGATAATGCCTTCCACGACCAGCGCCTCGACATTCGACATCAGGTTCGCATGGCTGAGCGGCACCGCTTTCGGCGTTCCGGTCGTGCCGGAGGTGAAGGCGAGGACCGCGACATCATGCGGATCGGTTGGCGGAAGAAGGATGCCGGGAACCGCGTCGGGCGGTTCTGGTTGCGGCATCGCCAGGATGGCATCGAGATCCACCGCCTGGCATGAAAGCGAGACATTTCGCAGCCGGTCGATCTGCCCGGCACCGGCCAACACCAGCCGGCATTCGCCGATGGCCAGCATGCGTTGGAGGTCTTCATCGGAGGTCTGCACGTCGATTGGCATCGCGATAGCGCCGGCGGCCACGATGCCAAAAAAGGCCTCGATCCATGCAAGGCTGTTGGGGGCCATGAGGCCGATGGTGTGGGCGCCCTCCAGGTCGCGCGAGGCGATGGCTTTTGCAAATTGTTGGGACGCGTCGAAGAGTTCCGCGAAAGAGAGCGTGCTTGCGTCGTCGCGGCCGGTGGCGATGATCGCCAGGGTGCTGCCATACGCGCGTAAACTCAGGAGCAGTTCCTGAAGCGTCCTTGGATGGGTCATTGGTCAGTACCCTCCATCGGCATGGGCATGTCCCGATCGCATGCCCTATGCGTTTCGGAACAAAGCTTCCCGTTTCCTGCCGGTCCGGTTCAGACGACGAAGCGGCAGCGTTCCTGCGGCGTGCGCATGTCCATGTTGCGGCCGCGATTGAGATGGTCGTCGATCTCGGCCGCGGCGCCGATCATGCGGCCGTAGAGGAACACGTTGAAAGCCGCGGTCTCGAGGTCCTTCGCCGTGAGAATGCCGGTGCGGAACTCCCGCCACACCAAAGCGAGCAGCAGTGCTGCGATCACCGCGTCGACATTCACGCAGAACACATAAGGCGAGGCGCCGGTATCGTAGAGCGCCTGGACCAGCTCGCGATAGAAGGCGTGGAAGATGTTATAGTCCCCGTGTTCCTCGAGGTAGCGGGCGATGAAGCGCTCGCGCGGGTCGTAGTTGACTGGCTTGCCCCTGAAGACCGGATGATGCACGCCGGGCAAAGCGCGCTGCTCGGCAGTGCCGGTCTCGCGGGACTGGATTTTTTGCGCGCGATAGGAATTGGCGAACGACGTCGCCATGGCCGCGAGATCGATGCCGTGATTTGGGTCGGCCGGGTCGTCGAGACCGGTGCCTTCGAAGCGTTCGAGCAGGAAGGCCATGCCCTCATAGCCGTTGCCGCCATGGCTGAAGCCGCAATGGCTCAGGCAGCCGAGCATCGCCTTGTTGATGTGCACGCGCGCGGGCGTCTGCGGGCCGTCGGCCGAGACTGCGCCCTTGGCGCCCATCGCGGTGATCGAGCCGGGGCCATTGGAGATCAGCAGGCCCGTCAGGATCTGCAGCGGGCGCGCCTCGCGCTCGGTCGGCTTCCGGCCGATCAGCGCGAGGCAGAGGAAGTCGGCCATGGTCCACTGGCCGAAGCGTTCCTCGCGCGAAATGCCGCACAGGCTGCCATGCTGGTGATGCGCGCCCGGGATCGAGGCGCCGATCATGACGCCGTAGAGCCTGAGATACCAAGGCAGTGTCTCCGCCGTCAGCCGTGAGATGCGCTTGCGCATCAGCGGGCACCAGGCGATCGTCGTGGCGATGGCGGCGAGGACCGCGTCGCGCGACACGCGCGCGCCGAGCCCGCCGAGGAAGTCAAGAAACACGGACCGGCCGCCGCGCGCGCCGACGGCGGCCAGCATGGCTTCGGGCCGCGGGTCGTTGGCGTCGGCTTCGGTCGCGAGAAACAGAGCGCGCGTTGCGTCGTCGATCGGGATGGTGGAGAGCGGGAAGCCCTCCTCGCGCGGGTCGGCAAGCCCGGAACTGGCGAAAAGATCGATCAAGGCCTTGGTGCAGGCGAGCGTGCGCTCGACGCGGCGGGGGCCGATCAGCGCAGCGGCCGCGGCCATCACCGTGTTGGGCGAATTGCCGGCGTCCCGCGCGGCGTCGGCGGCCGCGATTGCCGGGTCGCCGACGAGGTTCATCTCGGAGGCGATGGCGATATCGAGCATCGCGCGGTCGTTCGCGTTTGCGATCTCGTGGACAAGCGGCAGGGCGAAATTGGCCTCGAGCGGCTCGAGCGCGAGGTCGAGGACCGAATGGCCGTGCAGGTAGGTCACCTGCGTTGCCGGATCCATGAACGAGGCGCCTGAGGCGTCCTTCATGCCCTGGCGCGGGATGACCGCGCCGACCTGCCGGGCGAGCGCCTGGATTTGCGCGTTATAGGGTGCTGGCGCCTCGACTCTCTGCAGCGCGATCCGGGGCGGCAGCGCAAGTCCCTGATCATTGACCATCCACGGCTTGAGCGCGAGCGTGCCGCGCGGCGGGAAATCCGGCTCGATGCCGTTCAGGCGCATGACCGCGGTAAGTGCCGCGGGAATATGGGCGATGTTGGTGACGACGGCGCCCCGCGCGGAGGCGACCGGCCGCTCAGGCGTGTAGAGGCCGTCTACCTCGAAGCGCTCCATGAACCAGCGTTCCTTGTCCTCCGCGGTATCGCCGGAGCCGGCCATGGCGCCGGCATGGCCGACGGCGCGCGTCAGGCGCGATTTCCAGCGCCCGACGACGCAGGCGACGACGGGCTTTCCGGCATCGAAGCTCCGCTCGTAATAGCCGCCCGGCTCGCAATACAGCACCGCGGCCTTGGAGCGCGGATCGTTGCGCAACGCGTAGGCGAAGTCCGGCGCCGCGTAATGGATATAAATATCTTTGCCGGAGGAGATCAGCGTGGTGGTGCCCCAACCGGCGGTCGCGAGATATTGGGCGATGGTGGTGGTGAAATTGCCGGAATTGGAGAACAGCGCGATCGACCCCTTGATCAGCGATTCACCAGGATTGTCGCCGCCAAGCGCACCGCCGATCCGCACGCGGTTCCAGGAATCGGCGACGCCGAGCGAGTTCGCGCCCAGGATGTCGATGCCGTAATTCTGGCCGATTGTCCTGATCTCCCGCGCATCATGGACGGCGATCTTCTCGGTGACGATGACGATCTTCCTAAGATCCGGATTGACACGGACGAGCTCGGCCACGCCGTCACGCGCCCCCGATGGCGGCAGATAGACGACACCGGTCATGAAATTGTGGCCGGCATCAAGGCCGGCGCGGACATTGTCGAACACCGGGATATCGCCGATCGGCGTGGCGAGCACCTGCCCGTACCGTCCCGGCGAGGTGCCGAAGACGATATTGCCGCCGGAGAAGGCGTGGCTGACCGGCGTGACCTGCCGGGATTCGCTGCCGAGGATGTTGAGCACGACGACCCGATCGGCGCGCGTCGCGATATCGGCGAGCGAGGCGATGCCGAGATAGTAGGGAAAGCCTGTGATGCCCTTCTGGAACATTCGATCCTCCCACGTTTTTTCCTGATCAGGCCACGCTCTTCAGGCCGAGCCGGGCGGCGATTGCGGCACGGCCGCCCGCGTGCATCCACTGATCGACGTCCTTGGCGTAGTTCACAACCTCGGAGATCGCGCTGTCGAAGCCGAAGAAGCGATAGGGCAGGCCGATATTCTCGCAGGTCTCGGCGAGCGCGCCCATGCCGCGGACGAGGTTGGGCCCGCCGCGGCCGACCACGACATAGAGCGGCGTCGCGCCATGGCGGCTCGCATGCTCGCGCAGCGCGTCCGCCATCGCGCGAAAGGTCTCGTAGATGTCGGTGTTGTTGGATTTGCCGCCGATGATGAACAGCACGTTCGTCTGGGCGAGCCAGTGCTTGAAGCAAATAGCGGCGACGGCCTTCATCTTCTCATAGGGCGGATTGCCGCCGAAATCCGAGGAGATGATCGCCGCCTCGCCAAGCACCTCGGTGACCAGCGAGTTGGCGCCGCCGCCGAATGTTGGGGCCAGGATCGTGCCCTTCGGGTTGATCACGTAGACATCGGACTGCCCCTGATGGGTGCGCAGCTGATTGACCTCGAGCTCGAAGGCCGAGGTGTCGGCCGTGAAAAGATCGTCAGGGAGGTCGAGACGCTGCCAGCGCGGGTCGTCTCGATCGAAGCTGCCCTTGAAGTCACAGGCGACAGGCGTCAGGCGGCCTTCGCGCGCCTGGGACATGCGGATCGGGTTCAGCTCGAGCGTGGTCATGCCGTAATGGTGGAAGAGTTCCCACAGCTTCGGGAGGTGCTGAACGAGCGGCGAGACGATCTCCTTCGGTGCGCCGATATCGGAGAGCGCATTGGCCACGACGAAGGCCTTGAGGCCGGTGAGCGCCTCGAAGGGCACGTTGGCGAGATGCTGCTTGTCGAGTTCCTCGATGTCGACGCCGCCCATATGGGTAAGCGTCATTGTCGGGGCGCGGAACAGCGTGGCATCGGAGATCGAGAAATAGACCTCATGCTCTGCGGGAATACCGGCTTCGAAGGTGACCCCGTTGGCCTTGGCGGTGATATTGCCGTGCCGGTGTTCGGCGAAGAAGAGGCGCTCCTTTTCGGCGAGCGCCGTTCGCAGGTCCGACGCTTTGCCGATCAGCCCCGCTTTGCCCTTCTTGCCGACGCCGCCTTTGAACACCGGCTTGATGAAGATGAGCTTGTGGCGGTCGATCAGCCGTTGGATCTCCGCCTCCGTCGCCGCCGGGCCGAGCACTTCGGTGACTGGGAAATCGACATGCCGGAGCAGGCGTGCGCCGTAGAGAAGGCCGGTGAGTTCCATCTCGACATTTCCTCCGAATAGCTTCTGCCGCCGGCCGGGAAGGTGTCGCCGTTTTCTTGTCGCAACAGAAGTTGCCGGCACATGTTATCACCAAGACTGCGGAACTGGCGACAGGTTGCGTTGACTGCCCTAAACCGAAACATAGCGCGCGTGATCGACGGCGATGGTCAAGGAGATTTGACATGGAAGACCGAGAGAGCCGAGCGGCTCAGGATCGCCACGGGGGCGCCTCCGATGCGAACGATTTCGAAGGGGAGCGCCTCGCGCGCTCGGAACTGCCGATTGATACGGCCTCTCTCGCCCGCTACCTCGTTGGCAAAATATTGGTGCGGGCGTTGCCTGAAGGCACCGTCAGCGGCCGTATTGTTGAGAGCGAGGCCTATGTCGTCGGCGATGCCGCTGGGCACGCCTACGGGGGGATGACCCGGCGCAATCGCTCGCTGTTTCTCGAGCATGGGCACGCTTATGTTTATTTGGCCTACGGTACCTCATACATGCTGAATGTCTCGAGCGAGATGCCCGGGATCGGGGCTGGTGTTTTGATCAGGGCGCTCGAGCCGCTCGAGGGTATCTCGATCATGCGACGAAATCGCGGCATCGAGCGCTTGGGCGACCTGGCGCGAGGACCAGGAAGGCTCGCTGCGGCGTTGCGGGTTGATCGCTCCCTCGATGGGCTCGATCTGTGCGGAGAAGGCCCTCTGTGGCTCGGACGCGGTGACCGCGAACCCGGCGAAATCGGGCAGAGCATGAGGATCGGCATTTCGCGGGACGCGCACCGCCTCCTGCGATTTTATCTTCGGGGCAGTCCGTTCGTCAGCGGTCCACGATCGCTCAAGGAAT
Organism: Acidocella sp.; assembly: GCF_036489515.1. Lineage (GTDB taxonomy): Bacteria > Pseudomonadota > Alphaproteobacteria > Acetobacterales > Acetobacteraceae > Acidocella. The sequence continues at coordinate 48,231 of NZ_DASXFO010000048.1, forward strand.
AAGAGACCTCCCTGTCCTGCGCGTGGGCGATAAGCTCATCCAAGCGCGAAAGGAACAGCGCAAGCGCCGGTGACGTATTCGTTTGGTGATAAGCGGCGACCAGGTCGATGCTTGGTGCATCGCCCGCCAACGGTCGGCTGGTGACCGACCAAGGCATGAAATTCCTCGCATAGGCCGGCAGCAAAGCCACACTGCGCGTCGAGGCGATTAACGACATCGCCATGGCCAGATTATCGACCCGGTGGGCCGGATGCAGATCCAGCCCGACTTTGCTGAGATACGCGTCAATCACACGCTGCAAGTTGGGCGCGGTGTCCGACATGCCGAGGAATGTTTCCGCCGCCAGCTCCTCAGGGCGGATGTTCGCCTGCGCCGTCAGGCGGTGATCGCTCGGCATCGCCACCAGTAGCGGCTCCGAAACGATCGTCCGGTACACCAGCTCTGGCCGCCCCGTCTCACGTCGCATCAGGGCAAGGTCGAGCTCGCCGGCAACGAGCGCTTCGGCAAGCTGGGGCGAATACTGGCTGGAAACAGTCACGTCGATGCTGGGCAGCTGGTCTTTCAGCAGCGCCATGGCTTGCGGCAGCCAGTCCATCTCCTGGCCCGTGAGAAAGCCCAGCGCGAAACTGGGTTTGGCCGGTTTGCCCGCCTGCCGTGCTGCCCTGACCGCAGCCTCCATCTGGGTGAGAACCAGCCGCGACTGGTCGAGAAATACCTGCCCAGCCTTGGTCAGTTCCACACCGCGGGCGCTGCGAATGAGCAACGTCACACCGAGCTCATATTCCAGGTCGCGTATCTGCCGGCTGAGCGATGGTTGCGCCGTGTGCAGGCGCTTTTCCGCGGCCAGGGTCAGGCTGCCTTCCTCCGCCACGGCGATGAAATATTTCAGGTGCCGCAATTCCATCACGCTTTCCCTCACGCCAGCATAGTCATGCTTTTGAAGCATGATAATCGGACCAACAAAGTCTTTCCATAAGAAACAAGCGGTCGGTATTCATCTGCCTGGGGGCTGATCCTGGTAGAGGATTCTTCCAGGTTTCCCCACTTCCCGGCGGCCTGACGCCCCGGAACATATGCTTAAGGAGTATCGTCCATGACGTCCCCTGTTGTGCTCATCACGGGCGCGCTGAGCGGCATCGGCCGCGCCACCGCCCTCGCTTACGCCAAGCAAGGCGCCCGCCTCGTTGTTTCCGGCCGCCGTGCTGCCGAGGGTGAGGCGCTTTCCACCGAACTGCACGCGATCGGCGCCGAAGCCGTCTTCTTCCAGGCCGATGTCCGCCATGAAGCCGAGGTGAGCGCCCTTTTCACGCAAACCCTGGCCCGCTTCGGCGGGGTGGACATCGTGGTGAACAATGCGGGCACTGAAGGTCGCACCGCACCGCTCACCGAGATTACGCCGGAGGACTACGAAGCGGTCTTCGAGACCAATGTGCGCGGCACACTACTTGGCACCAAGCATGCGCTGCGCGCCATGCAGGCGCAGGGCGCGGGGAGCATCGTCAACATCTCTTCCACCATGGGCTCGCGCGGTGCCGCCAACATGGCGCTCTACACGGCCAGCAAACATGCGGTGGAAGGCCTCACCAAATCGGCCGCCATCGAGGCCGCCGCCTATGGCGTGCGCGTCAACGCCGTGGCCCCGGGGCCCACCGAGACGGCGATGCTCGACCGCCTCACGGGCGGGACTGAACGCAAGGCGGCCTTCGCCGCCGGCCTGCCCATGAAGCGCCTGGGCACGGCTGAAGAGGTCGCGGCAGCAATCCTGTTCGTCGCTTCCGAACAAGCCGGCTTCATCACCGGCGAGATCATTCACGTGAACGGCGGCAAGACCGCCAGCTAGTCCGCGAGCCCGCGCTGATCGTGCAGGGCAGAAACGACGTCATCATCCCGGCCTCCAATTCTGTTAAGATGCAGCAGTTGCTCCCGAACGCGCAGCTCATCCTCTACCCTGCCTCCAACCACGGCTCCTTCTTCCAGTATCCGGAGCTGTTCGTGGCGCAGGCGAGCCAGTTTCTCAGCTGGCAGGGTGCGCCGGCGGCCTGAGTCCTCCCTCTCAACACAAACGCGAAAGGAATTTTCTTATGGCAAACTTGACCAACAAGATCGCGCTCGTCACCGGCGGTTCCCGCGGCATCGGCGCCGGCATCGCCAAGCGGCTGGCCGCCGATGGCGCCAGCGTGGCGATTACCTACACACGCGGCGCGGATGCGGCTGCCCAGGTGGTGAAAGAGATCGAACAAGCCGGCGGCAAGGCCATCGCGATTCAGGCCGACGCGGTAGACGCCAAGGCGGTTACGGCAGCGGTGGAAAAGACCGTGGCCACCTTCGGCAAGCTTGATGTCCTGGTGAATAATGCCGGCACCGCGATCCCCAAGCTGTTTGAGGAGACCACGCCGGATGACATCGATACGATGATCGGTATCAACGTGCGCGGTGTGTTCATCGCCACCCAGGCGGCGCTGAAGCACCTGCAGGACGGCGGGCGGATCATCAACATCGGCTCCTGCGTGGGCGAGCGCATGATGACGCCGGGTCTCGTGGTCTACGCCGCGACCAAGGGGGCTGTGAAAATGTTCACGCAGGGTCTGGCGCGCGAGGTCGGGCCGCGCGGTATCACCGTCAACAACATCCAGCCCGGGCCGATCGATACCGACCTGAACCCTGCCGCCGGCGATTGGGCGACGCCGCAGATCGCCGCCACGGCGCTGGGGCGCTACGGCCATGTCGATGATATCGCCGCCATGGTGGCGTTCGTCGCTGGCCCGGAGGCCAGCTACATCACCGGTGCCAATCTCACCGTCGATGGCGGCACCAACGCGTAAGGAGCGAAATCATGTCTTCACTTGCAGGAAAAACTGCGCTCGTGACCGGCGCCTCGCGTGGTATTGGCCGGGCTACAGCACTGGCGCTGGCCCAAAAAGGCGCGCAGGTGCTGGTGCATTACAGCAGCGCCGCTGCCGAGGCCGAAGCGGTGGTGAACGAGATCCGCGCTTTGGGCGGCCGCGCCCAGGCGATCTCCGCCGATCTCTCAGCCGCCGATGCCCCGCACAAGCTCGCCGCCCGGGTGGTTGAGATCGTCGGCGGCCGGCTGGATATTCTCGTCGCGAATGCCGGCATTTCCAAGGCAGCGCCCATCGAGGAGACGAGCGTCGAGGATTTCGACCGGCTCTTTGCCGTGAACGTCCGCGCGCCCTTCTTCCTCGTGCAACAGCTTCTGCCCATACTGGGCGAGGGCAGCAGCGTGGTGCTGCTTTCCTCGCTGGCGGCGCATGCGGCGGTCGGCACACTTTACGCCTATGCCATGACCAAGGGCGCCATCGACACCATGGTCAAGCATTTTGCGGCGGCGCTTGGGCCGCGCGGCATCCGCGTCAACGCCGTCGCCCCAGGCGTGGTCGAAACCGACATGTCGAACTTTGCCAAAACGGATGCGGGGCGCGATTTCGCCCTCGGCATTCAGGCGCTCAAGCGCATCGCCCAACCGGACGACATCGCCGGCACGATCGCCTTTCTCGCCTCCGATGAAGCCCGCTGGGTGACCGGCGACACCATCCATGTCGACGGGGGATCGAAGCTATGAGCGGCTTGTCTGAAACTCTGCCCGGCGCGCTGAGGGAGATCCGCACGCGCCCCTTGCTGACGATGAAACTCGCCGTGCGGCCGCTGCTCGTCATCGGCGAGACGCCGCTGACGACAAGGCGGATCGGCATCGTCTTTGGCGGCAAGTTCGAGGGCGAACGGCTCTCGGGTGAGGTCCTGGATGGCGGCAGCGACTGGCAATCTGTCCGCAAGGATGGCAGCACGCTGCTCGACGTACGCCTCATTCTCAAGACCGATGACGACGCGCTGATCACAGTGACATACAAAGGGATTCGTCAGGGTCCGCCCGAAATTCTCGCAAGACTGGAGCGCGGCGAGGTGGTGGACCCAGAGAGCTATTATTTCCGGATCAACCCAATGTTCGAGACCGCATCGGAGACATATGCCTGGCTTAATAATATGCTGGCCATTGGCACGGGCCACCGCTTTGTCGACGGCCCTGTCTATAGTCTCTTCGAGGTGCTGTGACATGAGCGCTTTCCGCAGGCGCTTACTGTGGACAAACGCTGCGCCGGCTATAGCCGAGCGGGTCGCCTTCGGCCATGCTTCACGGTGACGTGCGATGGGGGCAGGACTTCTTGCGGCAGATGCAGCAATTGCGCCTCTCACATATCAGGATATTTGCTGGAAGACTTGCGTTTTAAAGATAGAACTATTGTCGTTAAGAATTATATTCTAACATTCATGCTAGAAATGGATTGATTGATACTCACTCGAGCATTGATGCCGGTGGCGGGTTCTGATTACGCTTCTCCCGCATTAGAGCCATGCTTGCGCGCCAATAAAATATAAGTTTGTGCTCCTGGAGGAGCTGTTCAGCAGGGGAAAAATCCATGTTCGGCAAGGCCGCCGTGGTAACCGGAACGGGTAATTGAATTGGGCGGGCGACCGCGCTCCACCTATTGAAAGTAGGGTCCTACATTGGCCTTGTCGGCCAGAGCTGGCGCAACGTCTGATACGTTGCGGCGCACGGGCTCGACGCATGCAATGTGCTCCTCAAATCACGCCCAAGACCCGGATCGGTCGATCATTTATTCAATCGCCTATTCCGTTCCAGATGTGAGTTTCTGGAACGCAAAAACAATATCCGGAGAAAACGAATGTTGCTGCAAGATGCCAAAACCTTAGAAGTGGCTGAGGTCAAGCCTTTTAACGTCAAGCCGATCGTGCAGGTCGCGGCGGGAAATGCGCTGGAAATCTATGACCTCATGATCTATGGCTATTATGCAAGATACATCGCGCATTCGTTCTTTCCGAGCGGTAATGGGTACGTCTCCCTGATGTTGGCGCTGATGACGTTTGCCGTCGGCTTTCTCGCCCGGCCGTTCGGCGCCATTGTGCTTGGCGCCTACACGGACCGCCATGGACGGCGCAAGGGGCTGCTGCTGTCGCTGACGCTGATGTGCCTGGGCATCCTCTCGCTCGCCTGCACGCCGTCCTATACCACGATCGGTCTTGCGGCGCCTCTCATCGTGGTGGCCGGCCGCCTGCTCCAGGGTTTTTCAGCGGGGGCCGAACTCGGTGGCACCGTGGTTTATCTTGCTGAAATGGCGCCGCCAAACCGGCGCGCTTTCTATATGTGCTGGCAGCTCGGCAGCCAGCAATTCGCCGTGATGGCAACCGCGCTTATTGGCCTCGTTTTGCTCTACACACTGACACCAGATCAACTCCAGATCTGGGGATGGCGCATCCCGCTGTTACTGGGCTGCGTCGTGATGCCTGTTATGTTCTGGTTGCGCGCGAACCTGACGGAGACGGAAGTTTTCGCTCGCAGGCAAACCGCGCCCACGTTCGGTGAGGTTTTTGGCGGCTTGACCAGCCATTGGCGGGTCATCCTGCTCGCCATGAGCACCTACACCTTCGCAGTCGTATCATCGCAAATCATCCAGACCTACGCCCCAACCTTCGTCGCCAGCCTACACCTCGGCGCCCAGACTGGATTCGTGACGTTATTCTTTGTCGGCCTGACCACGCTGGTGTGCCTGCCGATGATGGCCCTGGTGGCCGACCGCGTGAACCGGCGCAACATGCTGATCGTGGTGTCTTTGGTGGCGGCCGTTACCGCCTATCCGTTGCTGGCCTGGCTGGCTGCGGCGCCGAGCGTGTTCAGATTCGTGACCTTCGAGCTGTGGTTCTCATTCATGTTTGCCGCCTACAGTGCGGCTTTGTCCGCCACAATCATTGAACTCGTGCCGGCGCAAGCCCGCACCGCGAGCATGTCGTTCGCGCAAGCCGTGGCGGCCGCCGTGTTCGGTGGGTTCACGCCGGCGATCCTGACCTGGCTGAACCACAGCTTCAATAACAACGCGATGGGGGGCGCCTGGCTCGCGGCGAGCGCCGTTATTGGCGTGATCGCGGCACTGGTCATGGACAAGCGGAAGATCGCGGTCGCGCAACGCGTCAAACTTCAGTGATGCGGGCCGTTATGAAGGCCGCACCATCGACGGAATTCCCATATCCGAGGGCTAGCTCATCCCCATCAACGTCACGGCCCTGAATTCATATGTCCCGTGATTTAGTCCCTATACGTCTTGTGAGATTTTTACTTCGTTCTAATATTATCTCACCCTATAAGCTAACATGATACGAAGGAAACAACGAATGACTGAGATTTCGCTTGTTAATCCAGAAACCGTCGGATTGTCGTCGGTCCGTCTACAGACATTAGACCGCTGGGCCGAACGCCTTGTCGATTCAGGCAAGTTGCCCGGCGTGTTGACGATGGTGATGCGTCGTGGGCAGATCGCTCATCTCTCTGTCTACGGAGAGGCTGATGTCGAGCGAAGCGTACCGCTGCGTTCCGATACAATCTTTCGGATCTACTCGATGACGAAGCCTCTTACTTCAACGGCAATCATGATGCTGTACGAGGACGGAAATTTCCAGCTTGACGATCCCATCACGCAGTTCCTCCCTTGCTTTCGTAATATGCGTGTCTTTGCGGGAGGAGCGCGGGGGAAATGGGAGAGTGTACCGGCGGAAAGAGACATCACTTTCCGGGATCTTCTAACGCATACGGCTGGATTTACGATGGCCAGCATGGCCGCGACGCAGGTTGATGCACTTTATCGGGATGCCAACGTCGATTTCACGTTTGGTGAATGCAGTCTCGGAGACATGGTAGAACGCCTCTCGGAGATGCCTCTGCTCGCTCAGCCGGGCGCCGCGTGGAACTATAGTGCGGCGACAGACGTTCTTGGCCATCTTGTCTCAGTGATCTCAGGGCAGCCTTTCGATGAATTTTTAGAGCAGCGCATTATCGAGCCTTTAGGAATGGCAGATACGGGATTCGCGGTTCCCCCGTCGAAGCTTGCGCGCCTTGCCGCCAACTATCGTCCGGGCGACGGCGGCCGCCTCGAAGTTATCGATGATCCTGCCAACAGCCGCTACGCGAAGAAGCGGCCGATCGCCTCAGGAGGTAGCGGTCTTGTTTCCACCGCGAGCGATTATATGCGGTTTTGTGACATGATGCTCCGGAAAGGCGAGCTGGACGGTGTCCGTTTGTTGGGCCGTAAAACCGTCGAACTCATGACCTCCAATCACCTGAGGGGCGATATGGGAGATATGGGGCAGCCGCGCTTCAGTGAATCAACCTATCAAGGAATTGGCTTCGGCCTCGGTTTTTCTGTCATGTTAGATCCGGCAAAAGCCCAGATCCTGGGAACCCCTGGTGAATATGCGTGGGGCGGTGCTGCAAGCACTGCGTTTTGGATCGATCCGGTAGAAGATATGGCGGTGCTACTTCTAACGCAGCTGATGCCGTCATCGACCTACCCAATTCGCCGAGAAGCACGCGTTCTGACGTATATGTCGATCGTCGATTAGATCGTTTACGACCCGGCTCTCGACAGAAGTTGAGCCGATACGGACGTATCGGCCAGAAGGGCGGGATCGACGGGCCGCCTTGTTCGAAGCAATGTCTGGCCTGCACGCACGTCGCGTGGGGCATCAATGCCGACGACGCCGATCAGTTGCCCGGCGGCGTTGAGGTGCCAGGCGGAAAACGGAGTGACGCCGACGGCGCCGCGGATGACGGTGGAGGCGACGCCTTCCACCGTGCCCGCCATCTGCAGGTTGACGCCGTGCTGATCGGTCCAGAACCACGGGGTTTCATCATAGGGCGTCACCTGTCCCGCGATGACGCGGCCGATGGCGGCGCCGTGGTCCTGAGCATGACGCCAGGTCTCGAGCAGTATCCGCCGACCTAGACGCGGCATCCAGAAGGCGGCGACGTCCCCGGCCGCGTAGATTCCGGGCGCGCTGGTGCGGCCGAATTCGTCAACAACAATGCCGCCTTCCACTTCCAGGCCGCTGGCCTCCGCAAGTTCCGTATTGCGTTCCATGCCGATACCGGCAATCACGGCATCGGCCTCGACCCACGCCCCGTCCGTGCACAGCACGGCCTCGGCCGTCACCTCACTGACACCGATGCCAAAGCGCAAAGTGACGCCATTTTCCCTGTGCCGCGCGGCGAGCCATGAAGCGATTTCGGGCGCCAGCGAACGCCCCATCGCCTGGGGACCGGGCTCGATCACCGTCACAATGCAGCCACGTGCTACGGCTGAGGAGGCGATCTCCAGCCCGATCACACCAGCACCGATACACACGATGCGCGCGCCTGGGCGAAATTTTGAGCGGAGACGGCGCGCATCCTCCAGCGTACGCAGATACAACACATGCTCGCTACCGGGCACCGACAACCGGCGTGCCCGGCCGCCTGTTGTCAGCAGCAGGTTCGTATAGGGCAGCACCTCGCCATTGTTGAGGGATACAGTACGCCCCGCGGGATCGATCGCGATCGCCTTCGTGCCGCGCAGCAGCGCGATGCCGCGTTCGTCATACCGTGCGGCGGCATGAAAATGCGGAACCTGGGGCTCGTCCGCCGCCGTTAACATGTGTTTGGAAAGTGGCGGCCGCTCATAGGGCAGTTCGCTCTCGTCGCCAATCAGCGTGATGGTGCCAGAGTACCCGGCATCGCGCATGGCCAGGGCCGCATGACTACCAGCCTGACCGGCGCCAATGATCAGGGTGGTTTCCGGCATGGCCATGTGCTTTTTCATGGAGACACGGCCTCTGTCATTGGATAGTCTTGCTCAACGTCTGATAACAGGAAAATTTGGAATGGATCTTTCGACCGACTGGCTGCGTATCGCCTCCACCTCCGACGTTCCAGAAGGAGAGGCATACGCAATCGAAATCATGGGGCTCAGCCTGGCGCTTTATCATGTCGGAGAGGCCTGGTTCTGCACGGATAACATCTGCACCCATGCGCTGGCATTGCTCACGGATGGCTGGCTAGAGGGACATATCATCGAATGCCCGTTGCATGGCGGCCAGTTCGATATCCGCACGGGCAAGGGGCAGGGCGCGCCGATCGACATCGATCTCAAAACTTTTCCCGTTCGGATCGATGGCGGGGACGTCCTGATCTCGTTGTCCTGAAGCACGGCCCCGTTTTGGTTTCGCCGAAGCGGCCGGCTGGCTCCCGCATGTTCGGGAGCCAGCCGGCGTCCGGTGGTTATTATACGTCGACAATGATATAGTTTTCCTCGACCTGCAGGGGCACGGTCTCGGCGACATAGGGGCCCTCGATGACTGTCGCGCCCGATGCGGTATCGACCGGGTAAGCCTTCGTGCGGATGCGCTCAGGATCGCAATAGGACTGCCCGGTGCGGATGTCGAACTCCCAACCGTGCCAGGGGCAGCGGATGATTTCGCCTTTGCGCGCATAAGTATATTCGCCCGGATTGGAAGAGAGCACGAGACCCGTCACGACGCCCTCGCAAAGGCTGCCGCCCTGATGGGGACAGCGGTTCAGCATGCCGAAGAAATCGCCCTCGAGATTAAAGATCGCGATGGGCCTGCCCTTCACGGTGAAGAGCTTGCGGCTGCCGGGCGGGATATCACTCGTTGGCGCGAGAACATGCCGGCTCATGCGCCGACCCCGTACACCGCCCGTGCATTGTCGAGGAAAAAACCACGGCGCTGATCATCGGTGATGCGCAACGGCAGCGCGTAGGCCGGATCGTCGAAATCCCAATGCGGATAATCCGTGGCAAACAGCAACCGGTCCCAGCCCATCCAGCCGATCGTGTCGAGCAAATGTTCCCGCGGTTCGGGCTCCTCCATCGGCTGTGTCGTCCACCAGACGTGGCGGCGCATGTACGCGCTCGGAAGCTGCTTGAGATGAGGCGTCTCGGCCCGTAGCGTGCGCCATGCCTTGTCGAGGCGCCAGCCCAAGGCGGGCGCCCAGGCGAAGCCCGCTTCAACCATGATGACGCGCAGTTGAGGAAACTGCTCAAAAATACCCTCGACGATCATGCTGGAGAGCCCGGCCTGGCAACTCTGTGCGTGGCCCGTCATTTCCTCGATATAATAACTCGGCCAACCGGTGCTGGTGATCGGCGCGCCGCCATAGCCGAAGGCGTGAACGGCAACTGGCAGCCGGGCTTCCGCCGCCGCTTCGTAGATCGGCCAGTAGCGCCGGTTGCCCAACGGCTCGGCGGTACGGGAGAGAAACAATACCTGGACGAAATCCTGATGCCCGGCCCAATGCCGAATTTCCGCCGCCGCCATTGAGGCGTTCTCATAGGGCACCACGATCGAGGCTTTGAGCCGGGAGTCCTGGCTGGTCCACGTCGCCACCTGCCATTCATTCACGGCGTGGCACACCGCAGCACTCAGTTCGGGATTCGCGAGCCCCTGGCCGCTTTTCAGCGGGTTGAGGATGCCCAGCGCCACGTTGTTCGGGTCCAGGTGCTGGGCCTGCATGAAGGCGAGGCTGCTGCCCTGGCGGCCGCCCTCGGGGGGGTAGGCGTCACGGCGGGACGCGTTGGGCTGGCCCTTCGGATAGGCGGGGCCGCTCTGCATGCCGAGGCGCCGCCCGCCGCCGAAGCTGGCAAGATGCTCCCGCCACCGCGCCGGCAACCAGGGATCGAGATCCGACGCCTTGCGCACGGCAGGATGGATGTCGCAATCGGCGATGGCGAGGCGGCTGGAAGTTTGCGTTGCCGGCGTATCGCGAATTTGCAGGTTCATCGCACAAGCTCCATAAGCCGGGCATAGGTTGCCCGTGGGTTGTCAACCGTGATTTTGCGGACGAGCGCCGGGGACAGGCCCGCCGGGATGGCGGCCATCCCGTCGAACTGCCAGTGCGGGTAGTCCGTGGAAAACAGCAGCAACTCGTCAGATTGCAGATGCTCGATGATGCGCTGCAGGCTGGCGGCATCGGGCGGCGCGTCCGTCGGCTGCAGCGAAAGCCGCACATTGCTGCGCACGACGTCGGCAGGCGAACGGTCGGCCCAAGGGATCTCCATCCGCAGGCCGCGCCAGTATTTGGTCAGGCGCCAAAGATGCGCCGGCAGCCAGGTCCATCCGGATTCCAGCAAGACGACTTTCAGATCGGGGTAACGGTTGAACACCCCTTCGCAGAACAGGCTGGTCAGCTGCGATTGGAAAGCCTGCGCTTGGGCGACATAGTCCTCGGTGTAGTAGCTGGGCCAGCCGACGGCGGTGGGCGGGTTGTGGTAGTTGCTGCCCGCATGAATGCCGATCGGCAGTTTATGGCGTGCAGCGGCGGCGTAGATCGGCCAATACATGCGTTTGCCCAGCGGGTGGTCGCCGCTGGCCAGCAGCAGCACCTGAACGAAGCGCGGGTCCTGGGCGCAGCGCTCGATCTCATCCACGGCCAGCTCGACATTCTGGATCGGCACGACGATGCTGGCCCGCAGCCTTGGGTCCCGATCCAGGAGTTCAGCCGCCATCCAGCCATTGACCGCCCGCGCAAAGGCGGCGGCCATGTCCTCACTGAACAGCAGTTGCACGCCGTACAGGCAATTGCAGATGGCGATCGCGCTGCCGAACGGATCCAGGCACTCGCGCTGGATTTGCGCCAGGGTGGCCGCGGGCTTGCCCTTTTCCGGCGACCAGTCCGGCCGCGCCGTTAGAGGTGATCGCGCCGGGTAGCTGATCGAGTTCAGCCCATCAATTCCGCGGATCTGAATGATCTCGCGCCACGTATCCGGCATATAAGGCAGCAGCGCGTCAAGGCCGGGGATTGACGGGTGGATGTCACAGTCGATGGCGCCGGGGATATTCATCGGGGCATCTCCTGGCCATGGGGCGTCGTATGCATGAATGTTTCCTTCTGCCGGGTGCGTGTCACGGAATCAGGTGTGCCCGGTCGATCACCTTGGGGTCGCAAATATAACGCCTGCGCATTGCTGATGAAGAACGCCTCACGTTCCTCCGCCGACAGGCGCAACGGTATGGCGGTGCGCGGGTCGTCATAGTCCCAGTGCGGGTAGTCGGTCGCGAACAGCAGCTTATCCCAACCGATCCAGTCGATCGTATCGCGCAGATGCGCGGACGGTTCCGGCTCTTCCATAGGCTGCGTCGTCAGCCAGATATGGTCGCGGATATATTCGCTTGGCAGCCGGTGCAGATGCGGCAACTCGGCGCGCAGCCGGCTCCAGTTGCGGTCGAGCCGCCAGGCCAGCGGCGGCAACCAGCCAAATCCCGCTTCGATCAGCACCACGCGCAGCGCCGGAACGCGCGCGAAAATACCCTCCAGAACCATGGAGCTGACCAGAGACTGGCAGGACTGCGCGTGGCCGACCATGTCCTCGATGTAGAAGCTGCTCCAGCCGGTGCTGCTGGTCGGTTGCCCGCCATTGCCGAAGGCATGAATGCCGACCGGCAGGCCGGCCGCCGCGGCGGCCTCGTAGATCGGCCAGTAGCGGCGATTGCCGAGGGGCTCGACCGTGCGCGACAGCAGCAGCACCTGTACCACGTCCCGATGCCCCGCCCAGCGTTCGATTTCCGCGACTGATGCGGCTGCGTCCTCGTAGGGCACCACGATGGATGCCTTCAGTCGTGGCTCCGGCTGCGTCCATTCGGCGACCTGCCAATCGTTGATGGCGCGGCAGAGTGCTGCGCTGAGATCGACATTTTGGAAACCGCCAGGATGCGGGCGGATCATCGTCAGGATCCCGAGTTCGATGTTGTTGGCATCGAGATGATGCGTGCGCATGAAATCGAGATTGCTGCCTGGCCGCCCGCCGCCTGGCGGCCAGGCATCGCGACGGGACGCGTCGGGCTGGCTTTTGGGATATTGCGGCCCGCTATAATTGCCCATCCGCCGCCGCATGCCGAACTGATCCAGATGATCGCGCCAGCGTGGCTCGAGATACGGATAGAGCATTTTGAAGTCGCGCGGGCTGTGATGGATATCGCAATCGGCGATTGCCATACGGCTCGCGGCAGCCGGCTGTGGGGCTGCGGAATGGGCATTTTGAACGTTCATTTCATCATGATCCTTCCTGTATCTGCCTGGCTAAACCGCCGGAGCCGGGCCGGTGACGAATGATTCCTGTTGTTCCCCATCGTCGAGCGTAATGGCGTCGCGCACGACGACTCCATAAAAGAAAGCCGCGATGATCATGGCGGCTGCGCCGATGGCCAGTGCGAGATCGAATGAGCCCGTCATGTCGACGACGATGCCGGTCAGCAGCGGCGAGACCGTGCCGCCGAGATACGATCCGAAATTCTGGATCGACGCGACCGATGCGGCGTGCGATTGCGGCGCAATCGCCGTGACGAGCGTCCAATGGCCGGACTGCGCGAAGGACAGGCAGAACATGGAAGCCGAGATGTAGATCAGGGACCCATCCAACCCATGCGTATTGGCGGCCAGGCCGCAGAACAGCGAGGAGGCGAGCAGGCCGCAAACGGTTGGCACCTTGCGGCTGGTGACCAGGCCGACCCCGGCATGGGCGAGCCAATCTGTGGCATGGCCGCCAGCCAAAGAACCAAAAACCGAGCAGCCCAGCGGGATCATCGCCAGCAGGCCGGTCTTGCCGATGCTGACATGGTGCTGCTGTTCCAGATACCCCGGCAACCATGTGCCGTACATCCAGATCGCATAGCCGGAGCAGAAGGCGCCCAGGATCATGCCCCACATCGACCGAAAATGGAAAAGCTGCTTCCAGTTTTGCCAGGTCGCGGGAGTTTGCGTGGTCTGGTTGACCTCGAGATAGGCGCGATCGGCCGGTTCCAGCCGGCAATTATCCGGGTTGCGATACAGCGCGAACCAGACCAGGGCGCCCAGCAGGCCGATGCCGCCGATCACGACGAACATGCTGCGCCAGCCTAGAGCTAAGAGCAGCACTGTCATCAACGGCGTGCCGATCAGGCGTCCCACATCGCCGCCGACCGTGTACACGCCGGTGGGCCGTCCGCGGTCCTTCGGATGGAACCAGTTGGACACGCACCGTACCGCGCCGGGAAAGGCTGGGCATTCGAACAAAGCGAGCGCCATGCGCGACAGCAGCAATGTGATGAAACCACTGAACATTCCGCCCGCGGCTTGGGCAATCGACCACAAGACGAGCGCCCACCCGATCAGTTTGCGTGTCCCGACCCGGTCGACCATCAACCCCATCGGAAGCTGTGCGAAGGCGTAGGTGATCGACCAGCCAGACTGCAGGGCACCGATTCCGGCTGCGGTGAGGCCGAGTGACTCACGTATCTTCAGGTTGCCGATCGCGAGCGTGGAACGGTCGATATAGTTGAGCGCGATCGCGAAGGTGCAAAGACCGACCGCCAGCCATTGCATGCGCCGGAGTCCGGGCGAAATTCCAGGAGCCATCTCGTGTCCTCCCCAGGATCATTCGAGGCGCAGTTCCGGTTTATCCTCAGTGCTCCGCTCATTAACGGCGGGGTGTTTCTGCCTTGAGATTTTAGATCACGTTGCTAGTGTGTTTTTGATTTTGATCAGCGCGCTTCGAACCAATCGGTTCCACTTTAAAATAATGGCTCCTAACAGGATCTACGTCAAGGATCAGGGATATCAGTTAATTTTTTTAAACTTTTAAAATACTGTTGGCGATATGGAGCGCCCGTTTGACTTAATGGTCTGTAAATGGTTCGAAATGGGCGCGGCTCGAAAGTGAAGGAGTAGGCGGCGTGTCACATGTCCCTCTGACGACCGGAGATCTCACCCCCGCCGAGCGGGCCTATGATTATTTACTTGCGTATGTTGAGCAGGCAGCGGAAGGCCGCCGGCTACCGAGTGAGCGCGCGGTCGCCAACGAACTGGGCATCAGCCGGCAATCCGCCCGTGCGGCCTTTCACCATTTGGAAGAAAACGGGTGCATAGAGCGCATCGTTGGCAGCGGCAGCTTCGTGCGCCACGCCGGCGGCGCCGCGATGGCGGATCGAAACCTTCCGGATGTCGGGATCCTCGACGTGCTGGAAGTCCGCCACATTCTCGAGCCGATGATCGCGGCACTGGCCACCTCGCGCGCCACCGGTGACGATTTCGTCCGCATTCGCGCGAAGCTCACCGTGTTACAAAAGGCGACCGAACCTCAGGATTACAAAGCGGCCGGCTATGCATTCTGGCAGGAAATTGCCCAGGCCACCCGGAACCCGCTCTTGGCTGCGATGTATCGCATGCTGATCGACTGCCGTACTCATCTGGGCTGGGATCAACTGAAGGGGATGACGATCGATGCCGCCAAGCGTGCCGCCCAACTGCGTTTGGCAGAAGAAATCTATGAGGCATTGAAAGCGCGCGCACACGGCCGCGCACGTTCCCTTGCGGCGGAGAGAACCCGCAACATGCTGCTCGCCGTGATAGATCTCGATGCTGAAATCGCGCGGCCGCGTTGGTCGCCATTGGGCGTTGATGATCATGGCTGAATGATCGAATAGAAAACCAAATCTCATCTAAAAGCAAAAACCCTTTGGATCGTCGTGCGGTCAAATTTCTGGGCTGTACGCTGGAACGTTCTAGAGCATGATAGCTTCAGGTTAAATAACCTGCCTCTCTGAAATACTTGACGCCTTCGGTGGGGGTAATTTGGTCGATGAGCTTGCCGATACAGGTGATCGTTTGCTCAACGGAGCGGGCGTTTTCCTTTCGGAGCAGTG
>NZ_DASXFO010000012.1:0-25176 GCF_036489515.1 Acidocella sp.
CCAAACCTCAACCAGACCATCATCAACATCCCGAAACCCAAACCAAAGCCCAGATCCCGAAACCAGCCCCACAGGTCACCCCGCAAAACCGGAAACGCCACCAACGTATCCCTTCCCAGCCTATTCAATTGTCAAACAGCACAACCCAAAGAACAAAACGACGGGTCAAATCACCCCGCCGCGAAGCCCAGTAGATTAGCCAAACACCGGATCAAACTCAAGTCCAAAACCGTGTTCGGTGGAGCGAGGCTCTATTCCTCTCGACGAAACTCGTCAACCCGGACGGAAAGCCAGAAACGCTCTCAACGCCATTTTTTTTCATAACCTATTGAAATTTAAGCTGAAAAACTTTTCATCGGGCGGACAAGCCACTCCGGCTATGGGCTCAGCGCGCGCACCCGCCACCTAACACTCCGTTGTCCGCATGACGCCCTGGGCACCTGACCTGCCGCGCCTTCACCGCCGAAACCGGGCGAATCGCAGCACTTCTGAGGGCCGAAATTTACCCCTCCCTCATCTCCCGCCAGTCCTTGTACCACTCCACGAACCGGGCGATCCCCGCCTCCAGCCGCGTCGTCGGCGCATAGCCGCACAAGGCGCCAAGGGCGGACACATCCGCCCAGGTCTCAACCGGATCGGCCTCCGGCTTCGGCCGGTTCACGATCACCGCCTGGCGCCCCAGCTGCTCTTCCAGCAGGCGCACCAGATCGGTCACGTACTCCGCCCGGTTATTCCCGATATTGAACAACCGGTGGGGCGCCGCATCGCCGGGCGGATGGTCGAACACCCCCAGAATCCCGGCCACGATGTCGTCGATATAGGTAAAATCCCGCTTCAACCGGCCTTCATCGTAGAGCGTCACCGGCTCACCTGCCATGATCGCCTCGGCGAAGCCGAAATACGCCATATCCGGCCGCCCCCAAGGCCCATAAACGGTAAAAAACCGCAGCCCGGTCTGCTTCAGGCCGAACAAATGCGTATAGGATCGGCTCATCAACTCGTCCGCCCGCTTGGTCGCGGCGTAGAGAGAGGTCGGCTGGTCCGCCCGCGCGTCCTCCGCATAAGGCAGCGCCGATCCCGTCCCATACACCGATGACGAACTGGCATAGATCAGATGTTTCACGGTCTTGCCGTGCCGCACCATCTCCAGGACCGAAAGATGCCCTGTCAGGTTCGAGGCGGCATAGGCGAAAGGCTGCTCCAACGAATAGCGTACCCCCGCCTGCGCCGCGAGATGCACGACCACTTCGACCCCATCGCCCAACCGCGCCAAGGCCGCATGGTCGGCGAGATCGAGGCGGTGGAAAACAAACCCCTGGCCCAGGCGCGCCAGCCGCGCCTGCTTCAGCCGCACATCGTAATAGGCGTTGAGGTCATCCACCCCCACCACCTCGATGCCACGCCCCAGCAGCGCCGCCGCCACATGGTAGCCAATAAAACCCGCCGCCCCGGTCACCATCACACGCACTAGGCGACGAGCCTGTCTTCGAGCAGCGTCAGCACCACATGGCCAAGGGTGATATGGCATTCCTGGATGCGCGCCGTCTCCGCATCGGGCACCAGCAACACGAAGTCGCATAGCGGCAAAGCCGGCCCGCCATCGCCCCCCAGAAATCCGACCGTCACAATCCCCATCTCCCGCGCCGCCTGCAGCGCATGCAGCACGTTGGAGGACCGCCCCGACGTGGTGATGCCGACCAGCACATCGCCGGCCTTGCCGAGGCCACGCAGCGGGCGCGCGAACATCTGGTCGATCCCGAAATCGTTCACCGCCGCACTCATCGCCGCGGCATCGAGCGTCAAGGCCAAGGCCGGCCAGCTATCCCGCGCTACCGCCCCGCGCAGCCGGATAAGCAGCTCGGTCGCCAAATGCTGCGCATCCGCCGCCGAGCCGCCATTGCCGCAAAAAATGATCTTGTTGCCCGCGCGGATCGCCCGCTCACAGGCGCCCACCACCGCCAGCACCGGCGCCGGATCCTCCGCCAGGGCCAGTTTCAGCGCCGCGGAACGCTGCAGCATCGCCGCAAACCGCCCCGCCTCCGTTTCATGATTCAGAATTGCTTTCCTCCGCGTTTGGCTCAGATAGCTATGCTTTACACGGCTGGCTGCTCAGAGAGAAGGAAAGCAGCCGCTTTTTGAAAAAAGCGGCGCAAAAACTTTTGGCTCCGCTGGGCCATGGGCTGTGTCTGCGACAACGCCCCTGGCCCAGCATTAATAAAGTTTTTTTGCTACTTTTTGTTCACAAAAAGTAGCCTTCCTTTCTCCTTAATGCGCCACCCAGCCGCCATCGATCGACAACGGCACGCCGGTCATCGTAGCAGCGCCGTCCGAGCATAAAAACACCGCCAGCGCACCGATTTCCTCCGGGCTGGTGAATTTCAGCATCGGCTGCGTTTCCGACAGCATCTTTTTCTTCTCGGTCTCGACGTCAGTGCCCGCTTCCTTGGCGCGGTCCTGCAGCTGCTTTTCCACCAGCGGCGTCAGCACCCAGCCCGGGCAGATCGCGTTCACCGTAATGCCGTCATTCGCCAGTTCCACCGCCGCCACCTTGGTGGCCCCGACCACGCCATGCTTGGCCGCGACGTAAGCCACCTTATGCGGGCTCGCCACCAGGCCGTGCGCAGAGGCAATGTTGATGATCCGCCCCCATTTCTTCGCCTTCATGCCGGGGATCGCCGCCTTCATGCCGTAGAACACGGCCGACAGGTTGATCGCGATAATCGCCTCCCATTTCGCCTCGGGAAACTCTTCCACGGGGGCGACAAACTGGATCCCGGCATTGTTCACCAGAACATCCAGACTGCCCAGCTCGGCATGCGTCTTCTGCACGATCGCCGCCACCTGGTCCGGCTTGCTCAAATCCGCGCCGTCATAGGCCACCTTCACGGAGAATTCCTTCGCCAGCCCGCTGCGGATCTGCTCGATCTCGGCCGCATCGCCAAACCCGTTCAGCATGATGCTCGCCCCTTCCGCGGCCAAGGCCCGCGCGATGCCCAGCCCGATCCCACTGGTCGAGCCCGTCACCAATGCCACCTTCCCTTTTAACACCATGTCGCGTTTTCCTTTATTTTGTTTCGGCCAGGTAGTCGTGCAGCACCTCACCATAGGGCAATGTCAGATCGGCGCAAAAATGCTGCCCGTAATGAATTTTCCGTACCGGCAAATCCGCCAGGCGGCAATTCGCATGCGGCACCAGATGCAACCGCGCCTCGCCGGTAAACGCGAATTTCAGATCGATGTCTTCCATATGATATCCCACCAGCTGCGCCACTTTCGGCTTACCGTCGACATCGGGAATGAATTTGAGGTTCACGTTGAGCTTCTTCATGCCCTCCACCATCTTGGCATGGTCCAACGGCTTCTGCTTATACACCATGGTGCCGAGCGCCACACGCTCCTCGTCGTAATGCAGCGTGCCCGTCAGCGTATCATGGATCGTCTTCAAACGCGGCTCGCCGTATTTCTTCGGAAAACCCCAGATCTCGCGCCCCGCGGTCGTCGGCGGCTCGTCGTCGAGATACATCATGACACTGTAGTTACATTTAATCCCGTTATAGAGCGCCGCAATGCCGCACCCGCTCTCCTCGTAATCTCCAAACCCCGAAGAATCCGGCATTTTCATCCATTCGAAATAAACGTCATTGCCGTCGGGCTCGAGCGGTTCCGGCAAAAACGCCCGCAACATCTCAGGATCCGTTTCATAATGAATCAGAAGATATTCCCGGTGAACGAAGCGGAACGGGCCTTTCGGATAGCTTGGGGACGCCAGCGGCATCGAAGCCGCGTTTAGAATTTCCTCACGGGTCATTTTATAACTCCCTTGTGCGCCGCAATATTTAGGATGAACCAACAGCAAATTCATGTGACGTTTATGTCACTATTTCTGCATTAAGCTACGCTCAGAGGAAGGCATTTTCTTGTGAACAAAAAGAAGCAAAAAAAACTCTATTTATGCTGGGCCATGGGCGTTGTCGCCGACACAGCCCATGGCCCAGCATAAATAAAAGTTTTTGCGCCGGTTTTTTCAAAAAGCGGCTGCTTCCTCTCGCGCCACATTTCCGTGTGCGCACAAAACGCGCTACCTGCTGTAGCACAGCTTCCGGAGATTGATCTTCATGGATATGCTAACCGACCCCCGTACGCCACTGCGTAAGCCCCTGGCCCCGATCGAGCCCCTCCCGCGCCCCGAAGGCGTCGAGCGGATCGGCCTCGTCCTTCAGGGCGGCGGCGCCCTTGGCGCCTATCAGGCCGGCGTGTACCAAGCGCTGCACGAGGCCGGGCTGGAGCCGGACTGGGTGGCTGGCGTCTCCATCGGCGCCATCAACTCCGCGATCATCGCCGGCAACAAGCCGGAGCACCGGGTGGAAAAACTCGAACGCTTCTGGATGGACATCACCGCCCGCGACCCGCTCACCGCCTGGCCGGAGGGCGACGCGCCGCGGCGCCTTCGCAACGCGCTCTCCGCCGTCAATACCACGCTGTTCGGCCAGCCCGGCTTCTTCCGTCCCACCCCGTCCCATGGCTGGTTCGCCCCGCGCGGCTCGCGCGCCGCCACCTCGCTCTACGACACCTCGCCTTTGCACAGCACGCTGGAAAAACTGGTCGATTTCGACCTGATCAACAGCCGTGCGCTCCGCTTCGCGGTCGGCGCCGTCGACGTCGCCTCTGCCAATTTCACCTATTTCGACAATACCGAGGTGGAAATCGCGCCCGAACATGTCATGGCCAGCGGCGCTCTGCCCCCGGCTTTGCCCATGGTCCGGATCGGCAGCCACTATTACTGGGATGGCGGGTTGGTCTCCAACACGCCGCTGCAGCATCTGCTCGACAATAACCGCGGCAACAACATGCTGGTCTTTCAGGTCGATCTTTTCTCCGCCCGCGGCGACATCCCGCGCGACATGCCGGAAGTCCTCGCCCGCCAAAAGGACATCCAATATTCTTCCCGCACCCGCACCACCACCGACCATTTCCTGCAGACCCATCGCCTCAGACAGGCCCTGCGCGACGCCCTGAACATGCTCCCGGACGAGCAGCTTTCCGACGCGCAACGCAGCGCCAAGGCCGATCTCGAGCACCTGTCGGAAGTCAACATTGTCCAATTGATCTACCAGCAGAAAGCCTATGAGGGTGACGCCAAGGATTACGAGTTCAGCCGCCTTTCGATGAAAGAGCACTGGCGCTCCGGCTACTACGACACGCGCAACACGCTGGCGCATAAGGACTGGCTCACCATGAAAAGCAGCGGCCCCGCCGTCACCTCCTACGACATTCACCGACACGGCGAATAGCCGTGCTGCACAACCACGAGTAACCGTGCTGCGCCACCGCGCGTAGCCGCGGCCCTGATCCGTCTCCCGGCCCTTGGCCTTGCCAGCCAAAACTGGCTACTCAGTTACAGACCAACCCGGAGTCGGACGATTTGAGCGATCTATTCGAGAATAGCGGCGCCGAGCAGAAATACTCGGCCAAGGACATCGAGGTTCTGGAGGGGCTGGAACCCGTCCGCCGCCGGCCTGGCATGTATATCGGCGGCACCGACGAGACCGCCCTGCACCATCTCGCCGCGGAAATCCTCGACAACTCCATGGACGAGGCCGTGGCCGGCCACGCCACCTTCATCGAAATGACGCTCGAGCCCGGCAACCGGCTGACCATCCGCGACAATGGCCGCGGCATCCCGGTCGACCCGCACCCCAAATTCAAGAACAAATCCGCGCTTGAGGTCATCCTCACCACGCTGCATTCCGGCGGCAAGTTCTCGGGAAAGTCTTACGCCACCTCGGGCGGCCTGCACGGCGTCGGCTCCTCGGTGGTCAACGCCCTCTCCTCCAGCTTCACCGCCGAAGTCGCCCGCGAGAAGCAACTCTACCGCCAGGAATTCGCGCGCGGCCAGCCCCAGGGCAAGCTGCAGGATCTCGGGCCCATCCAGAACCGGCGCGGCACCAGCATCCGCTTCGTGCCGGACACCGAAATTTTCGGTGACAAGGCGTTTTCACCGGCGCGGCTCTACCGGCTCTGCCGCTCAAAGGCTTACCTGTTCCGCGGCGTGCGCATCAAATGGGCGGTTGATCCCATTCTGCTGAAAGCCGATTCGGAAACCCCCGCCACCGCCGAGCTGCATTTTCCCGGCGGCCTGCGCGATTCGCTGGAAGCCGAACTCGGCGACGCACCCCGCGTGCTGCAGGAAATCTGGGCCGGCGAAGCCAAACTCCCCGACCTGCCGGATGGCACCAGCCAGGGCAAGCTGGAATGGGCCTGCGCCTGGATCGAGCGCGGCGATTCCAAGCTCGACACCTACTGCAACACCGTTCCCACCCCGCAGGGCGGCACACATGAAAGCGGCTTCCGCGCCGCTCTGTTCAAAGGCCTGCGCGCCTGGGCCGAGAGCCGCGGTAACAAGCGCGGCGCCGCCATCATCGGCGAGGACGTCGCCGGTGGCCTCGCCGCCAAATTTTCCCTGTTCATCCGCGAGCCGCAATTCCAGGGCCAGACCAAGGAAAAACTCACCAATCCGGAAGCCGCGAAACTCACCGAGGCGTCGCTGCGCGACCGCTTCGACCATTTCCTCGCCGGCGACCCCAACAATGCCGACAACCTGCTCGCCTTCGTCATCGACCGCGCCGAGGAGCGTCTGCGCCGCAAGGAGCTCAAGGACACCCCGCGCAAATCCGCGACGCGCCGGCTGCGCCTGCCCGGCAAGCTCGCCGATTGCAGCACCGAAAGCGCCGAGGGCACGGAAATCTTCCTGGTCGAGGGCGACTCGGCCGGCGGCTCGGCCAAACAGGCCCGCAACCGCAACACCCAGGCGATCCTGCCGCTGCGCGGCAAAATCCTCAACGTCGCCTCCGCCTCGGTCGAAAAACTGCGCCAGAACCAGGAATTGAAAGACCTGATCGAGGCCCTGGGCTGCGGCGTCGGCCCGCAATTCAACCGCGCCAACCTCCGCTATGAGCGGGTCATCATCATGACCGACGCGGATGTCGACGGCGCGCATATCGCCTCGCTGCTGATGACCTTCTTCTACCGTGAGTTGCCGGAACTGATCCGCCACGGCCATGTCTACCTGGCGCAACCACCCCTCTACCGCATCGTCCAAGGCGCCAAGAGCCTCTACGCGATGGACGACGCCGCGCGCGAGCGACTCGTCAAAACCTTCAAACCCGGCGCCAAGATCGAGGTCAGCCGCTTCAAAGGCCTGGGCGAAATGCCGCCCGCGATCCTCAAGGACACGACGATGGATCCGGCCAAGCGGGTGCTGCTGCGAATCGTCGCACCGCCGGAAGATCGTGCCGAGACCTCCACCATGGTGGAAAACCTGATGGGCAAACGCCCGGAACTGCGCTTCCAGTTCATCCAGGAAAACGCCGGCAACGTCACGGAATTGGATATCTGACGCCAAGCAAAGAAAGCAGCCGCTTTTTGAAAAAAGCGGCGCAAAAACTTTTGTTACGCTGGGCCATGGGCTGTGTCGTCGACAACGCCCACAGCCCAGGTTAGTAAAGTTTTTTTGCTACTTTTTGTTCACAAAAAGTAGCCTTCCTTACGCTTTCCTTCACGGCTCATTCAAACCGAATACTGAACCGTTTGTAACGCGCAACATCTCGGTCGCAGTTCATTTGGGTCAGTAAGCCTAACCTATTTTTGTCGCCGCACGCGCATAAAAAAACAGCCCGGGTCGCCCCGGGCTGTTTTTTCAGTACAAAAATCCGCTGCTCAGACCATCTTCTTCAGCGACGGCGAGGCCTTGAAGCGCACGGTCTTACCGGCCTTCACCTTGATCTCTTCGCCCGTGCGCGGATTCACGCCCTTGCGGGCCTTGGTCTTGCGCACGGTGAAGGTACCAAAGCTCGGCAAGGTGAACTTGCCGTTCTTCTTCATTTCCTTGACGATCGCCTCGATCAGATCGGACGCTGCGCGATTCGCGGACACGCCGGTAATCTCTGCGGAATTCTGAATAACCTCTGCAATGAATGCTTTCGACATGTCGTAGCCTCTTTCCTGTTGCAAGTCCTGACCTGGCTTTTCGCCGAGTCGCTCTTTTAAGCCTCGTAAACGCCTAGGCTCCGCCAACGGAGAGCCCGTGCGCTACGCAAACATCTAGCCCTCACCTCGGAAAAACACCAGAGGCTTGCAATGTGGATCTAAAAAAAAACGAATATGGGAATAAAATGGTGCCCAGAGCCGGAATCGAACCAGCGACACTGCGATTTTCAGTCGCATGCTCTACCAACTGAGCTATCTGGGCACGCCGCGGAACGCCTAAACCAACCGGCCTTCCGTTTCAACCCCGCTGGTGCTGTCACTGGGAATTGAACCCAGGACCTCTTCATTACCAATGAAGTGCTCTACCCCTGAGCTATGACAGCGCCCGTGCGGTTCCGGCCCTATATCTCCGCCGCGCGACATGTGCAACAGGCAACATGCATCCGTTCACAGAAATTAGAGACCTTGACGTCGCGCCCCCGGCCCGGCTTCAAGGGTATTCCATGAAGGACCAGCAGATCCCTACCAAGGCCCAGCTCGCGGCCGCCACCCGCCAGGCGCAATGCGCCGAGCGGGAAGCCGCTGCCCTGCGCGCCAATCTGCTGCGCCGTAAACAGCAAGCCCGCGCCACCGCCGCACGCCCGGCCGACCAACAGGAGACCCCCGACTCATGCCTGTGATGCCCGACCACTGGATCCGCAAGCAGGCCACCGAAGCAGGGATGATCGAGCCTTTCGTCGAAACGCAGAAGCGCGACGGGGTGATTTCTTACGGCCTGTCATCTTACGGCTACGACGCCCGCTGCGCCGACCATTTCAAAATTTTCACCAATGTCGACAGCGCCATTGTCGATCCGAAATCTTTCAACCCGTCGAGCTTTGTCGACCGCACCGGACCGGTCTGCATCATCCCGCCGAACAGCTTCGCCCTCACCCACACGGTCGAATATTTCCGCATTCCGCGCGACGTTCTGGTGATCTGCCTCGGCAAATCCACCTATGCACGCTGCGGCATCATCGTGAACGTGACGCCGCTGGAGCCGGAATGGGAAGGCCAGGTCACGATCGAAATTTCCAACACCACACCGCTGCCGGCCAAGATCTACGCCGGCGAGGGCATCTGCCAGTTCCTGTTCCTGCGCGGTGACACCCCATGCGAAATCTCCTATGCTGACAAAGCCGGGAAATATATGGGCCAACGCGGCGTCGCCCTGCCGAGGATGTAGTCATGGACTCGATTCGTATCGTCGGTGGTGTGCCGCTCTCCGGCACCATCCACATCTCCGGCGCCAAGAACGCCGCCTTGCCGCTGATGACCTGCGGCCTGCTCACCGATGAGCGGCTGGTTCTCTCCAATGTCGCGAAGCTGGCCGATCTCGCCACCATGGCCGACCTTCTGGCGCAGCACGGCCTGGCCGTGGAGCCGGAAGGCCGCACCTTGTCCATCGGCGGCCGCATCACCAACACCGAAGCGCCCTACGACATCGTCCGCAAGATGCGCGCCTCCTTTCTGGTCCTCGGCCCGCTGCTGGCGCGCTGCCGCGAGGCCCGTGTCTCATTGCCCGGCGGCTGCGAGATCGGCACAAGGCCGGTTGACCTGCACCTGAACGGCCTGGAGTCCATGGGCGCGGTGATGAAGCTGGAAGCCGGCTACATCAACGCCACTGCCCCGACCGGGCTGCACGGCGCCAACATCGTGTTTCCCTTCGTCTCGGTCGGCGCCACCGAAAACCTGTTGATGGCCGCAACCCTGGCGGATGGCGTCACCACCCTGAAAAACGCCGCGCGCGAGCCGGAAATTTCCGATCTCGTGCGCTGCCTCACGGCGATGGGCGCGAAAATCAAAGGCATCGGCACCGACACCCTGGTCATCGAGGGCGTCAAAACCCTGCACGGGGCCAACCATGCGATTCTCCCGGACCGCATCGAAACCGGCACCTATGCCTGCGCCGCCGCCATTACCGGCGGTAACCTGCTCCTGGAAAACGCGCGCGCTGAAGACCTCGGCGCCGTGCTCGCCTCGTTGCAGGAAGCCGGCGTGGTCGTCACGCCGGAGGGCAACGGGTTCCGCGTCGCCCGCGCCAACGGGCTGCATGGCGTCGACGTGATGACCGAGCCCTTCCCGGGCTTCCCCACCGACATGCAAGCCCAGTTCATGGCGCTCATGGCGGTCGCCGAAGGCGCCTCGATGGTCACCGAAACCATTTTCGAGAACCGCTTCATGCATGTGCCCGAGCTCAACCGCATGGGTGCCCGCATCAACGCGCACGGCTCCTCGGCCATCATCCGCGGCGTGCCGAAACTCTCGGGCGCCCCGGTCATGGCCACCGACCTGCGCGCCTCCGTGTCCCTGGTGCTGGCAGGCCTCGCCGCCCAAGGCGAGACAACCATCAGCCGCGTCTACCATCTCGACCGCGGCTACGAGGCGGTCGAACAGAAGCTCGCAGCCTGCGGCGCCCGCATCGAGCGCGTCGCTTAGGAAGAAAAAACCTACTTTTTGTGAACAAAAAGTAGCAAAAAAACTTTGTTAATTTGGGCCATGGGCGTTGTCGGCGACAACGCCCATGGCCAGCACCACCAAAAGTTTTTGCGCCGCTTTTTTCAAAAAGCGGCTGCTTTCTTAGTGTGCCGACGGGCTGGCCATCCCGCCCATCGGCGCGTTCATCCCACCTTGCTGGATCGGCAAGCCAGGCGGCGTATAGCCGGGTATTTGCGGTAAATTCAGCGGGGCGGCGTTCGGTTCGGCGGTCATCGGCGGGGGCATGCTGACCGGCGCTTGCACAGTCGGCGTGCCCGGCACCGGCGCCGTCATATAAGGCGTCTGGGCCGCCTGCCCGCTCTGCGCCGGCGGCATCATCCCGAACTGGCCGGTTTGTGCATGCGCCTGGGCAGCCCCAAGAAACACCGCCGCGACGGCGAGGATCACATGTCTGGGCATCCATTCAACTCCTGTTAGATCAGGAACATGTGGGCGCGCTTTCCCGCTTGGCCATACCGGATCGGCCGGGCGTTGTCGGCGCAAACGCCCATGGCCCAGCATAATAAAATTTTTGCGCCGCTTTTTTAAAAGCGGCCGCTTGCTTCCACCTAAGATAGCCGGCCTGAATCATCGATGATCCAAAAATCATCATGCTCTAGCCGCCTTATCCCGCGGATGGTAAGCCCCCGCCATGTCGATCGTTCTCGCGCTCCCCAAAGGCCGTATTCTCGACGAATGTGGTCCGCTCCTCAGTCGTGCCGGCATCGAACCGGCGGCCGACTATGCCGACGAATCCAGCCGGCGCTTGCGCTTTCCCACCAACCATCCGGGCCTCGACGTGATCCGTGTGCGCTCCTTCGATGTCGCCACCTTCGTCGCCTTCGGGGCGGCGCAGATCGGCATTTGCGGCGGCGACGTGATGATGGAGTTCGATTACCCGGAAATCTACGCGCCGCTCGACCTCGACATCGGCTGCTGCCGCATCTCCGTCGCCGAGCCGCGTGACGAGGTCGGCCAGACCGACCTCAACGCCCAGTCGCGTATCCGCGTCGCCAGCAAATACCCCAACGTGGCGCGCAAGCATTTCGCCGCCCGCGGCGTGCAGGCCGAGATCGTCGCCCTCAACGGCTCCATGGAACTCGCCCCCGGCCTCGGCCTTTCCCGGCTGATCGTCGACCTGGTGCAGACCGGCAGCACGCTGAAAGCCAACGGGCTGGTGGAGACCGACGTCATCGCCCATGTCTCCTCGCGCCTGATCGTCAACCGCATCGCGCTGAAAACCCGCCCGGACGAAATCGCCAACTGGATCGAGAATTTCCGCCGAGCTCTGGCCGCATGAGCCGCCGCCTCTCCACCGCCGACGCGGGGTTTGAAGCCGAGTTCACACGCCTACTCTCCCGCGCCGTCACGGCCCCGCTTCTCAGCGACTCGGTCCGCGATATTTTGGTCCGCGTGCAACGCGAGGGGGACGCAGCGGTCCTCGACCTCACCAACCGCTTTGATCGCGTGAATTACAGCCTCGCCGAGCTGCGTGTCAGCCCCGAGGAGATCAAAGCCGCCACCGCAGCAACGTCAGCTGAGCTCCGCGACGCGCTGGCGCTCGCTGCCAGCCGTATCGAGGCGTTTCATCGTGCCCAGATGCCGCAGGACCTGGCCTTCACCGACGCCACCGGCGCCGAGCTCGGCCTGCGCTGGAGCCCGCTGGACGCAGTCGGCATCTACGTTCCCGGCGGCAAAGCCTCCTACCCCTCCTCGGTGCTGATGAACGCGATTCCCGCCAGGGTCGCCGGTGTCTCGCGCATCGCCATGTGCGTCCCTTCCCCCGATGGCGTGCTGAACCCGCTGGTCCTGGCCGCCGCAGCACTTGCCGGCGTCACCGAAATCTACCGCATCGGCGGCGCCCAGGCCGTGGCCGCCCTGGCCTTTGGTACCGCGCTGATCCCCAAAGTCGACAAGATCGTCGGCCCCGGCAATGCCTATGTCGCCGAGGCCAAACGCCAAGTCTTTGGACGGGTCGGGATAGATTCCATCGCCGGACCGTCCGAGGTCCTGATCATCGCCGGAGCAGAAAACGACCCGGCGCGTCTGGCCCTCGACCTGCTGGCCCAGGCCGAACATGACGAGGAGGCGCAGGCCATCCTCATCACCGACAGCTTGGGCGTGGCCCAGGCCGTGGCCCAGGCGGTGGAAGACGCACTCAAAACCCTGCGCCGCGCCGCGATCGCCGGTGAGAGCTGGCGTCGCCATGGCGCCATCATCCTGGTCCGCGATTGGAACGAGGCCACCGCCCTCGCCAACCGCATCGCGCCCGAACATCTGCAAATCATGACCGCCGCGCCGAAGGCGATCTTCGCGAACATCCGCCATGCCGGTGCCGTGTTCCTGGGCGGCAACTGCCCCGAGGCCATCGGCGACTATATCGCCGGCCCCAACCACGTGCTGCCCACCTCCGGCACGGCGCGCTTCGCTTCCGGGCTCGCGGTGTATGATTTCCTCAAACGGACGACCTGGGTGGCGCTAGAGGATCGCGCGCTGGCCGCCATCGCTCCCGCCGCAGTGGCCCTGGCCAACGCAGAAAACCTCACCGCGCATGCAAGTTCTGTGTCCATCCGCTTGCATAAAACTTGACCAAAACCGCGCCGCGGCCCATTTGAGCGGCGTTGTTCCCCCCTTTTCATGAGGTTTGTTTGTCCAAGGAAGATATGATCGAGTTCAGCGGCATGGTCACTGAACTACTGCCTAACGCGATGTTCCGCGTGAAGCTCGACAATGAGCACGTCATTTTGGCCCATACCAGCGGCAAAATGCGCAAAAACCGCATCCGCGTCCTCGCCGGTGACCGCGTCAATGTCGAAATGACCCCCTACGACCTGACCAAAGGCCGGATCACATTCCGCTTCAAATAACGCGCCCCCGTACTGCCGCCGTGTGCTGCACGCCGATATGATGAATTCCGCGAATGTGATCCTGGCCTCGGCAAGTCCGCGGCGGCTCGAGTTGCTACGCCAGATCGGCATCGAGCCTGCGTCTATTTTCGCTCCTGACATCGACGAGACGCCCCTCGCCCAGGAGCCTCCCCGCATCTACGCGGCGCGCATGGCGGCCGCAAAACTTCGTCCCGCCGATGGTTTCACCATCGCCGCCGACACGGTTGTGGCCGCCGGACGGCGCATTCTTCCCAAGGCGGAAACCGCGGCGCAGGCCGAAAAATGCCTGAAACTGCTTTCCGGCCGCCGGCACCGCGTCTTCACCGGTCTCGCCATCCGCGCCCCTGACGGCCGCATCGCCGCCCGGGTCGTCGATTCCGTGGTCGGCTTCGCCCGGCTCGATGCCGCGCAGATCGACGCCTATCTCGCCAGCGGCGAATGGCACGGCAAGGCCGGCGGCTACGCCATCCAGGGCCAGGCGGCGGCGTTCATCGATTTCCTCTCCGGCTCCTATTCCGCCGTGGTCGGATTGCCGCTTTTTGAAACCTCCTGCC
Source organism: Acidocella sp. (assembly GCF_036489515.1). Lineage (GTDB taxonomy): Bacteria > Pseudomonadota > Alphaproteobacteria > Acetobacterales > Acetobacteraceae > Acidocella. The sequence continues at coordinate 13,946 of NZ_DASXFO010000012.1, forward strand.
TGCTGCGCGGCCTCGGCTACCAGGCGCCGCGCGCGCCGTGATCGCCGTTTCCCGCCGCGACGGCCGGGTCCGCATCGCGTTGCTGGCCGACGATGTCTTGCGCGAGTTCTGGATCTGGGACCCCGCCCGGCCCGATGGCGTCGGCGATCTCTATACCGGCCGCATCGAGGCGGTGATGCCGGCTCTGGCCGGGCGTTTCGTTGAGCTGGGCTCCCTCTCCGGCTTCCTTCCCGACAGCGCCGGCGGCAAAACCCTCTCGGAGGGCACCTTCGCCACCTTCACCGTCACCCGCGCTCCGCAAGGCGACAAAGGCCCGCGCCTCGCCGTCGCTTCAGCCCCGCCTGCCGACCGCCCCGGCCTGCTGCGCCGCGGCCCCGGCCCGCTGCTCGATCTCTGCGCCCGTCATCCAGCCGAACCGCTGGCGATCGACGATTACGCGCTGATCGCCGAGCTGCGCCCCGCGCTGGAAGGCCGCATGCGCTTCGACGCCGCCGCCTTCGATCCGGTACTGGAAGACGAAGTGGCCGGCCTCTGCGAATTTTCCGGTCCCCTGCCCATGGGAGCAGTCATGCACATCACACCCGCGCCGGCGGCGACATTGATCGATATCGACTCCAAAGGCGCCAGCGGCGTTTCAGCGCTGGCCCTCAACACCGCCATCCTGCCGGAAATCGCCCGGCAGATCGTGCTGCGCAACCTCTCCGGCGGCATCCTGATCGATTTCGCGGGCATGAAACCCGCCGCCCGCGCCAAACTGGCCCCGCCATTGCGCGCCGCCCTTGCAACCGACCCGCTGCAACCCGAATTGCTGGGTTTTTCCCATCTGGGTTTCGCGGAATTGTCGCGCCGGCGCATCCGCCCGCCCTTGCACGAGGTTCTCACCCGATGAGCGTCTGCCCGATCTGCCAAAAACCGAGCGACAAGCAGCACCGCCCGTTCTGCTCAAAACGCTGCGCCGATATCGATCTCGGCCGCTGGCTCACCGAAGGCTATGTCGTCCCCGCCCGCCCCACGGCGGAGGAAGACGAAGAGGAGTAAAGTGAAGAATCTACTTTTTGTGAACAAAAAGTAGCAAAAAAAACTTTGTTATGCTGGGTCATGGGCGTTGGCGGCGACAACGCCCATGACCCAGCATAAGCGGCCTCTTTCTTTAACCCGCCACTGCACACAGCTCCTCCAGCCGCGCCAGCGCCGCCTCGACCGAAGGCTGCACCTCGAACAGGTCGCACACCGTCTCTCGGGCGAAACCGCGGTCGATCGCCTGCTCGACCATCGCCACGAAAGGCTGCGCCCAGCCCAGAATGTCCACCAGAATGATCGGCTTGGTATGCTGCCCAAGCTGCTTCCAGGTGAGAATCTCGATCGTCTCGTCCAACGTGCCGAGCCCGCCCGGCATCACCACGAACGCATCCCCCAGGGCGAACATCCGCCGCTTGCGGGTATGCATCGAGTCCGTGACGATCAATTCCGACAGGCCGGGAAACTCCACCTCACGCTGCCGCAAAAAATCCGGGATGATCCCGGTCACATGCGCGCCGGCAGCCAAAGCGGCCCCGGCCGTGATCCCCATCAACCCGACATTGCCGCCACCGAACACCAGCGCCATGCCCGCCGCCCCGATCCCGCGCCCCAAAGAGGCCGCCGCCGCCGCGTAGGCCGGGTCCACGCCCGGGGAGGAGCCGCAAAAGACAGTGACTGAAAAAGATGCCATGGTGTCGGCTTCGCCTCGCTTCCTGTATAAGCCCGTTCGTGGCAGGCTCAGCGCCACATAGCAAGCAACCGCCAGGCAATGCGACAGGGGCGTCTTTATGGCTGAAATGACACGGAAATATGGGGGAATGGCCGCACTCGGCGTGGTCGCGCTCGGCGCCATCGCCGGCCTGAGCTATCTCGGCCTGCGCCCACAGTTGCAACCGACCCCGCCAGCGCCGCCGCCGCCCGCTGCCACCAACGTGATCAATCCGCCCAGCTTCGACGTGGTCCGCGTCGACCCGAACGGGAACACGGTGCTCGCCGGCCGCGCCGCACCTGGCGCCACCGTCACCGTGAAAAGCGGCGACACCGTCATCGGCACGGCACGGGCCGACGCGCAGGGCTCTTTCGTGATTATCCCCACGAAGCCTTTATCCGCAGGCCCACAGGAGCTGTCCCTCACCGAAGCCCTTCCCAACGGCACGGTCATCGGCGCCGCCGGGACCGCCTCGATCAATGTGCCCTCCGGCCAGGGCCAGGCTCTGGCCGTGCTGTCCGGTCCGAATGGCAGCGCGGTCGTCTCCGGCCAGGGGCCGCGCCCCGGTACGCTCGGCATCGGCACCGTCGATTACGACGCCAACGGCCACGCGATCTTCTCCGGCACCGCGCCCGCCGGCGCCAAGATCAACCTCGCCCTCAACGGCAAGGAGATCGGCAGCGCCACCGCCGACCGGAACGGCATCTGGCGCTTCACGGCCCGCGTGCCCGACGGCAACGGCACCCTGGCCCTCTCCGCCACCGGCGCCAACGGCGCCATGCTGCCGCCGGTAAGTGCGCCCTTCGCCCTGGAAACCCTGCCGGGCGCGCTCGCCGCCGGCCATATCGTCATCACCCACGGCGAGAATCTCTGGCTGATCGCCCGCCACGTGTATGGACGCGGCACGCTCTACACATTGATTTACAACGCCAATTCCGACAAAATCCGCGACCCAAATCTTATTTTCCCCGGCCAGGGCTTTGCCCTGCCGAAACCACAAGGCTAAGTCCATGGACATCCTCGAGACTATCAGATCGGTGCTGGCGCCGCCCCATAAGGCTGGCTACCCGTTCATCGTGGGCGGAATCGCCGTGGCCGTGATCGGCCTTCTATTGTGGCACCCTCTGGCCTGGCTCGGCCTGCTTTTCACCCTGTTCTGCCTGTATTTCTTCCGCGACCCTGAGCGCGTCCTGCCGCCCCGCCCCAACGTCTTCGTCGCCCCGGCGGACGGCCTCGTGGTCAGCGTCGAACCCGCCATCCCGCCGGCCGAGCTCGGCCTCGGCCAGGAGACGCGCCTGCGCGTCGCGATCTTCCTCTCGGTGCTCGACGTGCACGTCAACCGCGCGCCGATCTCTGGCCTGGTCAGCCGCATCGCCTACCATCCCGGCAAATTCCTCAGCGCCGCGGACGAAAAAGCGAGCGACGACAACGAACGCAACAGCATCCTGCTGAGCCTGCCCACCGGCCAGGAAGTCGTGGTCGTGCAGATCGCCGGCCTGATCGCGCGGCGCATTCTGTGCGACATCCATGAAGGCCAGGCCCTCACCGCCGGCCAGCGCATCGGCATCATCCGCTTCGGCAGCCGTACTGACCTGTACCTGCCGGAAGGCACGCTCCCCCTGGTCGCGGTCGGCCAGCGCATGATCGGCGGCGAGACGGTCATCGCCGAACTAAGCTCCGTGATCGCACCGGCGCCCATCTCCATATGAACCGCCTGCCCCGGCGGCTGCCGCGCCGCCACCGGTTTTCCGGCAGCAGCTTCAACCGCATGCTGCCGAACCTGATGACACTGCTTGGCCTGTGCATCGGCCTGTCCTCCATCCGCCTGGCGATGGACGGCAAATTCGGCAGCGCCGTCCTCGCGATCGCGGTGTCCGGCGTGATCGATGGGCTGGACGGGCGCCTGGCGCGCCTGCTCAAGGCAACCTCGCGCTTCGGCGCCGAATTCGACAGCCTGGCCGATTTCCTCTGCTTCGGCATCGCTCCGGCGCTGGTCATCTATGTCTGGTCGCTGCAACCCTGGGGGGCGATCGGCTTCCTGCCGCCGCTGATCTACGCCTCGGCCATGGCGCTGCGCCTGGCGCGCTTCAACGCCGCCCTCGACAGCGCGCCAAAAGCCGCCTTCGCCTATAATTTCTTCACCGGCGTCCCCGCCCCGGCCGGCGCCGGGCTGGCGCTGTTTCCGCTGTTTCTCGGCCTCGAGGCGAACCGGCTGCATCTCTACTGGCTCAGCGACGCCACCGCCTTCCCGCTCTTCACCGGCGCCATCCTGATCGCCGTGGCGCTGCTCTGCGTCTCCACCTTGCCGGTCTGGAGTTTCAAGAACTTCAAGATCCCGGCATCGACCATCCTGCCGCTGCTGCTTGGCGTGGTGGTCTTCGCGGCGATCATTTTCGCCGACCCCTTCGCCGCCGGCGCGCTGCTCGGCCTCGCCTACATGATCATGCTGCCCTTCAGCCTCCGCAGCTACCGCCGCTTGGCCGCCGAAGCCGAAGCCCGCCGCACCGGCCCCACCCTGCCGGTCGAAGTGGACCTCACCCCCCCGGCCGATCCTTAGAGCAAGAAAGCAGCCGCTTTTTGAAAAAAGCGGCGCAAAAACTTCTTCTATGCTGGGCCATGGGCGGTGTCGGTGACAACGCTCATGGCCCGCTGATCTGAGCCGCTTCTTTTTATCTGCGCCGCTCCCCATATCCCCGGCAAGAGCGAGGAGATCGGCCATGACGAAAATCCATTACCGCGTTGTCCGGCACGACGGCGGCTGGGCATATAAATTGGGCGACGTATTTTCAGAGACATTTCCCAGCCGCGATCGAGCGATGGCGGCGGCCAAGCGTGTGGCCGCCGAGCAGCATGTGCCGGGGGAGACGGGGTATATCGAATACCAGACCGAGGATGGCCGATGGCATGTCGAACTCGCCGCTGGGAGCGATCGGCCGGAGGCGGATGTTCTCGAGTGAGCGTTGAAACCCGGGAGAACTTTTTTTACCGCTGGGCCAAGGGCGTTGTCGCCGACACCCCCCATGGCCCAGCGGACCAAAATTTTTGCGCCGCTTTTTTTAAAAAGCGGCTGCTTTCTCCTAGATAACCCGGTTAGCCCGCGCCAGCACGGCCTCGAACAGCACCTGTGTCCCCGCCTCGGCCTCATCGGGCTCGATGGATTCCGCCTCGTTATGCGAGAGCCCGTTTTTGCACGGCGTGAAGATCATCGCGGTGGGGATACGCATCGCGGTGTGCACCGCATCATGCCCGGCACCGGACACCATTCTGCGCGCCGGATAACCGAGTTTCGCCGCCGCCTGCTCCACCAGTGATACGCATTCCGGATCAAAAGGCTGCGCCGGCACACGGAAGATCGGCGTCATCGTCAGCTCGGTATGATTGGCTTCGGCCAGCGCCTTCGCACGCGCCGGAAACGTCTCGGCGATATCGCTGATCCGTTGTTCGGAAACATTGCGGAACTCCACGCTGAACCGCACCCGGCCGGGAATCACGTTCGGCGAGTTCGGGTACACGTTGAACCGCCCCACAGTGCCACGCCCGGGATCGGTCATGCTGGTATCGCCCTCCTCGCGCATGATGGCGTCCACCAGATCGACGATGCGCGCCGCCGTCAGCAGCGCGTCCTTGCGCACGACGGCGGGCGTGGTGCCGGCATGGGAGTCGTAACCGGTCACTTCTGCGTCAAACCAGATCTGCGCCTGCGCCCCGGTGACGATGCCGATTTTTTTCTGCTCCGCCTCCAGCATTGGGCCTTGCTCGATATGCAGTTCGAACAGCGCATCCGCGGGAAAGGCCGCGCAGAGTTCCGCGCCCGTAAAACCAATTTTCTGCAACGCCTCGGCGACGGTTATGCCCTCTTCGTCCTTCAGCGCCTTGATCGTCTCTTCCGCCGCCAGCCCCGCCCACACGGCGCTGCCCATCATCGCGCGGCCGAATCGGCAGCCTTCCTCATCGGTCCAGTTCACCAGCTCGATCGGCGCCTCCGTGACAATATGGAGGTCATGCAGCGTGCGCATGACCTCCAGCCCGGCGATCACGCCGAGCGCCCCATCGAATTTTCCACCCGTCGGCTGGCTGTCGAGATGCGAGCCCAGCAGCACCGGCGGCCGCGTCGCATCGCGCCCCTCGCGCCTTGCGAACATGTTGCCCATGCTGTCGACTCGGACCTTCAGCCCCACCGCCTCGCACCAGCCCTGAAACAGTTGCCGGCCCTGGCGATCCTCCGCGCTGAGCGTGATCCGCTTCACCCCGCCTTTCGGCGTCGCGCCGATCTTGGCGATCTCCATCAGCGTATCCCACAGCCTGGCGCCGTCGATTCGCTGGTTGGTACGTGCTGTCATAGAAAACTCCTGGGTTGCCGCTAAGGTGCGCTGGCTTTATGCACGCGGCAGTTACGACGGAACAGGCGAACATGGCGAGTTTGGCAGAAATTTCAGGCAACGAAGCGGCTCTGGCACGACAGGCGGAGATCCTGGCGCGGCCCCTCACCGAAGACCGGACCATGGCCAACGCGATCCGCGCGCTGGCCATCGATGCGGTCGAAGCCTCCAAATCCGGCCATCCGGGCATGCCGATGGGCATGGCCGACGCCGCCGCCACGCTCTGGCGCAAATACCTGAAATTCGACGCCGCCGATCCGAACTGGGCGGACCGCGACCGCTTCGTGCTCTCGGCCGGCCACGGCTCCATGCTGCTCTACGCGCTGCTGCACCTCACCGGGCATGAGCGCATGGATATCAGCGACCTCAAATCCTTCCGCCAGCTGCATTCCGTGGCCGCCGGGCATCCGGAATACCGCGAGCACCCGGCCATCGAAATGACCACCGGCCCGCTCGGCCAGGGCCTGGCCACGGCGGTGGGCATGGCGCTCGCGGAGCGCCTGCTGGCGGCGAAATTCGGCAAGAGCCTGGTCGACCACCGCACCTGGGTGATCGCCGGCGATGGCTGCCTGATGGAGGGCGTCAGCCACGAGGCCGGCGCGCTCGCCGGGCATCTCAAGCTCAACAAGCTGGTGGTGCTGTTCGACGATAACAGCATCTCCATCGACGGCGGCACCAACCTCTCCACCTCCGAGGATCCGCTGAAGCGTTTCGCCGGCTATGGCTGGGCGACCAAGCGCATCGACGGGCACGATTTCGACCAGCTCCAGGCGGCCCTGAACTTCGCCATGAAGTCGAGCAAGCCGGTCATGATCGCCTGCAAGACCATCATCGGCTTCGGCGCGCCGAGCAAGGCCGGCACCGCGGGCACCCACGGCGCGCCCCTGGGCGGCGCCGAGGCCGAAGCGGCGAAACGCGCTTTGGGCTGGGAGCAGCTGCCCTTCACCGTGCCTGACGAGGTCTATACGCCCTGGCGCGCCGCCGGCAGCCGTGGTGCCGCGCCCCGCCGCGCCTGGCTGAAGCGCCTGGCCAAGCACCCGCAACGCGCGGAATTCGAGCGCGTGATGGAAGGCCAGCTGCCCGAAGCCTGGGTCGACGCCATGGCCACCTACAAGGCGGCGCTGGCGGAGCAGAAACCCAAGCTCGCCACCCGCCAGGCTAGCCAGAAGGCGCTGGAAGTGCTGGTCCCCGCCCTCCCCGAACTGGTCGGCGGCTCCGCCGACCTCACCGGCTCCAACCTCACGCTGGTGAAGGGCATGGCCGGCGCCACGGCCGAGAATTTTGCCGCCCGCTACATTTATTACGGCGTGCGCGAGCACGGCATGGGTGCTGCGATGAACGGCATCGCCCTGCATGGCGGCCTCATCCCCTATGGCGGCACGTTCTTCGTGTTCTCCGACTACATGCGTCCGGCCATCCGTCTCGCGGCGCTGATGCGGATCCGCGCCATCCATGTGCTGACCCACGACTCCATCGGCCTCGGCGAGGACGGCCCGACGCATCAGCCGATCGAGCATCTGGCCAGCTTCCGTGCCATGCCGAACGTGCTGGTACTGCGCCCGGCCGACGCCATGGAAACCGCGGAGTGCTGGGAGCTTGCCATCCGCAACACCTCTGGCCCCACGCTGCTGGTGCTCTCCCGCCAGGCGGTCCCGGCGCTGCGCCTGCAGGCCAACGGCTGCAAGAGCGCGCGCGGCGGCTATGTCATGGCCGAAGCCGAAGGCAAGCGCGCCGCCACCCTGATCGCCACCGGCACTGAGGTTTCGCTGGCCATGGCCGCGCGTGAAAAACTGGCGCAGGAGGGCATCCAGGTCGCGGTCGTATCGGTTCCGAGTTTTGAACTTTTCACGCAACAGGATGCGAGCTATCAACACGCCGTACTGGGCGACGCGCCGCGCATCGGCATCGAGGCCGCCGCCGGCTTCGGATGGGAGCGCTGGCTGGGGACGGACGGCACCTTCATCGGCATGACGGGGTTTGGCGCCAGCGCGCCGGCGGAAACCCTATATAAGCATTTCGGGATTACGGAAGCGGCCATCGTGGCCGCCGTCAAAAAGAAAGGAAACTGAAGAGTGGCAGTAAAAATCGCGATTAACGGCTTCGGACGCATCGGTCGGCTGGTGCTACGCGCCATGATCGAAAGCGGCCGGACCGATGTCGAGCCGGTGCTGATCAATGATCTCGGCAGCGTCGAAGACAACGCGCATTTACTCCGCTACGATTCCGTACACGGCCGCTTCCCCGGCACCGTCGAGGTGCGGGGCGATACCCTGGTCATCAGCCATGCCGGCCGCACCTATGCGCCGATCAAAGTCACCGCCGAGCGCGACCCGTCGAAAGTGCCGCTCAGCGGTGTCGACGTGGCGATGGAATGCACCGGCCTGTTCACCAAGCGCGAATCCGCCGCCCAGCTGCTCACCGCCGGCGCGCGCAAGGTGCTGGTCTCCGCCCCGGCGGACGGGGTGGACGCCACCATCGTCTACGGCGTCAACCACAAGACGCTGACCAAGGACATGACGGTCATTTCGAACGCCTCTTGCACCACCAACTGCCTCGCCCCGATGGCCAAGGTGCTGCACGAGGCTTTCGGCATCGAACGCGGCTACATGGTGACCATCCACTCCTATACCGGCGACCAGAAGACCGTGGACACGCTGCACAAGGACCTGCACCGCGCCCGCGCCGCCGCGCTGTCGATGATCCCGACCACCACCGGCGCCGCCAAGGCCGTCGGCCTGGTGCTGCCGGAACTCAAGGGCAAGCTGGACGGCACCGCCATCCGTGTGCCGACGCCGAACGTGTCGCTGGTCTCGCTCGACGTGAACCTCAAAAAGCAGGCCACCGCCGAAGAGATCAACGCCGCCATGAAAAAGGCCGCCGAGGGCGAGCTCAAGGGCATCCTCGACTACTCCACCGCCAAGCTGGTCAGCGCCGACTTCAACCACGTCGCCTACTCCTGCAGCTTCGACGCCCCGCAGACCACGGTCGTCGACGGTGCGCTGGCGCGGGTGATGGGCTGGTACGACAATGAATGGGGCTTCTCGAGCCGCATGTCCGACACAGCGGCGCTGTTCGGGTCGCTGTGAGCCAGACGCTCGACGACATGAAAATCGCGGGGCAGCGCGTGCTGCTCCGCGCGGACCTCAACGTGCCGGTCCGCGACGGCAAGGTGACCGACCTGACACGGCTGGAACGCCTGGCCCCGACGATCCGTGAGCTCTCCGAAAAGGGCGCGCGGGTGATCGTGCTCAGCCATTTCGACCGGCCGCAAGGCAAGATCGTGCCGGAAATGTCGCTGCGCCCCATCGCCGAGGCTTTGGGCACGGTGCTGGGCAAGCCGGTCGGCTTTGCGGCGGATTGCGTCGGCCCAGAGGCCACAGCCAAGGTCGCGGCAATGCACGGCGGCGACGTGGTGGTGCTGGAAAACACCCGCTTCCACCCCGGCGAGGAGGAGAACGACCCGGAATTCGCCAAGGCGCTGGCACAGCTCGCCGACGTCTACGTGAACGACGCCTTCTCCGTCTCGCACCGGGCCCATGCCAGCACCGAGGGCGTGGCGAAGCTGCTGCCCTCCTATGCCGGACGGCTGATGCAGGCGGAACTCACGGCGCTGGAACAAGCGCTCGGCAACCCGGCCCGCCCGGTCGCCGCCATTGTCGCCGGCTCAAAAGTCTCCACCAAGCTCGACCTGCTGGGCAACCTGGTCGGCAAGGTGGACATCCTGGTCATCGGCGGCGCCATGGCCAACACCTTCCTCGCGGCGCAGGGCCATGACGTCGGTAGGTCACTGCAGGAAAAAGACCTGCACGCCACGGCGCTGGCGATCCTGAAGACCGCCAAGGAAAAAGACTGCGAGATCGTCCTGCCCCAGGACGTGGTCGTCGCCAAAACCTTCGCCGCCGACGTGCCGACCCAGGTGGTCGGCGTGAACGCCATCCCGGCCGACTCCATGGCCCTCGATGTCGGCCCCGCCACGGTCGCCGCCTTCATCAAGCGCCTGCCGGAAATCAAGACCATCATCTGGAACGGCCCGCTCGGCGCGTTCGAAACCAAGCCCTTCGACGCCTCGACCAACGAACTGGCCGAAGCCATCGCCAAGGCCACCGACGCGGGCAAGATCGTCTCGGTCGGCGGCGGCGGCGACACGGTGTCGGCCTTGAAGCTGGCCGGCGTGCACGAGCGGATGAGCTACCTCTCCAGCGCCGGCGGCGCCTTCCTGGAATGGATGGAAGGCAAGATCCTGCCGGGGGTGGAAGTGTTGAGCGCCGGCTTGTCAAACCTAGGGTAAAGCAAAGAAAAGGCTACTTTTTGTGAACAAAAAGTAGCAAAAAAACTTTATTAATTTGGGCCATGGGCGTTGTCGGTGACAACGCCCATGGCCCAGCATAAAAAAAGTTTTTGCGCCGCTTTCTTTCGGAGAGAGCCATGCCGGACTTCGTGAAGCAGATCCCCGAGGGCGACACGCGTGAGCGCGAAGTCTGCGCGCATTGCGGCTATATCGCCTATGACAACCCCAAAATCGTCAGCGGGGCGGTGGTGGCGCATGAAGGCAAGGTGCTGCTCTGCCGCCGCGCCATCGAGCCGCGCGCCGGCTTCTGGACCTTGCCTGCCGGTTTTCTCGAAGCGCATGAACAGCCCGAGGACGGAGCGCGGCGCGAAGCGCTCGAGGAGGCCGCGGCGCGCATCACCCTGGACGGGCTGATCGGCATCTACACCGTTCGCCGCATCTCCCAGGTGCAGATGTTTTTCCGCGCCCGCTTCGACGGCCCGCCCGCCTTCGCCGCCGGGGAAGAAACGCTGGAAACCAAACTCTTCACCTGGGAGGAAATTCCCTGGGAAGAAATCGCCTTCCCCTCTGTCATCTGGACGCTGCAGACCTGGCGCGCGGGGGAAGACGGCATGCCCGACATCGAGCGCTTCTCGGTCAGCGTGTGAAACGCTGGGCCATGGGCGTTGTCACCGACACCGCCCATGACCCAGCATAATAAAGTTTTTTTGCTACTTTTTGTTCAGGGCTTGTTGAGATTTAGGGATTCCCCTGGTCACGGCGTTTGTGATTCACGCTTTTCATGGACCGCTTTGCACTGACGGACGCTCAATGGGCGAAAATGGAGCCGCACTGT
>NZ_DASXFO010000024.1:0-18060 GCF_036489515.1 Acidocella sp.
CCTGGTCACCGACCTGAATTTTCGCTGGCGCCATGCGGACTGGCGCGGCCTTCCCTGGGCGGAAACCGTGATCTACGAGCTCCATGTCGGCGCCTATGGCGGGTTCGACGGGGTGACCGCGCAGCTGCCGCGCCTGGCCGCTCTCGGCGTCACCGCCATCGAGCTGATGCCGATCGCGGATTTTCCCGGCCGGCATAATTGGGGCTATGACGGCGTGCTGCCTTACGCGCCCGCTGCCGCCTATGGCAGCCCTGAGGCGCTGCACACCCTGATCGACACGGCGCACGGCCTCGGCCTGCAGGTGTTTCTCGACGTGGTGTACAATCATTTCGGCCCTGACGGGAATTATCTCAATGTCTACGCGAAATCCTTCTTCCGTGCCGACCAGCAGACACTCTGGGGACAGGCGATCGATTTCCGCCACCCCGAGGTACGGGATTTTTTCATCGGCAACGCGCTATACTGGCTGCGCGACTACCGTTTCGACGGGCTGCGCTTCGACGCCGTGCATGCCATCGGCGACTCTCCTTTCCTCCTGGAAATGGCTGAAACAATCCGTGCCGCATTGCCCGACCGGCACATCCATCTGATCCTGGAAAACGAGGACAACGACCCGGACCTGCTTCATGTTGCGGTGGAGGAGCAAAAATTCGACGCGCAATGGTCCGATGACTGGCATCATTGCGCGCATGTGCTGCTGACCCGCGAGGGGGAAGGCTATTACGAAGATTTCCAGTCCCCGGCGCAGCAGATGGCGCGCTGCCTGGCGGAAGGGTTCGCCTACCAGGGCGACCCGGCCCCCCATCATGGCGGCGAGCCGCGCGGCCGGCCCAGCACGCATCTGCCGTCCACTGCCTTCGTCATCTGCCTGCAGAATCACGACCAGATCGGCAACCGCGCATTCGGCGAGCGGCTGCGCCAACTGGCGCATCCCGCCGCTTTGCGCGCCGCCATCGCCCTGCTGCTGTTCACGCCGCAGATCCCCATGATCTTCATGGGCGAAGAGTTTGGCGAGACCCGGCCGTTTCTGTATTTTACCGACCACCACGATTAGCTCGGCCGGCAGGTGACCGCGGGGCGTCGCCAGGAGTTTTCGCGCTTCGCCGCGTTCCGCGACCCGGGCCGGCGAGAGGCGATCCCCGATCCGAACGCGGCCGCGACCTTCCAGGCCTCAATCCCGCAAGTCACGGAAAATGATTGGACCGCGCTCTACACCGACTGCCTGCGCCTGCGGCGGACCAGACTCTTGCCGCTGATGGAAGGCTGTGTGTCGGCCGGCGCCACCGCGCTCTCACCTCATGCGGTGCGCGCCGCCTGGCGCATGAATGACGGCAGTCTTCTCACGGTGGCGACGAATTTCGCCGCGGCACCTGCGCCCTGCGAAACTGTGGAGGGAGAGTTGCTCTACGGACCCGGCCTGGAGAACGGCATGCTGCCCGGCCTCGCCACCAGCCTCTGGCGACACGCATGAGCGCGGAAGCAAGGCTCGACAGCGATCAGCCATGACTCTTGCCACCACGCCCCGGGCGACCGCCCGGCTGCAGTTTTTCTCCGGCTTCACCCTCGACGATGCGGTGCCGATCGTGCCGTATCTGGCAGCCCTCGGTATCTCGCATCTCTACGCCTCGCCGCTGCTGAAAGCCCGCTTTGGCTCGACGCATTGCTATGACATCGTCGACCATAGCGAGATCAACCCGGAACTTGGCGGGATCGACGCGCTGCGGCGGTTGATGGCCGCGTTGCGCGCACAGAACATGGGGATGCTGCTGGACATCGTGCCCAACCATATGGGCGTCGGCGGCGCCGACAACGCCTGGTGGCTGGACGTTCTGGAATGGGGCCAGGCCAGCCGCTACGCGGAGTTTTTCGACATCGATTGGACCCCGCCCGACGTCTCGCTGACACACAAACTACTGGCGCCCTTCCTGGGTGCGGCTTATGGCGAGGTGCTGGAGTCCGGCGCGCTGCAGCTGAAATTGGGCGAGACAGGCGCGCTCTATGTCGAATATCACGAACACCATTTCCCGATTTCCGTGAGCAGCGCTGCGCTGGTGCTGCATAGCGAACCCGCCTGCAACGACATTTCCCATGCCTTTTCCGGCGCGGCGAGACGATCCGGCCGCAATATCGCGTATCAGGCGGCCGCCGAAGCCAAAGCGATGCTGGCGGCGTTCGCCAAAACCGGGGAAGGGGGGGAGGCGGTACAAAAATGTCTCGCCCGCTTCGATCCGATGCAGGACGATGGACGCCGCCGTCTGCACGAACTGCTGCAGCGCCAGAACTACCGCCTCGCCTGGTGGCGCGCCGCGGCGGATGAGATCAATTGGCGGCGCTTTTTCGATATCAACACTTTGGCCGGCATCCGCGTGGAGCAACCGCGCGTGTTTGACGCCACGCATGGGTTCCTGCTCCGCCTCTATGCCGAGGGGCTGATCGATGGTGTGCGCATCGACCATATTGACGGCCTCGCCGACCCGCGCGGCTATGCACGAAAGCTGCGCCGGGCGATGGAGAGCGCTGGCCAGAACCGTCCGCCCGAGGCGGCGAAGGGGCCACCTTATATCGTGGTGGAGAAAATTCTGAATGGCCGCGAACGGCTTGATGTCGATTGGCGCACCGACGGCACGACCGGCTACGATTTCATGGATCAGGTTGCAGCCGTGCTGCACGACCCGGCGGGCGAAACGCCTCTATCCGCGCTCTGGACCGCGACGACCGGCCGCACGTGCGATTTCACGCAGGAGGAGGAGCAGGCGCGGCGGCAAATTCTGCGTGACAATCTGGCGAGCGAATTGCAAGCCGCTTCCGCCGCCCTGCACCGCATTGCCCGGCGCGATCTCGCCACGCGCGACTATACGCTCACCGGCATCCGTCGAGGCCTCACGGAAATTCTCGTGCATTTTCCCGTCTATCGCATCTATGCCGGTCAGGCCGGGGCAAGTGAGACCGACATGCAGGTGATGGACCGGGCTTTCGCCGGCGCGCGGAAAAATTTTCGGGCGGCGGATGTGAAAATTCTCGACCTGTTGCGCCGCTGGCTGGTGGACGAGGTGCCCCGCGCGCTGCCGCCCGGCTCGCGCCGCGCGGAACGGCTGCGCGCTGCCGTGCGCTTCCAGCAACTTTCCGCACCTGTCGCCGCGAAATCGGTGGAGGATACCGCCTTCTACCGCTTCGGCCGGCTGCTCTCACGCAACGAGGTGGGGTCGAATCCCGGCCAGTTCGCGCTCAGCCCCGTCGGCTTCCACGCCGCCATGCTGGACCGATCCAAAAAATTCCTCGGCGCGCTGCTCGCCACCGCCACGCATGACCACAAACGCGGCGAGGACACGCGTGCCCGCCTCGCCGTGCTGTCGGAAATCCCCGAGGCGTGGGAGACGGCGATCACACGCTGGATGCGGCTCAACGCCATCATCCGCCAGGAGGCAGGGCCAAGCCCGGCGGATGAGCTGATGCTGTACCAGATGCTGGTCGCCGCCTGGCCGCTTGGCCTCACCGCTCAGGACAATGCGGGGCTCGAGGCGTTTACCCGGCGTGTTGCGTTCTGGTTCGAAAAAGCCATCCGCGAGGCGAAACTGGTCTCGGAATGGGCCGCGCCGAATGAGGAATACGAGACCGCGGCCAAAAATTTCCTTATTGGCACGGTCGACCCGTCGCGTCCGGTGTTGGGCGAAATCATCGGTTTTGCGGAACGCCTGGGGGCTCCCGGCGCGCTCAACGGCCTTGCTCAAACGCTGCTGCGCCTCACCGCGCCCGGCGTGCCGGATCTCTATCAGGGCGCGGAGTTCTGGGACCAGAGCCTGGTCGATCCGGATAACCGTCGGTCCGTGGATTTTTCCGCGCGCCAGATGGCACTGCAACAAAGCGCCGCCCCGGTGGAATTATTGCAAACCTGGCAGAGCGGCGCGGTGAAGCAGGCGGTAATTGCCCGCACCTTGGCGTTGCGCCGGGAATTGCCGACGCTGTTCGCCGCGGGCGATTACGCAAAACGGGAAGCCGAAGGTGCGATGGCCCCGCACATCCTCGCCTTCAGCCGCAGCGTTGGCGCGAGCCGGATCGTCGTCGCCGTGCCGCGCCTTGCGGCGAAGTTTCTGGACGACGCGCCTTTGCTGCCGGCGGCGGCCTGGGGCGATACCACGCTCACACTCCCCGGCGCGTTGTGGACGGATATTTTCAGCGGCATTCGCGTGACCGGGGCGACGATTCAAGCGAGGAGTCTTTTTTCCGACTTCCCCATCGCCCTGCTGCGATCACCATGACCAGCTACGGGACCGTATCGTGGTGACCGCCTGATCTGCGTGCGCCTCATTCGCGCCCCACAATATTTCAGGATAACGGGCGTCAAGCAGTGCTTTCAACAACGCCAGGCCGCGTGCGGAAATTTCAAACAGACGGGGGAGGAGATCCGCGACCGGAGCGTCGGCCTCCGGACGCCACGCATGGCGTGCGAGCTCGTCGGTAACGGCGCGCAAGGCGATTCCGCAGTAAATTGGATCGATGGCGGCCATCGTGTCACCTCCGATATGAACTGGTAATGGAAGCTTGACGGTAGAGATTAAAATGTGAGTACTTGCTCAATAGGTTTACTCGCGTTTCATCTCCCGCGGCGCATGGTGGGGAATTGCCTCGGAAACTTCCATCCCAGCGCCGCGCTGTGGCAACCGTCGAGGCGGCGGCTCATATTCTGGAGCAAGGCGGGTTCGATCATTATTCCACCAATGCCATCGCTGAGCGCGCCGGGGTCAGCATCGGGTCGCTGTATCAGTATTTCCCCAACAAGGATGCGATCACGCGGGCGCTGATCGCCCGGGAGACGAGGTTGCTGGTAGAAGCGGTTGCCGCCGTGCCGCAGGCCGCCGACTGGCAAGATGCCATGACCAACTTGATCCGGGCCGCCGTGGATCACCAGCTCCGGCGCCCCCGGCTCGCGCGGCTGATCGACATAGAGGAAAGCCGGCTGGGAGGGTTGGCATCAGATTTCGATACGGGTGCTGCGCCCACCGAACTCCTGCGTCCGGCGGTGGCGCGCGCGCCGCTCGGCCGTGACGATCATCTCGAGGAGATCATCGGCGATATTCTCATCATCACACGCGCACTCACCGATGCCGCAGGTGAGCGCCCCGACATCGATCGGGAAAATCTTGAACGCCGCATTCGCCGTGCGATTTTCGGGTATGTCACATTCAGCCCAGTTATGGACGCATGAATGAACGCGCGCTTTGGCCAGATGGAAACTACCCGTTAAAAAATTTGCGACGGACCCCTCAAGCCCGCCTTCAAAAAGCAGCTAGGATTTTGGCCCGCCGTGTAGAGAGAGTAAGGGACGTTGGCCGCTAATGTACTGGCCTGGTGGCATACCGAAGGCTTTCTTGAACATGATGATGAAGGCCGTCGTCGATTCATAGCCGAGTTCCAAGGCTACCTGCTGGACCGTGGCGCCACCTGACAGATTTCTCAGGGCAATGATGAGTTGCAGCTGCTGACGCCAGCGGCCGAAGGGCTGTCCTGTTTCTTTCATGACCAATCGATCAAAGGTCCTTTCGCTCATGGCGACGGTACTGGCCCATTCGGCGCGCGAACGACGGTCCCCTGGGTTTTCGATCAGCATATCGCAGACGGATCGTAGTTTCGGGTGAGACGACAATGGGAGGGATAGGCGTTCGACTGGTGTTCTGGCGAGTTGGTCGAGCAGGATCTCGCAGAATTGGGAATATCGCGTCGCGTTTGGAAACGAGTCTCTTTCGTCCGCCAGATAAATGATCATTTCGCGGACCAACGGGCTGATCGACAGAATGCAGCAGCGCTGCGGGAGCATGAGCGCTTCCGGCTCGGCAAACAGGAAGATGATTTTTGCATTTGGACTGGCCTGGTTACTGTGGGGAATGCCCCCCGGTATCCAGACGCTGGCCCCCGGCAAGACCACCAATAGCGCGTCGGAGACTCGACAAGTCACATTACCGTGCAACGCCAGGATGAGTTGTCCCTTTCGATGCTGGTGTATCGGTTGCTCGCTTTCTGCTCCCGCGAGATTTACGCGCAGGGCGACGACCGGTTCCACAGAGGCGTCGGGATCAAACTGGGGAAACGAACCCGCCAACGTGTTGCTATATGACATCGGTCTCTCCCATGACCAACCATGTCCCTGGTTATCGCACGATCATTTATCAGCACAACGCAAGTGTCAACGTCGATCGTTTTGTTTCCCATGATGTCGAAACCGGAGCGTGCGGAGTGGTTGGCAGGATTTTGAGATCGAATGGCAGTCGAAGAAAATGACAAGCCGACATTGGTGGACGATACTCTGTGCACGCTAACCACCATGGCTAAACGGTATGTAAAAGTCGTCGGCGGATGACGCGTTACTGACCACGCTTACTTGATGACCCAAGACTCGTCTGGGCCAGAATCCAGAAAAGGTTCCTAAAATGTCTACAGCTTCGAAACTACTGCCGGCCATCGCTCTGGTCGCCGCTCTGTCCCCGCTGGTTGCCCACGCACGCAGAGATCTGCAGCCCGGCCCGGCTCAGTATTATCTGGCCGCGCTGCCGCATCAGGACGCGCAAAACCTGTCTCACCTCGACCCAAATAATGCCGGGCTCCGCCACCCTCAGCAACCCGACGCGGCTGATTACGGAGCAAGCCGCCCAGCCATTGCGGGATAATGTCGCTTAAGCTTCGGTCGCAAACCACAATCGGATCCGTTTGCGATTTCCTTGGCGGCAATGCTGAAATTTGACGAAATATCGTTCGCGCTAAAAACGTTCCTCGGGGCGATAACGGCTTTGTATCTGGCCTTCTGGCTGGGGCTGGACAATCCGTATTGGGCGATGGCGACTGCCTATATCGTCGCCAATCCCCTCACCGGGCCGATGCGCTCGAAGGCGGTCTATCGTTTCATCGGCACGTTCACCGGCGGCACCGCCGCGGTGGCGCTGGTGCCGAACCTGGCCAATGCGCCGCTGCTGCTCAGCCTCGCTTTGTCCCTCTGGGTGGGGCTCTGCCTGTATCTCTCACTGCTCGACCGTACCCCTGGCAAGCCCCCGAGGACTGGTCCACTTCATATGTAGTTAATTCGATAGTTTTGGACTGTGGCTGATTTGAGCGAGGCCGCGTCTTTGAGCGCCGGTTGCGGCGCCGGCCATATCAATACCTCTGGTGCTGGCGGCCTATAGGCGAGCGATGAGTGAGGCCGGATTGTGTTGTATCGCTGGCGCCAGCCTTCGATCAGACCCCTGGCTTCCTGCAAGGTGTAGAATATTTCGCTGTTGAGGAATTCGTCCCGCAACCGGGCATTGAAGCTTTCGATATAGCCATTCTCCCAAGGGCTCCCTGGCGTGATATAGGCGGTCTGGGCTCCCACCGCGGCGATCCACGCCTGTACAGCCTTAGCGATGAACTCGGCCCCATTGTCTGAGCGGATATGCCCCGGCACGCCGCGCAGGATGAACAGATCGGAGAGAACATCGATGACATCGGTCGAATTCAACCGCCGGGCTACCCTCATCGCCAGTGCCTCGCGGCTGAATTCGTCGACGATGTTCAACATCCGGATCTTACGGCCGTCATGCGTGCGATCCTCGACAAAGTCATAGGACCAGACATGGTTGGGGCGCTCAGCACGGAGCCGAATGCACGAAGCCTCATTCAGCCAAAGCCGCGCCCGCTTCGGCCGCCGTTGCGGAACCTTGAGCCCTTCTCTACGCCAGATACGAGCAACGCGTTTCTTGTTAACGGCCCAGCCCAGCTGATGCAGCAGCGCCGTGATGCGCCAATATCCATAGCGGCCGTACTGCCGTGCCAATTCAATAATGTCGGTCGTCAGCGCAGCCTCGTCATCGGCAGTCTTTGGAAGCAAACGCTGTGTGGTGCGATGCTGCCCAATCACGCGGCACGCAAATCGCTCCGATACACCAAGCGTCTCAACAACGTGTTTGACACCAGCCCGGCGGCGCGTCGGGCTCAAAACTTTCCCGATGCGACCTCCTTCAGGACCAGCTTCTCCAGCGTCAGATCCGAGACCGCGCGCCGCAGCCGGGCATTCTCAGCCTCTAGCTCCTTCATGCGCTTCACTTGGTCAACCTTCAGCCCGCCATATTCTTGGCGCCATCGGTAGTACGTGGCGTCAGTCACACCAATCGACCGGATCGCATCAATCGCCGACTTGCCCTGTGAGGTCAAAACCCCGACCTGACGAAGCTTCGCAATGATCTCCTCAGGTTTGTAAATCTTCCGCGGCATCTGACACCTCCACCAAAAAACCACAACAATGGTGGACCAGTTCTAGGGGGTTGGACCAGCCGATTTACCGGGCAAGTTGCCAGCCGGTTACGCCCGGGTGATGCGCTTGAGGTCGAGATGCCGCTTGGTTCTTTCCTTTATCGTGCGGAGGACGATCGTCCCATTCTCATGGTGGCCACCGGTACCGGAATTGCCCCGATCAAGGCCATCGCAGAATCGCTGCTCGAAGACAGTTGGAGGCCGCCCATCGTCCTTTATTGGGGAATTCGAACCGAGGAGGATATCTTCCTTGGTCAGGTTTTCGAAGAATGGGAGAAACGTTCCGAGGCATTTCGCTATGTGCCGGTCCTCTCGCGACCGCGGAGCGATTGGGTGGGACGAAGAGGATATGTGCAGGATGCCGTGCTCGCGGACATCCCGGATCTTTCGGAGTACAGCACCTATCTCTGTGGAGCGCCGGCAATTATTGTCGATGCAAAACAGAAATTTCTGGCACGCGGTGCTTCTTCTTCGAATTTTTATGTCGAAGGATTTACCCCCGGCGCATCCAAGCTGACCCAAGAATAAAGACGACAAAAGAGCGGCGTGAGTCAAGCGCCCAACAAAGGTGAGTGATAAAAGTCACTTCAACAAAGGAACTTCCTATGACGACTGAAGTTATGCTGACTCCAGCCCATTGGGTTTATCTTGCCGGCGTCCTGGCTGTTATCATATCGATGGCCTACCGAACAAACCCGGTTGCGCCCGCGATGTTGGGCACGTTTGCCACCGCTTTTGCCATGACCGGAAGCGTTCCGACGGCGCTGGAGGCGCTGTTTTTGGGGCCGCTAACGGCAGCGCGCGCGTTGTTTAATATTTTTCTGGTCATTGCTCTGATGGTGGCCCTCATGAACGCGCTGCAGCGGTTGCAGGCAGATGTGCGTATGGTTCGACCATTCCAACGGGTGATGAAAAATGGTCACACCGGGTTCTTCGTTCTGGCGTCCGTCAGTTATGTTCTCTCGCTGTTTTTCTGGCCAACGCCGTCCGTTCCGCTGATCGCCGGTGTCCTTTTGCCGGCCGCGATTTATGCCGGTGTAAGACCCATGGCGGCGGCGCTCTGCATTGCCGTTGCAGGGCTCGGCTCGGCGCTGTCGCCCGACTATGTCCTCAAGGTAGGGCCGGGTTTGACGGCAAAGACAGCCGGGGTACCCATGACCGACGTTGCGGATAAAGGGCTCATCCTATCGATCATCAGCGGCACCGTCGCGTTGACGATTGTCTACCTGCGCGTGCGCAAAACGATGTTGGTTCCCGGCGTTGAAAATCTGCAACGCTGGGAAGACACGGAGGTAAGTGGGACGGCGGCGGTTTCGCGGCCACAGCGCCAAATTTGGAATTGGGGGCGGGCACTTCGGTTCTTCTCGATTCGTCAGGCCAAGAAGGACGAATTTGCTCTCGCATTTGCCCCCGCATCTGTCGTTATATCTTCTGACGAAACGTTTCCAACGAGTTCGCCTGAAGTGCCTGCCGCCCATGCTGCGCCGAGAGTCGAACGGCCAGCGGCGCCCAAAGCCCCCGCCGTCTCGCTCACATCCGTTCAGATCGCTTGGTCGAAGATCTTCGCGGTTCTAACGCCACTGGCGTTTTTGGGCATCGTCGTTTTCATGGTTCTGCCAAGGATATTGCCCGGTTTCAAAGGTGTTGGCGGAGACGCAGCGGCAGCTTTGGTCGGAGGGGTCGCAGCTCTTCTGATGATTTTCGCGAGCGCGGCGTTCGATTATCGTTCACTTTGCCGGAGCGCTTCAGAGCGTATCACCGAAGGCTTTGTGTTCTCTTTTCGAGCCATGAGTTCGATGCCGATTATCGCTGGATTTTTCTTCATCGGCGTCGGTAACTTGGCGGGACCGATCATTGGCTTGCCTCCAGGAACGCACGCTCCGGCACTCCTGGCCGAATTGGTTCAAGCCGGAGCTCAGTGGATTCCGCATAATTCGATTTTTCTCAGCTTCGGGATCTTGATCAGCGGTATGGTGACAGGAATCGACGGATCGGGTTTCGCCGGCTTGCCGCTGGCTGGTGCTCTCGCCGGGGCCCTTGGTCGCACAGCGCATGAGAATGTGTCGGCCTTGGCGGCTGTCGGTCAGATGGGTTCGGTGTGGACCGGAAAAACATTGACGGGTTGGTCGGCTTTGGCTGCCGTGGCGGGATTTGCACGTGTTCCGGTGCTGGAGGCAGTTAGACAATTGTGGCTTCCGGTGACGCTCGGACTCTTTGCGGCGGCAATGTTTGCCGCTCTCCGAACCTCGAAAGCGGTCGCTTTTTGAAAAAAGCGACGCAAAAACTTTTGCTATGCTGGGTCATGGGCGTTGTCCCCGACAAAGCCCATGACCCAGATTAAAAAAGTTTTTTTGCTTCTTTTTGTTCACAAAAAGAAGCCTTCTTTTTCGCTTCGTTAAGGCGACAGACCCGCCCGTAGAGTGGATCTGTCGCGCGATCTTCAGTGACCCAGATGCTTGTCCAGGAAGGCGCTCAGTTCCGTGAAGGCCTGCCGGTCCTCAGGAATGCGGTCACTGATGGTGAACTGGAAGTGGGACATGCCCTCGAACACCAGCAGGTCCGCGTGCACCCCGGACTGAAGCAGCTTCTGATGGGTACGGACCGTATTGCTCAGCAGCAGATCACGCGTGCCGGTGAGCAGAATGGTCGGTGGGAAGCCGTGGAAATCGCCATTGAGCGGCGAGATCATCGGGTCGGCCAGGTCATGTCCGTGCGCGTAGAATACGGTTGCAGATTCACAGAAGCCGGTCGGCGACACCAGAACGTTGTCGACCAGGGCGTTGGTCTGGCCGGAATCGCCCCAATACACATCATCGGCCATCGGGGTGTTCACGTCGATGGCGCCCGGCATCGGCAGGTGCTGCTGCTTGGCCTGCAGCATCATTTCCAGCGTGAGCGCGCCGCCGGCGGAGCCGCCGAACACGCCGATATTCTGCGGCTTCTCCATCTTCAGGGCAGCCTTGTAGACGGTCATCGCGTCATCGAGCGCGGCCGGGAAATAGGCCGTGGGCGGCATCCGGTAGTCGACGGAAATGACCGGGATGTGGCTGAAGCCGGCCATCAGCACGGCCTCCGGCAGCGCCGCCTCGCCGGGGTTCAGCACGTAGCAGCCGCCATGGACATGGACGAGCAGGCGATGGGCGTCGCGCGCCGGGATGACATCAGGGGTGACGCGATAGACGTGCACGCCATCGATCGTGCCCTGCGTGATCGTGACGTGCAGCCGCTTGGCCATCGGCTCGACCACCGCGGTGGCGGCGGCGGCTTCGGCGTCCGCCATCTGCTTCCAGCCCTGGGGTGTGGTCGGCGGCGTATTCCAGCCGCGGCGCAGCGGCTGAGCAATAACGGCCTGCAGCTGCGGGCTGACATCGGTTGGAACGGGGATGACTTTCGCGGGTTCGTCGCGCGGTGCCAGGGTCGTCTGTGCCATGGCGGCGGGGGCGAGGAGCATAAAAGCCGCCGCGGCAAATGCGCGGGCTGCATCTCGTTTGTGCATCAAAGTCTCTCTTTGTCTATCTTGATTTAATTTACAACGTCGCATGGCATCGCATGGAATGTTCCACGCGGCGTGTCTCAATAGCGAACGTTATTCCGGGTTTCCTAACGTGCTTGCAGCATGCGCTGCCGTCCCCAAACCGCCATCCGCGAGGATCTTTACTTCGGGGAAAGCAGGACATCGTAGCCTCATTAGAAATCAGGCCGAAAAGCGTCGGCCTGCCGAAGCTTGCAGCATGCGTGGCAGGGACGAGGCACCCAAACCGACGCATAACTGCCATCGCGTTTAATCAATACTATTTATTGATTAAACAATCTCTTTGTGGCTTCGGCTGGGCGGGGGAAGGGCAGGAAGGCTTCTTTTTGTGAACAAAAAGAAGCAAAAAAACTTTATTAATCTAAGCTATGGGCGTTGTCAGCGACAACGCCCATAGCCCAGCATAACCAAAAATTTTTGCGCCGCTTTTTTTAAAAAGCGGCCGCTTTCTGTTACTTTGCTGTCTCGCTCGCCAGTGGCACACGGCGGCCTGCGGTCGCCGCGCTCACGACCGTAAGCACGATGACGTTGACGAGCAGTGCGATGATGCCGACGTTGAGGTCCTTTACCACGTCCGGCAAGCCTGGCAGCAGGCCGCCGATGGTCTGATGCGTCAGTGTCAAATACACCACAGTGCCGACACCGGCGAGGATGCCGACGAACGCGCCCTCCTTGGTCGCCGGGTTGCGCCGCAGCAGGCTGCAAACCAGCGCCGGGAAAAACTGCGTGACGAAGTTGTACCCCATCAGCAGCAATGCGACGATGGTGCTATTCCCGGCAATGGCGAAATAACAGCCGATAATGGCCACGACCGGCACCAAAAATTTTGCCTGGCGCACGGTCGTCTCATCGCTCTGGCCACCCCTCAGCATGGCGATGACATTGCGGGAGAACAGCGTCGCAGCGCTCATCATGATCAGCGAGCCTGGCACCAGAGCGGTGAGCACGCCGGTCGCGCCGACGACACCGACCATCCATGGCGGGAAGGTGGCGACAGTGATCTTCAGCAGCGCCATGTTGGTCGCCGCCCCTTTCAGCCCCGGCACCACCAGCACCGCGGTGAAGCCGACGAAGAACACGAACAGCATCACCAGCTGATAGATCGGCAGCACGATCGCGTTTTTGCGGAACACCGAGGCGTCGCGCGCGGTGAAGCAGGCGCCGAGGCTATGTGGCCACATGAAGAAGCCGAGCGCCGTGAGCAGCGAGGTGGAGACGAACCAAGATAGGCTCTGCCCATGCGCGGCAAAAGCGAGAAAGCCTGGCTTCGCCGTGTTCACCGCGGCGAACAGATTGCCGAGTCCGCCGTAATAATGAATCGGCAGATAGAAGCCGAGGAACGCCGCGACGCTGATGATCATGATATCTTTGACAATCGCGGTCCAGGCGGAACCGCGAATGCCGGAGATGATCACGTAGAGCGTGACCACCGCCGCACCGATGATGATGGCGACCGGCTTTGGCACCGCATCATAGCTCGCCGCCTGCACGATGACTCCAAGGCCGGTGAATTGCAGGACGAGATAGGGCACCAGCGCGATGACGCCGACCAGCGCCACCAACAAACCGAGCACGGGGCTATTGTATTTATGGGCGAAGAAATCCGGCTGCGAGATCAGCGCATGGCTGCGCGCGTAGGCCCAGATCTTCGGCAGCATGAAATAGGAGATCACATAGGCCAGCGTGCCGTAGACGAGAATATAATAGGCTGGCGCACCGAAGCCATAGGAATAACCCGAGGCGCCGAGAAAGGTGAAAGTGGTGTAAATCTCGCCCGCGAGCAGAATGAACACCAGTACCACGCCGAAATGACGCCCGCCGACCGTCCATTGCTCCAGATTCATCTCGTTTTTGGAACGTGCGACGATGCCAAGCACCAGCGCAAAAACAGTCATAATTCCGATCAGAAGCAGAGCGATGTTCATCGTGCGTTCTCCTCGCCGGGCAAAGGTACCGGATCAAGCCAATAAATCACCGCCATGATCGCCGAGGTGAGCAACACCCAGATCACGATCCAGGCGAGAACGAACGGCAGGCCAAGAATGAAGGGGGTCGCGCTGTTATGTAGAATTGGACCTACAAACATGCCGATGAAGGGAACGACAGCAAGCCAACGGATATGCTTCATGAAACCTCTCATTGTAACAGCCGGCGCGAAACAGGTATGATCTCGGAATGGACTGTCAGGAAGCATACCCTTCCAAGAGGTGGAGGCAAGGTGTTTTGATGCTTTCTTTTGCACTTTTTTGACATTGTCCACCCGAGGAAAATGGCCGCTTTTTTGATCAAAAGCGGCGCAAAAACTGTGCTTTTCTGGGCTGGAGGCCCTGAAACCAGAACGGCCCAACGGAGCCTTCCCCTGCGCTTGGCAGAGCGGGTTCCGTCGCTTGCCGTCATTGCACTTTACGGAGCAACAATCTGCTGCGACATTATCATGCGATAAAGAGGAAACAAATGAGCCCAACAGCACGCAGCTTGACCTCGCCGCTCGTGATGCGCAGCAAATTATTCGTGCCCGCCTCGAGACCTGAATTGTTCCGGAAAGCCTTGGCGTCTGACGCGGACGCTATCTCGTTCGACCTCGAGGATGCCGTCGTGCCTGGGCGCCGGGAAGAAGCCCGCGTGACGCTGCGCGCCTGCCTGGAGGAGATCGGTGATTCCACGGGCAAAGTCATCATCGTGCGCGTGAACGAGGTCGGATCGCCGGACTT
The DNA here is from genome assembly GCF_036489515.1 of Acidocella sp. GTDB lineage: Bacteria > Pseudomonadota > Alphaproteobacteria > Acetobacterales > Acetobacteraceae > Acidocella. The sequence goes on from NZ_DASXFO010000024.1 coordinate 14,518, forward strand.
CGCCAAAGACATTGCAGCACTCACCGTTCCTGCGGTTCATCTCATTAACCTGCCCAAAGTTGAGGCACCCGAAACGATCCGCGCCGCGGTGGCGGCCTGTGATGAGGTCCTGGGCGCCGGCGCATCGGTGCAGTTCCTCGTCAACATTGAAACGCCGAAAGCCTTGCGTGAAGCGCCCGCGCTGGCGGCTGCGCATCCGCGCGTTATGGGGCTCCAGATCGGCTACGCCGATCTGCTCGAGCCGTGCGGCATCGACCGCGGCGATGCGGCGGCGCTCGCCTATATCCGGATGGCCGTCCGAATGGCCGCAGCCGAGGCCGGCGTCGCCGCTTATGACGGCGTCTATGCCGCCGTGAAAGATCCCGAGGGATTTCAGGCCGAATGCGTAGCGGCGCGGCGGCACGGCCTGGCGGGCAAGAGCTGCATCCATCCGAGCCAGATCGCCATCGCGAATGCGGCCTTCACGCCAACGCAAGACGAGATTGCCCAGGCCACGCGGATCATCGCCGCCGCCGAGGCTGCGGAGGCCGAGGGCAGGGGCGCCTGCCTGGTCGACGGCCACATGATCGATCCTCCATTCCTGATCCGCGCCCGTGCCACGCTGGCCGTCGCCCGCCGGACGCCAGGTGCCTCTCGCAGCATGGGTGAGGCATGACAGACCTAGAGAAGCGCAGTTACGCGCCCGCAGCCAAAGGCCCCCTGGAGGGTGTTCGCGTGCTCGATCTCTCACGGCTTTTCGCGGGGAACGTGTTGACCCAGATCCTGGGCGATTACGGCGCTGATGTCATCAAGGTCGAACCGCCCGAGGGCGACACATTGCGCGCGTGGAAGACCAATGGGATCGACACCCACTGGAAGATCTACGCACGAAACAAGCGCAGTGTGTGTCTTAATCTTCGTGATCCGCGCGCCGCGCCGCTCGTGCTGAAGCTGGCTGCGACTGCCGCCATATTCGTGGAGAGCTTTCGTCCGGGCGTTCTCGAAGAGATGGGGCTGTCGCCGGCGGCATTGCTCGAAGCCAATCCCCGTCTCGTGATCGTGCGCATCTCCGGCTGGGGGCAAGACGGCCCCTATGCGCGGCGTCCCGGGTTCGGGACGCTCATCGAGGGAATGTCCGGCTTTGCCTCCATGAACGGTTTCAGCGATCGCGAACCTGTGCTCCCGCCGATGTATCTGGCTGATGCGGTCGCCGGCCTTTATGGTGCACCCGCGGTGATGATCGCGCTGCGCGAGGTCGAGCTTCGGGGGGGCGTCGGCCAAGTGATCGACCTGCCTCTGCTCGACCCGTTATTCGCGCTGCTTGGTCCACAGGTGGCGAACTACCGGCTGAGCGGCGAGGTGAAGAAGCGCACCGGCAGCCGTTCGACCAATTCGGCGCCACGCAACGCCTATCGCTGCAGCGATGGGCGGTATGTCTGCCTGTCCGCCTCCATCCAGAAGATGGCCGAGCGGCTCTTCTCTGCGATCGGGCGCCCGGAGCTGGGTGACGATCCGCGCTTTCGGACGAACGCGGCGCGCCTCGAGAATGCCGATGTCCTTGATGCGGTCATAGGCGACTTCATCGCCCAGCGTACGCAAACTGAAAACGTTGCGTTCTTCGAGCGCGCGAATGTCACGATTGGCCCGATCTACGATGCCAGCCAGATCGTCACCGATCCGCACGTCATCGCACGGGAGCTCGTCGCGGATTATCCGGATGAGGATATGGGATACCTGCCGATGCATCACGTCGTTCCTCGGCTCGACATGACGCCGGGCTCGATCCGGACGGCGGCGCCCATGCTCGGGGCACACACAAGCGAGGTACTGAGAGCTTCCGGCATCGACGCCGCGACTTTTGCCGAGTTTGTATCGACGGGGTTGGCGATAGACGCCGCACCTGCGGCGTGAAGTAAGGCTACTTTTTGTGAACAAAAAGTAGCAAAAAAACTTTGCTAATCTGGGTCATGGGCGTTGTCGGCGACGTTGCCCGTGGCCCAGCATAATAAAAATTTTTGCGCCGCTTTTTTTAAAAAGCGGCCGCTTTCTTCTCTAACAGGAGGAATAACGCATGCCGGCGAATGTACCAGACGCACCGCTCGTCATAAGCGAGATTGGCAGCCGGCATATCGGCGGCCGCGTCGTCACGCTCACAGGCCTGCCCAAGCGGGGGCGCATCAGCACGCCGGGGGCTTCGGTCCACCCGATCGATCCGAACGGCGAGATCGTCGTGGGCCAGCTCTACGCCCAATATGTCCGGCTCGCCGCGCCGCGCAGCCCGCATCCGTTGCTGATGTGGCACGGTGGCGGCATGAGCGGCGTGACCTGGGAAACCACGTCGGATGGCAGGCCGGGCTGGCAAATGGCCTTCCTCCGCGCGGGTTTTGACGTGTGGGTCTCCGATGCCGTCGAACGCGGCCGCGCCGGCTGGGCGCCCTATCCGGAGGTCTACCCGGAAGCGCCCTATTTCCGTACCGGCCGCGAAGCTTGGGAGGAGATCTTCCGCTTCGGCCCGCCTGGCTCCTGGCACGCCGATCCGCAGCACCGCCGCCCCTATGCCGATCTACGCTTCCCCGTAGCGGGGATGGACAACTTCATGGCCCAGTTCGTCCCGCGCTGGGCGACGAACGACGCCCTCACCCAATCCGCTTATGACGCGCTGGTCGGCGAATTGGACAGCGCGATCATCCTCACCCACAGCCAGGGCGGCAATTTCGGCTTTCGCGCCGCATGCGCGGCCCCAGGGCGCATCAAGGCGGTGATCTCCCTGGAGCCGTCGGGCGCACCCGACCCCGAGCACACGGACGCCGTCCCGCTGCGTGGCATCCCGCATCTGTTCCTCTGGGGCGACTATCTCGACCGCCATTCCTTCTGGGTGGACGCGGTGCCCAAGGTTCGGCGCTGGGCGGAGGCGCTGCGTGCCGCCGGCGGCACCGCGGATTGGGTCGACCTTCCAGCGCTCGGCATTCACGGCAACAGCCACGCCCTTATGGCGGATGATAATAGTGATATCATCGCAGGCATCGTGCTGGACTGGTTGAGAGGGCAGGGGCTTGTCTGAAGGAAAGTAGCCGCTTTTTAAAAAAAGCGGCGCAAAAACTTTTGTTTATGCTGGGCCTGAGGCGTTGTCGCCGACAACGCCTCAGGCCCAGCATAACAAAAGTTTTTTGCTACTTTTTGTTCACAAAAAGTAGCCTTCCTTTTTACTTATAAACGAACGGCACCTGCATCTCTTCCCCGAGCTTCGTCAGGTCCGCGATCGTATCTTGCGGCAGCTTCAGGCCTTCGGCGCGGTGGCGCTGGTCGTTCCGCGCCTCGATCTCGCCCGGATAGAAGACTTCCTCCGCGCCCTTGGCCAGCTTGGCGCCCTTGAGGCCGGCGATCATCGCCTCCATCCTGGCGTTGAAGCCGTCGAGCGGTTGAAACACCTCGACATTGAGGGCGATCAGCAGATGGCCGGCGCCGCTGCGTTTGTCCGGCTGGTAGGGGCCGGCGACGCCGGGGCCGAATTCGCTGGCGCTCAGGACGCCCGACAGCACGTCCATGACGACCGAGATGGCATAG
>NZ_DASXFO010000031.1:0-65327 GCF_036489515.1 Acidocella sp.
CCTGGTCACCGACCTGAATTTTCGCTGGCGCCATGCGGACTGGCGCGGCCTTCCCTGGGCGGAAACCGTGATCTACGAGCTCCATGTCGGCGCCTATGGCGGGTTCGACGGGGTGACCGCGCAGCTGCCGCGCCTGGCCGCCCTCGGCGTCACCGCCATCGAGCTGATGCCGATCGCGGATTTTCCCGGCCGGCATAACTGGGGCTATGACGGCGTGCTGCCTTACGCGCCCGCTGCCGCCTATGGCAGCCCTGAGGCGCTGCACACCCTGATCGACACGGCGCACGGCCTTGGCCTGCAGGTGTTTCTCGACGTGGTGTACAATCATTTCGGCCCGGACGGGAATTACCTCGAGCGCTACGCGAAATCCTTCTTCCGTGCCGACCGGCGCACGCCCTGGGGGCAGGCGATCGATTTCCGCCACCCCGAGGTACGGGATTTTTTCATCGGCAACGCGCTATACTGGCTGCGCGACGTCCGTTTCGACGGGTTGCGCTTCGACGCCGTGCACGCCATCGGCGACTCTCCTTTCCTCCTGGAAATGGCTGCGGAAATCCGCCATGCCCTGCCCGACCGGCATATTCACCTGATCCTGGAAAACGAGGATAACGACGCGGCTCTGCTGCGCGGCGGCGCCGCAGCGCAAAAATACGATGGGCAGTGGGCCGATGTCTGGCATCATTGTGCGCATGTGCTGCTGACCGGCGAGAGCGACGGCTATTACGCGGATTTTCCCGACCCGGCGCGGCAGATGGCGGCGTTTCTGGCGACAGGGTTGGCGGGCCCGCCGCCCACCGCCATCATCTACCTGCAGAATCACGACCAGATCGGCAACCGCGCATTCGGCGAGCGGCTGCGCCGTCTGGCGCATCCCGCCGCCTTGCGCGCCGCCATCGCCTTCCTGCTGTTCACGCCGCAAATCCCCATGATCTTCATGGGCGAAGAATTTGGCGAAACCCGGCCGTTTCTGTATTTTACCGACCACCACGATGAGCTCGGCCGGCAGGTGACCGCGGGGCGCCGCCAGGAGTTTTCACGCTTCGCCGCGTTCCGCGCCCCGGACCGGCGGGAGACGATCCCCGAGGCGAACGCGGCCGCGACCTTCCAGGCCTCGATCCCGCAGGTCACGAAAAATGACTGGACCGCGCTCTACACCGACTGCCTACGCCTGCGGCGGACCAGACTCACGCCGCTGATGGAAGGCTGCGAACCTGCCGGCGCCGCGGCACTCTCCGCCCATGCGGTGCGCGCCGCCTGGCGCATGAATGACGGAAGCTTGCTGACAGTGGCGACGAATCTCGCCGCCACGCCGACGCCTTATGACGGAATGGAGGGGGAGTTGCTCTACGGACCCGGCCTGGAAGACGGCATGCTGCCCGGCTTCACCACCTGCCTGTGGCGCGCATGAGCGCGCTGCACGAGCTCGCCCGCGCGGCCGGGCTGCAGACCGCCTGGCGCGACGTCAGCGGCGCCGAACAGATCGTCTCGGACGACTCGCTCCGCGCGGTGCTGGCGGCGCTCGGGTTTCCCGCGGGAAACGAAGCCGACATAAGCGACAGCCTGGCCACGCTGCGCGCCGAGACGTCTCAAAATTCTGCGCCGCCGCCGCTGATCACCGCCGCGGCGGGCGAGCCGATTTTTATGCCCGGTCCGCCCGGCCGCTACCGGCTCACACTGGAAACGGGGGAAACCGTCGAGGGCATTGCGGAGGCGCAACCGAACGGCATCGCTCTGCCGCCGGTGCAAAAGCCCGGCTATCACGGCCTCGAGCTTGGCAGGACCAGAATCACGCTGGCGGTGGCGCCGCCGCGTTCCTACACGCTGGAGGACGCGGCACAGGGCGCGAAACTCTGGGGCCTGACCGTACAGCTCTACGCGCTGCGCCGCGAACATGACGGCGGCATCGGCGATTTTTCGGCCCTCGCGGATTTTTGCACCCAGGCTGCGCGGCGCGGCGCGGATGCCATCGGCATCAGCCCGGTGCATGCGCTGTTCGCCGCCGACCTCACCCGCTTCAGCCCGTACGCGCCCTCCAACCGCGCGGCGCTGAACGTGCTCCACATCGCCCATGATTCTGCGGCTTCGAACGATGCCGCGCTGATCGACTGGCCGCGCGCCGCCGCAGCCAAGTTCCACGCGCTGCGCGAGGTGTTTGACCAAACCTACAGCCCTGAGCTGGGAGAACAAATCCACGCCGAACTCGGGCCGGAGCAAAAACGCCACGCGCTTTTCGAGGCGCTGATGGAAAAGCTCAGCCAAGACAACCCATCAGCACTCGACTGGCGCAACTGGCCCGCTGCCTACCAACATCCCGACAATCCGGCAGTCGCCCGCTTCGCACAGCAGGCGGCGCAAAAAATCGGGTTTCATGCTTGGCTGCAATGGCGCGCCGACCGGGAGCTTGGCGCCGCCCAGGAAGCCGCCCGCGCGGCCGGCGCCAGGATCGGCCTGATCGCGGACCTCGCGGTCGGCACCGACCCGTCCGGCAGCCATAGCTGGAGCCGCCAGGACGAGGTTTTGCAAGGGCTGGAAATCGGCGCGCCGCCGGACCTCGTCAACCGCGAGGGGCAAAGCTGGGGCATCACCGCCTTCTCGCCGCGAGGCCTGCGCCGCAGCGGCTTCTCCGCCTTCATCGACATGCTGCGCCACGCGCTGCGCCATGCCGGCGGTGTGCGCATCGACCATGTGATGGGCCTCACCCGGCTCTGGGTGGTCCCGCAGGGACTGCCCTCCGCCCAGGGCGCGTATCTGACGATGCCGGCGGATGATCTGATGCGTCTGGTCGCCCTGGAATCGTACCGCCACAAAGCGGTGATCCTCGGCGAGGATCTCGGCACCCTGCCGCCCGGTTTCGGCGCCAAATTGCACCGCGCCGGCATCTCCGGGCTGCGCGTGATGTGGTTCGAGCGCGACGGCGCAACCTTCACCCCACCGCAAAGCTGGACGAAGTCGGCGGTGGCGATGACCACGACGCACGACCTGCCGACCGTCGCCGGCTGGTGGGAGGGCACCGATATCGGCTGGCGCGAAAAACTGCATATGAGCGGCGACACGCCGGCGCAACGCGACGCCGACCGGCGCGCGCTTTGGAGCGCCTTCACGACGTCCGGCGCCACGACACCACCACCACCGCCGCCGCAGGATGGCGCCGCCGCTGCTGATGCCGCCGCCTCCCATCTCGGCCGCGCTGGCTGCACCCTGGCACTGCTGCCGGTCGAGGATGCGCTCGCGGCTTGCGAGCAGCCGAACCTGCCCGGCACCATCGACGCGCACCCCAACTGGCGCCGCCGCCTGACGAGCAATGCCGAGACGCTGTTCAGCCGCGCCGATTTTAGCCGGCGCCTCACGATGCTGGCGAACGCACGCCGGACCAGCGAGAGTGAAGGGAAGGCTTCTTTTTGTGAACAAAAAGAAGCAAAAAAACTTTATTAATGCTGGGCCTGGGGCGTTTGCATCGACAACGCCTATGGCCCAGCTTCGCCCAAAAGTTTTTGCGCCGCTTTTTTCAAAAAGCGGTCACTTCCCCCTCTGATCTCAAGCCATCATGCTCTAGAAGAGGTCTCTCTGACCGACCCATTGTCTTACTGAGAATCTTATGACTTTGCCGACGCTCGCCGCCGACCACGCACTTTTCCTCGACATTGACGGCACCTTGATCGATCTGGCGCCGACGCCGGATTCTGTCGTCGTGCCGTCTGATCTGCCTGGCACGCTGCGGCGCTTGAGCGCACGGCTGGGCGGCGCGCTGGCGATCCTCTCCGGACGCAAGCTCAGCGACATCGACCATCTGCTCGGGCCCGGCCTGACCTGCGCCGCCGAACACGGCATGGTGATCCGCACCACGGACGGCGCGATCACCAGCCATGTGCAGCGCCCCGCCGGCTACAACCACTGGCTGAAAGTGCTCAACCGCTACGCCGAAGCAATGCCCGGCCTTCTCATCGAGGAAAAGGAATTCAGCCTGGTGCTGCATTACCGCCGCGCGCCCGAGCACGAGGAGGAGCTGCGCAACCTCGTGCACCAGCTGCTCGCCGACAGCGACGACGCCACGCTGCTGCCGGCCCATTGCGCGTTCGAGCTGAAGCCGCGCGGCGGCAACAAGGGCGACGCGCTGGCCGGTTTCATGACCATGGCGCCCTTCGCCGGGCGGCGGCCGATCTTCATCGGCGACGACGTGACCGACGAGCCAGCGATCGCCAAGGCCAACGAGCTAGGCGGCGCCGGGCTCCACGTGAAGCGAGATTTTGCAGGCGAGCCCGAAGCAGTGCGGGACTGGCTGCGCCGGGGCTGAGCGAAGAAAGTAGCCGCTTTTTGAAAAAAGCGACGCAAAAACTTTTTTACTCTGGGTCATGGGCGTTGTCAGCGCCAACGCCCATGACCCAGAGTAGCAAAGTTTTTTTGCTACTTTTTGTTCACAAAAAGTAGTGCTTCCTTCCGCTTAGGCCCAGGCGTTCACCGAGCCCGGCGTCGACGCTGAGCTCGTGCTGGCGGCGGCGGTGGACGCGGTGGCAGTCGCTGACGAGGCCGTCGTGGTCGTGGAGGAGATGACCTCGCCCTTGGCGTTCGTCACGGTGGTCGTCACGGCCCCGCCGGGGCCATCCGTCGTTGTGGTCGTCGTTGCGGACGAAGACGAAGATGAGGACGTCGACGCCGACTTCGCGCCGCCTCCGCCGGCTGCCCCGCCGACCGAGGCAGTCGAAGCAGTCGAGGGCGTCGAGGATTTGGCCGCCGTGGCCGAGCCGGTCGCGCCGGGCGTTGTGGTCGGCGTGCCCAGCGCCGCGAGGGCGCTGCTGAGGCTGCCACTAATGCTCATGCTCATGATCACGTCTCCAGATCCGTCAGGGGGTTACAGCTAGTAGTTAGTTATGCTGCATACACCCTAACCCACGACTGGCATCTTTTACAATCATGAGTTGTCACCGTTTGTAACGGTACCGTTCAAGCACCGCGCATCGCCTCGATCTTCTCCCAGATGGCGGCGGCGAGATTCACACCGTCGAACCGGGCGATCTGCTGCAGCCCGGTCGGCGAGGTGACGTTGATCTCGGTCAGGTAGTCGCCGATCACATCGATGCCGGTGAACAGCAGGCCCTTCCGCTTCAGCACCGGGGCGAGCGCCGCGCAGATTTCCCGCTCACGCGCCGTCAGCGTGGTCTTCTCGGGACGGCCGCCGGCATGCATGTTGGAGCGGCTGTCGCCCTCCGCCGGCACGCGGTTCACGGCACCCAGCGGCTCGCCGTCGATCAGGATGATGCGCTTGTCACCCGCTCTAACAGCAGGTTCGTAACGCTGCACCATCAGCGGCTCTCTGGAGGCCGTGAAAAACATGTCCAGCAGGGCGCCGAGATTTTCGTCATCGGGCTTGATGCGGAAGACGCCGATGCCGCCATTGCCGAACAGCGGCTTGACGATGATGTCGCCATGCAGCTTGCGGAAATCCTTGATCGCGCCGCGATCCCAGGCGATCAGGGTGGGCGGCATCAGCTCGGGGAAATGCGTGACCAGCAGCTTTTCCGGGGCGTTGCGCACAGCGGCCGGGTTGTTCACCACCAGCGTTTTCGGGTGGATGTGCTCGAGCAGATGCGTTGCGGTGATATAGGCCATGTCGAAGGGCGGATCCTGGCGCATCAGCACCACGTCCATCTCCTGCAGCGCCACGATCTTTTCCGGGCCGAACGTGTAGTGCGCGCCGGGCTCGTTTTTCACCGTCACCGGCTGCACGCGCGCCTTCAGAGTAGCGCCGTCCAGCCACATATGCTGCACTTCGTAGTGCCAGAGCTGGTGGCCGCGCGCCTGCGCCTCCAGCATCAGCGCGAAGGTGGAGTCGCCGGTGATGTCGATGCCGTGCAGCGGGTCCATCTGCACGGCGATTTTCAAGCCCATATCATCCTCGAATAAGCAGTTCGCGGCGGAGACTATCAGGACGAGGTGGCATGCTCCAGGGCCGCATCCGTGAGGTCGCGCCGCAGGCTGGCCGTGCAACTGACGGGGTCGCCATTATCGGGCACCGCCAGGGCCACACGCGGCATGCCGCTTCGATCGGGATAGAGGATGAGGTTGAGACCGCAAACCGCCGAGTGATACAGCCAGACCTGGGCGGTGCCATCGACCCGGCGCAGCGCCGGTGGACCAAATGCTGAACTCAGGGTTGCAGGCGTGGCGCCCACCAGCCCGCCGGCATTCAGCGACGTCGCAAGATCGGCGGATTGCCGCGACATCTGCGTACAGCCCGACAGGATCAGAACCGCAGCCGCCACTACCATCAGTTGAAACACTGCCTGCTGCGCCATGAATTTCTCAAGATCTTGATTTCGGCACGACCTATACCAAAGAGCCCGGTGTTTACCAGGAGGTATTTTGCGCCGGAAGAAATATTTATGAGGCCGCCGGACAAGCCTCGCGACACGGCAAAACCTCGGCCATGCCTCAATTTCGCCTTTGTCGACGGCTAAGTTATCAAAACTAGATTTTATCCAAGTTTTATGACGGAGAGCCTTGATGCAAGCGAATGCGCTGAAGACCGAAGCCGAACTCCGCCACGCTGTCATCGACCGCCTGATCGCGGCGTCCTTAAGCGACGGCAAGCCGGCCCGGGAAGCGACACTGGCGCGGTGGCGCGCCCTCGGCGCCAAAACCGCCGGAACGACCAGCCCCGAGCCGAAAGCCGGCTAACACCAGAAGAAAGCAGCCGCTTTTTGAAAAAAGCGGCGCAAAAACTTTTGGCCTCGCTGGGTCATGGGCGTTGTCGCCGACACAGCCCATGCCCCAGTATAAATAAAGTTTTTTTGCTACTTTTTGTTCACAAAAAGTAGTCTTCCCTTCCCTCTCAGGGATCGATGGCGTTAGCGCAGGCATCGGTGGGGGTCGCGGCCGGGTGGCCGACGACCGGCACGATCTTGATCGCGGCCGAAGTGACCCGGCAGGGCGCCGCCACCAAGCCGCACCCGTTTAAAGCCAGTAACAGGGCCAGCACTACAAAATGCGGCCGCATCAGCTGACCGGCAGCACGGTCACCGGCACGGGCCGGTAAACATCAGGGAACTTTGTCTGCAAGGCAGTCACTTTCGGAAGGTCATTGATGACAATATAGGGGCTGTCCGGGTGCCGTACCAGGAAATCCTGGTGATAGGTTTCGGCCTGGTAGAAGGGCCGCGCCGGGTCCAGCCGCACCACGATCGGCTGCGCCCAGACATGGGCGGCGCTGAGCTGCGCCAGATAGGCGGCCGCCACCGCGCGCTGCTGCGGCGTGGTGTACCAGATCTCCGAGCGATATTGCGTGCCGCTGTCAGGGCCCTGCTCGTTCAGTTCGGTCGGATCGGCCGCGACCGAGACAAAAATCTGCAGGACCTTCGCATAGGAGAGCACGCGCGGGTCGAACACGATCTGCACCGATTCCGCATGGCCGGTGGTGCCGGTGCTGACGATCTCGTATTGCGCGGTGGCGGCGCTGCCGCCGGTATAGCCGGCATAGACATGGCGGACGCCTTTCACATGCTCATACACACCCTGCATCCCCCAGAAACAGCCCCCGGAGAGGATGGCGGTCTCGAGGGTACCGGGATCGGCGGGCGCATAGGCCGGCGCCGGTGCGGCGACCTGCGCCGAAGCGGGTTGTGATCCGGCCAGGCCAAGGACCACGGCAAGCGACAAAGCGGCTGAAGCGAGCACAAACTGATGGTGTCTGATCATGGACGTACCTTTAACTTGGGGCGAACCCGGTTCCCGCTATAGTAACGGCCAACCGCGCGGAACGGCAGTCACCTCCGCGCGATGAGTGAGGAGAGCCCCAATGACGAGCCGTATCGAGACGATGTTTCCCGTGCATCATACGGAAGAGGAATGGCGCCAGATGTTGTCGCCCGAACAATACCGGGTGTTGCGCGAGCACGGCACCGAACGGCCCGGCAGCTGCGCGCTGAACGATGAAAAGCGGGCCGGCACCTTCTCCTGTGCCGGCTGCGGGCAGACCCTGTTCATCTCCGGCACGAAATTCGACAGCCGCACCGGCTGGCCGAGTTTTTCCGACCCGGTGGAAGGCACGATCGGCACCACGGTGGACCGCAGCCACGGCATGATCCGCATCGAGGCACATTGCAGCCGCTGCGGCGGGCATCTCGGCCATGTGTTCGAGGACGGCCCAGCCCCGACCGGGCTGCGCTATTGCATGAACGGCGTAGCGATGAATTTCGCGCCCGCTTGAACAGGAAGTAAGACTACTTTTTGTGAACAAAAAGTAGCAAAAAAACTTTGCTACGCTGGGTCATGGGCGTTGTCGCCGACGCAGCCCATGGCCCAGCATAGTAAAAGTTTTTGCGCCGCTTTTTTCAAAAAGCGGCTGCTTACTTTTATCTGTGCTCTCCAGCCTTAAGTAATACTGATCCCGCCGCTATTGCTGCTGTGCGCCACCAGCGACTGGGGATCGACGCCCTTGAGGGTGATCGTGCTGCCGTCGCTGAGCAGAATTTCCGCGCCGCCGCCAGACTTGGCGATGCTGTCGAGATGGACGCTGCCGGCCGCCGTCGTGCTGTCGGTGATGAAGATGGTGCTGTTGGCCGCGTTGAAATCGGTGATGGTGTAATGGGCCCCGCCATTCGACTCGGTCGCGCTGTCACGCATGAAATCGTATAGATTCGTGGCTCCGGCCGCGTTCGATCCGGTGAGCGTGCTGGAGCTCGAGCTACCGAGCATGAAGGTCTGCAGGCCCGAACCGCTGGTCGACACCACGGCGTCGGCGATGGGGGCGTGTTGGCTGCCGGTTGGTGGCAGGCCGAGCTCGAACGTATTGGCGCCCATGGTCGAGCTTGCCACCAGCGTCTCCAGCCCCGTGCCGGCGATCAGGACATTGGTGGCGATGGAGGAGCTGGCGTCCAGATAATCATGCGTGGCGCTGCCCTGCAGCGTCACCGCGCCGTTGCCGCCGACAGAATAGCTGTTGCCCGCGCCGCCGAAGGCGGACACCGCGCTCCCGGCGCCGTGATGGCCGGCATAAACCGTCGCGGCATCGGCGCTGTGGTTGATGAAGGTGAGTGTGCCGCCGGCGCCGCGGGTGAAATGCATCGAAGCGCCGAACGTATCGGCCGCCGGCACCGTCGCATCGGCATAGGAGGTATAGACGTTTCTGTTTCCGTCCCCCCTGTCGTCGCCGCTGGTGAACTGATTGCGGTCGGCCCCCTGATGTCTGTCAGAGCCGGGAACGCTCCCATCCCGGCCGTCATTGGGCACGTAACCGCTGTCGCCGCGCTGTCCGAATTCATCATGGCCGCCGTGGGGCGAGTCGGAGAGGCCGTCGAGATAGGCCTTCAGCCAGGCCATCACCTCGGACGTGAATTTGGCGGGGACATCGACCAGGCCGCGATGATCGTGGCCCCATTGATCATGGCCTCGTTGGTCGCGACCGCCATGTTCACGACCGCCATGGCCGTGGCCACCACCTGAGATTGTCAGACCGCCAGCAGCCATCTCGCCCCCTGCTCGTTCTGTCAATCTCTACTTACAGTTGTATCGATTTCGAATCAAGAAAAATGGTCTTGATAAATAACAGGAAATCCTTAACGACTCCCTTACGGCGCGAAAATAGAATTATATCGTTGCAGTAGCGCAACAACAAATCACCTCAAGCACAGATCGCCTATCATGGCCCCGTCGGGGCGCGTTATTCGCCGGCCATTTCCCGGCGCCGGCGGTCCAGCTCCTCATTGTAGCGGCGCAGTGCGTATTGCTCGGTCAGCAGCCCCAGAACCTGACGCGAATCCGGCCCATCCACCACCACCAGCGCATCCGCCTCGGCCGTCTCAAGCGCCGCGATCGCCTCCTTCACGGTCATGCCGGGCAGCAAAAAATGCTCCTGATGGTGCAGGATATCGCCGACCGAACGGCCCTCGCCCGTGACCGCGAAAGCCTCCGCCGGATAGGCGATCCCGGCATAGGCGCCCGCCTCGTCCGTCACCACCACGCGCTGCGAGGCGCCGAGCGGGATTTCCTGGCGGAACGCGCTGAGCGTCATGCCGCGCTGCACGGTGGCGGCGGGACGGCGCATCATGCGGCCAACCGTGAGCGAATGGATCCAGCCGACATCCACCGCCGAGCGGATCTGCTCGCCGCGCAGATGGAACCGCCAGGTGGCGAAGGAATAGCCGAACAGCCGCCGCACAGTGATGGCGGAGACGATCGAGGCGGCCAGCACCGCCATGGTCACGCCGAAATTCTGCGTGCTCTCCAGCGCCAGAAAGGTCATGGTCATCGGCCCGCCGACGATCGCCACGGCCAGCCCGCTCATGCCCACCACCGCATAGAACCCGCTCGGCATCGGCGTGATGAAGGGCAGCACCGCCACCACCCCGGCAAACACCTTGCCAAACAGCGCGCCCAGGAACAGCGAGGCGAAGAACAGGCCGCCGCGAAACCCCGCGCCGATCGAAAAGGCCGAGGCGATCGCCTTGAACAGCATGAAGCTGAGCACCACCAGGAACGGGTAGCTCACATTGATATCCGCATGCAGCGCAGAATGGCCAGAGGACATCGCCGCCGGCGTGAAGCAGCCGAGCAGCCCCACCACCACCCCACCCAGCGCCGGGCGCGCCCAGACGGGGATGCCGGAGCGGCGGAACGCCGCCTCGACCATCGTCACCCCGCGCATGACGGCGATGCCGAGCAGGCCGCAGACCATGCCCTCCACCAGCACCGTCACATAGGCGCCGTTCGGCACCAGCGCCGGCAACGTCACCTGCAATGGCGGCGTGCCGCCGGCGAGAATCTGCACCGTCAGCGTGCCGGCCAGGGCGGCGATGACAACAAAAGGCAAGGTCGCGATCGAATAGATGCCGATGATCAGCTCGATGCCATAGAAGGCGCCACAGAGCGGGGCGTTGAAGGCGCCGCCAATCGCCGCCGCCGTGCCGCAGCCGACCAGCACGCGCAGGTCGCTGCGCCGCACCCGGAAGCTGCGCCCCAGCCACGAGGCGATGCCGGCGCCGAGCTGCGCGTAGCCCGCCTCCATGCCGACCGAAGCGCCGACGCCGTTCGACCAGGCGGTCTGGCCGGCGACGATCAGGCTGTCCAGCAGCGAAACCCGGCCGCCATACATCGCATTGGCCTCGATCGGGTCGATCAGGTTATGCGGCCGCAGCCGCGCCAGCGCCCACATGCTCACCCCCAGAACCGCGCCGCCCAGAACCGGCACGGAAAAGGCGCGCAAGGGAGCCACAAACAGCGATTCCGACAGCCCCTGGCCGGCGGGCAGCGCGAACAGGCGCTCATGCATGATCGCGGTGATGTCGTTGATCACCACCACACCGATGCCGCCGAACACGCCGACCACGGCGGAGAGCAGCGCCAGCCAGACTTCGTCCGCGCGCACCAAGGCGCGCATCGTCTGCGGGACATGCATCACCCAGTCGCCAATCGGGCGATAGGCCGAAGCTGCACGGGCGAAACGTTGACTCACGTTCCCCTGTTGCCACGTCCGGCGCTCAGGTAACAAGCGCAGGATGGATCAATTTTTACGCCGCACGCGCCTCAGCGACATCGTCCGGGAGTTCGACCTCAAGGCGGACAAATCCCTCGGCCAGCATTTCCTCCTCGACCCGAACCTGCTGGCGGCGATCGCCGCGCGCGCCGCGCCCCTCACCGGGCTGAACGTGGTGGAAATCGGCCCGGGCCCGGGCGGGCTGACCCGCGCGCTGCTGGACAGCGACGCCGCGCATGTCACTGCCGTGGAATTCGACCCGCGCGCCGTACGGGCCATCGAAGCCTTGGCGGCGGATGCGGAAGGACGCCTCACCATCATCGCGGCGGATGCCCTGCGGCAGGACCTGACCGCCCTGGTCCCGGCGCCGCGCGCGGTGGTCGCCAACCTGCCCTACAATGTCGGAACGCCGCTGCTGGTCTCCTGGCTAGCCCAGGCCGGCGCCTTTTCCGCCTTCACGCTGATGTTCCAGCTGGAGGTGGCCGAGCGCATCTGCGCCGCGCCGGATACCGACGCCTACGGGCGGCTGGCCGTGCTGTCGCAATGGCTGTGCGAGACGGCGATCGTCATGCACATCCCCGCCGCCGCCTTTGCGCCCCCGCCGAAAGTCGATTCCGCGCTGGTGCGGCTCATCCCCCGCCCCAACCAGCCGGAGCAAAAACAATTTCGGACGATGGAGCGCGTCACCGCAGCGGCGTTCGGGCAGCGGCGCAAAATGCTGCGCGGGGCGTTGAAATCCTTAGGAGGCGAGGCGCTGCTGCGCGCCGCAGACATCGACCCGGAGCGCCGGGCCGAGACGCTCAGCGTCGCGGAATTCGTCCGGCTGATGGAGACTCTGCTCCGCCGGGAAAGCTAAGGGAAAGACTACTTTTTGTGAACAAAAAGTAGCAAAAAACTTTGTTAATCTGGGTCATGGGCGGTGTCGGCGACAACGCCTCAAGCCCAGCATAAAAGAAGTTTTTGCGCCGCTTTTTTCAAAAAGCGGCTGCTTCCTACCTTATTGCAGATTGCGGTCCGGTGTCTGGTCGTTGACCGCCTGTGCGACCGGCGCTTCCGCGACTTCGGTGCTCTGCCCGGCGGTGGCGATGATCGTGCTGTCGGCCGGCTTGTTATAGATGAAGCCATAGGTCGGGTAGGTTGAGCCCAGGGTGCTGCTGTCGCCCAGCTCGACCCGGACTTCCGACCAGTTGTTGTCCGGGGAGACGTCATCGATCCGGACGTCATTGGTGATCGCGTCCGCGACCCAGTTTGCCTGGGTGACGAGAACGGTGCGGCTGTTGATCACGTCGGTGACCACCGCGACATGGCCGAGCGGCATGCGGCCGACGCCACGGAAATTCAGCACCGCGCCTTCGGTCGGCGTGTCGCCGCGGGCGTAGCGGCCAGCCGCCTCGGCCCACCACAGATAGGCGTTGCCGGTCAGGTCGATATGCGAGACCTCGCGCGCATAGGGCACGCATTGCAGGTCGGAATAACGGTAGGAGGTCGCGCCATAAGAGTGGTGACGGTACACGCGGTAGGAAACATGCTCGGCCCGATAGCCGGACGCCATATGGTGCCTGTAGCCGTAATCGCGGGCGGCCGTGCGGTGGATCATCACGTGTTCATGATGCACACTGGCAACGGCGTGATGGCTGCGCACATAAGTGTGCCGGGTGGTGTGCGAAACATGGCGGCTGCCGTGCGTGGCGGCGGAGGCGGCGTGGCTGCCGAACGCCGCGGCGACCAGAGACAGCCCCGCAGCGAACAGGGTTTTGACGCCAACCAAACTGGTCTTTCTGACGCCCGCTGAAGACTGCCTCATTTCCAGTACCGCACTTGCCAAATTGCTATGTGTTCGGGCTACGGGTGGAATGTGCTGCACGCAATACGCACTTGCGACAAAATTACCACAGAATCGTAAAATCTCCGTTTCAATCCGTAACGGAAGCTGCGGAATGAGACAACTTTCCTATGCACCGTGACGTTTATATTTCAGTTCGATGAAAGCAGTGCGGCGTGTGCCTGGACCCACACGCCGCGCCGGAGAAAACAGGGCTAACGCCCTCAGAAGGAATAAAACTTAAATAATGACGCCGGGGACAAAAATCCTACCGGCAGGCCGTCACCATGATCTCCACGAGGTAGCGCGGATCGGCCAGCACCGACTGCACGCAGGCGCGGACCGGGGCCTGCCCCTCCGGAAGCCAGGCCGACCACACTTCGTTCATCGCGCCGCGGTCTGCGATATCCTTGAGCCAGATATGCGCCTGCAGCAGACGGGTATTGTCGGTGCCATGCGTCTCGAGCAGGGCGTCGATCTGCGCCAGCACATCCTTGGTCTGCACCGTGATGTCCTGGGACGGGTCGCTGGCGACCACACCCTGGGTGTAGACAAAGCCGTGATATTCCACGGCTTTGGAAAGAACGGAGTTCGGCTCGGTACGAATGATACGGCTCATGGGTCTGGTCCCTTATCTTGAGGTGAGTGTCTTGGGGTTAGGGGATTAGGGGCTCTGCACAATATGCGGGGCAACCACCGGCACGCCGTTCACGCTCGGCCCGGCATTGCCGTCCTGCTCGCATTGCTGGATCTGGTTGTCGCGCGCACTCATCGAGCCCATGCGCTGGGCGTCGAACACATGATTCGTCGGGGCGTAAAGCAGGCCATTCTGGCTGGTGCGGCCCAGCAGGTTGGTGTTCTGCGCGTTATACGCGGCATCCGCCTGGGCGGTGCAGGTCGCGTCATCGGCCTGCTGGGCGGTGGTCTCCGGCGCCGATGCCGCGCATCCCGCCAGTATTCCACAAACCAGGGCCGCCAAAAATATCTGTTTCATCGCGTCCTATCCAGGCTGATCCGGCAAGCACCTCACCCCGGCACGGCCGGGCGCAAGCGATCGCATTATTCGGGCAATAGAGCGCGCAGGTCGGGTTCGTCAAAGCCCCCGCGATCATTCAGCGTCACCAAAGCGGCGGCATGCCATAATTCCGGGCGGATGGCGGCGCCGTCGCGGCGCAGCACGAACCAGGCGCGCGCCCACCCGGCCTCGGCCATCAAAGCGACCAGCGCCAGCAGCCGCAGGCAGACGGAGACGCCGTAAGCGGTGGAAAGCCCGGCACTACGCTCCACCGCCGCGGCCCAGGACGCAGCATCGCGGTCCTGCAGCAGCAATTCCACCGGCTCGCCCCCTTCGGGGACAAAGCGGAAAAAGCGCGGCGGCGCCGCCCCACTTAGCTGTGCCGCCTCCCAGGCCTGCTCCAGATCCCGCTTGGTCACGGTCGGCAAAGCCGAAGGCGGCGCGGAGATGAGGTGCAGCACCACGCCCGCCGGCCCCTGGGCTGTGCCCGACGTGACGTCAATCATGCGCGCGGATCAAGAAAGCGGCGCAAAAATTTTTGTTATGCTGGGCCATGGGCTGCGGCGCCGACAACGCCCATGGCTCAGCATAAAAAAGTTTTTTTACTACTTTTTGTTCACAAAAAGTAGTCTTCCTCTTTGCTTGCCTACCCGGCAACGTTCAGAACGATCTTGCCGATATGCGCGCTGCTCTCCATGAGCGCGTGCGCGGCGGCTGCCTGGTCCAGCGGGAACACGCTGTCGATCACCGGCGCGAAACGCCCGGCTTCCAAAAGCGGCCAGATACAGGTGCGCAGCGCCTTGGCGATCGCGCCTTTGTCCTCAGCACTGCGCGGCCGCATGGTCGAGCCGGCGATCGTCAGCCGCTTGGTCATCACCGACAGCAGATCAAGATTTTCCACCTTGCTGCCCTGCATGAAGGCCACCTGCACGAGCCGCCCGCCGCGCGCCAGGCAGCGCAGATTACGCTCGGTATAAGGCGCGCCGACCATGTCCAGCACCACGTCGACGCCGTTTTTGAGCGTGGCGTCGGCGATGACGGCGGCAAAATCTTCCTCGTGGTAATTGATCGCCGTTGCGCCGAGCTTCTCGACGGCGGCGCATTTCTGCGCCGAGCCGGCAGTGGCGAAAACTTTGGAACCCTGCGCCCGCGCCATCTGGATCGCGGTGATGCCGATGCCGGACGTGCCGCCATGCACCAGCAGGCTCTCCTCGGGCTTGAGCCGGCCGATGTCGAACAAGTTGGCCCAGACGGTGAAATAATTCTCCGGCAAGGCAGCGGCCTGGATGGCGTCATAGCCCTGCGGCCAGGGCAGGCACTGCGTCGCCGGCACTGCGACATATTCGGCGTAGCCGCCGCCATTGCACAGAGCGGTGACACGGTCGCCGACGGCAAAATCGGTCACCTGCGCGCCACAGGCCACGATCTCGCCCGCCGCTTCCAAACCGAGGATCGGGCTGGCGCCCGGCGGCGGCGGATAGGCGCCCTTGCGTTGCTGGATATCCGGCCGGTTCACCCCCGCCGCCAGCACGCGAATCAAGATCTCGCTCCCGCCCTGCCGCGGCGTCCCGGTCTGGGCGATCCGCATTTGCTCCGGTCCGCCGGGCTGAGAAACATCGATGAAGCGCATGGTGTCAGGAATTTGGGTCATGCGCCCAAGCTCGGCAGCCTGCACAGTTCCGTCAAGGGGTACCGCAAACTTGCCGCACTTCCGGGCAGATGCGAGGTTGACCTCCATGTTAAATCTATCCCGCCGCGCGCTGCTCGCCGGCGCCGGGCTTTTGGCCGCCGGCGCGGCGGGGGCCGCCACGCCGCACCCACAACCCGCTCCGCCGGCCGCCCCGGTGATCGGCGCGGCGCTGCCGCTTTCCGGCGACCTCTCGCTGATCGGCGATGAATGCCGGCGCGGCATCCAGCTCGCCGCCGACGCGATGGACCAGGCGGGCGGCATCACCGGCAAGCCGGTCGCGCTGGTCACCGCCGACGCCTTCAGCCCGGCCCAGGCCACGGCGGCGGTGAACGGTCTGATCACCGCCCACCATGCCGGGCTGGTGCTGAGCGCCGGCGCCTCGAGCCTCTCCTTCCCCGGCTCGGCCGCAGCGGAATTGGCGCAGGTGCCGTTCATCGAACTCAATGCCCCCGCCGCCGGCATCACCACGCGCGGTTTCCATTTTCTGCTCCGCACCGCGCCGACCACGGTGATGATCGGCGATCTTGCGGTCGATACGATCCGGCGCCGGTTCTCAGGGCAAAAGATTGGGCTGCTCTACAATACCGGGGCCACAGGTACGGCCATCGCCAGCGCCGTCACCGCCGCGCTGACAGCCGCCAAAGTGCCGATCCAACTCGCCATCGGCTACCCGCCAGACGTGGCCGACCTCATCGATCCGGTCGGACGGCTGAAACGGGCCGGCGCCGGCATCGTGCTGCACGCCGCCGGACCCAGCGACGTGATGGCCTTCTTCCTGGCGATGCAAGGCCAAGGCTGGAAGCCGGCGGTGCTCGGTTGCGGCGACGGCTACGCGCTGCGCGAAACCGGCGCCACCCTCGGCCCCCTCTTCGACGGCACGCTGGTGATCGCGGCGCCGTTCTATCCGCCCGGCGCCGCCGCCCTCGCGCAAGCCTATGAGCGCCGCTACGGCATGGCACCACGCGGGCCGGACAGCCTGACCGCCTATGTCGGCGCCAAACTGGTCTTCGACACGCTGAACAGCGTGCGCGGCGACGCATCGAAGCTGCTGGACGCGCTGCGCGGGACCGACATCGCCCCGGGTGGTCTGGCAAATGGCTGGGGCGTGGCCTTCGACCGTGACGGCCAGAACACGCGCAGCTTCGTTGCGCTTCAACAATGGCGCGGCGCGACGCTGGTGCCGGCAGTTTAGAAAGAAAGTAGCCGCTTTTTAAAAAAAGCGGCGCAAAAACTTTTGGACTATGCTGGGCCATGGGCGTTGGCGGGGACAACGCCCATGGCCCAGCATAACAAAGTTTTTTTGCTACTTTTTGTTCACAAAAAGTAGTTCTTCCTTCTCTTCCCTCACTCTTCCTGACCCGCCGGTAATCCTCTACAGCCAGGGCATGATGCGTGGTGCGATGACGGTGGGGATGTGGACGATGGCGAGCCGCATTCTCGGCTTTGTCAGGGACATCCTGATTGCCGCCATGATGGGCACCGGCCCGGTGGCGGATGCGTTCTTCGTTGCCCTGCGCCTGCCCAACCTGTTCCGCCGCCTGTTCGGCGAGGGTGCGTTCAACGCCGCCTTCGTGCCCTCGATCTCCACCATCCTGCACCAGGAAGGGATGGAAGCCGCGACCGGCTTCGCCGAAGAGGCGACGGCGGTGATGATCTTCTGGCTCGGCAGCCTGACCGTGCTGGGCGAGATTTTCATGCCCTGGCTGCTCTACGTGCTGGCCCCGGGCTTCTCCGGCAATCACGGCAAGTTCGCGCTGGCGGTGGTGCTGACGCGGATCATGTTCCCGTATCTGTTCTTCGTGTGCCTGACCGCCCTGTTCTCGGGCGTGCTGAACGCGATGGGGCGCTTCGCCGCCGCCGCCGCCGCCCCGGTGCTGTTCAACCTATTCTCCATCGCCTTCATGCTGACGCTTACCCCCTATATGGCCAATCCGGGCTTCGCCCTGGCCTGGGGTGTCACCGTGTCCGGCGTAGCGCAGATGCTGCTGCTGATCATCGCCATGCGCCGTGCCGGGATGCGCATCACCGTGCCGAAGCCCAAGCTCACGCCGCGCATGAAAATTCTGTTCCGCCGCATGGCGCCGGGGCTGGTCGGCGCGGGGGTGACGCAGCTCAACGTCTCCATCGACATCATCATCGGCACGCTGCTGCCGGCCGGGTCGGTGTCGATCCTGTATTACGCCGACCGCGTGAACCAGCTGCCGCTGGGGGTGATCGGCACCGCCGCCGGCACCGCTTTGCTGCCGGCGCTTACCCGGCACATCGCGCTGGGCGAGGAGGAGAACGCCATGGCAGCACTCAACCGCGCCTTCGAATCCGTGCTGATGCTGACCTTGCCGGCAGCCATCGGGCTGGCGGTGGCGGCGCGGCCGGTGATGGATGTGCTGTTCGTGCGCGGCGCCTTCACCGCGCATAACGCCGTGCTGGCGGGGAATTCGCTGGCCGCGTTCGCGATCGGCCTGCCGGTGTTCGCCCTGGTGAAAATCCTCACCCCGGGTTTCTTCGGCCGCGGTGACACCATGACGCCGCTGAAAATCGGCGTGCTGGCCGTGGCGCTGAACCTCGGCATGAACCTGCTGTTCATGCATCCGCTCAAGGCCGTCGGCCCGGCTTTGGCGACCAGCCTCTCTTCCGCCTGCAATGCCGTGCTGCTGGTGTGGATCCTGCGCAGGCGCGGGCATTTCACTTTCGACGCGCTGGCCAAGCGGCGCATCCCGCGTTTGTTGTTGGCCGGGGCGGTGATGGCGGCTGCCTTGTATGGCACCGAGTTTTTGCTCCCGCCCGGCAAGACGAGCATCCCTGAATTCCTGCTCCTCACCGTGGCCGGCGGGATCGCCTATTTTGGGTGCGGGTTTCTGGTTCGCGCCTTCGACATGGCCGAACTTACGGCGCTGCTGCGGCGCCGGCGGCGCAAGGCCGTGGCCGGTTGACCGGCGCCGCAAAGGCGGCGAAACCTCCGGCCATGGCACGCATTTTTTCCGGCATTCAGCCCACGGGCATCGCCACCCTCGGCAATTATCTCGGCGCGATCCGCAACTGGGTCGCCTTGCAGGACAGCGATGACGAATGCGTCTTCTGCCTCGTCGATCTGCACGCCATCACGGTGTTCCAGGACCCCGCCGCCTTGCGCGAGCAAACGCGCCAGATGGCCGCGGTGCTGCTGGCCTGCGGCATCGACCCCGCGCGCAGCATCCTCTTCCACCAATCGGCGGTCTCCGCCCATGCGCGCCTGGCCTGGATTTTCAACTGCGTCTCGCGCATCGGCTGGCTCAACCGCATGACCCAGTTCAAGGACAAGGCCGGCAAGGACCGGGAAGCCGTCTCCACCGGGCTGTATGTCTACCCCAACCTGATGGCCGCCGACATCCACGCCTACCACGCCACCAAGGTGCCGGTGGGCGACGACCAGCTCCAGCATCTCGAGCTCGCCAACGACATCGCGGAAAAATTCAACCATGATTTTTCCACCGCCTTCTTCCCGCGCATCGAGCCGCTGGTGCTGAAGGAGTCCGCTCGCGTGATGAGCCTGCGCGACGGGGCCAAGAAAATGTCGAAATCCGATCCCTCGGACCAGTCGCGCATCAACCTCACGGATGGCGCGGACATGATCGCGGCAAAAATCCGCCGCGCGAAAACCGATCCCGAACCGCTACCGGAGCATGTCCACGACCTTTCCGAACGCCCCGAAGCGCGCAACTTAATCGGCATCTACGCCGCAATCACCGGGCAGAAGCCACACGAGGTCCTGCACCATTTCGCCGGCTCCGGCTTCGGCCCCTTCAAGGAAAAACTCGCCGACGCCCTGATCGCCCATCTCGAACCGATCGGTGCAAAAACCCGCGAATACCTCGCCGACCCCACCTCCCTGGACCACATCCTGCAAGCCGGCGCACGCCGCGCCGCCGCCATTGCCGAACCGATCGTGGTGGAGGCGGAGCGGCTGGTTGGGTTTCTGCCGCGCGGCTGAAAGAAAGCAGCCGCTTTTTGAAAAAAGCGGCGCAAAAACTTTTGTTATGCTGGGCCATGGGCGTTGTCGGCGACAAAGCCCATGGCCCAGGTTAGCAAAGTTTTTTTGCTACTTTTTGTTCACAAAAAGTAGCCTTCCTTCCTTACGCAGCGCGGTTGTCGACCAGGTCGGTCACCACGCCCGGATCGGCCAGCGTGGAGGTATCCCCCAGGCTGTCGGTCTCGTTCGCAGCGATCTTGCGCAGGATGCGGCGCATGATCTTGCCGGAGCGGGTTTTCGGCAGGCCGGGCGCCCATTGGATGACATCGGGGGCGGCGATCGGGCCGATCTCCTTGCGCACCCAGGCCACCAGCTCGCGGCGCAGTTCCTCGGTGGGCGTGGCATCGGCGACCAGGGTCACGTAGGCGTAGATGCCCTGGCCCTTGATGTCGTGCGGGAAACCGACCACCGCGGCCTCGGCCACCAGCGGATGCGCCACCAGTGCGGATTCCACCTCGGCGGTGCCCATGCGGTGACCGGAGACGTTAATGACGTCATCGACGCGGCCGGTGATCCAGTAATAGCCATCGGCATCACGGCGGGCGCCGTCGCCGGTGAAGTACAGGCCCTTGAAGGTCGAGAAATAGGTCTGCACGAAGCGCTCATGGTCGCCAAAGACAGTGCGCATCTGCCCCGGCCAGCTATCGGCGATGCAGAGATTGCCCTCGGCCACACCGGCGAGTTCATGGCCCTCGCCATCGACCAGCACCGGCTTCACCCCCGGCAGCGGCAAGGTCGCCGAGCCGGGCTTCGCCGCGATCGCGCCGACCAGCGGGGTGATGAGGATGCCGCCGGTTTCCGTCTGCCACCAGGTATCGACGATCGGGCAACGATGCTCGCCGACCACGCGGTCGTACCAGTGCCAGGCCTCGGGGTTGATCGGCTCGCCCACCGTCCCCAAAACACGCAGGGATTTACGGGAGGTTTTCTTCACCGGCCCCTCGCCGTCGCGCATCAAGGCGCGGATCGCGGTCGGCGCGGTGTAAAAGATATTAACTTTGTGTTTGTCGACCACCTGCCAGAAGCGCGAGCTGTCGGGATAGTTCGGCACGCCCTCGAACATCAGCGTGGTGGCGCCGTTCGCGAGCGGCCCGTAGACGATGTAGGTGTGACCGGTGACCCAGCCGACATCCGCGGTGCACCAGTAGATTTCGCCCGGATGATAGTCGAACACATATTCGTGCGTGAAGCTGGCCCAGACCATGTATCCGCCGGTGGTGTGCAGCACGCCTTTCGGTTTGCCGGTGGAGCCGGAGGTGTAGAGGATGAACAGCGGATCCTCGGCGTTCATTTCCGCAGGCTTGTGCTGCGGCGCAGCGGCGGCGCTGATTTCGTCGAGCCAGGCATCGCGGCCCGCCTGCATCTCCACGGTGCCGCCGGTGACTTTCGCGACGATCACGGTTTTCACGCTCGGGCAGGCTTTCAACGCCTCGTCGGCATTCACCTTCAACGCCACCCGGCGGCCACCGCGGCGCCCTTCATCGGCGGTGATCAATGCCACCGAACCGCAATCCTGGATGCGGTTTGCCAGGGAATCGGGAGAGAAGCCGCCGAACACCACGGAGTGGATGGCGCCGATGCGCGCGCAGGCGAGAATCGCCACCGTCGCCTCGACCACCATCGGCATATAGATGGTGACGACGTCGCCCTTCTTGATGCCCTTGTGTTCGAGCGCATTGGCAAGACGGCAGACCTGCTCGTGCAACTCCCGATAGGTGACGGTTTTTGACATGTTCGGATCGTCACCTTCCCAGATGATCGCCACCTGGTCGCCCCGCGCTTCAAGGTGCCGGTCGAGGCAGTTCGCGGCGGCGTTCAGCGTGCCATCCTCGAACCATTTGATCGAGACATCGCCGGTGAAGGAGGTGTTCTTGATCCGGGTCGGCGCCTTCATCCAGGTGATGCGGCGGCATTCCTCAGCCCAGAACGCATCCGGCGTATCGGCGGCGCGCGCATACATCGTCTCATATTGCGCCCGCGAGATGAGAGCCGCGGCGGCGATTTCCGGTTTGACTGGTACGATATCCACGTCCGACATCTCGGTCCTCCTCGTTATTGTGCTGCGCCGCCATTATGCCAAAATTTTAGGCTGGCCGAAAGCCTTAGGCAAAATAGCCCCTTCCGGGAACATCACGTAGCGTCAAGGCGGCGCTTGCGGGCGATTGGCGACCGCAACATTGACGTTCATTGAAATTTCTGAAGAGGTCTTAGGTTAGCCCTCACGAAGTCGTTGACAATCCCTTATGTTTCTGCGTGAAATTTAGTTGCAATCGTGTTTGGCTTGACTTGGATCGGCGCTCCTAAGGGACGAAACGCAACAAGACGACCATATGCCGGTTGTGCCCTTCATCCGTGCGGCAGGCGCGCGGTGGGTCTAAAATTAGGAGCGACGACAAGAATATGGCTACTGGCACCGTTAAGTGGTTCAACACCACCAAAGGATATGGGTTCATCGTTCCGCAGGATGGTGGCAAGGACGTGTTCGTTCACATCACCGCCGTGCAATCCGCAGGTCTCCGCGGCCTCAACGAAGGCCAGAAGGTGACGTTCGACATCGCCATGGAGCGCGGCAAAGCAGCAGCGATCAACCTGAAGGCGGTCTAACCGCCGGCAGCAGGCGCGGCACCACAGCGCGTTCTAACAAAACCACGCGCTGCGTTCGTTCTGCGTCTGCATTTAAATGGCTTGAGGTTGTCGTCGCGCACCGCAACCTCAGATTGAGCCGCCGTCACGACACGCTGACGGTGGCCAGGATGCCGACGCCAGCCGCCATCATGTCAGTATTTCTTCTGTACTGTTTGTTTTTCTGCGCTGGGCGCCGCGCCGCAACAAGCCCTCTTCATTACGCTAGAAAACCGATCATGTCGGTTGCCTGGCTGAACATTCGGCACTACCCTAACGCTAACGTCACCACCACAAAAACGTCCTGAACCGGGAGCGCGACCGCTCTGGCCTGGAGCTGTAGCTTCATCCCGAACGCCATCGTCTCTCGCAGCAACGAGGAGAGGAAACGATGGACGGCCAAACGGCAGCAGATCCGGCACCGGCTTTCGTGCTTCCGAGCGAACCCGCTTTCACCCTGCTCGATACCGCGGTGCGTCATTACAGCGCCAATATTGCGCTGGATTTTCTGGGCCGCCGCACAACCTATGCCGAGCTCGGCCGCCTCACCGAGCGCGCCGCCGCCGGGCTGCAGAGACTGGGCGTCGCCAAAGGCGTGAAGGTCGGGCTGTGCCTGCCGAACTGCCCGTATTTCGTCATCATGTATTACGCCATCCTCAAGGCCGGCGGCACCGTGGTGAATTTCAACCCGCTTTACACGGACAATGAAATCGCAGCACAGGCCAGCGAGACGGAAACCTCGCTCATCGTCTCGCTCGACGTCGTCGCCATCCACGCGAAAATCGCCCGGCTCGCCGCCCAGGGCCGGTTCAGCCGCGTCATTGTCTGCTCCATGACCGCCGCCCTGCCGCTGGTCAAAGGGCAGTTGTTCCGGCTGCTGAAACGCCAGGAACTGGCGAGCGTGCCGCAGGCCGCACCGTACATGACGTTCGAAACCTTGATCGCCGGCACCGACAGGCTGGTGCCGGTGCATCTCGACCCGGCGCATGACATCGCCGTGTTGCAGAGCACCGGCGGGACCACCGGCGTCCCGAAAGCGGCGATGCTCACCCACACCAACGTCACCGCCAATGTGCGGCAGGTGCTGGCGTCGATGGCCGGGCTGCAGCAGGGGCAGGAACGCTTCCTCGCCGTGCTGCCGTTCTTCCATGTCTTCGCGATGACGGCAGTGATGAATTTCGGCCTCGCCATCGGCGCCGAGCTGGTGCTCCTGCCCAGGCTGGACATGAAGCTGATGATGCAAACCCTGCGGCGGCGCCGCCCGACGCTCCTGCCCGGCGTGCCCACCCTGTTCACGGCCCTCTGCAACGCCGCCGAAACGACGCCGAAAAGCGATCTCAGCTGCATCAAATTCGGCATCTCAGGCGGCGCGCCGATTGCCAGCGAGACGATCGACCGCTTCGAACGCCTCGCCCAGCGCCCGATCCTTGAAGGCTATGGCCTCTCTGAGACCTCGCCGGTGGTCTCCTTCAACCTCGCCGGCGCGATCCGGCGCGGCTCGGTCGGCCAGGCCGTGCCCGGTACGGTGATCGAAATCCGCAACCCCGACCGGCCAGAGGAAATTCTGCCCCAAGGGACGCATGGCGAGATCTGCGTGCGCGGGCCGCAGGTGATGCGCGGCTATTACAAGCGCCCAGCGGAGACCGCGCAGGTGTTCGTGGAGGGCGCGCTGCGCACCGGCGATATCGGCTATCTCGATGCCGACGGCTATCTGTTCATCGTCGACCGCATCAAGGACCTGATCCTCTGCGGCGGTTATAATGTCTATCCGCGCGTTATCGAAGAGGCGGCCTACCAGCATCCCGCGGTGCAGGACGCGGTGGCGATCGGCGTGCCGGACGAATATCGCGGCCAGTCACCGAAACTGTTCGTCACGCTGCGCGCCGGCGCCAGCGCCACGGCGGCGGAGATTCTCATTTTCCTGAACCAGCACCTGAACAAGATCGAATGCCCGAGAACCGTGGAAATCCGTGACTCCCTGCCCAAGACCCTGGTCGGCAAGCTGTCAAAAAAGGAACTGGTGGCGGAGGAGATGAAACGCGCGACGGAAGCATAGAAGAAAGTAGCCGCTTTTAAAAAAGCGGCGCAAAAATTTTTACTATGCTGGGCCATGGGCTGCGTCGCCGACAACGCCCATAGCCCAGCATAGCAAAGTTTTTTGCTACTTTTTGTTCACAAAAAGTAGCCTTCCTTCCTTACTTAACCGCAAACTCCGCCTCGGTCTGTGCGCGGATTTGCTCCACCGTCACATCCGGCGCGTGATCGATCAGCGTCAGCGACGGGGTTTTGGTCTTGTCCACGTCGAACACCGCGAGATCGGTGATGATCATGCTGACCACGCCTTTGCCGGTGAGCGGCAGCGTGCATTCTTTGAGGATTTTCGACTCGCCTTTGGCGCTGTGCTCCATCACCACCACGACGCGCGGCACGCCGGCGACGAGGTCCATGGCGCCGCCCATGCCCTTCACCATCTTGCCGGGGATCATCCAGTTGGCGAGGTCCCCGGTTTCGGACACCTGCAAGGCGCCGAGGATGGAAATATCGATATGTCCGCCGCGCACCATGGCGAAGCTGGCGGCGGAATCGAAATAGGAGGTGGTGGGGATTTCCGTCACCGTCTGCTTGCCGGCATTGATGAGGTCGGCATCCTCCTCGCCCTCATACGGGAACGGCCCCATGCCCAGCATGCCGTTCTCGGAATGCAGCTGCACGGAAACCCCTTCGGGGATATGGTTGCCGACCAAGGTCGGGATGCCGATGCCCAGATTCACGTAGAACCCATCCTGCAACTCGGCGGCGGCGCGGGCCGCCATCTGATCTCTGCTCCACGGCATTATGCGGCCCTCTCGCGAACGGTGCGTTTCTCGATGCGCTTGTCGACATGGTCGAGCTTGACGATGCGCTGGACGAACACGCCCGGGGTGATGATATGGTCGCCGTCGATCTCGCCCGGCGACACCAGATGCTCGACCTCGACGACGGTGATTTTCGCCGCCGTGGCCATGATCGGGTTAAAATTACGCGCGGTCTTGCGGTAGACGAGGTTGCCCTCGGTATCGCCCTTATAGGCGTGGACGATGGCGAGGTCGGCGAACAATCCCTGTTCCATCACGTAATGGCGGCCATTGAACTCCCGCGTCTCCTTGCCCTCGGCGATCTTGGTGCCGTAGCCGGTGGCGGTGAAGAAAGCCGGGATGCCGGCGCCGCCGGCGCGGATGCGCTCGGCCAGCGTGCCCTGCGGGTTGAACTCGATCTCCAGCTCCCCGGCCAGATACTGGTTCATGAAGGTCTGGTTCTCGCCGACATAGGAGGAGATCATCTTTTTGACCTGCCGGCTGTCGAGCAGAATGCCGAGCCCGGCGCCGTCGATCCCGGCATTATTGGAGACGATGGTGAGGTTGCGCACCCCCGACTCCCGGATCGCCTCGATCAGCGCCGTAGCCACGCCACACAGGCCGAACCCGCCGGAATGGATCAGCATGCCGTCCTTCAGCACGTCGGCCAACGCCGCCTTGGCGTCCGGATATACCTTGTTCACCATTGGTCACTCACCGTTTTCATGGACGTTTCCCTCGATTAAGGAAGACTACTTTTTGTGAACAAAAAGTAGCAAAAAAACTTTATTAATGCTGGGTCATGGGCGTTGGCGCAGACACCGCCCATGACCCAGCGGGGCCAAAAGTTTTTGCGCCGCTTTTTTCAAAAAGCGGCCACTTGTCTATGCTCTCAGCGCTCGACGCACATGGCGACACCCATGCCGCCGCCGATGCAGAGCGTGGCGAGCCCTTTTTTGGCGTCGCGGCGGCCCATTTCATAGAGCAAAGTGGTGAGGATGCGTGCGCCGGAAGCACCGATCGGGTGACCGATGGCGATCGCCCCGCCGTTCACGTTCACCTTGGTCGGGTCGAGGCCGAGCTCCTTGTTCACCGCGCAGGCCTGGGCCGCGAAGGCCTCGTTGGCCTCGATCAGGTCGAGATCGCCGGTGGACCAGCCGGCGCGCTGCAGCGCCTTGCGCGAGGCCGGGATCGGCCCGGACCCCATCACCGCCGGGTCCACACCCGCGGTGGCGAAACTGGCGATGCGCGCCAGCGGCGTCAGGCCGCGTTTGGCGGCTTCGCGCGCGCTCATCACCACCAGGGCCGCAGCACCATCATTGATGCCCGAGGCATTGCCGGCGGTGACGGTGCCTTCCTTGGTGAAGGCCGGGCGCAGTTTCGCCATGGTCTCGGCGGAAGCGTCGTGACGGATATATTCATCCTCGCTCACCACCACATCGCCCTTGCGGGTGGTCAGCGTCACCGACGTGATCTCATCCTTGAATTTCCCGGCCTTCTGGGCGGCGGCGGCCTTCTGCTGCGAGGCCAAAGCCAGCGTGTCCTGGTCGGCGCGGGTGATCTGCCAGGCTTTGGCCACGTTCTCGGCGGTGATGCCCATATGGTAGCCGTTGAACGCGTCCCACAACCCGTCCTTGATCATGGTGTCGATGAAGCCGACATCGCCCATCTTGGTGCCGGCGCGCAGGTAGGCGGCATGGGTGGACTGGCTCATGCTCTCCTGCCCGCCGGCGATCACGATCTCGGACTCCCCGCTCATGATCTGCTGCGCCGCGAGGGCGACCGCGCGCAGGCCGGAGCCGCACACCTGGTTGATGCCGAATGCGGTCTTGGAATCCGGGATGCCGGCGGCACGGGCGGCCTGGCGGGCCGGATTCATTCCCTGGGCGGCAGTGAGCACCTGACCCAGGATCGCCTCGTCAATCTCCTCGGGCGAGAGCCTGGCGCGCTCGATCGCGGCGGTCAGCGCCGCGGCACCGAGGACATGAGCCGGGGTGGCGCCAAAAACACCGTTGAAACTACCAACAGCAGTACGCGCGGCGGAAGCGATGACGATGTCGTCCATGGCGGTTTTCCCTCTCGATGCGTTTATGCCTTTGCCGTCATCATAGCCCGTGCAGCCAATCCGTAAATGGCTGCCACAACGCGGATTTGGCATGGGTGCCAGCGACCATGCCGATATGTCCGGCCCGCGGCTCGATGATGCTGGCCTGCCGCAGAGAGGCCGCGAGTTTCTGCGCGGAGGCCGCCGGCACCAGCCGGTCGCGCGCCGGGATGGCGCAGAAGGCGGGAACCGTGAGCCTGGCCGGGTCGACGGGCAGGCCGGCGACGCGCCATTGCAGCCGGGCCGGGCTGTTGGCGCCATACCAGCCGTCGAGTGCCTCGCGCGCCACCGGGGCCGCCAGCGGCACGCCATCGGCCAGCCAGTCCTCCATGGCGACGAACCGCCGCGCCCGCGCCGAGGCTTTGTCCTGGCCGGCAAAATCACGGTATTTGGCGCCCACGCCATACGGGTCGATCATCGCGAACAGCGCGTTCAGCGCGTCGATCGGCAGGGTGTTGGAAAAGCCCATCATGAGTTGCAGCGCCGGCACCATGTCGCCAATCCGCTTCGCCGCCGCCGGATCGTCGGCATGGAAATCCCACGGGGTCGCCAGCAGCGCCAGGGCGCTGATTTTCTCCGGCAGACGCAACGCCGCCGCCAGCGCCAGTAGCCCGCCCATGCAATAACCGGTCAGTACGATCTTTCCCGGCACCGCCGCGATCGCCCGCTCCAGCCGCCCGGCAACGTAGTCGGTGAACGAAAACCGCCGCTCCGCCTCACCCGGCCAGCCCCAATCCAACAAATAGGGATGCACCCCGTGCGCGCTCATCCAGCGCAGCATCGACGCGTCTTCCATGAGGTCGAGAATATAGGCGCGGTTGATCAGGCTCGGCACGAACAGCACGGAAGGCCCCTCGCCGCCATAATCGAGCAGCCGGGATTCCCCCTCCTCCCACAGGCAAGGCGGATCGAGCATCTGGCGCGTGTAGGGATCCGCGCGGTAGGCGGCGATGCCGGCGATCAGCGCGCGATCGGCTTCCAGCGTCTGCGCCAGCGCGTCAGGAAGCGGCGGCTCTTCCGTCTCGGGCCACGAGCTCGGCCAGACGTTGCTCAAGTTCAGCGACGCGGCGGTTGAGTTGCTCGACTTCAGCCAGGCTAGGCTGAGATGCAGCAGCAACGGGCGCGGGCCGCGCCGGCTGAGCGGTGCGGGCGCTTCCGGACGTGCCATCACGCGACAGCAGCGAAGCGGCGGCAGTGGCCGACTGCGCCCATAATGCCAGCAGCGTCGCCCAGGATTCCTGAACCTCCCGGTCCGCCGCCATGGCAGTCAATTCGCTCTGCCACATGGCCACAAGATCGCTGGCCAAAGTATCTTCCATGCCGCATTGGGCTCCCCGGTAACCCTCTCCCGGCCCTGTTCCTACGCCGGGGAAACATAATTCGCCAGAAGCGGATCGCCATGCTAGCCTCCGCACTATACAATATCTATGAATTCTTGCCGCTTTTACAAAGCCGCAAGTGGGGAATAACGCAGATGAATGAAAAGGCCGAACAGCCCGCACAGCCTGTGATCGTCAAGAAATACGCCAATCGGCGCCTCTACAACACCGAGAGCTCCAGCTATATCACGCTCGACAATCTCGCGGAAATGGTCCGCAAGGATCGCGACTTCGTGGTCTATGACGCGAAATCCGGCGAGGATATCACCCGTTCGGTTTTGACGCAGATCATCGTTGAGGAAGAAGGCAAGGGCAACGCCCTGCTGCCGACCAATTTCCTGCGCCAGTTGATCGGCTTTTACGGCGGCAACGGGCAAAACATGGTGCCGCGCTATCTCGAACAGGCCATGAGCAATTTCGTCCGCCAGCAGGAAACCATGCGCGAGACGATGACCAAAACGCTAAGCCCGTTCATGCCGCCGGGCATCGAGGATATGAGCCGGAAAAACCTGGCGATGATGGAACGGGCGATGAACCTGTTCACCCCCTTCTACCGCGAGGGCGAAACCAGGCCCGAAGGCCAGACCACGCAGGAATTCCAGGAGGAAATCATCAGCCTGCGCGCTGAGGTGGAACGGCTGCAGCAACAACTCGCCACGCTGCGCGCCGCGCCGAAAAAAGCGGGTTGAGAGCAAAGAAAGCGGCCGCTTTTTAAAAAAAGCGGCGCAAAAAGTTTTGTTATGCTGGGCCATGGGCTTTGTCGGCGACAACGCCCATGGCCCAGCATAAATAAAGTTTTTTGCTACTTTTTGTTCACAAAAAGTAGCCTTATCCTTCGCCTTCGCTGCCGGGTTCTGGTGGCGCAACTTCTGATGCGCTAGAGACTTGGTCATGAAAACTGTTGTTTCGGCTTTCGCTCTGGTTCTGTCGCTCGCCGCCACGCCGGCTTTGGCGCAGATGGCCCCCGGAATGGGCGGCATGGGAGGCTCCATGGGGGGCGGCAACGCCCCGCAGCCACGGCAGCGCGTGCCCGACATCGCCCCGGCCGGTGTGCCCGGCGCGGTGACCACACCGCTCGCGACCGGGCCGAACCTGCAAAAACCCGGCACCGGCGACCCGACCGCGGCCTTGTTCACCGCCATCGACAAAAACGACTACGGCGCGGCGCAGGACGCGGTGAGCCGCGGCGCCAATCTGGGCGCGCAAAACCCGCTGGGCGAGACGCCGCTGGATATGTCCGTGGCGCTGAACCGCTCGACCATCACTTTCATGTTGCTGGCGGCCCGCAACGAAGAGGGCGGCGGCAGCACCGCCCCGGCGCCCGCCGCTCCCCCTGCCGGGCATCATCATGCGCCGGCATCAACCTTGATCATCTCCGACCGCACTGCGGCGCCGCGCCCGGTGCCGGTGCCGGTGCCGGTGATGGGCGATAACCCGGGAACCCCGGACCCTGCCGCCGGCTTTTTAGGGTTCGGCTCGAAGCAATAAAGAAAGCGGCCGCTTTTTAAAAAAAGCGGCGCAAAAATTTTTGCTCCGCTGAGCCATGGGCGTTGTCGCTGACACAGCCCATGGCCCAGCATAGCAAAGTTTTTTTGCTACTTTTTGTTCACAAAAAGTAGTCTTCCTTCCC
The DNA here is from genome assembly GCF_036489515.1 of Acidocella sp. Taxonomy (GTDB): domain Bacteria; phylum Pseudomonadota; class Alphaproteobacteria; order Acetobacterales; family Acetobacteraceae; genus Acidocella. Next base: position 30,567 of record NZ_DASXFO010000031.1, read on the forward strand.
TCAAAACGCCGCGTCTTCCATCTCCATCATCACCTCGGCGCCGGACTGGATGCTGGCGAGCAGCGCCCCGGTCTGCGGCAGCAGGCGCTGCATGAAGAATTTCGCGGTGGTGAGCTTGGCCTTATAGAAACTCTCGTCCGCCTTCGGGAGCGACAGTTGCGCCGTGCGCGCCCAGACGAAGCCGAGCGCCGTCAGCCCGAACAGGCGCAGATAATCCGCCGAGGCAGCACCGATCTCGTCGTGATTCGACATCCCGGTTTCCATGATATGCCCGGTCGCGACCTGCAGATTTTCCAGCGCGATCTGCAGCGGGGCGATGAAGGGCGCCATCTCCTCGGCATCGTTCGCCTCGATGAATTCCATCACCGGATCGAGGAAACGGGTAAGCAGCCGCCCGCCGTCCTGCGGCAGCTTGCGGCCCACGAGGTCGAGCGCCTGCACGCCGTTGGTGCCCTCATAGAGCATGAAAATCCGCGCATCGCGGACATACTGCTCCATGCCGTGATCACGGATATAGCCGTGCCCGCCATAGCATTGCAGCGCCAACGAGGTGACCTCGAAGCCGAGATCCGTGAACAGCGCCTTCACCACCGGCGTCAGCAGTGCGGTGAAATCGTCGGCGACCAGCGTCGCGTCCTCATCGGTGGCACGGTGCAGGATGTCGATCTCGCGCGCCACCCAGCCGGAGAGCGCGCGGCAGCCCTCGATATAGGCGCGCATGGTCAGCAGCATGCGCCGCACATCGGGGTGCACCAGGATCGGGTCCGCCGGCTTCTCCGGATATTTGGTGCCGGTCAGCGAGCGGCCCTGGAGGCGCTCGCGGGCGTAGTTCACCGCGTTCTGATACGCGATTTCCGCCACGCCGAGCCCCTGGATGCCGACCGAGAGCCGCTCGGTGTTCATCATCGTGAACATCGCGCGCAGGCCCTTATGCGCCTCGCCGACCAGCCAGCCTTGAGCCCCGTCGAAGGCCAGCGCGCAGGTGGCCGAGGCCTTGATGCCCATCTTGTGTTCGATCGCGGTGCAGCTCACGCCATTGCGGGCGCCGAGCGACCCGTCCTCCTTCACCAGGAATTTCGGCACCACGAAGAGTGAAATTCCCTTCACGCCCGGCGGCGCATCGGGCAGCCGCGCCAGCACCAGATGGATGATGTTTTCCGTCAGGTCCTGCTCGCCGGCGGAAATAAAGATCTTGCTCCCGGTGAGCCGATATGACCCGTCCTCGTTCGGCACCGCCTTGGTGCGCAGCAGGCCCAGATCCGTGCCGCAATGCGCCTCGGTCAGGCACATCGTGCCGGACCACACGCCCTCCACCATTTTCGGCAGGAACATCTGCTTCTGCGCGTCGCTGCCGTGATGGTACAGCGCCAGATACGCGCCGTGCGTCAGGCCGGGATACAGGCCGAAGGCGACATTCGCCGAACACATCATTTCTTCGACCGACATCGCGACCGCGACCGGCATCCCCTGCCCGCCGAATTCGGGTGCTGCCGACATCGCCGGCCAGCCACCCTCGCGATAGGCGTCATACGCCGCCTTGAACCCGGCTGGCGTACGCACCACGCCATTCTCGAAGACGCAGCCTTCAAGGTCGCCGGACTGGTTGAGCGGGAACAGCACCCCCTCGGTGAATTTCGCGGCCTCTTCGAGCACGCTATCCATCAGCTCGGGCGTGAACTCGGCCGAATCCGGCAATTCGGCGATCGTCTTGCTGTCATACAGCTCGTGCAGGACAAACCGCATATCGTCCAAAGGCGCCTTGTAGATCGGCATTTTTTTGCTCCCGCTAGAATGCGATTAGTTTTGGTTAATCAGGCAAGTGAAGGGGAAGGCTTCTTTTTGTGAACAAAAAGAAGCAAAAAAACTTTATTAATCTGGGCCATGGGCGTTGTCGGGGACAATGCCCATGGCCCAGCGTAACAAAAGTTTTTGCGCCGCTTTTTTCAAAAAGCGGCCACTTCCCTCCCTCTCACGTTCTAATTCCGCAACGGTTTTCCGGTGTCGATGATGCTCTTGATCCGTGCCTGGCTTTCCTTGGTGCGGATCAGCGCCATGAATTTCGTGCGTTCCAGCGCCATCACATCTGTTTCGCTCATCTCGTCGAGATAGTCCGTGGCGCCGCCGCTCAACACTTCCGCGAGCGCGGTGGAGACCGTGACATCATGATCGAGTGCGATGCCGCGCTTGTGGAAGCCATCCACCGCCATGCGCAGCGCGACCAGACCGGCCGGCCCCGGCAGGCGCAGCGGCAACGGCTCGGGCTTCTGGTAGTTGGCGACCAGCGCCAGCGCCTTCGCCTTTGCGTCCGCCAGCAGGCGGTCGCGATTCATGGTGATGCCATCGCCCTCGGAAAGGAATTTCAATTCCTTCGCCTCGGCCGCGGAGCGCGAGACCGTGGCGGTGGAGACGATCTCGAACACTTTCGCCACCGCCGGCATCGGGCCTTTCGGCATCCGTTTGTCATGCTGCCAGCGCGTCAGCATCGTCGCGCATCCTCCCCAGCCCGGCACCAGCCCCACCCCGGCCTCGACCAGGCCGATATAGCTCTCCGCATAGGCCTGCACGGCGCTGCAATGCAGCAGCATCTCGCAGCCGCCACCGAGCGCCCGCCCGGCCGGCGCCGCCACCACCGGGAACGACGCATAACGCATCGCCAGATAAAGCTTCTGGCCCTCCTTGATGGAGTTTTCGATTTTGCCCCAGAGCCGGATGTTCGCCATCATATGCGCCATGCCGATATTCGCACCGGTGGAGAAATTCGTCTTGTGCGGCGCCTCGCGCAGATCGTCGTTATACAGCACCAGCGCCTTGTATTTCTGCTGCGTCAGCGCCAGGGCTTTTTCCAGAACGGTCAAAATATCGCCGTCCAGCATGTTCAGCATCGAGCCGCGCACTTGCGCATGAATCTCGAAACACAGCACGCCGTCGCCAAGGTCCCAGACCGACGCCCCCTTGTTGCCGAGCAGCGGTTTTTGCACGCGCTTGATATCGTCGAGGACCAAAATCCCCGGCGCGCGGCGGATGGGTTTGTAGCCGCCCTCAGCAGAGACCTGCTGCAGTTCCGCACCCTTCGCCTGATAGAATGTACCGCTGCCGACAAGCTTCAGGAGCGGCGGCACGGCAATCCCGAGCTCGGAGAGATGCGCCACCACCCATTCGGCGCCGAGCCGGTCGATCAGCTCGAACGGGCCGAACTTCCAGGTATAGCCGAGCCGCATCGCCGCATCGATATCGGCGATGTCGCTGGCGATCTCCGGCACCAGAGACGCGGTATAGGCCAGCACGCGCCCCAGAACGCCCCAGGCGTATTTGCCGTATTTGCTGTCGGAGCCAAGGAGTTTCTTCAGATCCTTGCGCGCGTCCTTGAGCAGGGGAATATCCGGCTTCACGGCCGGCCGCCAGGCGAGCTGGCCGGTCACGGCCTGCGGCAAATTCAGCGCCAGTTTTTCGCGCTTGCCGTCCGCAGACTTGCTCCGGCGATAGAATCCGCCTTTGCCCTTGTTGCCGGTATAGCCTTCGGCGATCAGTTTCTCGATCACCTGGCTGTCGCGATTCATGGTGTGGAACGCGTCATCCTTCGCCAGCAGCCGGCCCATCGAAGCGTTGATGTGTGGCGCCAGGTCGATGCCCACCAGATCCATCAGCCCGAAAATCCCGGTCGAGGGAAAGCCGAGTGGCTTGCCGAGCACGGCATCCGCCTCTTCCACCTCCAGCCCCAGCTCCTGCGCCAGGACCAGCGAGCACTGGATCCAGTACGTGCCGATACGGTTGGCGATGAAGCCCGGCGTGTCGTTGCAATGCACCACCGTCTTGCCGAGTTTTTCGTCGGCAAACGTCTTCACCGCCTCGAATTTTTGGTCCTCTGCGCCAACGATTTCCAGCAGGCGCATATAGCGCGGCGGGTTGAAGAAATGCGTGATGCAGAAGCTTTTGGCGAAATCGTCCGGCAGCCCGGCGGTCAGCTCGTGCAGCGGTATGGTGGAGGTGTTGGAAGAGATCACGGCGCTCGGTTTGCGCACCGCATTCAGCTTGCGATACAGGTCCTGTTTGACGTCGAGCCGCTCGACCACCGCCTCTATGATCCAGTCGCAGTCGGCGAGGTGCTGCAGATCATCCTCGATATTGCCGGGCGTGATCAGCTTCACCGCCCGGCTGCCCATCAGCGGCGCCGGGTCCATCTTTTTGAGCCGTTCGATGGCGCCTGCCGCCACCGCGTTGCGGCTGGCCGCACCCGGTTTCACGATGTCCAGCAGCATCACGGGCACGCCCGCATTGGCGACATGGGCGGCGATGCTCGCCCCCATGACGCCGGCGCCGATCACGGCGACGGAGCCGACCATATCAAACGGCCTCCAGCACGGTGGCGATGCCCTGCCCGCCGCCGATGCATTGCGTCGCCAGCGCGTAGCGCTTGCCCTCGCGCTTCAGCAGCGAAGCCGCCTTGCCGGTGATGCGCGCGCCGGTCGCACCCAGCGGATGGCCGAGCGCGATCGCCCCGCCATCGAGATTCACCTTCGCCGGATCGAGCTCCAAATCATGGATGCAGGCCATCGCCTGGGAAGCGAATGCCTCGTTCAGCTCCACCACATCGAGATCGGCGCTACCGATCCCCGCCCGCGCCAGCGCCTTGCGCGACGCCCCGACCGGGCCGATGCCCATGATGTCCGGCGCACACCCGGCCACGGCGATGGATTTGATCCGCGCCAGCACATCCAGCCCGTGTTTGCGCGCATAGTCCTCGGAGCAGACCAGCACGGCCGACGCGCCATCGGTCAGCGGCGACGACGTGCCGGCGGTCACCGTGCCGTCCTTGGAGAAAGCCGGTTTCAACCCGGCTAGGTCCTGCGCGGTGGAATTCGCGCGGATGCACTCATCCTTCTCGATCATGCCCTTGCCGTTGGCGATCGGCACGATCTCGGCGGCCAGCTTGCCTTCCTCCTGCGCCGCGGCCGCCTTATGGTGGCTGTCCAGCGCAAAGGCTTCCTGCGCGGCGCGGGTGATCTGCCAGCGCTGCGCCACGTTCTCGGCGGTGTCGCCCATGCCGATATAGGCGTCGGGCCGGGCCGCATAGAGTTTCGGGCTCGGCAGCGGGTTGAAGCCGCCCATCGGCACCCGGCTCATGCTTTCCACGCCGGCGCAGATGAACGCTTCGCCGGCGTTCATCTGAATGGCGCCGGCGGCGATATGGATGGAGCTCATGGACGAGCCGCAGAAGCGGTTCACGGTGGTCCCGGCCACCGAGATCGGCAGATCCGCCAGCAAGCCGATCAGCCGGGCGACATTGAAACCCTGCTCGCCTTCGGGGAAAGCACAGCCAAGGATCAGGTCTTCGATATCCTCCGGCTTCACGCCGCTACGCGCGACCAGCGCACGCACCACCTCGGCCGCCATCTCATCCGGCCGCTTGCGCGCCAGGGAGCCCTTATGCGCGGGCGTAAACGGGGAACGGGCGTAGCCCGCAATCACCACTCCGGTCATTCAACTCTCCTCCGACTGTCATTTTTTGATCCGGCCCGTCATTTTTATCCGGCGTCTATTTGGCGCGGCTGGCGAGCACGTCCTCGCACTGCCGGTCGATCTCCTGCAGCTCGCCCAAACACTCGTCGATGGCGACACGCTGCTCCTGCAGCTTCGTCACCCGCTTGCGGATCGCCACCAGCAATTGCCGCAACTGCACATGGTGCTGCGGATCGGCGTCGTACAGGTCGAGCAACTCCTTGATCTCGCGCAGCGAGAACCCCAGCCGCTTGCCGCGCAGGATGAGGATCAGCCGAGCCCGGTCGCGCAGCCCGTAGACCCGCGTGGTGCCGGCCCGCTGCGGCGTGATCAGGTTCTTGTCCTCGTAGAAGCGGATGGTCCGTGCCGTGACCCCGAGCTGTCCGGCGAGCTGGCTCACCGAATAAAGTGCGGTCGAATCATTTTCCGTGGCACCGGAGACCGGCTTGGTTCTGGTCTGCATGACGACGCCTTTTGCTGCTGCCGTGGACAATTGCATGCCGCTTTCCCGTATTTAACGCTTAGAGGTTTTGATTGACGTATACGGAAACTTTTGGCCCTTGTCCAGCATGCGAAACGCAGCGAAGGGAAAGGCTACTTTTTGTGAACAAAAAGTAGCAAAAAAACTTTATTCATGCTGGGCCATGGGCGTTGGCGCGGACACCGCCTCAGGCCCAGCATAGCAGAAATTTTTGCGCCGCTTTTTTTAAAAAGCGGCTGCTTGCTTCACTATACGTTAGATCGCCTGGCGCAGCGCCGCCGGCACGCCGGTGATCGACTGGTCGATCATCGCCGCATCCGCGGCTGCGCCGAACGTGTCGCGCAGCAGCTGGGCGCTGGCGGCCGTGGCGATGTCGATCGCTGCGGCCCGCACCTCGTTCACGGCGGAAGCTTCCGCCGCGGCGATGCGCTCCATTGCCATCCGTTCGCGCCGCTTGGCCGTGGCTTGCGCCTCGGCGGCCAGCGCCGCCGCCATCCGTGCCGCCTCGGCCTGGGCGGAGGCGAGAATCTGCTCCGCGTCTTTGATCGCCTGGGCCTGCGCCGCCTGGGCCTCAAGCAGCATCGCTTCGGCCTCGGCCTTCAGATTCGCCGCCTCGTCCAGCGCATCGCGCACCTGTTGGGTGCGCGCATCGAGCATGCTTGTCAGGACACCGACGATCCTGCGCCCGGCCAGGATCGCGAAAATGACGACCGCGACGAAGACCCAGAATGAGCCATGCATCCAGGGAGTGTTGTGAAGCGCCTGGTATTCCATCTGCCTATGCCGCCTTCCGTGCCGCCAGGGCGTCGTCGACGCGCTGATCCAGCTGGCTGCTCTCCGGCGCGGTGCCGGTGAGGCGGACCAGGATGGTCTGTGCCGCCTGCTCGGCGACCGGCTTGATCGCCGCCATGGCCTGGGCGCGGGCCGCTGCGATCTGCGCCTCCGCCTGCGCCAGTTTTTCGTCCAGTTTGGCGTTCAGCGCGGCGGCGTTCAACGCCGCCTCCGCCTTGGCCTTCTCCACCGCCGCGGCGACCTGCGCCTGGGCGAGGTGGCGCGCCTGGCTCAGGGACGCGTTCAGCGCCACCATCGCCTGGTCGGCGGCCGCCTTGGCCATGCGCGCAGCGGTCAGATCACGCTCGATCGCCGTGGCGCGGTTGGCCAGCACCTTGCCCATTTCCGGCAGTCCCCAGCGGGACAGCAGGAAATACAGCACGACCAGAATCACCGCCATCCACCCCAACTGGTCCAGGGTGAGCGGATTCTTGAAATCCATCTGCGGCATCGTCCCGTCCGCCATGGCGGCGGCGGGCGTGAGGCTCAGCAGGGCGATGGCGGCGAGACGGCGCATCAGGTGAACAGAATGACCAGCGCGATGACCAGCGCGTACAGCGCCACCGCTTCGGTCAGCGCGAAGCCAAGCAGCACGTCGCGGAACATGGCGTCGCGAGCCGCCGGGTTGCGCCCGACCGAGGACACGAACGAGCCGAACAGGTTGCCGATACCGACGCCGGCGCCGGCAACACCGATGGTGGCGAGGCCCGCTCCGATATCCTTGGCGAGAAGGGCGGCTGACTGAGGATCCATAAACTCTATTCCTTTCGAGAAATTCTAACCGGAGACGATCAGTGCATATGCACGGCGTCGTGCAGATACAGACAGGTGAGGATGGCGAAAACATAGGCCTGGAGCCCCGCCACCAGCAATTCCAGAGCCACCAGCGCCACGTTCAGCCCAAGCGGAATGATCGCGGCGACCGCACCGACCACGCCGAGGCTGGCGGTCAGCAGCAGCATGAAGCCGGCGAACACTTCCCACATCACGTGACCAGCGGTCATGTTGGCGAACAAACGCACCGAGAGCGAAACCGGCCGCGACAGGTAGGAGATGATCTCAATCGGCACCAGCAGCGGCAACAGCCAGCCCGGCACGCCGGCGGGGACGAAAAATTTGAAGAAGCGAAAGCCGTGCGTGTAGAATCCCACCCCGGTCGAGAACAGGAACACGAACAGCGCCATCGTCAGCGTCACCGCGATATGGCTGGTGAACGCGAAAAAATACGGGAACAGGCCGATCAGGTTGCCGAGCAGGATGAAGCTGAAAATGGTGAACACCAAGGGGAAGAACTTCCGCCCCTCCGGGCCGATCGTGTCCATGCACATGTTGTGCACGAATTCATAGAGCAGCTCGACCAGCGCCTGGATCCGGCCCGGCACCAGAGCGCGGCTCTTCAGCCCGATCGCGAACAGGATCACGACGATCACGGCGCTGGCCAGCATCGCCTCGTTCGAGTTGGTGAAGTCGATGGCGCGGCCAAGCGGCCCCAGCCCGGTTGTCAGGCGGAATTGTCCGAGCGCGTCGATCGTTGGGCCTGCCATACTCTATTCCTCGTCAGCCGCCTGTTTCGTCCCGGCCGCGCGCACCAGATTGCGCAAGCCGGCTACCATACCCACCGGCACCATCAGGACCATCAGCCACGGCGTGGTATGAAAGAGCTTGTCCAGCCCCCACCCGATCACCACGGCGATGACCATGGCGGCCACCAGCTCAACTCCCAACCGCATTGCCAGATTGATCGCGCGCTCCGCCGACCCAGCACTTTTGTGAGCTGAGTCCCGCTTCGCCTGACCTTCCGCCGCCGCCTGCGCTGCCGCAAGCCGCTGCTCAAAAGTCTCTTTGTCCCGACCGTCGTTCATGCGCCTGTTTTCAGCGGTTCTACGCCGCCTGGAGTTTCCGGGGTTGCTACCGATCACCCCACACCCTGTCAAGAATACCGAGCCACACTGCGTTACATTCATGGCATCCGGGGCGGCCCGGCGCCAGCGCCAGCTTCGTGGAGAAAGAAAGCAGCCGCTTTTTGAAAAAAGCGGCGCAAAAACTTCTTTTTTATGCTGGGCCGTGGGCGTTGGCGCCGACAACGCCAATGGCCCAGCATAAATAAAGTTTTTTTGCTTCTTTTTGTTCACAAAAAGAAGTCTTACTGCGCCCGTTCCCAGCCAGCTTCCGTCTGTTTCCAGTAGGTCAAGGCGTGGCCCGCCTGTTTGGCCTCGCGCCAGCGCACGCGCGCCGCCGCCACCGCGTCGGCGTCATTGCCGTCGAACAGATCGAACACGCGCTTATAGGCGCCGCTCTCGGCTTGTGCCCCGCCGATGCGGAACAAGAACGCCGCCCCCGCCGGATTGACGTTCTCCGCGGCAAGAAAAATCGGCTGCCATTCCGGGTGCGGCGTGGCTTGCGTGCCGTGCGGCAGCCAGTCCGGCGTGGCGCAGCGCCACAGCGCCTCGTCCAGCGCCGCGACCTGGGCTTGGTCCGGGCACAGCACCAGCGCCCGCTCCCCCGCCTGCAACGTGCGCCCCAGCAAAGGCGGCAGCGCCGCCGCGATGTCGGTCCGGGTCAGATGATAGAAGCCGATCTCGGCCATCACTCGATGCTGATACGCGGCCCGGTCTTCTGATCCGCCTTGCCGAGCGTGGCGCGCACTTGCGCGGCGATGCCCGCGAAAGCTTTCGCCGCCTCGCTGTCGGGGGCAGAGGCGGTCACCGGCGTGCCGGCATCGCCGGTCGCGCGGATCTCCAGCAGCAGCGGCACCTCGCCCAGGAACGGCACGCCGATGCGCGCCGCCTCCGCCGCAGCACCGCCATGACCAAAGATGTCGCTGCGGTGCTGGCAGTTCGGGCAGCAGAAATACGACATGTTCTCGACGATCCCGAGCACCGGCACCCGCACCTGCTCGAACATTTTGACGCCACGCCGTGCGTCGATCAGGGCGATGTCCTGCGGGGTGGAGACGACCACGGCACCGGCGAGCTTCGCCCGTTGCGCCAGCGTCAGCTGCACATCACCCGTGCCGGGCGGCATATCGATCACCAGCACGTCCAGCGCGCCCCATTCCACCTGGGCCAGCATCTGGTTCAGCGCCCCGGTCACCATCGGCCCGCGCCATACCATCGCGGTCTCCTCCTCGACCAGGAAGCCGATCGACATGCAGCGCACCCCCCAGGCCTCCAGCGGCAGCATCTTGCCGTCCTTGACCTGCGGCTTGCGGTTCAGCCCCAGCATGCGCGGCAACGACGGGCCGTATATGTCGGCATCCAGCAGCCCCACCTTGAGCCCGCTCTGTGCCAGCGCCACGGCAAGGTTCACCGCCACGGTGGATTTGCCCACACCGCCCTTGCCGGAGGCCACCGCGATCACGGCTTTCACCTCGGGCAGCAGAGGCACTTCTTGCGGCGCGGCCGGCGCCTGCGCTGGGGCGGCTTTTTGCGCGGTCAGCACCACGGCGGCGTTGCGCACCCCGGGCAGGGCGGAAAGTTTCGCCTCGATCTCGCGGCGCAGCGCTTCAAATTTCGGTGCCTCCTCGCGTTTCACCGCCAGGGTCACCTGCACCAGGCCCCCCTGCACATGGACCCCCTCCAGCATCTCTTTGAGATTGAAGGGAGCGAGGGCGGCGCGGATATCGTTTTCGGTCATGACGCTATGGTTTAACCCAGGCCCGCCCCCTGTCCAGACCCTTGCGCAGATCGCCCCGCGACCGCACACTTCTTATCATGACCAAATTGACCTGCCTGCTCTGCGCCCCCCTGCTGCTCGCCGGTTTCGCGGCGCATGCGGCCCCGCCCGAACCGCCGGCCTTGGCGGACCTCGCGGCAAAAGTGATGCCGGCCGTGGTCAGCATCGCCAGTACCGACCCGGTGAACGCCACGCCGGACGACACGCTGGGCGGCAGCGGCAGCGCCGACCACCCCACCATGGACACCACGCCTGCCGCCGGCACGGTCCTGCCGCCGCCACGCGCCGAGGAGGCGCTGGGCTCCGGCTTCATCTTCGATCCCGCCGGCTACGTGCTGACCAACAATCACGTGATCGACGGCGCCTCCTCGATCACCGTCACCATGCAGGACGGCACGATCCTGCCCGCCACCCTGGTCGGCCGCGACAAGGCGGCGGATCTCGCGGTGCTGAAAATCGATGCCGGGCATAAACTGCCGTTCGTGACCTTCGGCAACTCGGGAAAACTGCAGGTCGGTGACTGGGTGCTGGCGATCGGCAACCCGTTCGGCCTGCCGGGCAGCACCTCGGCCGGCATCGTCAGCGCGCTGAACCGCAACATCAACGAAGGCACCTACGACGATTTCATCCAGACCGACGCGGCGATCAATCGCGGCAATTCCGGCGGCCCGCTGTTCGACCTGCAAGGCCAGGTGATCGGCGTGGATTCGGCGATCTACTCGCCCTCCGGCGGCTCGATCGGCATCGGCTTCGCCATCCCCTCCGCCATGGCCATGCCGGTGGCATATGAGCTGAAGAACACCGGCAACATGACGCGCGGCTGGCTCGGCGTCTCCACCCAGGAGGTGACGCCGGCGATCCAGAACCTGCTCGGCCTGCCTGACACCGCGGGCGCGCTGGTTGGCGGCGTCGCCGCCGACGGGCCGGCCACCGGCAAACTGCAGCCGGGCGACGTGCTGGTCTCGCTGGGCGGCGTGCCGGTGACGGATCCGCGCGCGCTGCTCATCCGCACCGCGGAAATCCCCGCCGGGCAGAGCACTGTGGCGCAGTTCTGGCAGGACGGAACCAAGCGACAGACGACGCTCACTTTGACCGTACCGCCGGCCCAGACCGCCGACACACTGCCCAGCGCCCACGTCCCGCCCCCGCCGGTCGACGTCACGTCCCTCGGCCTCACGGTCGCGGCGAAGCCGACACAAGCCGGCGTCTCGATCACCGCGGTCGCCGGTAACGGCCCGGCGGCGCAAGCCGGCATCGTCGCCGGCGATGTGATCGAGGAAGTCTCCGGCCAGACCGTGGCGACGGCCACGGCGCTGCAAAGCCAGCTGCAAACGTTGAGGACGGGGGACACGAAGGTGGCAACCCTGCTGGTGAGCGGCGACGTCGCCGATGGCAGCGATCCCGGCCCGCGCTGGGTGCCGGTGCCGATCCCGTAAAAGGAAGCAAGCAGCCGCTTTTTAAAAAAAGCGGCGCAAAAAATTTTGTTATGCTGGGCCATGGGCTGTGTCTGGGACAACGCCCATGGCCCAAAGGAGCAAAAAACTACTTTTTGTTCACAAAAAGTAGCCTTCCTTTTTTCCTACAGCGTGCGCGTCAGCTCGTAGAGCGCGACCGCCCCTGCGGCGGAGACGTTCAGGCTTTCCATGCCGCCGGGCATGGCCAGTGCGGCGACCTCGTCGCAGGTCTCGCGCGTCAGCCGGCGCATGCCCTCGCCCTCGCTGCCCAGCACCAGCGCCACGCGGCGCCCCGCGAAGGACGCGCCGTTCAGCCGGTTCGGCACGCTGCCGTCCAGCCCGACGACCCAGACATCGGCGGATTTGAGCACGCTCAGCGCGCGCGAAATATTGACGATGCGCAGGAGCGGGATCAGTTCGAGCGCGCCCGAGGCGGCTTTGGCCAGCGCTCCGGTCTCTTCCGGCGCGTTGCGCTCCTGGGCGATCACCATCGCGGCGCCGAACGCCCGCGCGGTGCGCATCAGCGCACCGACATTGCGCGGATCGGCGATCTGGTCGAGCACGAGAATCGGCCCAGGTCGTTTCAGCGCGTCGAGAAGCGGCGGCGCGGTCAGCTGGTCGGTGAGCAGGGCCACCCCCTGATGCACGATGCCGCTGCCCTGACGGGCGCCGAGCAGTTGGTCGATGCGTTCGCGCGGCGTGATTTCCGGCTGGATCGGCCAGGGCGCCGGGCATTCCGCTGCGAGCGGCGCCTGGGCCTCCTCGGTGATCACCAGCCGGCGCAGCCGGCGCGCCGGATTGGCCAGCGCCGCCGCCACCGCATGCGTGCCATACAGCCACACCGCCCCCGCCGGCACCGCCGGCGCGCGTTCGCCACGGCCTTGGCTGCGGCCGCGCTCATGCCCATGCGGGCGGCCCTGCCCACCGGACTCCGCGCGGTCAGGCCGGCCGCCGGAGGTGCTCGGGCGACGCTCCGCAACGTCGCCAGGCCCTTGCGCACGCGCGCCGGGCCGGCCGTTCCGGGATTTAGGGGGACGATTTTGTGTCATGGCGCGTTCACTATCCCTCGGTCTTTCCGTTGACAACCAAAGCCCGATCGGAGAAAGGACAGCCCATACGGAAGGGTGCCCGAGTGGCTAAAGGGGGCGGACTGTAAATCCGCTGGCGTACGCCTACGTTGGTTCGAATCCAACCCCTTCCATACTGTCTGAGGTTTGCAGCAACCGTCTCACCCCCGCGTAGCGCATTTTGCATCTGGGGCTGGTGGGGCGGCCAGATGCAAATCGGGCTAAAAAACTTTTTTGCGGGTGTAGCTCAACGGTAGAGTCCCAGCCTTCCAAGCTGGGTGTGCGGGTTCGATTCCCGTCACCCGCTCCATTCGCTGCGTTTTTTGCTCCGCTCTTTTTGCCGGAGCGGGATGCAAAACCTGCATAGACGGCACCGCCCGGCGGCCGGATATGAGACAGAGACTTGACAGCGGGCGCGCCAACGTGTGGAACGCGCGCTTAACGCTGGTGTGGATTTTTAGGGGCGTAGCTCAATTGGCTAGAGCGCCGGTCTCCAAAACCGGAGGTTGAGAGTTCGAGACCCTCCGCCCCTGCCATCCCACCCGGCGCATCATGGCTGTTTTGGAGTCGGCATTGGCGTTCAACCTGGTGAAGTTCATGCGCGAAGTGCGCGCCGAGGCGGCGAAGACCACCTGGCCCTCGCGCAAGGAAACCGTGCAAACCACGGGGCTTGTGCTCGCCATGGTGATTGTGACCGCTGTGTTTTTTCTGACCGTTGATCAGCTCATCGGCGCCGGCATGCGCGCCCTGTTCGGCGTCGGGAGTTAAGGAATAAAAATGGCCAAGCGTTGGTATGTGTTGCACGTCTATTCCGGGTTCGAGAAAAAAATCGCCACCCAGATCAAGGAACAGGCGGATCTCAAGGGCCTGACCGAGCAGATCGGCGAGATCATTGTGCCGGTCGAAGAGGTCACCGAGGTGCGCCGCGCGCAAAAAGTGAACACCGAGCGCAAGTTCTTCCCCGGCTATGTGCTGGTGCACATGGATATGTCCGACGATGCCTGGCATCTGGTGAAGGACGTGCCGAAAGTGACCGGCTTCCTCGGCAGCAAGACGCGGCCGACGCCGATCTCCGACAGCGAGGCCGAGCGGATCATGAAGCAGGCCGAGGAAGGCAGCGAGACGCGCCGCCCGGCGGTGATTTTCGAGGTCGGCGAGCAGGTGCGCGTCGCCGACGGCCCGTTCACCAGCTTCAACGGCGTGATCGAAGAGGTCGACGAGGACAAGGGCCGGGTGAAAGTCTCGGTCTCGATTTTCGGCCGCTCGACCCCGGTCGATCTCGAATACGGTCAGGTGGAGAAACTCTGACCGGCTTGCAATTTGCCGGCTAACCCTTATGTCCGCGGCAATGTAATCGAGGGGTTGCCGCTTGTCCGACGTAAGAAAATCTAACCCAACAACACGTTGGCTGATGGTTCTCGGCGGCGCTGTCGTGGTGGTCGCCGTCGCCATCTGGCTGGTCCAGTACCTGCTGGTCGGCCAGTATTTCGTCTCCACTGATGACGCCTATATCGCCGCGGATTCCAGCCTGATCGCCGCCAAGGTGAGCGGCTATGTCACCGATGTCGCGGTCAACCAGGACCAGAAAGTGACGCGCGGCCAGCTGCTGGTGCGCATCGACCCACGCGATTATGAGAACGCCCTGAGCCTGGCGCAGGCCGACGCCGCCGCGGCGCGCGCCAGCATCGCCAACGACCAGGCCCAGCTCGCGCTGCAGCAGACGAACATCGCCGCAGCACAGGCGAAAATTTCCGGCGACCAGGCCGAGCTCGTCTTCGCCACGCAAGACCAGCACCGCTATGCCCGCCTCTCGGCCACCGGCGCCAGCCCGATCCAGACCACCGACCGCGCCACCACCGATCTCGCCACCGCGCGCGCCACGCTCGCCGCCGACCAGGCCGGGCTGACCGGCGCAGAACGCCGGGTGGATGTGCTGAACGCCGACCTCGCCCAGGCCGAGGCCAGCCTGAAACAGGCCGAAGCCCGCATCCAGATGGCCGCCCTCAATCTCAGCCACACCGATATCCGCGCGCCGTTCGACGGCGTGGTCGGCGACAAGACCGTGGCCTTGGGCGACTATCTGCAGACCGGCACGCAGATCATGGCGGTCGTGCCGATGAACCAGGTCTATGTCCTTGCCAACTACAAGGAGACGCAGATCACCAACATCCGGCCCGGACAGCAGGTCGATGTCGATGTCGACGCCTTCCCGAACCTCAAGGTCACCGGCTGGGTGGACAGCGTGTTCCCCGATTCCGGCCAGGAATTCGCGCTTCTGCCGCCCGACAACGCGACCGGCAATTTCACGAAAATCGTGCAGCGCGTGCCGGTGAAAATCTACCTGCATCTGACCCCGGAGCTGATCGGCAAGCTGCGCCCCGGTCTCTCGGTCGAACCCTCCATCGATACCCGCGCGGGCGGCTGAGATGGCCTCGGCCGAACCGATTCCGCTGCGCAACCGGGTCGCGGTCGGCGGCGCGCTGATCGGCGCCTTCATGGCGGTGCTGAACATCCAGGTGGTCAACACCTCGCTGCCCGACATCCAGGGCGGCATCGGCACCGGGCTCGACAATGGCGGCTGGATCTCCACCGCCTATCTGATCGGCGAGATCATCGTCATCCCGCTCTCGGGCTGGCTGTCGCAGGTATTTTCACTCCGCCGCTACCTGATCGTCAGCACCATCCTGTTTCTCGCCTTCTCCGCCGCCTGCGGCTTCGCCGAGAATTTTCCGGAAATGGTGACGCTGCGGGCGCTCCAGGGGTTTTTCGGCGGCGTGCTCATCCCGCTCTCGCTGGTCTGCGTGATCACCTTGCTGCCGCCGGCGTCGCGCCCGATCGGCTTCGCCGCGTTCGCGCTCACTGCCACCTTCGCGCCGGCGATCGGCCCGACCATCGGCGGCGCGATCACCGACATCTATGGCTGGCGCTACATCTTCTTCCTGAATCTGATCCCCGGCGCGCTGATGCTGCCGGCTTTGTTCTGGGGCCTGCAGCCGTCGCCGATGCAGCTGCAAAAATTCCGCCAGGGCGACTGGCTCGGCATCGCCACCATGGCGGTCGGCCTCGCCGCGCTGCAGATCGTGCTGGAGGAGGGCAACAAGGACGACTGGTTCGGCTCGCCCTTTATCGTGCACCTCTCGATCATCTCAGCCATCGGGCTGATCGCTTTCCTGTTCCAGGAGCTGCGCCCCGGCAACAAAACGCCACTGGTCAACCTGCGCCTGTTTAAGATGTGGAATTTCGCCTTCTCCAGCGCCGCCAACGTGATGCTCGGCTTCGTGCTGTATTCCGCAGTCTATCTCATCCCGCTCTACCTCGCCGAAGCGCATGGCTACAGCGCCCGGCAATCGGGCGCGGTGATGGCCTGGATCGGCCTGCCGCAACTGCTCATCATCCCCTTCGTGCCCTGGATGATGCGCAAGGTCGATCCGCGCCGGCTGCTGGCACTCGGCTTCATCCTGTTCGCCATCAGCACCTTCCTCAACATGAATCTCGGCCCCGACGACAGTGGCCCGCAATTGCTGATCCCGAACCTGATCCGCGCCGTCGGCCAGGCGCTGGTGTTCCCGCCGATCACCATGATCGCCACCGCCGGCATCCCGCTGAAGGATTCCAGCTCCGCCTCGTCGCTGTTCAACATGCTGCGCAATCTCGGCGGCGCGATCGGCATCGCGACGGTGCAGACCTTCGTCACCAACCGCGAGAAATTCCATTCCGCGATCATCACGCCGCAGGTCAGCCTGCTCGACCCGGCGACGCGCGAGCGGCTGGACATGCTGACCGGCTATTTCGAGGCGCATGGCATGGCCGATCCTGCTGCGGCGCAGCACGAAGCCGTGATCACGATCGGCCGCACCATCGAGTTGCAGGCAAACTACTTCGCCTATGGCGACGCGTTCGCGCTGCTCGGCTGCGGCATGGTGCTGGCGGTAGTCGCCACGCTGTTTCTCCGCCGCCCCGCCGGCGCCGCAGCACCGGGCGCGCATTAAAAGAAAGGACGGCTACTTTTTGTGAACAAAAAGTAGCAAAAAAACTTTACGACGCTGGGCCATGGGCTTTGTCGCTGACAACGCCCATGGCCCAGCGTAACCAAAAGTTTTTGCGCCGCTTTTTTCAAAAAGCGGCCGCTTGATCTGCATCAATGCCGCATGGCGCTTTCCGCTTAAAACTTGTAGAAATTCATGTCGTTACGATGAAGATTCGTGCCATGCTGTTCGTATAGCCGGGTCGTCGCTTCCGGCCCCCAAAAATCTATTCTAGCCTAAAAAAAGAGGAGGAAAAAAATATGGCGCGCATTGCATTGGTTACCGGAGGCACACGGGGCATCGGGGCGGCAATCAGTGTCGCACTGCAGCAAGCGGGACGGCATGTCATCGCCACTTATGCGGGCAACACCGCGGCGGCCGAAGCCTTCACCACCGAAACCGGGATCGAGACGGTGCGTTTCGACGCCGGCGACTTCAACCAGTGCGCGACCGCGGTCTCCGCCATCGCCGCGAAACACGGCACAATCGACATCCTCGTCAACAATGCCGGCATCACCCGCGACACCACCATCGCGAAAATGACGCGCGAGATGTGGGATGAGGTGATCGACACCAATCTCGGCTCCTGCTTCAACCTCGCCAAAGTGTGCTTCGAGGGCATGAAGGCGAAGAAATTCGGCCGGATCGTCAATATCGGCTCGATCAACGGCCAGGCCGGCCAATACGGGCAGGTGAACTACGCCGCCGCGAAAGCCGGCATCCACGGCTTCACCAAGGCCCTGGCGATGGAAGGAGCGCGCTACGCCATCACCGCCAACACCCTGGCGCCAGGTTATGTCGATACCGAAATGGTGCGCGCGGTGCCGCCCGAGGTGCTGGAAAAGATCGTCGCGAAAATCCCCCGCGGCCGGCTCGGCACGGCGCAGGACATCGCCCGCGGCGTGGTGTTTCTCACCGCCGACGAGGCCGATTTCATCACCGGCTCGACACTCTCCATCAACGGCGGCCAGCATATGTATTGAGACCGCCGCGATGTTCACCATCAGGCCGGTGACGGAAGCCGACCATGACGCGCTGTGGGCGATCCTGGAGCCCGTGATCCGCGCCGGCGAAACCTACCCGCTGCCGCGCGACATGAGCAAAGCCCACGCCCTCGCCTACTGGACCGCGCCGGACCACGAGACGTTCGCCGCCGCCGAGGACACAAAACTCCTCGGCACCTACTATCTGCGCGCCAACCAGACGGGCAACGGCGCGCATGTCGCCAATTGCGGCTACATGACCGCACCGGGCGCCACCGGCCGCGGCATCGCCCGGGCGATGTGCGAACACTCGCTCGCCACCGCCCGCGCGCGCGGTTTTGCCGCCATGCAGTTCAACCTCGTGGTGTCCACAAACGAGCGCGCCGTGAAACTCTGGACCAGCATGGGCTTTGCAACGCTCTGCCGCCTACCCGGCGCGTTCCGCCATCCCACACACGGGGATGTCGACGCGCTGCTGATGTTCCAGAAGCTTTAGGAAGGAAGCGGCCGCTTTTTAAAAAAAGCGGCGCAAAAATTTTGCGCTATGCTGGGTCATGGGCGTTGTCGCCGACAACGCCCATGACCCAGCATAGCAAAGTTTTTTTGCTACTTTTTGTTCACAAAAAGTAGTCCTTCACTTCACTTCGTCCAGTTTCAACACTTCCCCGGCCAGATACAGGCTCCCGCAGATCAGCACCCGCGTTGGCGCCGTGATCTGCGCCAGTGCGGCGCGGACATCGGGCCCCGGCACCGCGACGCCGCCCGAGGCGGCGATGATCTCGGGCACCGGCAGCGCCAGATGCTGGTCGGGCTCCTGCACGGCGATGATTTGCGCCGCATGGGGGAGCAGGATTAGCAGGAATTCCGTGACGTCCTTGGACTGCTTCATGCCAACGACCAGCGTCGTCGGCCCGTCCCAGGCGGCGAGCTGGGTGGCCAGCGCCTCGGCGCCGCCGGGGTTATGCGCGCCATCCAGCCATAACTGTGAACCTGCCGGCAGTTGCGCCAGCAGCGCGCCGCGCAGCCTTTGCAGCCGCGCCGGCCATTCAGCACTTTTCAGACCCAAGGCCAGGGCTGGCACGGCCAGGTCGAACCCGGCGGCGCGCAGCGCCTGGATGGCAATGCCGGCATTCTCCGCCTGATGCGCGCCGAGCAGCGCCGGGCGCGGCAGGTCCAGCCCGTCAAGCCGCAGGCCGTTTTCTGTCTCCACCACATCCCAGTCACGTCCGCGCCGCAGCAGCCGGGCGCCAGCCTCACCGGCCGCCGCCTCGACCGCCCCCATCGCCGGCGGGGCCAGAAAACCGGTCACCACGGGCACGTTTTGCTTGATGATCCCGGCCTTCTCGACGGCGATGATCTCCAGCCGGTCCCCGAGAAAATCCTGATGGTCCATGGAAATGGAGGTGATCGCGCAGGCGGCCGGCCGCACCACGTTGGTGGCGTCAAGCTTGCCGCCCAGCCCCACCTCGACCACGCACAAATCCGCCGGCACGCGGGCGAACAGAAAAAACGCCGCGGCGGTGATCGCCTCGAACACCGTGATCTGGTTTTCCGCGTTCACCGCCTCGATCTCGTCCAGCGCCTGCGCCAGCTGTTCGTCGGACACCAGCGAACCTGCCAGACGGATGCGCTCGTTGAAACGCACCAGATGCGGCGAAGTATACACATGCACCCGCAAGCCGGCCGCCTCAGCGATGGCGCGAATGAACGCGCACACGCTGCCCTTGCCGTTGGTGCCGGCCACATGGATCACCGGCGGCAATGAGAGCTGTGGATCGCCCAGGTCAGCCAGCAGCCGGACCAAACGGTCCAGCCGCAAATCGATCAGCTTGGGGTAGAGCTTGTGCAGACGCTCCAAACTGGCATGCACGCTGCGCGCCGCCTCCGGCGCGGCGTCAGCCTGGGTCAAGCGGCGACTTGCCGCTTATTCGCGGTCATCATGTCGATCAGCCGCGCCAGCGTCGCGGTCAGCTCGGCGCGGTGCACCACCATGTCGATGATGCCGTGCTCCAACAGATATTCCGCGCGTTGAAACCCTTCGGGCAGCTTCTCGCGCACGGTCTGCTCGATCACGCGCGCCCCGGCGAAGCCGATCAGCGCGTTCGGCTCGGCGATCTGGATGTCACCCAGCATCGCGAAGGAGGCGGTCACGCCGCCGGTGGTGGGGTCGGTCAGCACCACGATGAAGGGCAGCCCGGCCTCCTTCACCATTTGCGTGGCGATGGTGGTGCGCGGCATCTGCATCAGGCTGACCGAGCCCTCCTGCATGCGCGCGCCGCCCGAGGAGGTGTAGACGATCAGCGGCGCCGCCTGCAGCACCGCCAGACGCGCCGCCGCCACCAGCCCGTCACCGACCGCACCGCCCATCGACCCGCCCATGAACTCGAACGACATCGCCGCCACCACGGCCTTGCAGCCGCCGACCGTGCCGTGCGCGACCAACAGCGCGTCGTCCTGCTTGGTGGCACTTTGCGCATCGCGCAGCCGGTCCGCATAGCGCTTCTGGTCACGGAATTTCAGCGGATCGACCACCGCCTTCGGCAGATCGATGCGGGTGTACACCCCATCATCGAAGGTCCAGGCCAGACGCTCGGCCGCAGTGGCGCGCATATGATGGCCGCAATGCGGGCACACCTTTCGCGCCGCCTCCAGCTCGCGATGAAAAATCATCTGCTGGCATTTCGGGCATTGATGCCAGAGATTGTCCGGCACCTCCTGACGGCCCAGCAGGGTACGGATTTTCGGACGGACGAATTCGGTGAGCCAGCTCATGGGAAGGGATTTAGCTTCTTTAATTACGGAAGAAAAGCAATGGCCTCCGGCGGGCAGGGCTCCGCCCTGCACCCGCTGGGGCCGGAAGGCCCCAGACCCCTAATTTTTGAGCCGCTTCATCGCCCAGGCTCCTGCCTCGGCCACCACCGAATCCGCATCCCGCGCTAGAGCTTCCGCCGCAGGCATAAGCAAAAGATCGCCACTATTGCCTATCGCGATCGCCACGTTCCTAACGAACCGGTTCCTCCCGATGCGTTTCACCGGCGAGCCGGAGAATTTCTGGCGGAATGCCGCATCGTCCAACGCCGCCAGCTCGGCCAACAGCGGCGCGGTTAGATCCTCCCGCTGCGCCAGCTTTTGCTCCCGCCCCGCTTTCGCAAACTTGTTCCACGGGCACACCGCCAGGCAGTCATCGCAGCCATAAATCCGGTTGCCCATCGCCACGCGGAATTCTTCCGGAATCGGCCCGGTATATTCGATGGTCAGGTAGGAAATGCAGCGCCGCGCATCGAGCTTATAGGGGGCGGGAAAGGCCTCGGTCGGGCACACGTCCTGGCAGGCGCGGCACGACCCGCAACGATCCGCATGCGGCGCATCCTGCGCGATCTCCAGCGTGGTGAAAACCTCGCCCAGAAACAGCCAGGAGCCATGGGCGCGCGACACCAGGTTGGTATGCTTGCCCTGCCAGCCCAGCCCCGCCTGCATCGCCAATGGCTTTTCCATCACCGGCGCGGTGTCGACGAACACTTTAACACCCTTGCCAAGTGCGGCGATGGCCTGCGCCAGATGCTTCAGCTTGCCTTTGACGATGTCATGATAATCCCGGTTGCGGGCATAGACGGAAATATTGCCCACCTGCTTCCGGCACAGATTCTCCAGCGGATCGCCTTCGGGCGCGTAGGAAAGGCCGAGCGATATCACGCTCACCACCTCCGGCCACAACGCCTTCGGGTCGGCCCGCTGCTTTTCCCGTTCGGCCATCCAGCGCATCTCGCCGTGACGGCCCGCCTGCAGATATTCGCGCAACCCGGCGGCGCGTTTTGGGCTCAAAGAGGCCTGGGCAAAACCGATCGCATCGAACCCCAGCGCCCGGGCCCGCGCGATGATCGCGGTTTTGGCATCAGCCGCGGCCACGATATCCCGGCACGTCCTGCGGCGGGATCCACGCCCCGTCAGGCGGCGCCCCGGTCTGCCAGAACACGTCGATCGGAATGCCGCCGCGCGGATACCAGTACGCGCCAATGCGCAGCCAGACCGGGCTCAAAAGCTCGACCAGCCGGTCCGCGATCTGCAGCGTGCAGGCCTCATGAAAATCGCCATGGTTGCGGAAACTGGTGAAGAACAGCTTCAGCGACTTGCTCTCCACCAGCCATTCGCCGGGAATGTAGTCGATGACGATATGCGCGAAATCCGGCTGCCCCGTCATCGGACAGAGCGAGGTGAATTCCGGGCAGGTGAAGCGCACCACCGCGTTCTTGCCGCCCATCATCGCCGGCACACGCTCCAGCACCGCCTCTTCCGGCGAATTCGGCTGTTTGGTGTGGGCGCCGAGCTGCTTCAGCCCCTGGTAACGATCGTCCGTCATTTTTTCGGTCCTCCATCCGTCCAACCGGCACGGACTGCCGCGCAATAGGCGTCATAGTCACCGGCCAGGATCGCCGTCCGCGCGCCCTGCATCAGCGCTTGATAATAGGTGAGATTATGCGCCGTCAGCAGCATCGGCCCAAGAATTTCCTCGGCCCGGAACAGATGATGCAGATAGGCCCGCGAATGGCGCGTGCAACACAGGCAGGCGCAGCCTTCATCCAGCGGCGCGCCGTCATCGATGAACCGCGCATTGCGCATGTTGTAGACACCGCGGGAGGTGAAAGCCCTCGCCGTGCGCCCGGCCCGGGTCGGCATCACGCAGTCGAACATGTCCACCCCGCGCGCCACCGCCCCCAGCAAATCGTCCGGCGTGCCCACGCCCATCAGATAGCGCGGCTTCTGCGCGGGCAGCATCGGCGCGGTGATGTCCAGCATGCCGAACATCATCTCCTGCCCCTCGCCCACCGCCAGGCCGCCGATCGCATAGCCCTCGAAATTCAACTCCCGCAGCGCATCAGCGGACTCCCGGCGCAGATCCTCATAAACGCTGCCCTGCACGATGCCGAACTGGCCATAGCCCTCGCGCTCGACGAAAGCGGTGCGCGAGCGTTTAGCCCAGCGCGTGGATAGCCGCATCGAAGCCCCCGCCTCGTCATGCGTGGCCGGAAACTTCGTGCACTCATCGAGCACCATGGTGATCGTGGAATCCAGCAGATACTGGATTTCCATCGACCGTTCCGGCGTCAGATGATGCGCCGAACCGTCCAGATGCGAGCGGAACGTCACCCCGGTCTCGTCCATCTTCCGCAACTTGGCGAGCGACATCACCTGGAACCCGCCGGAATCGGTGAGGATCGGCCCCGGCCAGTCCATCATCTTGTGCAAACCGCCAAGCCGCGCCACGCGCTCGGCCGTCGGTCGCAGCATCAGATGATAGGTGTTGCCAAGCACGATGTTCGCGCCCGTCGCCCGCACCGCGTCAGCAGTCATCGCCTTCACCGTGCCGGCGGTGCCCACCGCCATGAAGGTCGGCGTCGGCACCTCGCCATGCGCGGTGTGCAACGTGCCCGCCCGCGCCGCGCCATCCGTGGCCGCTAATTCAAAGGAAAAACTCACGCACGCTCCAACAAACAGGCATCGCCATAGGAATAAAACCGGTAACCCGACGCGATCGCATGCGCATAGGCCGCGCGAATGCGCTCCATGCCGGCAAAGGCCGAAACCAGCATCAACAGCGTCGAACGCGGCAGATGGAAATTCGTCACCAGCAGATCGGTGACCTTGAAGCCATAGCCGGGGATGATGAAAATATCCGTCTCCCCGTCGAAGGCCTCAATCTCGCCGCCCGCCGCCGCGGATTCGATCACCCGCAGCGCCGTGGTGCCGACCGGCACAATCCGCCCGCCCGCTGCCCGTGTCGCACGGATCCGCGCCGCCGTCTCGGCCGACACAAAACCGCGCTCCGCATGCATCCGGTGCTCAAGCACATTCTCGGTCCGCACCGGCAGAAACGTCCCCGCCCCCACATGCAGCGTCACCCGCACACTCTCCACCCCGGCCTGCGCCAACGCGCCCAGCAGCTCCGGCGTAAAATGCAGCCCCGCCGTGGGAGCGGCCACCGCGCCCTCATGCGTGGCGAACATCGTCTGGTAATCCGCCTTGTCCTGCGCGGTGATCCCCTCCGGCCGGGCAATGTAAGGCGGCAGCGCCAGCGCGCCGGAGCGCGCCAAAGCGGCGTAAAAATCGTCCGCCGCAAACCGCAACAGCGCCGCACCACCCTCCAGAACCGCATCCACGGTCGCGGAAAACGCCGGATCGATCTCCAGAAGATCCCCCGCCCGCACCCGCCTCGCGTTGCGTAGCAGAACCCGCCAGCGCCCGTCATCCAGCCGCCGGTCCAAAGTGATCCCAATCCGCGCCGCACCGCGCATCGCCGTCAGCTGCGCCGGAATCACCTTGGTGTCGTTCACCACCAGCAAATCCCCGCGCCGCAACAACCCCGGCAGATCCCGCACCACATGATCCGCCAGCCCCGCCCCCACATGCAGCAGCCGCGCACTATCCCGCGGCCGCGCCGGCGCCGTGGCAATCAGCCGGTCAGGCAGATCGTAATCGAACTCGGACAGGTTCATGAGAAGCAAGGCCAGGGGGACTCTGTCCCCCTGAACCCCCTGCGAACGGCGGCGCCGTTCGATCCGCTAAAAGGTTTGTGGAAGGCGCTGGCATACGTGGCCGTGACAAGGTCAGGGCCAGCGCCTTCCACAAACCTACTAATGGGTTCTAAGGGCTCAGCCCTTAGCGGGGTTCCAAGGGGCAGCGCCCCTTGGCCTTGCTGCTCCACGAACTTAGGCTCCCAGGTACGAAGCGAGTTCGATGAGATTGCCGTCCGGGTCGCGGCAATAGACGGACATGACGTCGCCGAGCGCGCCGATGCGGGCGACCGGGCCGCGTTCGACGGTCACGCCGCAGGCGTGGAGCTGGGCGATGGCGTCTTCGGGGCGGACGGCGACGACGAAGCAGATCTCCTGTGTCCCCGGGCCTGGTTCATCGCTCCCCGAGAGGAGCGAATGGCCGGTCTCCTGCAGGTTGATCTTCTGCGCGCCGAAGCGCAAAGCGGTGCGGTTTTCCCCGCCATATTCCTCGCGTTCCATGCCCAGCACGCGCTGATACCAGGCAGCGGCCAGCTCCAGGTCAGCGCACCAGACCACGACATGGTCGATCCGGTCGACGGTGAAGCGCATCAGCCAAGCCCGGCGAAGAAGTCGTTGCCCTTGTCGTCGACGACGATGAAGGCCGGGAAGTTCTTCACTTCGATCCGCCACACCGCTTCCATGCCCAGTTCGGGGTATTCCAGCACCTCGACCTTGGTGATGTTGTGTTCCGCCAGCACCGCGGCCGGGCCGCCGATCGAGCCGAGATAGAAGCCACCATGTTTGTGGCAGGCCTCGCGCACGGCTTTGCTGCGGTTACCCTTGGCGAGCATGATCAGGGACCCGCCGGCGGCCTGGAACTCCTCGACATAGGAATCCATCCGCCCTGCCGTGGTCGGACCGAAGCTGCCCGTGACCATGCCTTCCGGCGTCTTCGACGGGCCGGCGTAATAGACCGGGTGGTTCTTGATATAGTCCGGCAGAGGTTCGCCGCGGTCCAGCCGTTCCTTCAGCTTGGCGTGGGCGATGTCGCGCGCCACGACGATGGTGCCGTTCAGCGCCACGCGGGTCTTGACCGGGTGCTTCGAGAGCTGTGCCAGGATTTCCGGCATCGGCTTGTTCAGGTCGATGGCGACCACGTCGCCGCCCAGATGCTCGTCGGTGATTTCCGGCAGGTATTTCGCCGGATCTCTCTCCAGCTGCTCCAGGAACACGCCGTCCTTGGTGATCTTGGCCTTGATCTGGCGGTCGGCCGAGCAGGACACGCCGATGCCGATGGGGAAGCTGGCGCCATGCCGCGGCAGGCGGATCACCCGCACGTCGTGGCAGAAATACTTGCCGCCGAACTGCGCGCCGATGCCGATGCTCTGCGTCATCTCCAGGACGCGCCGCTCCAGCTCCAGGTCGCGGAACGCATGGCCGCTGATGTCACCCGTGGTCGGCAGATGGTCCAGATACTTGGTCGAGCCCAGTTTCACGGCCTTCAGGGTCATCTCCGCCGAGGTACCGCCGATGACGATCGAGAGGTGATAGGGCGGGCAAGCCGAGGTGCCGAGCGTCTTGGCTTTCGCCTCGATGAAGGCGAGCAGCTTCTCCGGCGTCAGCACCGCGCGGGTTTCCTGGTACAAAAAGGTCTTGTTCGCCGATCCGCCGCCCTTGGCGACGAACATCAGCGTGAATTCGTCAGCATGGTGCTCGCCGGGGGAGGCCATGATGTCGAACTGCACCGGCAGGTTGTTGCCGGTATTCTTCTCGTCATACATGCTGATCGGCGCCATCTGCGAATAGCGCAGATTGGTCTCGGTATAGGTGCGGTGCACGCCCCAGGAGATCGCCTCCTCCTCGTCACCCTCGACCCAGACCCTCTGCCCCTTCTTGCCGAACACGATGGCGGTGCCGGTATCCTGGCACATCGGCAGCACGCCGGCGGCGGCGATGTTCGCGTTCTTCAGGAATTCCATCGCCACGTAGCGGTCATTCTCGCTGGCTTCCGGGTCCTTGAGGATCTTCGCCAGCTGCGCCAGATGCGCCGGGCGCAACAGGTGCGCGATGTCGTGGAACGCCGCGAAGGCCAGCTCCGAGAGCGCGTCGGCGCTGACCTTCAGCACCGTCTTGCCCTCGACCTCGATGGTCGAAACGCCGGCGATGTCCAGCTTGCGCCACTGCGTGTCGTCGTCTCCCAGGGAAAACATCGGGGCATAGGCAAAGCCGGGGCTGCGTTTCGTCATCACGGTCATGGATCGGTCTCTCTGTCGGTTGGTTTTTTTAAAGTCCCGTCGTCAGTCCTTTTGGCGACGGCGGAAGGCGTCCAGGCTCACCACGTCGGCGGGCCCGTCATGCGGCCGGGCGGGCTCAGCGTCGCTCTCAACGGCGGGAAGCTCCGCCACCTTGACCGGCTCGGGCACCGCCACCTCGAACTGCAGGCCGAAACGGACCTCCGGATCGGCGAAGCTGGTAATGGCCGCGAACGGTATGGTGAGGATCGACGGCACACCGCCGAACGACAGGCCGACCGACATCGACGTCCCGGCATCGTTGACGCCGAGGCTGTGGAACTGGTGCTGCAGCACGATGGTCATCTCCTCCGGGTACTGCGCCCGCAGCCGGTCGGGGATGTCCACACCCGGATAGGTGGTCTTGAAGGTGATGTAGAAATGGTGCCCGCCGGGCAGGCCGTTCTGCACCGCATGGCGCAGCGCGCTCACCGCCACCTGGCGCAAAGCTTCCTGCATCCAGTCGTCGTAGGGCAGCAAGGAATCGGGAATAACGTCATCGTTTTCAGCCATGGCAGTCCTCCAGCCGCCGCTTGGGCGGCAGGCTTCGTCAAAAAATCAGCGCGTATCGCGCTCATAATGCCGGTAATATTTATCCGTCACCAGATCGGTCTGCACCACCACGGCTATGTCCGTGGTGTTGAACTGGCGGTCGATTACCGCACCATCTCCGACAAATCCACCAAGCCGCAGATAGCCTTTGATCAAGGGCGGTAGACGCATCAGCGCCTGCTTGGCGTCCAGCCCGGCCGGATCGCGGCGCAGCATCGGCACGTAGCGGCTCTCCAGCGCGCGCGGGCGGATCGCCTCCGGCGCCAGATGGTGCGTGGCGAGATAGGTCAGTTCGTCGGCCAGCGCGTCCGGATCGGTGCCGCCAAGGCTGGCGCAGCCGAACATCAGGTCCACGCCGTAATGGAACACATAGGCCGCGATGCCGCGCCAGAGCAGCTGCATGACCGAGCGCGAGCGATAGGCGGCGGCGGTGCAGCTGCGGCCCAGCTCCAACTTCACGCCGGGGAATTGGTCGAACACCGAGATATCGTATTCATCCGCCGAATAGAAACGGCCGAGCCTGGCCGCGGCATCCTGGCGGATCAGCCGGTAGGTGCCGACCACGCCTGAGGCGTCGTCGCCGAGATCATGGTCCACCACCAGCAGATGGTCGGCGACAGCGTCGAACGCGTCGGCATCGCGCCCGCGGGCGGTGGTCGCCGCATCGGCCTCGGCGCCCATCTCCTGATAGAACACGCGGTAGCGCAGCGCCTGCGCCGCATCCAGCTCATCGGCGGTGACCGCGAGACGGACGCCGAGATTGCCGGCGCGCAGCTCGGCAAAGCCCGGCGCGGCATTGCCCAGCTCAAAACGCGGCAGGCCGGGCACCACGTTGGTGTTCATTCCACGATCCGCCGGCCGAAAAGTTCAATCTTGATCAAATTCACGTCAAACCCCTGCTGCCTGGCGATGTCCCGCAGGTACACTTCCGCCTGCGGTGCTGCAAATTCCAGCACGGAGCCGCTCTCCTGATCGACCAGATGGAAGTGATTGCGCTCACCGCTGGGCTCATAGCGGGCCCGCCGGCTGCCCAAATCGCGCCGTGCGAGTATGCCCTTCGCCTCCAGCAGCCGCACCGTGCGGTATACCGTGGCCAGCGAAATCCGTGGATCGATTCGATTGGCGCGACGATGCAATTCGTCAACGTCCGGGTGATCGGTCGCCTCCGACAATACGCGGGCAATCACCCGGCGCGGGCCTGTCATCTTCAACCCGTTCTCTATGCACAGGCGCTCGATGCTTATATCCATCTTGAGCCTTGTGGCCCAAACTGTTTCTCCGGTCCAGCCTTCCCGGGGGCCGTTTGGCGCCGCCGCCCGCCCGCCAGATAGAGGTTTGCATGTCGTCCTCCCCCCTGCCCTCCCATCCCCACCTGCCCGCCCACCATAAGGCCATCGACATCACGTCGGAGACCTGCCCGATGACCTTCGTCCGCACCCGCCTGGCGCTGGATGCGATGGAGACGGGGCAGCTCCTGCTGATCCGGCTGAAAGGCGCCGATCCGCTGGCCAACGTGCCCCGCGCCGCCGCCGATCAGGGCCACGACCCGCTGGAGCTGACCGAACAGGCGGACGGCACCTGGCTGCTGGTGATCCAGAAAGGCTGACTCGCGCTCTCCGGCTTTGACCGGAGACAAATTCGCGCTTACATTGCGTAAATGAAACGATTGCGGCGCATGGACGGGCTGCGCGGCATACTGGCCGTGTATGTCTTAGCCGCCCATGCCGTGCCGTTCGCCGCCCTGCCGGGCTGGGCCATAGAGCTGTTCAACCATGGCGAAGCGGCAGTGGACCTGTTCTTCGCCCTCAGCGGGCTGGTGATCGTCAATGCGCTGGAGCGGTTCGACGGGCGGTTTTTCCCCTTCATGGCGGCCCGGGCGCGACGGCTGCTGCCGGCTTATTTCTGCGCCCTCGCCGCCGGTTTTTTGCTCCTCCTGGCCGGAAACCCGCTGACGGCAATGCCCTGGGTGGGGCAAGCGGGGCGGATGACTATGGAGCCGGGCCTGCCGCCGCTCTGGCCCTGGCATCTGGTTGCGCATGTTCTGCTCTTGCACGGGCTGATCCCGCAAAACCTGCTGCCTTATGCCTACATCACCCTGCTCGGCCCGGCCTGGAGCCTCTCCACCGAATGGCAGTTCTATCTCCTGATCGGCCTGCTGGTCCCGCGCCGGCTGGGCCGCTGTGCCCTGGCACTGCTGGCTTTGGGGATTGCCTATCACTGCCTGCCCGCGGTGCAGACCCAGTTCAGCCGCGCCTTTCTGCCGGATGCGGCCCCCTGGTTCGCGCTCGGCCTGGCCAGCGCCGCCTGGCTGCGCGGCAGCGATAGACTGGCCTTGCCCACCTGCCTGCTCGGCACCTGCCTGCTGGGTCTGACCGAAGGGCCGGGAAAGGCTTTGGTCCCCCTCGCCTGGGCCGCGATCATCCTCGCCCAGAACCAGGACTGGGGCGCCCTCCTCGAATGCGGCCCGCTCAAGTATCTCGGCGCGATCTCCTACCCGCTTTACCTCGTCAGCGAGCCGGTGCAGCGCGCCGTGGCGTTGCTGCTGCAACCCGTGCACGACGCCGCGCTGTTCACCGCTTTGTGGCTGCCGCTCGCTCTGCTCACGCCGATTGCCGCGGCGGTCGTGCTGGATCACGCCGTGGATGTAAAAGGAAGGGAAAGGACTACTTTTTGTGAACAAAAAGTAGCAAAAAAACTTTATTATGCTGGGCCATGGGCGTTATCAGCGCCAACGCCCATGGCCCAGCATAACCAAAAATTTTTGCGCCGCTTTTTTCAAAAAGCGGCTACTTTCTTCTACTTGAGGTAATTCCATGCGTCTGAACGGAAAACGCGCGGTCATCACGGGGGCAGGCGGCGGCATTGGCCGCGCCACTGCCATCAAATGCGCTGCCGAAGGGGCGGCGGTGCTCTGCTGCGATATCTTGCTCCCGGCCGCGGAGGAGACCGCCGCGATCATCACCGCGGCCGGCGGCACCGCTGAGGCGGCCGGCGGCGACCTCACGAAGGAAGATGTTTGCACGGCGGCGTTCGCCGCCGGCGCAAAACGGTTCGGCGGCATCGACATCATCTTCAACAATGCGGGCGTCTGCCTGGCCGGCGATGACGGGCCGATGGAAACCGATCTCGCGGTGTGGGAGCGCACCATCGCCGCCAACCTCACCTCGGTTTTTCTCTGCTGCAAGGCCGGGCTCCCGCATCTGCAGGCGGCCGGCGGCGGCGTCATCATCAACAACGCCTCCATCGTCGCTTTGGTCGGCTCGGCCTTTCCGCAAATAGCCTACACCGCCGCCAAAGGCGGGGTGCTGGCGATGACCAGGGAACTCGCCATCATGTACGCGCGACAGAAAATCCGCGCCGTGGCGATCTGCCCCGGTCCTGTGGCAACACCGCTTGTCACCGCCTTCCTCGCCGACGAGGCGGCCTGGCAGCTACGCCGCCGCTACATGCCGATGGGACGGCTCGGCCAGCCCGAGGAAATCGCCAACCTCGTCGCCTTCCTGGCCTCCGATGAGGCAAGTTATATTACAGGTTCCTCATACACGATTGATGGCGGCATCACCGCTTCCTATGTGATCGACGACCGCTAGCCGTCCCCGGCTGTCGCGCCGGATTCACCTCTCCCATGCCGGCTGCGGTCGCAACCAAGAGAGGAAGCCAACATGTTTTACCACCGCAAGGAGCTATTCCGGCCGGTCAACGTGGGCACGCCGGATCCACACTTCGGACAATTCCTGCTCGAACAATTCGGCGGCGCCACCGGTGAACTTACGGCGGCGCTGCAATATTGGGTGCAGTCCTTCCATGTCGAGGACGCCGGCTTGCGCGACATGCTGCAGGACATCGCGCTGGAAGAGTTCAACCATCTCGAAATGGTCGGCCATCTGATCACGCAGCACACGTCGAAAATCGACCAGACCAAGGTCCACCAGGCACCGCTCTTCGCCATGAAGGGCATCGGCCCGCATTTCGTCGACAGCCAGGGCTCGGCCTGGAGCGCAAATTACATCAACGAGGGCGGCAATGTGGTGCGCGACCTGCGCGCCAACATCGCCTCCGAAGCCGGCGCCCGCCAGACCTATGAGGCGCTGATCCACCATACCAAGGATGCCGGCACCATCGAGGCGCTGACGCATCTGCTCACCCGTGAGATCACCCACGCCAACATGTTCATGAAGGCGCTGGATTCCATGGGCAAGCTCGACGACCCGTTCTTTGGCACGATCCAGCCGGACGATACGGTCGAGATCGTCTACAATCTCAGCCAGGGCGGCGATGCGCGCGGCGCCTGGAACGAAGCGCCGTTCAAATACGTCGAAAAACCGGATGCGACAGGCAAGCTGCCGGCCGGGCCGATCAATCCCGACGACGAGCATCGCCGCGGCGCCAAGGCCGTGCGGCATTAGAAAAAAGAAGAAAGGCTACTTTTTGTGAACAAAAAGTAGCAAAAAAACTTTGTTAGCTGGGCCTTGGGCGTTGTCGGCGACATTGCCCATGGCCCAGCATAACAAAAGTTTTTACGCCGCTTTTTTCAAAAAGCGGCTGCTTGGCTTTGCACCAGCGCATGCAGCCGGTGATTAAGCGGCGCCAGCGCCGCCTGGGCATCCTTATAAATGCTGAACAAGTTTGAATAGAAAGCGTGCCGCGCCGGATCCGGCATGGTGGTGTCAACCAGCCGCACGCAGGCCGCCACCGCTTCACGTGGAGAGTTGAACACGCCGGTACCGATGCCGGCCAGCAGCGCCGCGCCGAACGAGGCGTCCGCCGCCTCGGTCCGCTCGATGGTCAGGCCGGTGACATCGGCGATGATCTGCCGCCACACCGCGCTGCGCGCACCGCCGCCGATCAACCTGATGGTGCCGAATTGCAGCCCCAGCCCGCGCGCCGCCTCCAGCAGATCCCGGATGGAAAAGGCGATGCCCTCATACAGCGCCCGGGCGAAATGCGCCTGGGAATGCGAGATGGTCATGCCGATGAAATCGGCGCGCAGCAGCGGGTCCCAATAAGGCGCGCGCTCGCCCTGCAAATAAGGGTGGAACAGCAACCCGTCCGCCCCCGGTTTCACGCCCGCCGCCAGCGCATCCATCGCCTCGAACCCGCCTTGCGCGAACATCAGGTCGCGCAGCCAGCGATGCGCCGAGGCGCAGGAATTGGTGCCCGTGGCGGTGTAGAACATGCCCTCGATGACATGCGGATAGCAGGAGACCGGCGGGTTCACGCTGGGCCCGTCGGTCGCCAGAAACAGCACTCCGGCAGTGGCGAGTTTCACAGCACCTATGCCGGGCTCGACCGCGCCGACACCAAAAAACTCCACAGTGGTGTCGTTGGAGCCGCAGACCACCTTCGTGCCCTCGGCCAGCCCCGTGCGCGCCGCCGCCGCCGCCGTGACCCCGCCCACCACATCGGTCGGCTTCACGATGCGCGGCAGGCGCGCCAAATCCCACCCCGCCAGGGCGGCAAGCTCCGGCGACCAGTCTTTGACGGCGTCATCGGCGAGCAGCGCGCCGACCGCGTCGGAATAATCGGTCTCCCAGGTGCCGGTGAGGCGATAGCGCAGGTAATCCTTGGCCAGATACAAACGCCGCGCGCGGGAAAACACCGCCGGCTCATGCTCACGCAGCCAGGCCAGCATCGCCAGCGTCCAGGTCGGGTTCACCTTGTTCAGCGAGCTGCCGATGATTTGCGCGCCCGCTTTCTCGTGCAGGGAAGCCGCCTGAGCGGCGCTGCGCTGGTCGTTCCACATGATCGCCGGGCGCAGCACCGTGCCGGCCTCGTCGGTCAGCACCGGAATATGCGCGCCTGCCGAAACGCCGATGCCGGTGATATCCCGCCCGGTCAGCCCCGCCGCCGCGAGCGCCCTGGGCACCGCGGCGCAGAGTGCTTCAAACCATTCCGCCGGGTCCTGCTCCGACCAGCCGAATTGCGGCACATGACTGGTGACCGGGTGGCTCGCTTCGCCCTCCACCACGCCGGTCGCGCCGATGATCGTCGCCTTCAGGCTGCCGGCGCCGAGATCGATGCCCAGAAGATGAGAGGCCATGTGTCTATCCTTAAGCGAAGAAAGTAGCCGCTTTTTAAAAAAAGCGGCGCAAAAACTTTTATTATGCTGGGCCATGGGCTTTGTCGGTGACAACGCCCATGGCCCAGATTCATAAAGTTTTTTTGCTACTTTTTGTTCACAAAAAGTAGTCTTGCCTTTCTCCACTCCGAACTTCGTGGAATCCAAAACCGGCGAGGCGTTCGCGCATCGCCTCGCCGACCGGTGCGGCACCGGTGAACCAGGCCGCATCCGACCGCCTTGGCGTCGGGGGGAGTTTCTCGGTCACGGCCAGGGTTTGCCGTGCCACCGGCAAAGCCGGGTCGAACCAGGCGATGTCCGGGTAGAGCGCCTGGAACTCAGGCAGCAGAAACGTGTAATGGGTGCAGCCCAGCGCCACCGCGTCGATTGCAGCGCCCCCGGGCCGGGTGAAAAGCGGCGCCACGGCAGCCGAGGGGTCCACCGCCAAGCCTGCGAATTTTTGCTCCGCCAGCTCGGCCAGGCTCGGCGTGCCCAGCGTATGCACCGTGCAGTCCGCCGCATGGGCTTGCACAAGAGCGGCGAGGTAAGCGCGCCGCACCGTCGCCGCCGTCGCCAGCACGCCGATGTTTTTGGTCCGGCTCGCCGCCGAAGCGGGTTTCACGGGAGGCACACAGCCGATGAAGGGCACCGCATAAGTGGCGCGCAAGGCCACCAGCGCGATCGTGCTCGCGGTATTGCAAGCCACCACCACCGCATCCGGGACAAAACGCTCGATCGCCCCGCCGAGCAGGCGCAGGATATGCGCCAGCAACTCGGCATCCGGCTTCTCGCCATAGGGAAAGAACGCGTTGTCGGCGAGGTAAGTGATCCCCGCCTCCGGCTGCAGCTTGCGAATTTCCCGCACCACACCCAGCCCGCCGATGCCGGAATCGAAGACCAGAAGATTCACCTGCGTCAAAAATCCCCGGTCGGAAATTCCACGTCGCGATGCACATGCACCGACATCAGCACGCCAAAGCCCAGCATCACCGCGGTCAGCGCCGAGCCGCCATAGGAGATCAGCGGCAGCGGCACGCCGCCCACCGGGATCAGCCCCCTCACCATGGACAGGTTCACGAAACAGTAGAGAAAGAAGTTCGCGCCGATGCCGAGCGCCACCAGCCGCCCGTATTGATGCGAGCAACTGATGGCGGTGTAGAGCGCGAGGGCGACGATCGAAAACAGCAGCACCATCACGGCGGCCGAACCGACAAAGCCAAACTCCTCGGCGAGGATGGTGTACACGAAATCCGTCTGCTTCTCCGGCAGGAAGTTCAGCTGGTTCTGCGTGCCGTGCAGATAGCCTTGGCCGGTGAGGCCACCGGAGCCCAGCGCGATCTTCGACTGGATGATGTTG
>NZ_DASXFO010000089.1:0-55499 GCF_036489515.1 Acidocella sp.
CAATGAAGGCTGGGCTGCATTCTCACATGCGCGGACTGCAACGCCGGCCGGAAAAGGTGCGTTCCTTCTTTCAGGCGGCTGATGTCCGATATGCCGCATGACGAAGAGCGTGATACCTATTTGGCGGCCGGGTTAGTAACCCAATTTTTCGTCTTCTCTTTCTGACCGGTCTATTATGCTACGGCATATTGCCGATGAAAGCTTGCGCTCAAGCAGACACCTCATCTGGTCACGAATTGTTCGCGCCCGTTTCCGGGATCTGGGTTTTTTCAAGTCAACAACAGGATAAGAACACAAAAAGCAAACTATACGGTGCAACGTCGCCATCCGCGAACTGGGTGATCGGTCAGTGGGATATCCCGCATGATCTCCCCCCTTTTTTTAACAACGTCACGCAGAACAGTTACGCGTCGGTACGCTACAATGGCATTGGACATTTTACCTTGCAGCAGAATGCAACAACTTTGCCTTGCACCGTCGTTTTTCCCAGCGGCAAAAGGGCGGTTAACGAATTCGATCTATTTGTAGGATCAATTCCTCTGTATGAAACGGCCTACCCGAAGACCTTAAACGGCAAAAGAGAACCACTATCAAGCCTGTCGCACATATTTGAGACCGCGACCGTACGGCCCACCACAATCCGCGTTGCCGATACGGCTTGCCCGGTTACGCGAGCCGTGATCGGAACCGGCATCGTCGCAACAGATTTAGAGACGCGTCAGACCTTTTTTTATCAAATAAGTTTTTCGATCTACCAGGCGGATCAGCGAAAAATGACCCTTGCGCAGCTACAGCCGGCCTGGTTTTTTACCGGAACGAACACCCAGGCCGGAGCCCCCGACCAGTTCGGTTACGGCGATCGCGTCTGGTCTTCTTACGGTGTCAGCCCGGCGACCCAAAACAACGTGACGGCCTTTGATCTGGATGTCCTACCAAGACTCAAGCAATTGATTTTTCAAGGTGCCAAATATGGAATGGACCAGAATCTAGCGAATTGGGCGGTCACCGGATTATATTACGGGCAATCAGCTTTTGGCCATGTCGCATACGGTTCCGCATGGAGCGGTCTGTCGCTGATGGCCAACTGACTATTGCACCATCGCCAAAATTTCCTCTAGAGTCGGAATATCAACCACAAACCGCCCGCCGACCTGCATGGCCCCGCCCGAACTCCAGGTGGGCAGGCAGTAAACGGTTTTACAGTTCAATCTGTCGTTCAGAAGCTTCTGTGTATCGGGTATGGCGCCGGCCCTCGTAAATCTTCCGCTGTCCAGTATGACGCAGGTTTCCAGAAACGGATTAAAGAGTGACAGGTGGAGCGCCGAGCCTTCTTCGCCGGCCAGACATCTCGCAGAACAGACGGAGAATATCTGATCTTTTATGGACATTTCCTGCGGGTGTAGGACCTCAAACCCCTGCGCCAAAAAGAGCCTATCTACCTCTTCGGCATTGACTGATTTCCGCGCCTCCTCCTTTAACCGAGAGCGGCTAAAAAAAATCTTTCTGTCCCGGGAGGAAACAAGATAGCGCCGGTTCAAGCTTTTTGAAATTTCGACGACGTCCTCATCGACAGACTCAAAAAGGTTAATGACATTGGATGTATAATATAATTGCTCCACAATTATATCGTTTGTACAAAAATGCAGCCGGCTGAAAGGCAACTCAAGTTCAGTCAGAAACTGGGTTATCAGATTTGAGTTCGAGAGTTGCTTGTGAGGGTCAACAAGAAACGGAGCGGGATGAACCAAGATCGGTTCTTTTATCTCTCCCTGCATCCTTACCTGCTCGTAACGCGGCAAAAACTCAGCAATAAAATGTCCAAATAGAGGAACAAAATAGCCGCAATACACACCTACCGCTAAACGCCCCATATTCGGAGAGGTCGGAGGAGGATAGTCTTGTACCTCCCTGGCACCCAAAACGCGCTCCAAAAGTTGATCGTTAAAAAATACGCCTCCGGAGCGGCCTTTCGCTGCAAGTGGTTGCCCGCGAATATGTCCAGGCTCAAATTTTGCAATGAATTGAACCAACGTTCTCAGACTCCACTTTCCGACGAAGCCTCGCGCATTTCGGCGATCTGATCACAGCCAGAACCGAGCCGTGTCTGCTCCGAAGTAGCGACGGCATGCCTTGGCGTAAGACGCAGGAGGCGAAGCAGATGTACCTACCGTGGCGCTTTCCCGATTACTGTCAAGCAAAACACCCATGAGCCACCCATCCTCACATTAACGGGCAACCAACCCTATTTTCTAACGAAATAATACGATTTGATATCGCTATGAAAAGGCTGATTTTTAGATGCAAAACCCCAAATTTTTTCGATCGAACGACATGTCGATGGCAATTTTTTTATTATTTAGCATGCCTGCTGACATGCTTTTCCTGCGGAAGTCAAACTCAAATCTCAACAAACTTGTTGCAATCCAAGTTTTTTAAAGTCTGCCCAAGCACGAGCCGCACAGGCCGACGTTGGTGTGCGGCTCGGCCTTTTTTATAATAAATCCATTACGGAAACGCAACCTTACTTCGTTGCCGGGTAAATCCCCTGCCATCCCCCGCCCAGCGCCTGATACAACGTTACGAGATCGGTACCAAGCCGCTGCTCGGCCTGCGCCTCCTGCTGTTGCGAGGATAGCAGGCTTTCTTGCGCATTAAGAACGGTTAAATAATCGACGAGGCCCTGGCGGTATTGCTCCTCCGCCAAATTCACCGCGATCTGGCTCTGCTGCACGTCGGTTTTCAGCGCCTCAAGCGTCGCGTGGTCCTGGGTATAGACCACCAGCGCCGTGTTCACCTGGTAGAAGGCGGTCAGCACGGTTTTGGCGTAGCTCACCGCCGCTTCCTTCTGTTGCGCCTTGTGCAGTTTCAGCTGTCCGCGCAGCTGGCCGCCCTGAAAGAGCGGGATCGTGACGTCCGGGCCAACCGCGTAGGTGATGGCGCGGAACTCGTTGAGGTTCTTGAACTGCAGCGCCTGAAACGAGACCGAGCCGGAGAGCGCGATGTCGGGGTAGAACGACGCCACCGCGACGCCCACCTCGGCGGTCATCTCGTGCAGATTGGCCACCGCTTCGCGCACGTCCGGCCGGCGCAGCAACAGGTCGGAGGGCAGGCCCACGGGCACGGTCGGCGGCGTGACCGGTATGGGCGCCGGGGTCAGCAGTGCCGCCGGCAGGCCATCCGGCGTCTCCCCCAGCAACAGGCCGATCTGGTCGATGAACCCGTCGCGCTCGGCGATCAGCCCGGGGATCTGCGACTGGATCTGCGCCTGGGTGGCGCGCGCATTGGCGACGTCGAGCGCGGTGGTGAGGCCCGCCTGCTGCCGCTCCAGCGTGAGGGAGACCAGTTGGTCGGCAAAAGCGAGGTTGTCCCGGGTGATCTGCAGCACCCTCTCGGTCCCGCGCAGCTGCAGATAATAATTGGCGACCTGCGCCTCGACATTCAGCAGTGCTGCGCGGCGTGCCTCCTCCGAGGAAGCGGCGGCGGCCACCGCGGCCTCGACCGCGCGGCGGTTCTTACCCCAGAGATCGAGGTCGTACATCGACTGCAGCCCGTATTGGTACAGGTCCAGCGGCGCGATGGTGGCGCCGGAGAAGGCGCCGCCACCCGGTGCGGAGGAACTGCCATTGGCGACACTGGCCGCGGACGTGCTTGCCCCCTCGCCCGAGCCGAAGGCGTCAAATATGCCCTCCTTGCTCGGCCCCTCGCGCGTGTAGGAAGCGGCGCCGCTCAGGCTCGGATACAGCACCGCACCCTCGATCTGCGCCTGCGCCTCGGCCTCCAGCAGCCGCTGCGTGGCGATCTGCAGGTCGAGATTTTGCGTCACCGCCTGCTGTTCCAGCGTGGTCAGCTCGGGGTCATGGAAGGTGTTCCACCATTCCGGGTCGATCGCATCGCCGGAGACAAAGGCCGCGCCATGGCTGGCGGGGGCGTCGGATAGATACTGGTGCGGCACGGCCGGCCGGGGCGGCGCAAAATTCGGCCCCACCATGCAGCCGGAGAGCGTGCCCATTCCGAGGATCAAGGCGGCACTTGCGAGCAGTTGCGGACGGAACCCAGCGGCTGAAGACACGATGCAGACTCCTGATACGACAGTTTTGGCGTTGGTCTCGACAAACAGCACAATCGGCCGCTCGACAAGCACCTTCCTGAGATGCGTCAATACAGCTGACAGATTCTCCTCTGTTGTTACACACCCGCCAGGGGCTTGCCTACGGGGCCGCCGGGGAGGCTGCTATACGGGCGTGGAGGTCCTTTAACATGGCGAGCCGAAAGCCGGGGCGCCGCGACGGCACTCGACGCCCTTGGCTAACGCTGCCAGCCCCTTGGACAGCGCGTTGCACAAGCTGTTAGGCGTTGCATCCGAGCAGGGCCGGCACCTTCAGGAAGGTCAAAAACCCCGCTTCGAGGAGACCGAAAACGGGCCTGGCATGCTCAAGTTACCTGATTTTGGACCTGGAATTGAGCTGATGAAAAATCAGGAATGACGCGAACCCGTAACGTGTTCAGGATACCATCCAGTGAATTTCACCGCGCCGACAAGCGCCAGGATGATGGCGATGATGCCAACGCGCCGCGGCAGGCCGGGGATGTAGAGCAGGGCCAACTCAGCGGCCACCATCACAAAGAATGCACAGGCCCACATCGCCGTGATGACGTAGTTGGTACGGACGAATTCGGGGCTGCTCCAGGACTCGGGCGCAACCTGCTCGCGGGCGTATTGCAAGGTGAAAGGGCGTCCGACTGCCATCGAGACCAGGACAATCAAGAGCAGGCCAGTGTCGACACATAGCCTGACGCCAATCACAGACCAGGTGGGCTCTTCCACCGCCGCGTAGAGCGCCAGCCCACCAAATAGCAACGCCGTGCCGATCTCGAGGAGTTTGGGCGCCCGGCCGGGGGTGACCCAATCGCGCACGAGCAAGATCACCGAGACGATGACGCCCGTAAATAGCCCCGGCGTAGGCCCGACAAGTCTGTCGACGAGAACGAAGGCAATGAACGGCGCGAAAGCCAGCAGGATACCCATTGCATAGTTCCTCTCACTGCGGACAGACATGTTGTCTGTCAGTGTGGAATCGTCAGCCATTCTTGGGGCCAGCGCATGAAAGCCGGAAAATGCCCACGTCACGAGCCGGCAGAGCATCGCTCACAGCGGCACAAAATTCAAGATTTCTTCACGAGCCCCGCCTTGGTCCATTGCACCCTATCAGCGACCGGGCCACCATTCTGCATAGCGCGGCACCTCACCCTCGTCCGTGAGCCACGGTGGCGCGTGCGAAGTCCAAATGTGCATGGTTGGCCTGTCTCCTGGATCATCGTCCAGCGTTGCCACGCGCAGGACGACATGTGGCTGCGCTGGACAGTCGGCGACGAGGTGCGTGCCGCATTCAGAGCAGAAGCGACGCAGCTTGCCAGGCGACGATTCATAGGCGCGAAGCTTGTCTTCCCCAGCGATCCAACGGAAGTGGACCCGCATGACACCAGCCGTTGTGGTGGAGGCGCTCGCATGTGCCTTGCGGCACGTCGAGCCGGTCAACCTCGTAGCAAACCGCCTTGCACAGACAACTTCCCCTCAGTGGCATGAACGCCTTGCTCCTTCTCTTCGATCTCGGTTGCTCCGAATTGTCGTGAAAATGACGGCTCGTTATTGGATAATGGGCACTTCAGGAATGAATGCGGCGCGTCTTGTCGATAGGGCTATTTCTAATAGTTCAAGCCTGTCCTGCCCCCAAAAAATCTCACCTTCGAGAACATAGGATGGCGCGCCGAAGACCCCCGCATCAATGGCGTCCTGCAGGTTTTCCTCATAAGCGAATTGGGCCGTCGCTTGGTGGTCTGGCTCCAGGAGACTGGACGGTAATCCAGCTGCAACAGCCAATTCAATCATGATTTCAGGATCGGCCAAGTTGCGCTCTTCATACCAAATCGCTGCAAATGCTTTTCGCATGAACGCATCGGGATCATAGCCGGCGATTACGGCTGCGACGACAAAACAATCAAGTAAGGTGGCGTCGAAAGGCGAATGGGCAGGGAAGAGTTTGAGAGGGACGTTTCGTAAATCCCGCCAACGCTGTAGCTCAACCAATCTGTACCTCTGCCGAACCGCATGGCGCTTCGGCAGAGGCAGACCTCCGGTTTCTGGAAACAAGCTTCGGAGCGGCATGGGCCTCACAACGACCTCAACGCCGCATCGCCGGGTGAGGCTTATAAAGGCATCATGGCCCAGATAAGCCCATGGCGAAGCCATCGATAAAAAATATTCGATTCGGCGCTGCATTTTCTAAAGCCTCGATATTTTTGAACGGCTGACATTGACGCTCCGGCGGTATCGCTTGGCTCCCGAGTCATTTCAATAAGGGAATTTTACCATAGCTTGAGCTGGCGGTCGAAGGCCTGAGAAAGACTACTTTTTGTGAACAAAAAGCAGCAAAAAAACTTTATTAATCTGGGGCCATTGGCGTTGTTGGCGACCACGCCCATGGCCCAGCGGAGCAAAAATTTTTGCGCCGCTTTTTTTAAAAAGCGGCTGCTTTCCTTCACCGTCAGCACACACGACGCATCTTGTTCAAACGCCATGCTTTCACTATTCCGGAGCCCCCTGGGAGCGCCAAGCTGTTGGTTAGGGCTGCCGCTCAGGGACACACCATAAGGAATACGGACGTGACTTTTAATAACAAGCTCCTGACCGGCATTGCCGCGCTGGCGATCGCCGGTTTCGCCGGCTTCACTGGGAGCGCAAAGGCGCAAACGGCGGATGTACCGCTGGTCGAAAGCGGCTCCAGCCTGCTCTACCCCGTGCTCAACCTGTGGGTCGCCGCCTACACCGCCGCCCATCCGGGAGCGGCCATCACCACCACCTCCAGCGGCTCAGGCGCCGGCATCTCACAGGCGATGCAGGGGTTGATCGAAATCGGCGCTTCCGACGCTTATATGTCCAACGCGCTGGAGGCAAAACACCCGACGATGATGAGCATTCCGCTCGCCATCTCCAGCCAGGCTGGTGAATTTCAACCTGCCGGGCGTGAAGACCCTGAACCTCTCCGGCCCGATCCTGACCAGGATTTATGAAGGCAAGATCACCCGCTGGAACGACAAGGCGATTGCCGCGGCGAATCTGGGCGTGACCCTGCCGGCGCATATCATCGTGCCCATCCACTACGCGGACAGTTCGGGCGACACCTTCATGTTCACCCAGTATCTCTCGGCCACGGACACGGGCTGGGCGCGCAAGATGGGCTACGGCACCACCATGTCCTGGCCGGCGATCCGGGGTGCACTCGGGGCCATTGGCAATTCCGGTGTGCTGGCCGCAGCCGCCGGGAACCCGTACTCGCTGGCATTTATCGGCATCGCCTATGCCAACCAGGCCGCCGCCGACGGCCTCGGCCAGGCCGCGCTGCTGAACAAGGCCGGCCACTACGTGCGGCCGACCAGCGCCACCATCAGCGCCGCCGCTGAAAGCGTTGCCTCGACCACACCGGCCGATGAGCGCATCAGCATGATCTATGCGCCGGGCGCGAACGCCTATCCGATCGTGAACTATGAATATGCGATCGTGAACAGCACGCAGCCGACCCAGGCCTTGGCGAAAGCCGAGCACGACTTCCTGACCTATGCGATTACCACAGGCGGCGCGCCGAGCTTCCTGTCGAAGGCGCACTTCCAGCCTCTGCCAACCCCTGTGCAGGCCCTCTCGGCCAAGCAGATCGCCAAGATCAAGTAACCCCTATGCTGGGCCATGGGCGATGTCACCAACACCGCCATGGCCCAAACTAACAAAGTTTTTTTGCTACTTTTTGTTCACAAAAAGTAGCCTTTCCTTTCGCTTTAAACGCCGGCTGCCAAGTAGGCATCCAGCACCGTCTCATCGCGCATTGCCGGGCCAATCAGCACCAGCAGTGGCCCGCGCGGTGCCGCCGCTTCCACCAGGCTCGGCAGGCTGGCGATGGTGCCGCGCATTACCGCCTGGGTCTCCAGGCTGGCATCCTCGACCGCGACCGCCGGCATATCCGCCGCCATGCCCGCCTCGATGAAATGCGCGGCGAGGCCGGGCAGCGTTTTGCCCCCCATATACACGACCAGCGTACCGCCCGCGCGCGTAAGCGCCACCCAGTCATGCGCCGGCAGCCCATCCTCGGCACCGTGCCCGGCCAGGAAATGCAGGGACCGGGAGACGCCGCGGCGGGTCAGCGAGACCTGCAGCGTGGCGGCGGCCGCCGTGGCCGCCGTGACGCCGGGGACCACTTCGAAGCCGATGCCGTGCGCCCGCAGCGCCTCCATCTCCTCGGTGGCGCGGCCGAACACCATCGGATCGCCACCCTTCAATCGCACCACGACATGCCCGGCCAACGCCTCTTCCACCAGCAGGCGGCATATCTCCTGTTGCGACGCCGAATGGCGGCCACAGCGCTTGCCGACGTCGATCAGCCGGGCGCGCGGCGCTGCTTCCAGGATCCGTGGATCGACCAGGCTGTCATGCAGCACCACCTCGGCCGCGCCCAGCAGGCGCGCCGCCTTCAGCGTCAGCAATTCCGGGTCGCCCGGGCCGGCACCGATCAGAAATACGCGCGCCATGTGATCTCGCTACGAGGCATGGCGTCTGTAGAATGCGTTTTTTTTCGCTTGGCAAGTTCAGAGAAAGGAAAGCGGCCGCTTTTTGAAAAAAGCGGCGCAAAAACTTTTGTTATGCTGGGCCTGAGGCGTTGTCACCGACAGTGCCCATAACCCAGCATAGCAAAGTTTTTTTGCTTCTTTTTGTTCACAAAAAGAAGCCTTTTTCTTCCCTTCCTAAAACAATAGCAGGCTCTGCTGAACGCGGCTCAGCGCAGGGCCATCGCGCCGCTCATCATGCCGCTTCCGACCCTCTCCGACGTATGCGGCTTGCGCACGGCAGCGGGCGGGCGATCCTCACGCGCCAGATCCGCCGCAACCATGATCCCCGCCAGTTCTGCGACGCTCATCGTCGCCTTCCAACCGAGCACACGTTCCGCCTTGCCGGCATCACCGAGCAGCGACTCCACTTCGGTTGGACGATAGAATTGCGGGTCGATGCTGATGAGGGTCCGCCCGCTGGCGGCGCAGCGGCCGATCTCGGCGTCGCCTTTGCCTTCCCATTCAATATCGATGCCGGCCGCGGCGAAGGATTGCACGGCGAAATCCCGCACCTTCGAGGCCTTGCCGGTGGCGAGCACATAGGTATCCGGCTGCTCGGCCTGCAGCATCCGCCACATGCCCTCGACAAATTCGCCGGCAAACCCCCAGTCGCGCATGGCATCGAGATTGCCCAGCCGCAACCCGGCTTCCCGCCCCAGGCTGATCCGCGCCGCCGCCTTGGAAATTTTACGCGTCACGAACTCCGTGCCGCGCAATGGCGATTCATGATTGAACAGAATGCCGGAGCAGACGAACATGCCGTAGGCCTCGCGGTAATTCACCGCCGACCAATGCCCGAACAGTTTCGCCGTCGCATACGGGCTGCGCGGATAGAACGGCGTGGTCTCGGATTGCGGCACCGCCTGCACCTTGCCGTACATTTCCGCCGACGAAGCCTGGTACATTTTAATTTTCGGATTCACCGTGCGCACCGCTTCCAGCAATTGCAGCGGGCCGACGCCGGAAATCTGCGCCGTCGCGGTCGGCTCCTTGAAGGACACACC
This sequence comes from Acidocella sp., assembly GCF_036489515.1. GTDB lineage: Bacteria > Pseudomonadota > Alphaproteobacteria > Acetobacterales > Acetobacteraceae > Acidocella. Next base: position 9,657 of record NZ_DASXFO010000089.1, read on the forward strand.
GACAAAACTCTGCGCGCCGAGATTATAGATTTCCTCGGGTTCGATATCTATGATGGCGCGGAGATTCGAACCAAAATCGGTCAGATCATGTTCGACAAACGAAAAATTTTCGTGCTCCAACACATCCAGTTCCGCCAGGCGCCAGAAATTCTGTACGCTCGAGCGGCGATGACCGCCAAAGACGCGATAGCCTTTTTGCAGCAGCAGCGCGGACAGATAGGCGCCATCTTGCCCGGTCACGCCGGTAACGAAAGCCTTCTTCATGACTCCACCATTTCTTCCAGGATTTCGTAGCTTTTGGCATGCGCATTCCAGAGCTCATGGATCTTGTCGCGGAACTCGCTCCGGAAACGGGCAATCGAAAATTTCTCGGCATGTTCGCGGATCGTCAGCGGATCGAACACCATGCCGGATTTCTCGAACCGGTTCACGGCATGGCAGATCGCCTCGGCACTCTGGTTCCAGAAATGGATGCCGGTCACACCGTCGATAACCGTCTCGGAGGCACCGCCGCGGCCATAAGCAAGCACCGGTGTCCCGCAGGCCTGCGCCTCGAGCGGGGTGATGCCGAAATCTTCCTCGGCGGCGAAAATGAAGGCTTTGGCCCGCTGCATGTGCTGCAGCAGCACGTCATCCGGCTGATACCCGAGCACGCTGACATTCGCCCCCGCCGCGCGCTTGACCTCCTTGAACTGCGGGCCATCGCCGATCACCACCAGGCGCTTGTCCGGCATCTGCGCGAAAGCCTCGACGATCAGCGCCACGCGCTTATAGGGCACCAGGCGTGACGAGGTGAAATAATAATCCTCCTTGGTGTCACCGATCTGGAAATAATCCGTATCGACCCCCGGATAGATGACGTCCGATGGGCGCCGATACGCTTTCCACATCCGCCGGCCGATATATTTCGAGCAGGCGATGAAATGATCGACGCCGTTCGACGTCCTGGTATCCCAGATTCGCGCGAGATGCAGAAAATAGCGGGCGAACAAGCTACGGATGTTCTTATCCAGCTTCTGGTGCCGCAGATATTGATGCTGCAGGTCCCAGGCATAGCGCATCGGCGTGTAGCAATAGCTGACATGCAATTGGTCGGGCCCGGTGATGACACCTTTCGCGACCGCATGGCTGTTGGAAATAACGAGATCGTACCCCGACAGGTCGAATTGTTCGACCGCGATCTGCATCAGCGGGAAAAAATACCGGTAAATACTGGGGGTGATGATGAATTTTTGGAGGAAGCTGGTCCTGAACGGCTTGCCCATGAACTTGTCGCGGAAGCGGCCTTTGGTGAAATCGATCAGACAGAAAATATCGGCTTCAGGGAACTCCTTGAGCATTTCCGACAGGACCTTCTCGGACCCGGCGTAAGTCACCAGCCACTCATGCACAAATGCGACTTTCATATAATCTCCAAAGTTCCAACAAAAGCATGATCAGTCCAGCTTAACTCACCGGCCTTGCATCGTTTTCCCGACCACACCGGCGCCATCCCATGATATTTTCCAAAGCGCGTTCAGCTTGGCGCCCCCTGCACCAAGCTGAACACGCTTTAGCCCTTTATAAGAGACTGATTCACGCCTTCAATTACCGCTCAAGCGCCGCGGCAACCTCAAACGATCAGGCTCCAGCGGACATTCGTTAGCCGTTCTTTCCAGGTCCGTTTTTGTACCAAGCTGCCCAAGCCACACAAGAATACCTCCCCAAACGAGCGCCCGTTGCCATCACGACAAGCCTGGTGCTCGCAAAGACCGGAATTCAGGAAATTATTTTATTTTAGGACAACCACCAATTTTTTTTAGAAACCAGAGCCGCTTTGTACACTTCTTCACTACATCACGAAAGTGAAACCATACTAGTCAAGCTTCCTATATTTTCAATATAAAATAGTTCTGAATCAAAACTATTCATCTACTCTTCGAAATCTGTTAACTTATAGAGAAACAATTCATGTTTTTTGAAATTTGACATCGAAACGATTCTCGCTATAGTTGCACATTCCCTCATGGCGCCCGCCTGGAATCTGCCAATTCCGGCAACGCATAAGGCCCCAGAACGCGTTCAGGTTGATCCAAAGGCTGATTCGCGTCTTCGTTAGTGCACCGGCGCGCGACAAGCCCGGACATTAGGCTCTGTGGGGCGGAGCAGAAAAACATCTTTTTGTGAGCAAAAAGATGTTGCGCCGCTTGTTTCAAAAAGCAGCGGCTTTCCTCTATCTGAGATAGCAAGCCCAGCGCATGGTCGATCGAAAGCAAGCGCGCTCTAACGCACGCGCCGCCGGGACCGCCCTCGGCGTTACGCCACCAGAGGCATTTTCGGCGCCGGCAACTTGATGGCGCCGACCAGCGCCCGCACTTCGTTCCGCGCGGCGATATGCGACAGCCCCAAGGAAATGCCGACATTCGCCTCGCGCACGTCCATCAGCGTCAGACCCTGCAGATAAAGTTCCCGGAAAATCACGCGCTCGCCGAACCCTTTCAGGGTGCGAAAGCCGATCCGCTTCGCCAGGCTTTCCAGCGTCTCGCCCACATCGCGCTTATTGCGCGCCTCCACGGCGGCGAGGCGGTTGCGCATCACGATCCAGTCCATCCGGCCGCGATCCCGGGAAAAGCGCTGCTTGCGGGCTTCCCAGACCATCTCCGAATAGATGCTCGGATGAACGATGTCGTGATTCTCCGGGTCCACTTTCGCCAGCATGGAGAAATCTACGAAGCTGTCATTGATCGGCGTAATCAGGGTATCCGCCTGGGAATGGCCGTAGCGCGACAGATAAGTGTCTGCCCCCGGACAATCGATAACGACCACATCCGCCGCCGCCAGCCCGCCAAACGCCTCGTCAAAGCGCGCGCGCTCTTCGGCTTCGGCGTCCAGCCGGTGGTCCAGCGCCGAGCGATGCACGGCGCAAAATTCCGGCAGCGGCAGCGCCACCTTCTTGCTCTCGACGAAATGCCGCCGCGCCGCCAGCGTCCCGGCCAGCGTGCCCTGCCTGGCATCAAGATCCATGGCGCCGACGCGGTACCCCTCGCGCAGCAAAGCCACGATGATATGGATGGAGGTCGTGGATTTGCCCGAACCGCCCTTCTCGTTGCCGAGAACGATGACATGCGGGCGATCTGCTAGGGTAACACTGGCCATGCGGCGCTCCGACTCGGATAGATGACGCTTCTGCCATCACACTGCCGCGAGACCGCGAGTCGCACCAGAAACAGCAGCCGCTTTTTAAAAAAAGCGGCGCAAAAATTTTTGGCTATGCTGGGCCATTGGCGTTGTCAGCGACAACGCCAATGGCCCAGCATTAACAAAGTTTTTTTGCTACTTTTTGTTCACAAAAAGTAGCCTTCCCTTACTTCCCGGTCAGAAGCCGCTCGAACAATTCCCGTACCGTCGGAATGAAGCCATTCGAATAGAAGGTATCCGTGGCAAAGCGATAGGCGTTATGCCCGGCGAACATCAGGTTATGATCGAGCGCCGCCTCATCCTCAGGATTGGCATGCGCGATGTCCTGCAAGGTCTTTTGAATGCAGAAGCTGCGCGGATCGGCCTTCTTGCCGTTATCGTAGTCCGGGCCTTCCTGGCTCCAGTTGGAGAAGCGGCACTGGCTGAGGCAGCCCATGCAGTTCACCTGGTCGGTATGGATTTCCTCGGCTTTGCCCGGCGCCACGAAAATCAGCGTGGAATCCGGGGTGCGCAGCGCCTCGGTGAAGCCGGCATCCTCCCAGTCCTTGACCCGGGCATAATCCGGCGCGGTGAGATAGACCGAGCGCTTGCGGGCGCCGACGCCGTATTCCACCAGATGCTCGCCCACCGGTTCCGGCGTGTAGGCCACCTGACGTTCGTTGCGGGCGCGCAGTTCCTGGATGAAATCGTTGTTCACCGCCGAGGAATAGAAGCCGGTCGGCGAGAAGCGGTTGAGGAACACATCGCCCGGCTTCAGCGTGCGCAGCCGTTCCTTCCAGCTCGCCGGAATCGGGCTTTCCCGGGTCAGCAGCGGACGCGTGCCGAACTGGAAGGCCACGGGGCCGAGATCGGGGTTGTCGATCCAGTCCTCCCACTCCTCCAGCGCCCAGACGCCGCCGGCCATGATGATCGGGGTTTCGCCCAAACCGAATTCGCGCATGATCTTGCGCAACGCCAGCACGCGCGGAAACGGATCTTCCGGCCGCGTCGGGTCTTCGCTGTTGGAGAGGCCGTTATGCCCGCCGGCCAGCCAGGGGTCTTCATACACCACGCCGCCCAGCAGATGCGCCACCTTGAAATAGGCGCGCTTCCACAGCGCCGAGAAGGCGCGGCCGGAAGAGACAATAGGGTAATAATGCACGTTGAACTTGGCGGCGATCTCAGCCAGGCGATAGGGCATGCCGGCGCCGCAGGTGATGCCGTTCACCAGCCCCTTGGTGCGCTCCAGAATGCCGGTGATCACCCGCTCCGCCCCGCCCATCTCCCAGAGGATGTTGGCGTGGATGCGGCCCTTGCCGCCGGAGATGTCGTAAGCGTGCTGGGCCTGGGCCACGCCGCCCTCGATCGCATAGGCGATCAGTTCCTCATGGCGGTCGCGGCGGGTGCGGCCATGATAGAGTTGCGTGATCAGCTGTCCCTGCACGTCGTAGCTGTCGGCGTTCACGGCCGAAAACGTGCCCGCGCCACCGCAGGCCGCCCAATGGCCGCAGGTGATCCCGCTGGAAACCGCGACACCCTTGCCTCCTTCGACCAGCGGCAAAATTTCTGTGCCGCCCATCCGGATGGCGTTGATAAGCTTCATATTATGAAAACCTTAGCTCCACCGGGTTCCACCCGGAAAACGATGCGCGCCCCTCTAGCTGCGTTCTATTACCAGATTGATACAGCGCGTGAAGTGGGATGAGAAGCAAAACCGCGTGTGACGCCGCGGAAAGCGATTTTCCGCCCTGCCCCGCGCGCCCCGGCAATTGGCCAGGCCCACATCGCATCCTATAAGGGCGCGATGAGTTTGAACTTTTCGGAAGAAGAAATCCAGCGCTATGCGCGGCATATTCTGCTCGCCGATGTCGGCGGCACCGGCCAGGCGAAGCTGCGGGCGGCCAAAGTGCTGATCGTCGGCGCCGGCGGGCTGGGCTCGCCGCTCGGCCTGTATCTGGCGGCGGCCGGTGTCGGCACCATCGGCCTGCTCGATGACGACGTGCTGGAGCTGTCCAACCTGCAACGGCAGATCGCCCACAGCACCGACCGCGTCGGCACCCCCAAAGTCGCCTCGATGGCGGAGGCGATGCGGCGCATCAACCCGCTGGTCAGCATCGAAACCCACAATCAGCGGCTCGATGCCGGCAATGTCGCGGCGCTGGTGGGCGCTTATGACATCATCTGCGACGGGACCGACAATTTCACCACGCGCTTCCTGGTCGCCGATGCCTGCGTCGCGGCCCGGCGCACGCTGATCAGCGCCGCGGTGCTGCGCTTCGAGGGGCAGCTTTCCACCTTCAAGCCGCATGCCGACCCGGAAGGTCCCTGCTATCGCTGCCTCTATCCCGAACCGCCACCGGAAGGGCTGGTGCCAAGCTGCTCGGAGGCCGGGGTGCTCGGCTCCGTGACCGGCGTGATGGGCACACTGCAAGCGACCGAAGTGCTGAAGGAGATCTGCGGCATCGGCACGTCGATGTCCGGCTGGCTGCTGGTCTGGGACGCGCTGCGCATGGAATTCCGCAAAATCCGCCTGCGAAAGGACCCTGCATGCTCCGTCTGCGGCTAAGAACCGGCGCGCTCGGCCTGTTGCTGCTCTGCGGCTGGACCGCCGCGCCGCAAGGCAACGGCCCCGGTCCGGCGATCGGCGTCTCGACGAAACTGCCGGTGCCGCGCTTCGTCTCGCTGCGCTCCGACGAGGTGAATTTCCGCGCCGGCCCCGGCTTCCAGTATCCGGTCGCCTGGGTTTACGAGCGCGCGGACCTGCCGGTGGAAGTGATCAGCGAATTCGATGTGTGGCGCCAGGTGCTGGCGCCGGATGGCGGCACCGGCTGGGTGCATGAAGCGACCATCCGGGCGCGCCGCACTTTCATCGTCACCGCCCCCCAGGCGGCCTTGCGCAGCGGCCCCAATGCCGATGCGGGCATCGTCGCCTATCTCGACCAGGGGGTCGGCGGCGCGCTGCTGACCTGCGACTCGGACAGCGATTTCTGCCGCGTTTCCACCGCGCACGACTCGGGCTATCTGGCGCGCGCGGATTTTTGGGGGGCTTTTCCCGGCGAGACGGTCAAATAAGCCCCGCCGGCCTCACAACCTCCAGTTAATTCTAGTTTTCCACAGAAAACGACTCGTTCCCTGCCCTCTAGATATTGCGGGCGGACCTGCCTCCTTATACTTTATCTTGTAGATGATTTGAGGAGGGCCACAACATGGAGTGGACGGAAGAGGCTATTGCCAAATTACGGACGCTTTGGGCCGAAGGCTTGTCGACCGCGGAAATCGGGCGCCGCCTGAACATTTCCAAAAACGCCGTGGTCGGCAAAGCACATCGCCTGAATCTGCCACCGCGTCCCTCGCCGATCCGCCGTACGGAAGGCCAGACCGCAACGCGGCCGAGTGCGCCCAAGCGCGCCCAGGGCCCGACCTTGCCGCCGCTCTCGGCCTCGATCGGCAGCCCCGCGCCGAGCTTGCGGGCGATCATGCCGGCGCCGAAATCCAGCCAGCGCGCCACACCGTGCTGCTGGCCGATCGGCGAGCCGGGCAAGTCGAGCTTCCACTTCTGCAATGCCGCCGCGGCAACCGGCAAACCCTATTGCGAAGAGCATGCGGGGATCGCCTATGTCCGCGTGCGCGACAGACGGGAAGACGCCGCTTAAAGGAAGCAAGGAAGGCTACTTTTTGTGAACAAAAAGTAGTTTTCTGCTCCTTTTGGCCGTGCTGGTTTCGCTGCCACCGGCCCAGCATAGCAAAAAATTTTTGCGCCGCTTTTTTTAAAAAGCGGCCTCTTTCCTACCAAAACCGCTTTCGCGCCATAGCCCGGCGCAAAGCGGTTTTTTCGTTTTCGAAAAACGCGTTGTGGCGGGAACATCAGCCGCCGCGAAGCGCCAAACATCTGCTGCAATGCAACACATGTTTACAATTGATGTTTGCCGCCTGTTGCGTTTAATTACCGCCGTCGGCGGAAACGACCGGCGTGAAGAATGACCCGCGCCCGGGACCAACCCGGTATGAAAGGTGTCGACATGGAAACGACTCAAGACGACAACGTAAGGCAAGAAAAACCGCTCACCGGCATCGTGAAATGGTTCAATCCCGGCAAGGGTTATGGATTCATCGCCCCCGACGCCGGCGGTGACGATATTTTCGTGCATATCAGCGCCGTGCAGCACGCTGGTCTGCGCAAGCTGAATGAGGGTGAGCGCGTGCGTTTTGCGCTCCAGCAACGCGAAGGCCGCGTCGCGGCGATCGGTATCGAGCGCCTGCATTAGACTTTTGCGCCGCGCCATCTGATATATCCGCCCGGCAAATCAGGAGGCGGGCATGGCGCGGTATTTGGCAGGTTTGGCGACGCAGGACGACAGCAACAAGGCTGACGCCCTGCCTTTGCACGCGGTGCGCCCCGGCGGCGTCGAAATCTTGCTGGGCCACCTGCCCGCCGCGCATGCGGCGCTGCTCCGACTGAACAATTTTTCGGGCGCCGCGGGCAGCATCGTGCTGCTGCCCGCGGCGGACGCGACCCCGGCCGGGGCGGTGCTCGGCCTTGGCGACGGGCCAGCACTTCACGGTTTCGGCAGCGCCGCCACGTCCCTCCCCGCCGCCTATCGGTGGATGCCGCAGCCGGGCGATTATAGCGAAGACGAAGCAGCACTCGGCTTCCTGCTCGGCGCCTACCGGTTCGACCGGCTTAGGGCTGAAAAAAAGCCCGTCGCGCAGCTGGCGGCGGCCACGCCGCGCACCGTGGCGATCGCCGAGGCGATCTGCCTGGCCCGCGATCTCATCAACACCCCGCCCAACCTGCTCGGCCCGCGCGAGCTCGCCGATGCGGCGGCCGCGGTGGCCGCGTGCTTCGGCGCGAAGACGACACGGATCCAAGGCGCCGCCCTGCAAAAACGTTTCCCCGCCATGGCAGCGGTCGGCGCCGGCTCCGATCGCCCGCCTGAAGCCGTGCTGGTGGAATGGCAAGGTTCCGGGGCCGGCGCGGATGCGCCGCTGATCTCGCTCTGCGGCAAAGGCGTCTGTTTCGATACCGGCGGCTATGACCTCAAACCCAGCGCCGGAATGTTGCGCATGAAAAAGGACATGGGTGGCGCCGCGATCATGCTTGGCCTCGCTCAGGCGGTGATGGCGCTCGACCTGCCGGTGCGCCTCGCGCTGCGCCTCGGCTGCGTCGAGAACAGCATCTCGGGCCGCGCCATGCGTCCCTCCGACGTGCTGACCACCCAGGCCGGACTCACCGTGGAAGTCGGCAATACCGACGCCGAAGGACGGCTGGTCTTGTGCGATCTTCTCGCTGAAGCTTCCATAGAAAATCCAGATTGGCTAATAGATGCTGCGACATTAACCGGCGCCGCGCGGGTCGCGCTCGGCCCTGACCTTCCGGCTTTTTTCTGTACTAATGATGAATTATCCGCAATGATTCTAACCGCAGGTGAAACGGTCCACGACCCGCTCTGGCGCCTGCCCTTGTTCACTGGTTACGACAGCTGGATTGACAGCCCGGTCGCCGATCTCAACACCGTCGCCAGCAAACCAATGGCCGGCGCCATCGTCGCCGCCTTGTTTCTCAAACGTTTCGTCGGCAAAAACATCTCCTGGGCGCATATCGATGTCTATGCCTGGAACGATTCCAACCGCCCCGGACGACCCGAAGGTGGCGAAGCGCAAGCCCTGCGCGCGCTCCTCGCTGCGATCGAAACGCAAAGCGCGGCTGCGCGCCAAGCATAGCTTGAAGCGAATTGCATCCGTAATGTTACTCCGAGTTGCAATGTTTTCATGTTTCAACGGCTTGTGCGGCGCGGCCGAGGCGAATAACTACCAGGACCTTGTTGTTTCTTAGGTAAAGGCGGTTCATCCTCTTCAACGTTGCGATCAGTTTCTACGCACCATTACTTCCGCAAATCATTCATTCGTTTTTATGTATGATCGGGGCGTCGGGCTTATCGAATCGGACACGAATCAATTGTTATCCGTGTCGAGGGCGAATTGAGTTTGCTTGAGACAATGTTCCGTTTTCTACGACTTAAGGATTATAGACTATGGCAGCGCAACTTTCATCGGATCAGCTTGTCGGCGTTCTTCGCGACACGGTCGTCTCTCTGGTGCGCCGCGACGGGGTTGATCTATCCGCCCGCCAGCTCGGTGTGTTTCTCACTTGCTATCTGAACGAAGGCGGCCACACGGTGCGCGGCCTCGCGCAGGATCTGAACGTCTCCAAGCCGGCCATCACCCGCGCTCTGGACCGTCTTACCGAACTCGATTTCGTGCGTCGCAAGGTCGACCCGGCGGATCGCCGCAGCGTGCTGGTTCAGCGCACTGTAAAGGGGGCTGCTTTCCTGCGCGAAACCCGCCATATTATGAATGATGCTCTCAGCGCCAACAAAACCGAAGCGGCCAGCCGCCGCGCCGCGAGCTAACATTTCTAACACGCTTCGCCGCGCCCTGGGCGCGGCGGCTGTGGTGTGCGCATTATCGTGGGGGGTGCCAGCAGTGGCGCAAACCACGCCACAGCCCTTGACCCTGACCGCCGCCGATCAGGCGCTGGTCGCGCAGGTCGAGACCTATCTCAACGACCAGAAAGGCCTGACCGCAAATTTTCTGCAGGTCGCCTCTGATGGTTCCACGCGCACCGGCAAAGCCTGGCTGCAGCGTCCGGAAAAAATGCGCTTCGAATACGACCCGCCCGACAAGCAACTGCTCGTGGCGGGATTCGGATTGCTCGTCTATCACGATCCACAGCTCGATCAGACCACCAATATTCCGCTCGAGAGCACGCCGCTCGGCATCCTGCTCGCCCGGCATGTCGACCTCACCTCAGGCAACGTGGTCATCACCAATATCCAGCAGCAGCCCGGCGAGGATGACATAACCGTGATCCGCAAAGGCAAAGCCGCCGCCGGCAGCCTGACGCTGGTGTTCAGCACCAACCCGCTGGAACTGCGGCAATGGGTGGTGAACGATGCCCAAGGAAGGCAAACCCGCGTCAGCCTGTATAACGTGAAGCCCGGCGGCCCCTATCCGGACTCGCTGTTCGAATACGGTAACGGCAGCACGCCGATCAGTTCGGGCGGGTAGAAGAAAGTAGCCGCTTTTTAAAAAAAGCGGCGCAAAAACTTTGTTATGCTAGGTCATGGGCGTTGTCGCTGACACCGCCCATAACCCAGCATAACAAAGTTTTTTGCTACTTTTTGTTCACAAAAAGTAGCCTTCCCCTTCGCTTATCCTTGCGATCATGCTCTAGGAATGGCGCCATGCAAATCACCATCGCCACCTGGAACATCAATTCGCTACGCCTGCGGCAGGGCCTGCTGCATCATCTGATGGACGGGCTCAAGCCCGACATCATCTGTCTACAGGAAACCAAGGTTCCGGACGAGCTGTTTCCGGAATCCATTGCCGGCGCCATCGGGTTTCCGCACGTGCTGAAGCGCGGCATGAAGGGCTATAACGGCGTCGCCATACTGTCGTGTTTTCCTCTCACCGTGGTGGACGACACGCCCGACTGGTGTGAGAAGAATGATTGCCGGCATCTCGCGGCACAAGTCACGGCGAATGGCGCCCCGCTCACCGTGCATAATTTCTATGTCCCTGCCGGCGGCGACATTCCGGATCGCGAACAGAACCCGAAATTCGTCCATAAGCTCGACTTCATCGAAGAGGCGCGCGCGCATTTCGCCGCCTATCCGCCGTCGCGCGCGGTGCTGGTCGGCGATCTCAACATCGCGCCGCTGGAACATGACGTGTGGAGCCACAAACAACTGCTCGGCATCGTCAGCCATACGCCGCCCGAGACGGAAGGGCTGAACGCCTGGATGGCGCAGGGCTTTGTCGACGCCGTGCGGCATTTCGTGCCGGCCGATCAGAAACTCTACACCTGGTGGTCCTATCGCAATCGCGACTGGGCGGCGTCCAATCGCGGCCGCCGGCTCGATCATGTCTGGGTAACGAAAGATCTGGTCAGCGGCCTAAAAGGCTACAAAATCCTCAAAGAAGCCCGGGATTGGGAGCAGCCGTCAGATCACGTGCCGGTCGGCATCACGCTAACGCTAGATTAGAGGAAAAGAGAAGGCTACTTTTTGTGAACAAAAAGTAGCAAAAATTTTTGGCTATGCTGGGCCATGGGCGTTGTCAGCGACAACGCCCATGGCCCAGCATAGCCAAAAATTTTTGCGCCGCTTTTTTTAAAAAGCGGCTACTTTCTTCTAACCTTCAGGGCGTAGAAATTTTCCACCCCGTCAGGGTTGGCTGGCAGAACAGCGGTACGCCGTTTGGCGTCAGCCCTTCTTTGGTCAGGCCCATCAGGTCGCGGATGGCGCGGAAAATTCCGCCATGCGCGACGATCAGGAGCGGCCCCTTCAGGGCCAGCACCCGGCTCATCGCGGCCTCGGCGCGCGCCGTCAGCGCGGCAAAGCTTTCCGCGCCCTCGGGCGTGGCGCGGCCTTCCATCCATTCGGTGAACCAGGGCTGCAGCGGCTTGCCTTCCATGCCGCCGAACACCACCTCGCGCAGATCCGCCTCATAGCTCACCGGCAGGTTCAGCACCTGGTTGACGATTTCCGTGGTCTGGCGCGTGCGCAGCATCGGCGAGGAGACGATGGCGCTAATCCCCTGCCCCACCAGCATGGGTGCTGCCGCCTCCGCCTGGGCCTGGCCGTTGGCGTTCAGCGGCATTTCGATCGCGCCTTGGCTCCACCCCTTGGCATTGTAATCCGTCTCGCCGTGCCGGAGGTACCAGAAGGGCGTGCTGGGCAACGGCATGCTCTAGACCAGCCCCTCGGCCTTGAGCATCCGTATCGTCGCCGGGCGGGCCAGCAGACGGTCGAGATGCGCCTCGAAATTTTGCGGCAGGGAAATTTTCGCACGGTTGCGCGCCCAGTATTCCAGGAAGAACAACGCCCCCTCGACAATGGAGAATGTTCCCAGGATGTACTCCTGGTCCCCCAACACCGGTGCGAGAAGTTCGAAGCCTTTGGCAATCGTGTCGCGTCCGACCTGCTTCACCCACTCCTCATCCGGGGCGCCGGGCGCAAACGAAGCGGGACGGAAGATGCGCGTAAAGCCGCGCATATGGACGGTGGCGATCAGGTAGTCGAGCAGTTCCAGCGCACGCACCTCGGCCTCCAGGCCCTGCGGCAGCAGGCCGGCCGCCGGCTTGGCGCGCGCGAGATAGAAAGCGATCGCGGGGAACTCGGTCAGGTAGCTGCCATCGTCACGCTGCAGCACCGGGACCTTGGATTTCGGGTTGATCTCGACAAACGGCGCCTGGTATTGCGCGCCGGTCGCGAAATTGACTTTTTCCGACTGATACGGTTCGCCGATCTCCTCCAGCAGCAGATGAATACCCATCGAGCAGGCGTTCGGCGAATAGAAGAGTTTCATTTCAGTCCCCTGTGACGAAAAATTCTTAGGGCGATTTCAAGCAGTATCGCTCAGGCAAGCCAAGGGGAAGACTTCTTTTTGTGAACAAAAGGAAGCAAAAAAACTTCTATAATCTGGGCCATGGGCGATGTCCGCGACAACGCCCATGGCCCAGCATAAAAGAAGTTTTTGCGCCGCTTTTTTCAAAAAGCGGCTGCTTTCTTCAATCGAACAGCGAGCTGACGGAACTTTCCGTGGAAATGCGGCGCATCGCCTCGGCCAGGAGGGGCGCGATGGAGAGTTGGCGTACGTTATGGGCCAGCCGCACCGCTTCGGTCGCGGCGATGGAATCGGTGATGGTCAGCATCTCGATCGGCGACGCGGCGATGCGCGCCACGGCGCCGCCGGAGAGCACGCCATGGCTGACATAGACGCTCACCGAGCGCGCGCCATCGGCCAGCAGCGCTTCCGCCGCGTTGCACAGCGTCCCGCCGGAATCGACGATGTCGTCGACGATGATGCAGTCCCGCCCCTCGACCTCGCCGATGATGTTCATCACCTCGGAGACACCGGCGCGCTCGCGGCGCTTGTCGATGATGGCGAGGTCGGCGTTGAGCCGGCGGGCGATGATGCGCGCGCGCAGCACGCCGCCCACATCCGGGCTGACGATCATGATGTTGCGGCCGGCGAAACGTTCTTCGATGTCGCGCGAGAAGAGCGGCGCGGCCGGCAGGTTATCGACGGGGATGTCGAAGAAGCCCTGGATCTGGCCGGCATGCAGATCCATGGTCAGCACGCGGTTGGCGCCGGCCTCGGTGATCAGGTTGGCGACCAGCTTGGCGGAAATCGGCGTGCGCGGGCCGGATTTGCGGTCCTGCCTGGCGTAACCGAAATACGGGATCACCGGCGTGATGCGGCGGGCTGAGCCACGGCGCAGCGCGTCCAGGGTGATCAGCAGCTCCATGAGATTGTCGTTGGTCGGGTACGAGGTGGACTGGATGACGAACACGTCCTCGCCGCGCACATTTTCATGGATTTCAACGAAAACCTCCATGTCGGCGAAGCGCCGCACCGAGGCACGGGCCAGGGGGAGGTTCAAACCGGCGGCCACAGCCTCAGCCAGCGGGCGGTTGCTGTTGCAGGCTACAATCTTCATGAAGTGGGCTTTCGGTTAGTCAGGAGAATTTTGAGTCGGCGCGGTTTAGCAACCGGCTTGTCATCTGTCCATTAACCTGAGAGTTCACGAGAGCGTTCCGTGGCCGCCTGGATGGCCTCACGGAAAGTTTTCGGCCAGGCGTCATCGGCGCGCAACACTGCCAGCGCGCGCTCGGTGGTGCCCTTGGGCGAGGTCACGGCAATGCGCAGATTGGCGGCCTCCTCGTCCGACGCCGCCAGCAAGGCGGCAGAGCCGATCACCGTCTGGCGCGCCATCTGACGCGCCAGAGCGGGCGGCAAGCCCTGGTCAAGCCCGGCCTGCTCCAGCAATTCCGTGAGCAAAAACACATAGGCAGGGCCACCGCCGGAGATCGCCGTCACCGGGTCGAGCAGATTTTCGTCCTCAACCCAGGCAAACGCGCCGGTGGCCGCCAGCAGGTCCTGCGCCAGCTCCGTCTGGCGCGCCGAGACATGGGCGCTGCGCACCGCCACGGTGATGCCCTGACGCACCGAAGCCGGGGTGTTCGGCATGGCGCGCACCACCGCCGCCTTGACGCCCAGCATGGCGCCAACCGCATGGATCGTCTTGCCCGCCATGATGGAAATGAATACCGCATGGCCGGCGAAGCGGGCATAAGCCGGCAACGCCTCCGCCGCCATTTGCGGCTTGACCGCGAGGACCACCGCCTCGGGCACGAAGCCGGCGGGAATGTCCGCCGCCGACGCGACGACGGTGACGCCGTCACCCGCGAGCGCCGCAGCGCCGGGGGATGGATCGACCACTACCGCGGCCGTCAAACCTTGTTCGCGCCAGCCGGCGAGCATGGCGCTGCCCATCCGGCCACCGCCGACGAGAAGAAGAGAAGGAAGGCGTGTCGTCATGACATACGATATGTCACGCTTCGCCGACACACTCCAGCATCGCCGCCTCCAGCGCCTCGGCCGGCGACTTGCCGCCCCAGAGCACGAACTGGAAAGCCGGGAAGAAGCGCTCGCATTCGGTCAGCGCGATGTCGACCAGATCCTCGATCGACTCAGCCGAGGCGCTGGGCGTGCCGCGCAGCAGCACCGAATGCCGATAGATCGGCATGCCGGTGTCCTCATCCATGCCGAAATGCCCGATCCAGAGCTTTTCATTCGCCTTGGCCAGCAGCTCATACAAGGCCGAACGCCGTTTCTCCGGGGCCTTGAGGTCGAAGGCGCAGGAGAAATGCATCACCGAAATCTCGCTCGACCAGCAGAAATAGAGGCCGTAATCGCACCATTTGCCGGGCGCCTCGGCCGCCATGTCGGAGTCCGAGCGGCGATCGAAAACCCAGTCATTGGCGGAAATCACCTGCTCGACCAGGTCGAGCGGATTGGCGGCAGTGGGCGTGTCATAGGAGAGGGCGAGGCTCGACATGGGAGTCTCCTTGTCCAGAATAGCGACGAAAGCGGGGAGACGACTCTAGTTCTGGTGTCCGAATCGCAGCCCCACCACGACTCCTAGTCTACCGGGTTTTTGCGGTGCACCGCAATGCGGATTTCCCTTCAGGAAAATCCGCGTCGCGAATGGCAAGCAAGGAAGTGGCCGCTTTTTGAAAAAAGCGGCGCAAAAACTTTTGCTATGCTGGGGCATGGGCATTGTCCACGACAACGCCCATGCCCCAGCATAATAAAGTTTTTTTGCTACTTTTTGTTCACAAAAAGTAGCCTTTCTTTCTTCTCTGCTCAGCGGCGCAGAATCGTCCGCCCGGCGTAGCGCGCCACCGGCCCCAGCTCGGCCTCGATGCGCATCAGCTGATTGTATTTAGCGGTACGGTCGGAACGCGCCAGCGAACCGGTCTTGAGCTGCCCGCAATTGGTCGCGACCGCGAGATCGGCGATGGTGGCGTCCTCGGTCTCGCCCGAGCGGTGCGACATCACGACGGTGTAGCCGGCGCGATGCGCGATATCCACGGTCTCCAGCGTCTCGGTCAGCGTGCCGATCTGGTTCACCTTCACCAGGATGGAATTGCCGGTGCCGGCCTCGATGCCGCGGCGCAACCGCACCGGGTTGGTGACGAACAGATCATCCCCCACCAGCTGCAATTTTGCGCCCAGCCGGTCGGTGAGCAGTTTCCAGCCCTCCCAGTCGTCTTCCGAGCAGCCATCCTCGATCGAGGCGATCGGGTAACGGGCGGCAAGGTCAGCCAGGTAGTCCACCATGCCGGCCGCGTCGAATTTCCGTCCCTCGCCTTCGAGGTTGTAGGTGCCATTGGAGAAGAATTCCGTGGCCGCGCAGTCCAGGGCGAAGGTCACGTCCTCGCCGGGCTTGTAGCCGGCGCGCTCGCAGGCCTTGGTGATGAAGCCCAGCGCCTCGTCGGCCGATTTCAGCGCCGGGGCAAAGCCGCCCTCATCGCCCACATTGGTCTGATGGCCAGCCTCGGAGAGCGCCTTTTTCAGCGTGTGGAAAATTTCCGCGCCGATGCGCACGGCCTCGGCAAACGAAGCGGCGCCGACCGGCTGCACCATGAATTCCTGGATGTCGATCGGGTTGTCGGCATGCTTGCCGCCATTGACGATGTTCATCATCGGCACCGGCAGGGTGCGGGCGCCGACGCCGCCGATATAGCGGTACAGCGGCATGCCGTTATCCTCCGCCGCCGCCTTGGCCAGCGCCAGGGAGACGCCGAGAATGGCATTGGCGCCGAGGCGCGACTTGTTGGGCGTGCCGTCCAGGTCGATCATGATGTTGTCGATGGCGATCTGCTGCTCGGCATCCATGCCGCCGATCGCATCGAGAATCTCAGTCTCCACCCCGGCGATGGCGTTGCGCACGCCCTTGCCGCCATAGCGGGATTTGTCGCCATCGCGCAGCTCCACAGCCTCATGCGCGCCGGTCGAAGCGCCGGAGGGCACCGCGGCCCGGCCGAAAGCGCCGGATTCCAGCAAGACATCGACTTCAACGGTGGGATTGCCGCGGCTGTCCAGGATTTCGCGGGCGGTAATATCGGCGATGGCTGACATGGGCGTGCTCCTGTGGTTTGCCGTCGAGGTAAACTACGGTTTCGGCCTAGGCAAGGCCGCTTTTTAGGAAAGAGAAAGGCTACTTTTTGTGAACAAAAAGTAGCAAAAAAACTTTGTTAATCTGGGCTATGGGCGTTGGCGCCGACAACGCCTATGGCCCAGCATAAAAAAAGTTTTTGCGCCGCTTTTTTCAAAAAGCGGCCGCTTTCCTCTATCTGAGATAACCGGCCTAGAGCATGATTGGTTTAAAGTAATCATGCTCTAGGCCGAGCCTCATCCGGGAGTTCCACAATGACCACGCATCACCTGCCGGCATCGCCGCAAACCGTCAGCTTCGGCAGTTTCGATGCCGCCATTCCGCCCGTTCTCACCATCACGTCCGGCGACACGGTGACGGTGGAAACCGTCTGCGGCGTCTCACTGGATCTGTCGCAGGTGCCCTTTGAGGTGCCTGCCGCCCTGCGCGCAATCCAGGACGCAAAACTGCCTTCCGTTGGCCCGCATCTCCTCACCGGACCGATCGCCATCACCGGCGCCATGCCGGGCGACATGCTGGAAGTGCGGATCGGCGCGGTGGAGCCAGGAGCTGACTGGGGCTGGACCGCAGTGTTGCCTATGAAAGGCACGCTGCCGGAGGAATACCAGCACCGCGACGTCTCCTATATCGGCGTGGACCGCGAAGCCCGCACCGCCACGCTCCCCTGGGGTCCTGTCCTGCCGCTCTCGCCGTTCTTCGGCGTGATGGGCGTGGCGCCCGCCCCGCATCTCGGCGCGCTCTCCAGCAAGGAACCGCGGAGCTTCGGCGGCAACATCGACAACAAGGAACTGGTCGCGGGCAGCACCCTGTTCCTGCCCGTCTTCGTCCCCGGCGCGCATTTTTTCGCCGGCGACGGCCACGGCATGCAGGGCGACGGCGAGGTGTGCGTTACCGCGCTGGAGATGTGCCTGAACGGCACCTTCACCTTCATTCTGCACCAGCACACGGATCCGGGCCTGAAATCCTTCCTCTACCCGCGTGCGGAAACGCCGACGCATTACATCAGCATGGGCATGCACGAGGATCTCGACGAGGCGATGCGCATCGCCCTGCGCGAAATGATCGCCTTCATCTGCACCCGCAGCGACCTGACCGCAGTAGAAGCCTATAAAACCTGCTCACTGGCCGTCGATTTCCACGTCACGCAGACGGTGAACGGCGAGAAAGGCGTGCACGGCATGCTGCGCAAGGGGCTGATTTTTTGAGCGCTAAGAAAGCGGCCGCTTTTTAAAAAAAGCGGCGCAAAAATTTTTGTTATGCTGGGCCATGGGCGTTGTCGCCGACAAAGCCCATGGCCCAGATTCATAAAGTTTTTTGCTACTTTTTGTTCACAAAAAGTAGCCTTCCCTTCACTTTCCCTAATCCTCGCTTCTCGGCGTGTTCGGTCCATACACGGCGCCAAATTGCGTCAGCGCCTCCTGTACCTCCGCCTCGCTCAGCAGCACCGGGCCGCCCGCCGCCAGGGACAGCACGTATTGCTGCGCCAGCGCCTCCAGCTCGTTCGCCGCCGCCAGCGCCGTTTCGATGTTCTTGCCCACCGCCAGCCCGCCGTGATTGGCCATCAGGCAGGCGGTGCGGCCCTGCAGCGCCGTGAGCACATGGGCGGAGAGTTCCGCCGTGCCGAACAGCGCATAAGGAGCGCAGCGCACCGGCGCGACGCCGAACCGCGCGATCATGTAATGGCAGGCCGGGATTTCCTTGCGCGCCATGGAGAGGGCGGTGGTATAGGGCGCGTGGTGGTGCACCACCGCTCCCAGCTCCGGTCGGGCGGCCAGAACGTCCAGATGAAAGCGCCATTCCGAGGAGGGGCGGTAGCGGCCACGATACGCGCCGTAATTGCCGCTGGTCAGCAGCAGCGGGATCATCTCCGGCGTCAGCACGTCATAGGGCACGGCCGAAGGGGTGATAAGAATGCCCTCCGCCGTGCGCAGGCTGAGATTGCCCGATGTGCCTTGCGCCAGGCCGAGTGCTGCCATTTTTTGCGCGGCGGCAATGAGGGTTTTGCGGTCGTCCATGCTTTTGGTCCGTACGCCAGCCTCCGCCGCGCCGCAATCGCTCGTTTGACTGGGCCATGGGCGTTGGCACCGACAACGCCCCAGGCCCAGATTAACAAAGTTTTTTTGCTACTTTTTGTTCACAAAAAGTAGCCTTCCTCTTCGCTCGCCTAAATCAAGGGTTTTATTTTGATTCGATTTAGCAATATTATTCGCGCCGATGGCAGGGGGACCGAAAATGCGCCGGCGTGGGATTGTCGTCGGCCTGGCTGGGCTCGGCGGTTGCGCCATGTTGGCGCCGCCGGGCGCGCACCTGGCCGCTTTGCCGCGCCAGGCCGCCGGGCCCTATCGTCTGGGACCCGGTGACGCATTGATCATCCGCGTTTACGACCAGTCCCAGCTTTCGGGCGTTTTTTCCATCAATGATGGCGGCAGCGTCGATCTGCCGCTACTCGGCCCGGTCAGGGCCACCGGACGCAGCACCGGCGAGCTCGCCGCGTCCATCGCCCAGGCACTGCAAGACAGCCATCTGATCCTCAAGCCCAGCGTCGCCGTGGAAGTCGCCACCTACCGGCCCTTCTATATTCTCGGCGAGGTCAGCCATCCCGGCCAGTATTCATTCCGTCCCGACATGACTGTTTTGACGGCGGTTTCCATCGCCGGAGGCTTCACTGACCGGGCCGTTGAGAGCTATGTGGGAGTCACGCGGGATACGGGCAGTACCCCTGCCGCGTATCGCGCTCCTCTTTTTGCATTGGCGCTACCCGGCGATGTCATCACCGTCTTTGAACGCAGATTCTGAAACAGGCCCTCAACCGACCACCCGCATCGTTTTTCTCAACCTCGCCATTTTCGCCGCCGGTTTCGCCACCTTCGTGAACATGTGGTGCACCCAGGCGATCCTGCCGGTGCTGGCCGCCTCCTTCCACATCGCTCAGGCGCGCACCAGCCTCACCGTCACCGCGCCACTGATCGCCACGGCGGCGATGGCGCCGCTCATCGGCGCGATCTCCGACCGGTTCGGACGGAAAAAATTCATCTGCGGCGCCGGGCTGGTGCTGGTGCTACCGACGCTGCTGGCCGCCGCCGCGCAAAACTTCGACCTGTTCGTATTGTGCCGCTTCATCCAAGGCCTGACTCTGCCGTTCATTTTCACCATCACCATCGCCTATATCGGCGACGAGACGTCCGGGCCGGCGACGGCGCGGCTCGCCGGGACGTATATGTCAGGGACAATTTTCGGCGGCTTCTCCGGCCGAATGATCACCGGCCTGGTGACCTCCGAATATGGCTGGCGGCCGGCCTTTGTCGTCATCGCCCTTCTCACTTTGGTGATGACCGTTTCCATCGCCCTTCTGCTCCCCCGGGGGCGAAATTTTCGCCCGCTCTATGGGGTTCGCCAGGCACTTTCATCCTTCCCGCTGCACCTCTCCAACCCGCGTCTGCTCACCACCTATATGGTCGGATTCGGCGTACTGTTCAGCCTGGTGGCGGTGTTCACCTACATCAATTTCCGCCTCGCCGCCGCTCCTTATGCTCTGGGGCCGGCGGCGTTGAGCGGCATTTTCGTGGTCTATCTCGGCGGCGTGGTGGTCAGCCCGATCGCCGCGCGGCTGGGCAACAAATTCGGCCGGCGCGTAATAATGAGCTGCGCCGCAGCACTGATCATGATCGGGCTCGTGCTCACGCTGGCGCGGCCGCTGGCACTCATCGAGCTCGGGCTGCTGCTGATCAGTTCCGCGATCTTCATGCAGCAAACCCTGGCCACCGGCTTCGTCAGCACGGTGGCGCAGACGGCGAAATCCACCGCCGTCGGCCTCTACGTGATGGTCTATTATATCGGCGGCAGTTTCGGCGGCTTCGTGCCCGGCAGCTTCTGGCACGAATATGGCTGGCCGGGCTGCGTCGCCATCGTCGGCGCCGTGCAAGTGGTAATGCTGGCCGTCATTCTGCGGTTCTGGAAGCAGCCGAAGAAAGCGGCCGCTTTTTAAAAAAAGCGGCGCAAAAATTTTTGCTCTGCTGGGCCATGGGCGTTGTCGCTGACAACGCCCATGGCCCAGAGTAATAAAGTTTTTTTGCTACTTTTTGTTCACAAAAAGTAGGCTTACCTTGCTTCCCTCTAGCTGAACGTCACCGCCCGTCCCGAGGGCGTGCCCCCCACCGCGCCGTCGCGCATCGCGATCTGCCCGCGCACGATGGTCGCCACCGGCCAGCCGGTGCAGTCCACCCCGTCGAACGGTGTCCAGCCGCATTGGCTGGCGATCCAGGCATTTTCGATCCGCCGCGTCGCCCTCAAGTCGACCACCGTGAAATCGGCGTCATAGCCAGTGGCGATCCGCCCTTTGCCTACCGCGCCATAGATCCGCGCCGGCCCGGCCGACATCAGGTCCACCATCCGCGCCAGGGACAGCCTGCCGGCGGCTACCTGGGTCAACATCATCGGCAGCAGCGTCTGCACGCCGGTCAGCCCGGCGGCGCAATCGGGCCAGGGTTTCTCCTTGGCGGCGCGGGAATGCGGCGCGTGATCCGAGCCGATCGTGTCCACCGTGCCGTCCGCCACCGCCGCCCAGGCCGCCTGCAGATGCCGCGCGTCGCGCAGCGGCGGGTTCATCACCCCATAGGCGCCGAGCCGCTCGTAAACATCCGGGGCCGATTGCACGAGATGGTTCAGCAGCACCTCGACGCTCATCAGGTCCTTATGCCCCTTCAGGTAATCCAGCTCCTCCGCGCTCGACACGTGCAGAATATGCCCCTTCCGCCCGGTCTTGCGCGCCAGCGCCGTGATCCGCCGCGTGCCGAGGAACGCACATTCCACATCGCGCCAGACCGCGTGGCTGCTGTACGGATCGCCCGATTTGAACAGAGGCTTTCGCTCCTGCAGGCGGAACTCGTCCTCGGAATGAAAGGCGATCCGGCGGCGCCCGCTGCGCATCACACGCTCGATGCTGGCATCGTCCTCAACCAGCAGATTGCCGGTCGACGACCCCGCGAACACTTTTACGGCGCAGACCCCCGGCAACGCCTCCAGCGCTCCCAGTTCGTCGGCGTTCTCCTTGGTCGCGCCGACATAGATGCCGACATCGCAGAAGGCATGGCCGGAAATATAGTCATGCTTGGCGGTCAGCGTGGCCGCATCGGTCGCGGCCGGGTTGGTGTTGGGCATGTCGAACACCGCGGTCACCCCGCCCAGCACCGCGCCCAGCGTGCCCGAGCGCATATCCTCGACACCGGCAACCCCGCCCTGCCCGCCATCGCGGAAATGCACATGCGGGTCGATGATCCCCGGCAGCACGTGCAAGTTGGCGGCGTCAAAAACCTCCGCCGCCCCGCCGAGCCCGGTGCCGATCGCGGCAATGCGCCCGCCCGTCACGCCAACATCGGCCTGAACTTCCCCCCAGGGAAGAACCACGGTGCCGTTTCGCAGCAAAAGATCAAAGCTCATTTCTGCCCCTTAAGGTTAGTAAAGGCTACTTTTTGTGAACAAAAAGTAGCAAAAAAACTTTGATAACCTGGGGCAAGGGCGTTGTCGGGGACAACGCCCTTGCCCCAGCATAAAAGAAGTTTTTGCGCCGCTTTTTTCAAAAAGCGGCTTCTTTCTTCTGCGTCTCGAGCAGGCCCCTGGCGGCGTCGATCACCGTTTCCAGCTCCAGCCCCTCCATCGGCGCCTCGCCGGCCGGGCCGGGTGCGACGGCGATGGCGGTGCACAGCCCCGCCGGGGCGTATTCGCCGGCGCGGGAGCGACCGAACAGGCCGAGCGTCGGCGTGCCGGCGGCGGCGGAAATATGCATCAGTCCGGAATCATTGCCGATGAAAATCGTGCAGCGTCGCAGGCAGGCAGCCACCTCCGCCAGCGTCAGCGCGCCGACCAGGTCGATGGCGCCGGGAATTGCCGCCAGCACCGGGGCCGCGCGGGCTTGTTCCGCCTCGCCCGGCCCGGCGAACACCGCCGCCCGCGCGCCGGGAATCTGCGCCGCCAGATCCTGGAAAAGGGCGACGAAACGTTCCGGCGGCCAGATTTTTCCGTCCCAGTTGGCGGTCGGGCCGAGGCCGATCACCTTCCCCTCCCCAAGCAACGCGGCCGCACGCGCCTCATCCGCCGGCGCGGTCCAGGCCACCGGCAACGGCGGCGGCGTAAACCCCATGCCGGCGCCGAGCTGCTCGAAGCGCCGCCCCGGCCGCCGCCCGCCGCGCAGCATCCAGCGCCGCTTCGCCGCCACGAACAGCAGCACGCCGGACCCGCGCACATCCACCGCGATATCCCACACCTGGCCGACCAGCTTGGTCCAGAGTCGCAGCCAGTGTGCGTCGAACCGTTCCTTGTCGAACACGATCAGCCGCTCCAGCCCCGGCAGCCGCTCGAACACGCCCGCCGCCGCCACGCCGCACGCCACCGTGATCCGCGCCTGCGGGTTTTTCTGCCGCAATTGCTCCAGGACGCCGCAGGATATCACCGCATCGCCAATTCGCGATGATGTTATGAACAGGATTCGCATTTGCCGGGCGGTCTAGCACGGCTTGCAGCCGCCACGCCAAGCGCCCACTTTCGTCAGCATGGTTGATTTTGCATATCTCCCCGACCGGGGCGTGATTTCCGTCACCGGACCTGACCGCGTGACCTTCCTCAACGGGCTCGTTTCCAACGACGCCGCGCGCGTCGTGCCGGGTACGGCCGTCTGGGCGGCGCTGCTGACGCCGCAAGGCCGGTATCTCAGCGATTTCTTCATCCTGGCCGAGGACGATCACCTGCTCCTGGACGTGCCGCGCGAGACGCTGGGGACGGTCCTGACCCGGCTGAAACGCTGTAAGTTACGCGCCAATGCGGACCTGACCGACTTATCCGACTCCGTCCGGGTCTATGCCGCCTGGAACGGCATGCCCCCGCCGGTCCCGGTCACCGCCCCGGACCCGCGCCTCCCCGAGGCGGGCTACCGGTGCCTGAGCACGGATGACCTGCCCACCAACGCCACCGGCGGCGACTACGACGCGTACCGCCTGGCGCTCGGCCTGCCGAACGGGCCGCCGGACCTTGAGCCCGACAAGACGCTGCTGCTGGAAGCCGGGTTCGACGAGCTCAGCGGCGTCTCCTGGGACAAAGGCTGCTATATGGGCCAGGAGCTGACGGCGCGGACGAAATATCGCGGCCTGATCAAGCGCCGTCTGGTGCCGGTGACGCTCAGCGCGCCCATGCCGGTCGGCACGCCGGTGATGACCGGCGACACGGAGATCGGCACGCTACGCTCCAGTGCCGGCGCCCAAGCGCTGGCGACCCTGCGGCTGGACGCTCTAGACAAGCCTTTGCACGCCGGCGGCGCTGCGGTGACCCCGCAAATTCCCGCCTGGATGCGCCTGGCCGAGTAAAGGAAAGCAGCTGCAAGACCTTTTGCGTCTCAGGTGTCTATGGCGCGGCCATTGGCACGGTCCAGAAGCGCAAAGTTTTTCGGCTTCTTTTTGACGACGAAGCGAACCCTTCCCCTGCGCTTGCCTGTCCTGGTTTCATCGTTCAACCGGGAAGCTTGGGTGTCGTCGGTTTTCACCAGCGACCAGCCCCGCCACGGCAACCTTCTCTCCTTGAAGCCGTCGTTTTCGAAATGCTGTGTCGCCGAGCTCACCAGACCGGTACGGATGGCCTCGGCGACATCGGGGTATTCCGCAAGATACCAGGACTCATTGACCTGAATCGCATGCGGAAAGCGGTTTTCGAAATAACCTGCCGTGACATAATGCTCCCGCGCGGAGGCCAAACGCCCGGCGCGCACCGCCTCGTCCACATCGTGATACGTGGCGCGATACCACGCCTCATCGACCTCGACGAACACCAGGATCCTTTGCAGAAGATCGAAAAACTTGGTCTCCGGCAGTTCGACATAATGGCCGCCGGCAACACCGCTTCCGCTCATCAAATAGCTGTAGGGCCACATGTAACCTCCGCACCGAAACGAATATATTGTTTTGATATCGTTACCATGTTTGAGTACTGTCATAAGCGAGGCCGGGTTAGTGAGGCAACGCTGACACCACCATAAGAGCAACATTTCATTTCACCTTCGTAAACTCCGCTTCCCGATCGGAGCGGGTGGAGCGCGTGCCATGGGCCTACGCGGACATGTGGACGGTATGGAGGGGCGCTATGTCGTCGGCTGGGCCCTGGGCGGCCACGGCAATGCGACGATCACCATCGCGACGTCCGGCGGGGAGCAGCTCACCACCGGGCGCGCCTCCCGGCACCGGCCCGATCTCGCCAGCCTCGGCCTCGGCCGCACCACCCTCGCCTTCCGGATCCCGGTCGCGTTCGGCGCAGCACCTCAGCATTTGCATGTTTACGCCGACGGCGAGGAATTGCCGGGCTCGCCCATCATCACCGGCTCCGGCCGGTTCGACCTGTATTGCACCCTCGAGGCGGCGACGATCAGCGGCTGGGTCACCGAGCGCGCGGCGGATTTCACGCCGCCTGAGATCAGCGTCATCGACCAGCACGGGCGCGCGGTCGGACGCGGCACCGCCTGCGCGCAAGCGGCGCCGGCCGATCCGCTCTTCACCCCGGCGCGCTTCGTCATCGAACTGGATGATGGCTGTTTCGGGGCTGAGCGCCTGCTTCATGTCCAAGTGGCGGGCCGCACGCTCGCCACCTTGCCGTGCCACCTCACGCTCGCCGGCCATCTGGAGACGATCACGCCCGAAACCGTCTCCGGCTGGCTGATCTCGCCGGAGGCGCCGGCGCGCCGCTTCGGCCTGGACATCCGGCGCGACGGAAAAACGCTGGCGTGGATGCGCTGCGAACATGCGCGGGAGGATGTGCGAGGGCGCTTCCCCGGCTGTACCACGCCCGGCTTCTCCGCAAATCTGAAGCCTTTGCCCCCGGGACGACAAAGCTGCACGATCAGCCTGCATTTGGCTGGTGGATCCGAACTATTCGACGGACCGTATCTTTTCGCCAGCCGCGCCGCCGCCGTCGCCGCTGCGCATCGTCTCGCCAGCCACGGCGCCACGACCCCCCTGCCGGATGCCGAGCGCGCGGTGCTGCAACAAGCGCTGCAGGATTTTCTGCTTAAAACCCGGCAGCAGGACCGGTTCATCGTGTCGCGGATCGCCAACGCGCCGCCGCCGCCGCGCCTGGTGATTCTCATTCCCGTCTATCGCGGCGTCGAGATCACGCGAGACTGCATCGAGTCCGTTCTGGCGCAAAGCGGCGACGCGCTTCTGCTGCTGATCAACGACGCCTCGCCCGAGCCCGGAATGGCGGAGATGCTGGCCGGCTACGCCGCGCGACCCGACATCGTCGTGCTCACCAACGCCACGAATCTCGGCTTCGTGCGCACCGTGAATCGGGGCTTCGGCTTCGCCGCCGGCGCCGATATCCTGCTCCTGAATTCCGACACGATCCTCTATCCCGGCGCCCTGCAGGAGCTGCACCGGGTCGCCTATGCCGAAGCGGAGATCGGCACGGTCACAGCCATGTCCAACAACGCCACCGTCTTTTCCTACCCGCATGTGGAACTGCGCCGCGCGCAGCTGCCCGATATCGGCTGGGCCGAGCTGGCGCAGGCGGCGCTGGTGAGCGGCGCCGGCACCTACGCCGACACGCCGACCGGCCATGGCTTCTGCCTGTTCATCAAGGCCGAGCTGCTGGCGCGCGTCGGCCGGTTCGACGAGGCCTTCGGCCGCGGCTACGGCGAGGAAAACGATTTTTGCACCCGCGCCGCCGGGTTCGGCTACCGCAACGTCGCCGCCGGCGGCGTGCTGGTGGAACATAAGGAGAGCATCTCCTTCACCACCGAAAAATCCGCTTTGCTGGCGCAAAATCTGCCCCGGCTTAACGCGCTCTATCCGGAATATACGCCGGTCATCATGGAATTCGAACGGCAGGACGGGCTGCGCCGGCTGCGCTGGGGGCTGGACCGGCTGCGTCTCGAACGTGCCGCCCGGCGGCAACATTTCGTCCTGCTGGTGGGCAATCATCTCGACGGCGGCACGGCGAAAGCCATGGACGATATCGAGCAGCGGATCGGTTATGGCGGCGCCACCAAGCTGCACTTAAGCGGGATCGGCGAGGGGATGATGGAACTCTCCTGCGACGCGCCGTTGCTGCGCGCCCGCTTCATGGCGGACGAAACCGAGGCGTTGTTCCGCCTGCTGGAGGCCGCCGATCCCAGCCATGTGCTGGTGCACCAGTTGCTGGGCTTCGATGCCGGCCTCATCGCCCGCCTCGGCGCCTGGACACGAACGCGGCACGGCGTGTTCTACGCGCATGATTTCTACGCCGCCTGCCCGCGCGTGACGATGATCGACGCGGTCGGGCGCTTTTGCGGCCTGACTTCGAGCGACACCTGCGCGCGTTGCGTGGCCATGGACGGCGCGCATGAAAATTCCGTGCTGAACACCCTCACGCCCGCCGAACACCGCACGCTGTTCGGCGCGCTGTTCACCGCGTTCCGCCATGTCGTCACGCCCTCCGAGGACGCAAGACGCCATCTCGCCCGTGCATTTCCGGCACAAAAGATCGAGGTCCTGCCCCACCCCGAAAGCCGCACGCGCCCGATCACCCGACCGCGCGCGAAAAATGTTTCCGAAATCGTCCTGCTCGGCGCCATCGGCCCGCATAAAGGCTCGCACCAGTTGCAGGAGATCGCCCGGCTCGCCCGGCTGACGCATCCGCATTTGCATTTCCGCGTGATCGGCCACACCAATATCGACACGGCGCTGTCCGCGATCGGCAATGTCACCGTCACCGGCCGCTACGCGCAGGAGGATCTCAAGTCCCTGCTCGCCGCGACGAAAGGATGGCTCGCTCTGTTTCTCTCCGCCTGGCCGGAGACCTATTCCTACACGCTGTCAGAGGCCGTGCGGGCCGGCTTTCTGCCGATGGTCCCCGATCTCGGCGCGCCGGCCGAACGGGTGCGCGCGGCGCGCTACGGCGTGGTGTTCCCCTTTCCCAGCCCGGCCGCCGCAGTGCTGGAGACGATCGACGGCGTCATCACGGGCCGAATTCCCGCACTCGGCAAAAACGTCTCGCTGGCACAATTTTTCTCGGCAACCGCGGCGCGGCGCGGCGCGGACATTTTGGCGCTGCACAGGCCTTCTCTCGCCGTTGTCGAATAGACAAGTAAAAGGGAAGACTACTTTTTGTGAACAAAAAGTAGCAAAAAAACTTTGTTACTCTGGGCTATGGGCGTTGTCGGTGACACAGCCCATGGCCCAGCATAACAAAAATTTTTGCGCCGCTTTTTTTAAAAGCGGCTGCTTTCTTGACCTGCGCCCCGCACCCTTGACGCGTAACCGGCCCACGCCTTCATGAGAGCAGAAGCTGTTGTGAGGTATCTCGTGGATTTTGATCTGTTTGTGATTGGCGGCGGCTCGGCGGGCGTGCGCTGCGCCCGGATCGCCGCCGGCCATGGCGCCCGCGTCGGCGTGGCGGAAGAGCGTTTCTGGGGCGGGACCTGCGTGAACATCGGCTGCGTGCCGAAAAAATTCATGGTCATGGCCGCCGAATACGGCGCCGGCGCGGATGACGCGCGCGGCTTCGGCTGGGACATCGCCAAACGCGGCCATGACTGGGCCACGCTGATCGCCGCCAAGGATAAGGAGATCCTGCGCCTCAACGGCATCTACCGGCGTCTGCTCGACCAGGCTGGCGCGAAGATTTTCGACGCGCGGGCGACCTTCATCGACGAGCACACGCTCGATGTCGGCGGTAAGCGCGTCACGGCGGAGAAGATCGTCATCGCCACCGGCGGTCACCCCACCCGGCTGGACATCCCGGGCGCGGAGCTCGGCATCATCTCCGACGACGCGTTCTATCTGAAAGAGATGCCAAAGCGCATCGCCACCATCGGCAGCGGCTATATCGGCGTGGAATTCGCCGGCATCTTCGCCGGGCTCGGCGCCGAGACGCATCTCGTCTACCGCCAGCCGCTGCCGTTGCGCGGCTTCGACGAGGATCTGCGGGGCGGCCTCGCCGAGGCGATGAGCGCGAATGGCATTCTGCTCCATCCCGATACGGTGCCGACCAGCGTGGTGAAAGAGAACGGGGCGTATCACCTCGCTCTCTCCGACCTTTCGGTGCTCGAGGTCGACCTGGTATTCTTCGCCACCGGCCGCGCGCCCAACGTCAGAGGGTTGGGGCTGGAGAAGATCGGCGTCGAAACCGGCCGGCTGGGCGAAATCCTGGTGGATCAGAGCCTCGCCACCTCGGTCCCGCATATTTACGCCATCGGCGATGTCACCGACCGGCTGAACCTCACCCCGGTCGCCACCGCCGAGGGCCATGCCGTGGCCGACACGCTGTTCGGCAACAACCCGCGCGCGGTGAGCCTGGAGAATGTCGCGACCGCGGTGTTCTCGATCCCGCCGATCGGCACCGTGGGCCTGACTGAGGCCGAGGCGGCGCAACGGGGCCCGGCGAAGATTTTCCTCACCCGGTTCACGCCGATGCGCCACAACATCTCCGGCCGGGCGCGCAAGACCCTGATGAAGCTGATCGTCGACCAGGAAACCGACAAGATCCTCGGGGCGCATATGCTGGGCGAGGACGCGCCGGAAATCCTGCAAGGCCTGGCCGTGGCGATGAAAGCGGGCGCGACCAAGGCGGATTTCGACCGCACCATCGGCATTCACCCGACCGCGGCCGAGGAATTCGTCACGTTACGCACTCAGACCAGGGTTGTCGGCGAAGTTTCCTCCGCCGAGTAGCGTTCCGCGCGGTTTCGCGCGATAAAGCCTGAAACTTGAGGTTCTGGAGACACGATGGATACCACGACCCCGGTCCGGACAGGAAACGAAGACTGGACCCCCGACAGCTGGCGCAACTGCCCCATCCGGCAGGTGCCGAGCTATCCGGATGAAGCGAAGCTGGCGGCCATGGAGGCGCGGCTGACGCGCTTCCCGCCGCTGGTGTTTGCCGGCGAGGCTCGGCGCCTCAAGGCGCAGCTCGGCCTGGCCGCCTCCGGCCAGGCGTTCGTGCTGCAAGGCGGCGACTGCGCCGAGAGCTTCGGCGACTTCACCGCCAACGTCATCCGCGACACCTTCCGCGTGCTGCTGCAGATGGCTGTCGTGCTCACCTTCGGCGGCGCGGTGCCGGTGGTGAAGCTCGGCCGCATGGCCGGGCAGTTCGCCAAGCCCCGCTCCTCCGACACCGAGACGCTCGACGGCGTCAGCCTGCCCTCCTATCGCGGCGACATCGTCAACGGCCCGGAATTTTCGGCCCAGGCGCGGCTGCCCGACCCGGCACGCATGGAATTCGGCTATTTCCAGTCCGCCGGCACGCTCAACCTGCTGCGCGCCTTCGCCTCAGGCGGCTACGCGGACCTGCATGAAGTGCACCGCTGGAACCTCGAATTCGTGCAGCGCTCGCCGCTGGTGCAGCGCTACCGCGACCTGGCCGGGCGCATCGACGAGACGCTGAACTTCATGGGCGCCTGCGGCCTGACCAGCATTTCGGCGCCGCAGATCCGCGAGACCGATTTCTACACCTCTCATGAATCCCTGCTGCTGCCCTACGAACAGGCGCTTACCCGCGTCGATTCGACGACCGGCGATCACTATGCCTGCTCGGCGCATTTCGTCTGGATCGGCGACCGCACGCGCCAGCTCGACGGCGCGCATGTGGAATTCATGCGCGGGATCAAGAACCCGATCGGCATGAAGGTCGGCCCCAGCATGGAAGTGGACGACCTGCTGCGGCTGATGGACCGGCTGGACCCGCATGACGAGCCGGGCCGGCTGACGCTGATCGCCCGCATGGGTGCCGACAAGGTCGGCGCGCGGCTGCCCGCTTTGCTGCGCGCGGTGAAGCAGGCTGGGCGCAGCCCGGTCTGGCTGTGCGACCCGATGCACGGCAACACCATCAGCACGGCGCAGAAGATCAAGACGCGGCGCTTCGATGCCATCGTCTCCGAACTGCGCGACTTCTTCGCCATCCATGACGCCGAGGGCACGGTTGCCGGCGGCGCGCATGTGGAGATGACTGGGCGGGACGTGACCGAATGCGTCGGCGGCGCACGCGGCCTCTCCGAAGAGGATCTCGGCAGCCGTTACGAGACGTTCTGCGATCCGCGGCTGAATGCCGAGCAGGCGCTGGAACTGGCGTTCTTCCTGGCCGAGGAGCTGAAAATGCGGCGGGCGAAGCGGCACGCCGCATGACCCCGACGCCGCTGCACGACGCCGACATCGCCGCGCGCACGGACGCCTATTTCAACCGCACGCGCGCCATCGTCAGCCGCTTCGGCGACCGGCGCGTCACCTATGCGGTGTTTCTGCGCCGGCCGGTGGTTTCCGCGCCGGCGCTGATGGTGGAATGGCTGGAAGCGGTCGCCAAGGCACGCGGTGAGACGTTCGAGATCGACCTGGTGCATCCCGAAGGCAGCTGGGTCGGCGCGGGCGAGCCGGTGGTTTATATCACCGGCAGCTTCGCCGCGCTGGCGAATCTCGAGACGATCTTCCTGCAAAAAATCGGTGCCGCCTGCGTCGCCGCGCATAACGCCTTCCAGATGTGCATGGCGCTGCCGAACGCCTCCTTCCTGGCCATGGAGGCGCGGCACTGCGCCGGTGCTGAAATGCAGGAGATCATGGCCTATGCCGCCGCGGTCGGCTCCCGCGCGGCCCAGGCCGAGGGCGCCAAAGGCTTTGTCGGCAACGCCAATGACTGGACGGCGCATTATTTCGGCGCGACGCACGGCTATGGCACGATGCCGCACGCGCTGATCGGCTATGCCGGCTCCACACTGCGCGCGGCGGAAATGTTCGTGGAAACCTTCCCCGGCGAAAACCTCACCGTGCTGGTCGATTATTTCGGCCGCGAGGTGACGGATGGCCTCGCTGTCTGCCGGCATTTCGCCGACCTCGCCCGGGAAGGGCGGATCGCGGTGCGGCTGGACACGCATGGCGGGCGCTTCATGGAAGGGCTGGATCCGCAGCAGAGCTACGCAGTGCTGGAGCGCCACGCCCCCGGCGCGCTGCGCCGCTACCGCAGCCAGGCCGAGCTGAACTACCTGATCGGCACCGGCGTCTCCTCCGCCGCCGTCTGGCGCATGCGCGAAGTGCTGGACCAGGAGGGGTTCGAGCGGGTGCGGCTCATCGTCTCCTCCGGCTTCGGCGTGGAGAAATGCAGCGTGATGGCCGATTCGCACGCGCCGATCGACATCGTCGGCACCGGCAGCTTCATCCCCGAACGCTGGAGCGAAACCTATGCCACCGCCGACATCGTCGCCTATGACGGCCAGCCGCTGGTGAAGGTCGGGCGCGAGTTTCTGCTGCGCACCGCACAGCGGGACCGGGGCTGAGCGAGAGGAAGCAAAGACTACTTTTTGTGAACAAAAAGTAGCAAAAAAACTTTGCTATGCTGGGCTATGGGCGTTGTTGCTGACAACGCCCATAGCCCAGCATAAAAAGAAGTTTTTGCGTCGCTTTTTCCAGGGCTTGTTGAGATTCATCGTGAATTGATGACGGCTGAGGCGAGATAGACCATTGCTTTGAAGCTTTGGTCTGTTTTGTCGCTTCGCATGGCGATGCGCTTGAACTCCTTGAGTTTGGCGAAGAAATTTTCGATGAGATGGCGCCAGTTGTAGATATCGCGGTCGATCGGACGCTTTTCGACGCGGTTTTTGCGCTGCGGGATGACAATGCTTGCCCCGCGTTTTTGCATTTCATCGGCAATTGAATGGATATCGAAGGCCTTGTCAGCGATGAGACCAGCGAATTCGATGTCCTGAATGAGCGGTGGGACACCGACGGTATCGTAATGCTGACCTGGCATCAGGAGGAAGTGCACGAGATTACCCAACGCGTCGGTGAGCGCCAGGATTTTGGTCGCCCAACCACTGACGGTTCGGCCTATGGCCTGGCTTTGGGTCCCCCTTTTGCGCCCTGGCCGTGCCGATGGACCTTCACGACGGTGGCATCGACCATGGCGTACTCCATGTCGGGATCATCCGACACGGCTTCGAAAAGCCTCCGAAAAACACCGGCTTTCACCCAATCGCTGTAGCGCTTGAACACCGTGTTCCACTTGCCAAAAAACGGCGGCAGGTCACGCCACGGGCTGCCTGTCCGGGCAATCCACAGAACAGCCTCCAAAAATAAGCGGTTATCCTTGCCACTCCGCCCAGGGTCGCTCGGCTTCCCCAAACAGTGCGGCTCCATTTTCGCCCATTGAGCGTCCGTCAGTGCAAAGCGGTCCATGAAAAGCGTGAATCACAAACGCCGTGACCAGGGGAATCCCTAAATCTCAACAAGCCCCAAAAAGCGACCGCTTTCCTTCAACGCAAAGCAGCCCTGCCACAGCGCGGCAAAAATCGTCACTTCCCCCCTGCCCTTTTCCGCAGAATAAGCTATTAGACCCTTTGGCCCGCGTAGCGATGAGGCCAAAAGGATCGGGCCAAACCCGGAGTTGCAATTTGAGTGAAGGGTTAGCCGATGCCGGTGCCGTATTCCGCTGAAGATTTTGACCGGATTTTCGATGCGACCATCCTCCGCCGCGCGCAGAGCGTGATCGCCCTCGGCTTCGTGAAGGAAGTCGAGCTGGAAGGCGACACCATCACCGGCGCTGTCGAAGACATGGACGGGACCAGGCGCTCCACCAGCATCACCCCGGAGAAAAAGGGCAGCCGGATCTCCTTCGCCGAACGCGAATGCAGCTGTGGCGAGCGCGGCTGCCGGCATCTGGCCGCCACCGCGCTGGCGGCGCTGGCGAAGTTCCCCGACCTGCGCAAGGCCGCGCCGAAATCGCTGATCGACACCATCATTCCGGCGCATGAGCGCACCACGCCGCCACCACCGACCCGGCTGCGCCCCACCGGCCGGCGCCCGCGCGCGGCGGTGATCGCGCCGATCATGCCCGAGTCGCCGGAACCCGGCGCCACCGTGCTGGAACGCCCCGCCACCCCGGTGCTGCGCCTGCGCCGCCTGCACGCGCCGGACGAATTCGGCCGGCAGCGCATGATCGACGTGCTCACGCTGGATTTCGACTATGGCGGCGTGCGCGTCGACGGCGCCGATGAGGCACAGTTCATCCGCGTCAAATCCGCCGGGCAGATCGCCTTCATCCGCCGGGACACCGTCGCCGAGGTGGCGGCGCTCGACGCGCTGCGCCCCGACGCCTTCGTGCAGATGCGCGTGGCCGACGGCAAATCCGCGCGCGGCCAGCGCGTGCTGGTGTTCCGCGGCCAGGAAGCGGCGGCGAAATGGCACCATTTCGTCGCGGTGCGCGTGCCCGAGCTCACGGCGCTGGGCTGGCAGAGCAGCATCGACGCCAATTTCGGCCCGCAGCTGGCCGACAATGTCGGCAATATCGACGTGCAGGTGGAGGATGCCGAGACCGGCAGCTTCAGCCTCGAATTCGGCATCGAGGTCGACGGCGTGCGCCAGCCGCTGCTGCCGATCCTCGAACATCTGCTGGCGCGCGGTGGCATCGACGCGGCGCAGATCGTCGAGGGCGAGATCATCACCAGCATGGAGGACGGCCGGGTGATCAAGCTGCCGGCTGAGCGCATCAAGCGCTTGCTGGCGGTGATGGGCGACCTGATCGAATCCGCCGGCCGCACCGCCGAGAAGGCGCTGGTGCTCCCGGTCGGCGCCGCCGCCACGGTGCTGGAGCTGGAGGATGTGCTCACCACCTCCTGGCAGAACGCCGCGACGATCGAGGCCTATGTCGAAAAATTCCGCGGCGAGCCGGAAATCATTCCGGTGCTGGTGCCGGAGGAATTCAAGGCCGAGCTGCGCGCCTATCAGCAATATGGCGTGGACTGGCTACAACATCTGGCCAGCCACGGGCTGGGCGGCTTCCTCGCCGACGATATGGGCCTGGGCAAGACCGCGCAAACCATCGCGCATATCTGCGTCGAACATGCCGAAGGCCGCCTCACCGCCCCGGCGCTGATCGTGGTGCCGACCAGCCTGGTCGCCAACTGGTCGGCGGAGCTGATAAAATTCGCGCCGCATCTGAAGGTCGCGGTGCTGCACGGCATGGACCGCCACGAACGCCGCGAACGGCTCGACGACGTGAACGTGGTGGTCACCACCTATACGGTGCTGACCCGCGACATCGAGGAGATGAAGCGCATCTCCTGGCACATCGTGGCACTCGACGAGGCCCAGGCGATCAAGAGCCCCGAGGCGCGGGCGACGCGCGCGGTCTGCCAGCTGCACACCACGCACAAGCTCTGCCTCTCGGGCACGCCGATCGAGAACAATCTCGATGAATTATGGTCGCAATTCGCCTTCCTGATGCCGGGCCTGCTCGGTGACCGGCGCGGCTTCGCCAAGCGCTTCCGCACGCCGATCGAAAAGAATGGCGATCCGGTCTGCCGCGCGCAGCTGGTGCAGCGGATTTCCCCCTTCATCCTGCGCCGTACCAAATCCGAAGTGGCGACCGAACTGCCGCCCAAGCACACCATCCTGCGCCGCATCACCCTCGCCCCGGACCAACGCGAGCTGTACGAGACGATTCGCGGCACGCTGTACGAGACCGTGCGCGAGCAGATGGCCGAACGCACGCTGGCGCAGAGCCGCGTGATCGTGCTCGACGCGCTGCTGAAACTGCGCCAGGCCTGCTGCGACCCGCGTTTGGTGAAAGTGGGGCAGAACCGCGCCACCGAATCCTCGGCCAAGCTCGACGATTTGATGGAGATGGTCTCCGAACTGATCCCCGAGGGGCGGCGCATCCTGGTGTTCTCGCAGTTCACCTCGATGCTCGACCTGATGAAGCCACGGCTGCAGGAGGCCGGCATTCCCTTCGTCGAGCTGCGCGGCGACACCCGCGACCGCGCCGAACCGGTACGTTCCTTCGAGGCCGGCGAAGTGCCGCTGTTCCTGATCTCCCTGAAAGCGGGCGGGCGCGGCCTCAACCTCACCTCGGCCGACACCGTCATCCATTACGATCCGTGGTGGAACCCGGCGGTGGAGGCGCAGGCCTCCGACCGCGCGCACCGTATCGGGCAGAAGCGCTCGGTGTTCGTGTACAAGCTGATCGCCGTGGATACGGTGGAAGAACGCATCCTCGAACTGCAACAGCGCAAGGCGGAACTCGCCAGCATCGCCTTCGCCGACACCGGCAGCCTCGCCCTCAACGCCGACGACATCAACTTCCTGTTCGGCTCGCCGGATGCGGAGCGTGAAGCAGCGTAGAGAAAGACTTCTTTTTGTGAACAAAAAGAAGCAAGAAAACTTTGTGACTCTGGGCCATGGGCGTTGTCGGGGACAACGCCCATGGCCCAGAGTCACAAAAATTTTTGCGCCGCTTTTTTTCTGAATAGGATGCAGCGTGGGTAAACTCGTCTGGCTCGCTTCCTACCCGAAATCCGGCAACACTTGGCTGCGGGCGTTCCTGCATAATTTCCTGCTCCAGCCGGAGGCGCCGCAGAGCATCAACGCGCTAACGGATGTTTCAGTGGTGGAATGCGCCGCAGCGTTATTCGGCGCGCCGGGCACGGCGTTTACCCCGGCGGATGTGCAAAAAGCGCGGCCGGCTGTGCATCAACGGCTGACGGAGCTGCATCACGGACCGGTCTTCGTCAAAACCCATAACGCCAATCTCGCCATGCATGACGTGCCGCTGTGCACGCCGGCGGTAACGGCTGGAACGATCTATGTCGTGCGCGATCCGCGCGACGTAGCGGTGTCCTACAGCGCCTATACCGGCATGAGCCTCGACGAGATCATCGCCCTCATGGCCGATCCACGCGCCGCCCTGCGCGGCACGGATCTGCAGGTGTTCGAATTTCTCAGCTCATGGTCGGAGCATGCGCGCTCCTGGGTCGGCGCCAAAAACCGTCTTTTGGTCCGCTATGAAGACCTGCTGGCGAATCAGGAGGCCGCGTTTGGCCGTGTCGCGCGTTTCCTCAGCCCCAACGTAGATGCGGAAAGGCTGCGCCGCGCCATCGCCTTCAGCGATTTTTCGATCCTCGCCACGCAGGAGAGGGATTCCGGCTATCGCGCGCACGGCACGGCGGCGCAAACGCCCTTCTTCCGCGCCGGCAAAAGCGGGCAATGGCGCGACGTGCTGACCACCGCCCAGGCGCAAAGCATCATCGCCGCGCATGGCGAGGTTATGCGGAGTTTTGGTTATCTCTAATAAGCAAAAGGAAGACTTCTTTTTGTGAACAAAAAGAAGCAAAAAAACTTTGATTATGCTGGACTATGGGCGTTGTCGCTGACACAGCCCATGACCCAGCATAATCAAAAATTTTTGCGCCGCTTTTTTAAAAAGCGGCTACTTTCTTCTCACTCAGGCGGCGGTGAGCTGCAGTACCCCGGCCAGGCTGGCGGAGGAGAAACGGTAATTCGCCGCGTCGGCGAACACCGCGCGCAGCAGCTGGTTGTTGAGCGCGTGGCCGGTGCGGCTGCCGACAAAGCGGCCGGAGATCGGCGCGCCGGCGAGCGCCAGATCGCCCACCACGTCCAGCAGCTTGTGCCGCACGAATTCATCCGCCCAGCGCAGGCCTTCGGGATTCAGAATTTTGTCGCCATCGACGACGATCGCGTTGGCGAGGCTGCCGCCTTTGGCGAGCCCGACCTTGCGCAGCGCCTCGACTTCGCCGGCCAGCGTGAAGGTGCGGGCCGCGGCGATTTCCCGCGCGAAACTCTCCGCCGTGAGATGCAGGCTGTAAGCCTGGGCGCCGATCGCGGCGGCGGAAAACTCGATCGCCAGCGACAGGTCGAAGCCGACGCCGCCCGGATTGTGTGGACGCAATTCCGCAAACGCGCCGTTATGCTCGACCCGCACCACGCGCAGGATTTCCAGCATGTCGCGGCGGCTGCCCTGCTCGATGGTGCCGGCGCTCTCGATCAGGAACAGAAAGGGCGCAGCGGAGCCGTCGAGAATCGGCAACTCCGCGGCGTCCACCTCGACCACCAGGTCGTCAATTCCGCAAGCCGCGATCGCGGCCATCAGGTGCTCGATGGTGCCGACCCGCGCCGCGCCTTCGCCGAGCACGGTGCAGAGCCGCGTATCGTTCACCTGGTCGAATTTGGCCTGAATGGACACACCGAGATCCGTGCGACGGAACACCACGCCGCTGCCGCAGGGAGCCGGCAGAAGTTTCAGCGCCACATCCTGGCCGCCATGCAAGCCGTGCCCGACACAGGAAATCGCG
Organism: Acidocella sp.; assembly: GCF_036489515.1. Lineage (GTDB taxonomy): Bacteria > Pseudomonadota > Alphaproteobacteria > Acetobacterales > Acetobacteraceae > Acidocella. The sequence goes on from NZ_DASXFO010000089.1 coordinate 47,420, forward strand.
CTCTTCAGCGTCCGCCGCGGCATGGCTGCAAGCTCGAAGCCGGTCTGGCTATGGCGGTCACGCAAAGACGACATAATGGTCCCATCGTTAATGATGCGTTGCAATCTAGCGCCGCGTCCCGCGTCGGGCCAGTCAATCATTATTTCTGATTATGTCGCCCTAAGCTTCTGATAATGCAGCTTTTAAAGTGACACATCTTATTGATTTCAACCGACATTGAAATCAATAAGCCCGCCATGGACATGGCGGGCTTATTGAGCAAGCTTCAAGTGGCCGCTTTTTGAAAAAAGCGGCGCAAAAACTTTTGGCTATGCTGGACCACGGGCGTTGTCGGCGACACAGCCCATGGCCCAGCGTTAAAAAAGTTTTTTTGCTACTTTTTGTTCACAAAAAGTAGCCTTCCCTTCAGGAATTATTCCGGCGCAAAAAGGCGGGAATTTCCAGGCCGATTTCGTCGATCTGCGCCGGGCGCACGGTGGCGCGTGCCGGTTCGCGGTATTGATCCACGGGCTGCGGGTCGTGCTGGTCGACATGGATCGCCGGCTCGTGGCGGACCGGCTGGGGCTGCGGCGCCTGCTTGGGCGCGCTGCCAAATCCGAACACGGATTTGAAGATGCTGGTCGCACGGCTCGGCTCGTGGCTGCGCTGCGGCTCGGCCACGGGGGCGGCGGTGCGCACCGGCGGTGCCATGCGCGGCTGCGGCGGCATCTGTGCTGCGACCGGCTCGCTGAATCCCAGCTCCTCAGGGGCGCGCGGCGCGTAGGCGCGGGACACCAGGGGGGCTGTCGGCGGTTCCGGCACATAACCCGAACCGCGCGCGGCGGGCGCCTGCAACGGTTGGCCCAGCACCGGCACCGGTTGCGCCGGCATCGGCTGCGGCGCCGGTTGCTGAACCTGCGGCGGGAACGCCACCGGATCGGTGGGGCCACCATTTACGACCTGCAGCTTCGGCATCTGGCCCACCTGCGGCGAGGCATTGTCGATGCCGGTCGCGACCACGGAGACGCGGATGCGCCCGGCCAGGCTCTCATCCAGCGACATGCCGAACATGATGTTCGCGTCCTTGTCGACTTCCTCGCCGATGCGGTGCGCCGCCTGGTCGACCTCGAACAGCGTCACGTCGGAACCGCCGGTGATGTTGATCAGCAGGCCGCGCGCGCCCTTCATGTTGGTGTCCTCGAGCAGCGGATTGCTGATCGCGGCTTCCGCGGCGCGAATCGCGCGGTCCTCGCCCTCGGCCTCGCCGGTGCCCATCATCGCCTTGCCCATTTCCGACATCACCGAGCGGATATCGGCATAGTCCAGGTTGACGATGCCGGGCATCACCATCAGGTCGGTGACGCCGCGCACGCCCATGTACAGGACGTTGTCGGCCATCTCGAAGGCCTCTTTCCAACCGGTCCGCTCGTTCGCGACCTTGAAGAGATTCTGGTTGGGAATCACGATCAGCGTGTCGACATAGGACTGCAGCTCGTTGATGCCCTCTTCGGCGGCGCGCATGCGGCGCTTGCCCTCGAAGGCGAACGGCTTGGTGACGACGCCAACGGTGAGGATGTTCCGTTCGCGCGCCATGCGGGCGATGACCGGCGCCGCACCGGTGCCGGTGCCGCCGCCCATGCCGGCGGTGATGAAGACCATATGCGTGTTCTCAAGATGCCGCGCCAGATCGTCGGCGGCTTCGTCGGCGGAGGCGCGGCCGACTTCCGGGCGGCCGCCGGCGCCGTTGCCCTGTGTGAGATGCGGCCCGAGCTGAATGCGCTTTTCCGACAGCGAGCGCTGCAGCTGCTGCGCGTCGGTATTGGCCGCGACGAAATCCACGCCCGGCAGATTCAGTGAGATCATGTTGTTGACGGCATTGCAGCCGCCGCCCCCCACACCGAAGACCGTGATGCGTGGCGTGAAGTCGGTATGCGACGTCTTTTGGATCGTCAGGTTCAGGGTCATTACAGAATCTCCTCGGACAATGTCGGTAAAGAACGCGCCGTTTTCATGTCAAATGCGATTTTTCAAAAAGTCGACGACACCACGAAGCCAGCCGCCGTGGCGTTCTGATTCGAAGTTGATGTCCTGCATCGTCTGGCCGTCGCCGGTGGCGAAGGCCAGCAGGCCGACCAGCGTGGCGAAGTTCGCCGAAGTCGCTGAATCGGGTAGGCCGATCATGCCGCCGGGGCGCCCCAGCCTGACATTTCGTTCGAGAATCTGCGCCGCCATCTCGCGCACGCCGCCCAGCTGCGAGGCCCCGCCCGTGAGCACCACGCGCGTGCCGCCGGTGCTGCCCAGGCCGGCGGTTTCCATGCGATCTTTCACCAGCTCGAAAATCTCCTCCAGCCGCGGCCGAATGATGCTGATCAGCATCGAGCGGGGAACTTTCATGATCTGGTGTTCGTCCTCGCCGACCTGCGGCACCGGCAGCAATTCGCGCTCATCATCCGGGCTGCCCTGACAATTGCCATACAACGCCTTCAGGCGCTCGGCATGCGCGACCGAGGTGGAAAATCCGCGCGCGATGTCATTGGTCACATGGATGCCGCCGATCGGCAGCTGCGCGGTGTGCAGCAGCCGCCCTTCGGCGAACACCGCCAACGTCGTCGTGCCGCCCCCCATGTCCACCACCGTGGCGCCGAGTTCGCGCTCGTCATCGACCAGCGAGGCCAGCCCCGCCGCCATCGGCGCGGAGACCAGCGCCGCGATGTCCAGCTCACAGCGCGACAGGCAGGCAGACAGCGTGCGCAAAGCGGTGTTGCCGGAGTCGACCACGTGCAGCTGCGCGGTCAGCGTGTCGCAGAACAGCCCGCGCGGATCGCTGACGCCGATCGTCTCGTCGGTGGAAAAACTCAGCGGCAGCACATGGATCGTGGCGCGCCCCTCGGACATCGCGCGGACCCGCGCCTCGCGCACCACGCGCTTGATGTCGTCCGCCGTCACCGCGCGCCCATCCACCGGCCACTGCACGTTGAACAGGCGGCTCTCCGGCTGACCGCAGGACAGATTAACATAGACCGATTTCAGCCGGATATCGGCCTGTTCCTCGGCGGTTCCCACCGCCGCGCGGATCGCCTTCTCGGCCACGTCGAGATCGATGATACCGCCGGACTTGATGCCGCGGCTCTTCTGCCAGCCGAAGCCCAGCGCGCGCAGCCTACCATCCGATTCGGCGCGGCCGATCAGGCAGGCGATTTTGGTCGAGCCAATGTCGAGCACGCCGAACGGGCCCGAGCGCACGCCGCGAACCCACATCGTTTCATCCGGCAGCGGCCTGACCGCACGGTCGGAAGATTGGGTGCGGCGCGACATGTCATTCATTGGCAAGCGCTTCCTTCATGTGTGCCGGGACTTTCCCGACTCGGGTTGAGGCACAGGATACGGCCTCACAACGAGTCGTCCAGGCATGCGAAGATCGATGACTTCCACCGGACGGTCGAGCAGCTGCAGGCTCGTCTGCAGCGCCGCGAGCTGGGTGATCGCGGCCGCCTCGCCGGCATCGGGCAGCATCACCACGGTCCGGTCCTTCAGCACCAGGTTCCAGCGCAGGCCGTCCACCCGCTCCGCCGCCACCACATGCGAAAGCACGGTGGGGGCGCCTTGCAGTTCGGTCATCAACGCCTGCGCGTTTTGCGGCGCGTCGGCGCCGACCAGCAGCAGCAGCCAGGGCTCGCGCCGTTTCGCCGCGATCGCATTCTGGTCGGCGATGACATTGCCCTGTTTGTCGATCAGTTCGAATTTGGGCGGCTGGCCGTTGCTGCCGCCGGTCTGCCAGATGGCGAAGGCGTTGCGCTCGGTGATGCTGACGATCAACGTACCGGGCAGCTCGCGCTCCACCGTCGCCGTCTGCACCGGACCCAGCTGCTCGACGCGCTGGCGCACCGCGGTGAGCGAGAAGCCGAATGTGGGCTCTCCGTCGCTCACGCCGATGGCCCGGCGCAGCAGCGTCATGTCGGTCTCCTTGGCGCCGACGATCTGCACATTGGAAATACGCAGCCCCAGCATCTTACCGATCGAAGCGAAGCCCGAGCTGTGACGGACCGGCGCTGCGGCGGTTGCCGACCGTTCCGGCACCGAGCGCACCAGTTCGGCGATGAGGATCACCACCACCAGCCCGCCGACCAGCCCGAGGCCGGGCCGCAGGCTGCGCCGTATGCGCCGGATGAACAGCGCCCGCGATGACAGACGATCCTGCGCCGGTGCGGCTTTTTTCGCACGCGGGCGCGGCGGCCGGCTGGGCGGCTGCCTGATCCCGTCATCGCTGTCGGCGCTCACGCGCGGCATGCTGCCCTCTCCACCATCCAGGCGCAGAGCGCCGGAAAACTCATGCCGGTATAGGCTGCCTGCTCGGGCAGCAGCGACGTCGGCGTCATGCCCGGCTGCGTGTTCACCTCCAGCAGCACCAGCCGGCCGCTGGCATCGTCATAGCGCAAATCCGCCCGCGACGCGCCGCGACAGCCCAGCGCCTGGTGCGCCGCGAGCGCGATCTCGCGGGCGCGCTGCGTGATCGCCTCGGGCAGTTCCGCCGGCACCACGTGGCGCGACCCTCCGGCCGCATATTTGGCGTGGTAGTCGTAGAATTTTTCCGTCGGCAGGATTTCCGTCACCGCCAGAGCGTGGTCTTCCAGCACCCCCACGGTCAGCTCGCGCCCCGGCACGTAAAGCTCGGCCATTGCCGGGCCGTAATGCCATTCCTCGACGATTTTCGCGCGGCTGTTGTCGCCCAGCTTGACGATGTACACGCCGACCGAGGAGCCCTCGTTCACCGGCTTCACCACATAAGGCGGCGGCAGCGGATCGTGATCGGCGAGTTCGGCCACATCGATGATCCGGTGTGGCGCCACGGGCAGCCCCGCCGCCGCGAACACCGCCTTCGCCGCGGCCTTGTCCATGGCCAGCGCCGAGGCGCGCACGCCGGAATGGGTGTAGGGGATGCCGAGATAATCCAGCACGCCCTGGATCGTGCCATCCTCGCCGAAGCGTCCGTGCAGCGCGTTGAACACCACGTCAGGCGCCGGCGTCAGCGCCGCGATCAGCGCGCCGAGATCATCGCTGACCTCTACCGGCAACACGTCGAATCCAAGGCCCTGCAGCGCCGCAATCACCTGCGCGCCCGAGGTCAAACTCACTTCCCGTTCGGCGGACATGCCGCCATGCAGAACCGCAACGCGGGTCATCCTGGCACTCCAATTCTCTTGATTTCCCAACGCAGCGACACACCCGAACTTTGCGCGACGCGCACGCGTACGTCTTCGCCCAGGCCCTCCAGATCCGCAGCCGTCGCTTCACCGTTGTTCAGCAGGAAATTGCAATGAAGTTCCGAAACCTGCGCGTCGCCGCGGCGTAGGCCACGGCAGCCGGCGGCGGCGATCAGCTCCCACGCCTTCATGTTCGGCGGGTTGGCGAAGGTCGAGCCCCCGGTGCGCGCGCGCACCGGCTGCGTCGCCTCGCGGCTGACCTTGATCTCCTGCATGCGCGCGGCGATCACCCCGGCATCGCCCGGCCGCGCGCGCAGCCGCGCCCGCACCACCACCGCATCCGGCGGCAGGCTGGCGTGGCGGTATGAGAGCGCGAGCTCGATCGGGGTCACGCGCACCAGGTCCCCGGCACGGGTGACGATCTCGGCCCAGTCCAGAACATTGGCGATCTCGCCGCCGTAAGCCCCGGCATTCATCGCCACCGCGCCGCCGATCGTGCCCGGAATGCCGGAGAGAAATTCCAGGCCGGACAGCGCCGCCGTGGCCGCATGCTCGGCGACGGTCACATCCAAAGCTGCCCCCCCGGCGATGATGCCGTCGGGCTCGACCACGATGTCGCTGAAACCGCGCACCAGCTTGATCACCACGCCGTGGATGCCGCCGTCCCGCACGATCAGGTTCGACGCTGCACCGATCACCGTGACGGGCATTTCCAGCGGCAACTGCCGCAGCAGCGCGCCGAGATCGTCGACATCCGCCGGGCGCACCAAAAACTCCGCCGGCCCGCCGACGCGAAACCAGGTCATCGGCGCCAGGGTCGCACCTTTGGCAATCCGGCCGCGAATGTCAGGCAGCGTCATCATCGCCGCGCCTGCGTTTGCAGCGCCTGCAGCCCGCCCGGGAGTGCCGCCGCCCAATGGGTGATGTTGCCGGCGCCCAGGCAGATCACGTAATCGCCCTGGCGCGCGATGGCATGCACCATTTCCGCGAGATGCGCCGGATCATTCAGCGGCACGACGGAACGATGGCCCCGCGCGCGCAAACCTTCGACCAGCGCGTCGCGGTCCACACCCTCGATCGGCGCCTCGCCGGCGGCATACACATCCGCGACGATCACCGTGCCGGCATCGTTCATGCAGGTGCAGAACTCGTCGAACAGCGAGTGCAGGCGTGTATACCGATGTGGCTGCACCACCGCGATCACATCTCGTGCGCCCGCCTGCCGCGCCGCTTTCAATACCGCGGCGATCTCCACCGGATGATGCCCGTAATCGTCAATCACCGTGATGCCGCCCGCCTCGCCGGTCTTGGTGAAGCGCCGCTTCACCCCACGGAACCCCAGGAACGCGCCGCGCAGCGTGGCGTCGTCGATATCCATCTCGACACCCACCGCCACCGCCGCCAGCGCGTTCTGCACATTGTGCTGGCCCAGCATCGGCAGCCGGAACGGTCCCAGCTTGCGTTCCCGCTTGCGCGCGCGATCGGCCACCACCACGTCGAACGTCGCGCCGTTCCGATCGGTGGTCACCCGCTCGGCCCGCACATCGGCCTGCGGCGAGAATCCGTAGGTCACAACGCGATGATCCGACAGCCGCGGGATCATCTGCTGCACCGCCGGGTGATCCATGCACAGCACGGCAAAGCCATAGAACGGGATGTTGGAGACGAACTGATCGTAACCGGCGAGCATGGCTTCCTTGGTGCCCCAATGGTCCAGATGTTCCGGGTCCATATTGGTCACCACGGCAATCACCGCCGGCAGGCGCAGAAAGCTGCCGTCGCTCTCGTCCGCCTCCACCACCATCCAGTCACCGGAGCCCAATCGCGTGTTGGTGCCGTAGGCATTGATGATGCCACCATTGATCACGGTAGGATCGAGCTTCGCGGCTTCGAGCACCGTTGCGATCAGGCTGGTGGTCGTCGTCTTGCCATGCGTGCCGCCGATCGCGATCGACCATTTCAGCCGCATCAGCTCGGCCAGCATCTCGGCCCGCCGCACCACCGGGATCAGATGCGCGCGCGCCGCCGCCACTTCGGGATTGTCGCGCTTCACCGCGGTAGAGACCACCACTACCTGCGCATCACCCAGATTGGCCGCGTCATGGCCGATCATCACCTTGATGCCAGCATCGCGCAGCCGCTTCACATTCGCCGAGTCCGAAATGTCGCTGCCCTGTACGCGATAGCCGAGATTGTGCAACACCTCGGCGATGCCCGACATGCCGATGCCGCCGATACCAACGAAATGAATCGTGCCGATGGAAAGGGGCAGTGCTCTCATAGCCAGCCCCCCCAGCCCTCGCCGTCATGCCGGGGCTTGGCCCCGGCACCCACGCCTTGCTTTCGCGCAACACGTGAAGGCGTCGATGCCGGGCGGGAGCCTGTCCTCGGGTCGGCCTTCGGCCGAGCCCGGGAGCCCGGCATGACGCGGGACACTCGTTCTTTCACCATTGTTCCGGAAGCGAGTCTCATGCGTGCACCTCCTGACGCATGCGTGCCTCCACCAGATCGGCCAACCGCGCCGCCGCGTCCGCCTGCCCGATCGTCGCTGCCGCGCGTGCCGCATGTGCCAGCATGTCGGGCTCGTCCAGCAACAGCGTCAGCCGCTCGGCCAAAGTCGTCGGCGAGACATCGCTTTGCGCCATCATCGACGCCCCGCGTGCCGCCACCAACGCGCGGGCATTCGCACTCTGATGATCATCGATCGCGCCCGGTAGCGGAACGAGAATCGCCGGCCGCCCCACCACCGCGAGCTCCGCCACGCTCGAAGCCCCGGCGCGCGAGATCACCAAATGCGCCGCCGCCAACCGCGCGGCCACATCGGGAAAGAACGACGCCAGCTCCGCGGACACACCACACGCGCCATAGGCGGCCTTCGCGCGGTCCAGATCCTCCGCCCG
>NZ_DASXFO010000016.1:0-76429 GCF_036489515.1 Acidocella sp.
GTTACGCATGCACCTCATTCCGTTCTTCGGCGACTTGCCGCTCAACAAGGTGACGCCCGGCAAGGTCCAGGAATATCGCGTTCACCGGATGACCTCATATAATCTGCCGAACCCGTTATCGAAAAGTCAGCATAAGCCAAGAACCAAGCCGCCGGCACGCAGCACGCTACACGACGAGGTCGTAACGCTGCGCATGGTGCTCAAGACCGCCATTCGGCATGGCTGGCTGGAGCACCTGCCAAACCTATCGCCGCCCTATAAATCGCAAGGCAAAATTGTTCATAGGCCCTGGTTCAGCCCGGAAGAATATAAGCAGCTTTACGAGGCCGCGCGTGAATACGCGAAGGAGCCGTTCAACTCGCACTTTAAATGGAATGCCGAACAGGTTTATGACTTCGTGTTGTTTATGGCGAACACTGGCCTGCGACCGGACGAAGCCTTCAATCTTCAGCACCGTGATGTGACGATTGCCCGTGACGATGGCTCCCGCGAAGAAATCCTGGAAATCGAAGTCCGTGGCAAACGTGGCGTCGGCCATTGCAAAAGTATGCCGGGGGCCGTGCGCGTCTATAAGCGTTTGCTTGAACGCGCCAAGCCGGTTCATGGCGAGTCCCGCCGCGAACGGCAGCTTCGCCGCAAGGCAGGCGGCGAGGTGCCGCCACCGCCGGTGAAGGCATATCCGCAACTGACTGACCATGTGTTCCCAGGCAGTCACATCAAGCTGTTCAATAGTCTCTTGGCGCGGACGAACTTGAAATTCGACCGCGACGGTAAACCTAGAACGGCCTACAGCCTGCGCCATACCTACATCTGTATCCGCCCCATCTTTCGGCGACCTTGCCGACTACGAAACAGCACTGATTCTATCGAAAAAGATCGTCGGCAAGGAGGACGTTGATATAGCGGCCCTCATCCGGCGAATTGGAAACAGCGATTGAGGATTATGCGGGTCCAGCGCCGATTTTGCGCCGGCCTCGATTTTTACCGCCGGGCGAATATACGCATCCCCACCTGATAGGGCCGGATACTGGACCAACAGGCTCTGACCGTCTGTGTCGCCGTCATCCAGCGTCACGAGAAGTTGGCCTCCGGCAATCGGCAAACCGGCTGCCAGTTCTTCAAACTGTGTTTTGAGCGGCCCGCTGATGAAAGCCTGACACGCTGATCGAATATCGTTAAGCCGCCTCTCGCGCTGAGTGCGGCTTAATTTTTCCAGGTCTTCGAGGGAGGCTTCGGCGTCAATGTCCGCACGAAAGACCGTAATATCAATATCCTCGGAGAAGCGTTCGATCAGCCCATAGCCTTTGGACAGGGAGGTGCCTCCCTTGAATAGCAGGCGCGGTCCTCCTGGTTGCAGCCCGTTGAACAGCGCATCCGGCGTCCAGCAAACCCAGAAATCCTTCTCTATATTCTGTACCGTTGTTCCAAGCCGTGTAGCCGTGGCGAGGAAGAGGCCAAGGCGATCCTCGGCCGAAAAGGCGAGCAAGCGATTGAAGTCCTGGTTCATGCATTCACCTCGTGGCTTTTTGGCTTACGCTGCCGCGTGCGAGGGGGCACGACGGTAGCATTGTTGTCGTCTGCAAGCAGTCGCCGCAGCACGTCCTGCATCCATGCAGGTAAGGTTGGCAGCCCTGTTGCCAGATCAGCCGCGATAGCGTGCCCCTGATCTTTGTCGGTAAGAATGGCACGCAGCCGCCGCAGGATTCGCCGGTAGTCATCTGGGTCGGTCAGAGCATCCCGCAGCCAGTGCAGTGCCTGAAGTCGGTCGGAAGACGATGACCTGTTTCCCGAGCTTGATGGGGCGCAGGCGGGCATCCGTATGCACCACGATCTGGCCTGGCACAGCGTCGCTAAGGCCAAGATCGTTTGCGGCCGTCATGCCATCGACCAGCATCCGGGTTTGATCGCGCCGCGCTATGGCTTGGATCACGCGCCGATAATCAGGGACAGACATCTGCCCCGTGAGCTGGCTAGGGCGCGGCTTGTCGTAGAGACCGCGATCGAGGCGCCGGATTTGCGCAGCAAGCGCGAGGCGTTGCAGCGCTTTATCGACGGCTTCGCGTGAGCCAAGGTCAAGAAAATCAACCGGCGTCCAAACATCGTCCGGTGCGGACTGGATGCGGCCGGAAATTTGCATTTTGAGATCAGAGGTATGGTCGCTCATAGGGCGCTCCTGTCCGATAAATGTACACAAAGTTCGGACAATGTCGGAAAAATGTCTGTAAATTTCGGACGAGAAAGTAGCTGAAAACGGCGTTTTTCCGCGGTCGGGAGCCCGCGGCATACTCATTGCAGGATGGCTTGGCCCACACAGAGGAAAGGGGGGAGGGTAGGCTTCTTATAAAGTCGTTGCTGCCACCTGCGTCACAACTTTACATAGAATCGATTTGGTAATCTATTCCATCTGTGGTTATTAATCACAATATGAGGGCAACGTGATCTTCTCCAGAGATAACGCCTCGCCTCCATTGGCTTCACCAAATGTCAAATGGCATTTCGATCAGTAGGGGTGTGCGCGTGAGAAATCTTCCGATCATTGGAAAAGTTCTATCGGTCTTGGCCGTATTTGGAATTTTTGCGCTTGGGGCGGCCTTCTACTCTGCGGGGCAGATGCGATTTATCGATAAGAATTATAATGGCCTGATAAGCGACAAGGTCAGGACCGCTCTTATGCTGACGCGAGCCAACCGAGCCCTTGAGGGGGCAAGGGGAGACCTCGCTCTGCTCGTTTTCACTCCTACGAGTGCCAGCCGCCCGCAAATGCTATCCCGCCTTTCCTATGATCAGACGGCTTTTGCGACGGCCATTGACGCCGCCGCTGCCGCGGACGACGCGAGCGCGGCGGATATAGATATTCTCAAATCCAGGGGACTGGAGGTTATTCACGATGGCGGCAGCGACGTGAGCGTGACTGGCGCCGCCACCGCGCCCGCCGCCGTGCTCCAGGCACAAAGCGATTTCACCAATACCGTGTCGCCGAAACTCGACGGTGTGACCCAGGATATCCTTGCCGAATCCCATCACTTTGATGCGGATGCCAGCTCCAGTCAAAAATCTCTGACGGCGACGACGAATTCCACGATTCTGATGTCGTTTCTTCTGATGCTTGGCGGCCTCGTGTTGGTCATGCTGGGCGGCTTCTTCGCGATCCGTACCTGGATCGTGGCGCCGGTGCAGGCCTTGCAGGGGGTGATGGGTCGGCTGTCGAGTGGTGATCTGAAAGCCCAGGTCACTGGCACGGAGCGCAAGGACGAGATCGGCGGCATGGCGCGCGCGGTGCAGGTATTCAAGGATGCCGGCATTGAGAAGCAGCACCTGGAGGCCGAAGCCGCGGCACAGCGAGCGGCCGCGGAGCAGGAGCGTCAGCGCGTGGAAGCCGAGCGCGAAGTAGCGGCGAAGCAGCAGGAGTTCGTTGTGCATTCGGTTGCCACGGGGCTGGAAAAACTCTCTTCCGGCGATCTGCTCTTCCGTCTGACCACCGCCTTCGGCGGTGATTACGAAAAACTGCGCGGCGATTTCAACGCGGCGATGGAGAAGCTGCAGGTAACGATGCAGTCGATCGCGACCAACACGCAGGGTGTGCGCGGCGGCGCGGAGGAGATCACCCAGGCGTCGGATGATTTATCCCGCCGGACCGAGCAGCAGGCGGCGAGCCTGGAAGAGACGGCAGCGGCGCTGGATCAGATCACCGCGACGGTGCGGCGCACCGCGGAAGTGGCGAACGAGGCGCGGGACCTGGTCTCGACCTCGAAGACCGATGCCGAGCGTTCGGGTGCGGTGGTTCGCGACACGGTGCAGGCGATGAGCGGGATCGAATCCTCGTCCAAGCAGATCGGCAACATCATCGGCGTGATCGACGAGATCGCCTTCCAGACCAATCTTCTGGCGCTGAATGCCGGGGTGGAAGCGGCGCGCGCCGGTGATGCCGGGCGCGGTTTCGCGGTGGTGGCGACCGAGGTGCGGGCGCTGGCGCAGCGCTCGGCCGATGCGGCGAAGGAAATCAAGGCGCTGATCTCCGCGTCCGGCACGCAGGTCGCGGCCGGGGTGAAACTGGTGAGCGAAACCGGCCAAGCGCTGGGCCGGATCGTCACCCAGGTGGCGCAGTTGAACGGGTTGGTGGTGGAGCTGGCGGCTTCGGCGAAGGAGCAGGCGACCGGGCTCGGCGAGGTCAATTCCGCGGTCAACCAGATGGACCAGGTGACGCAGCAAAACGCGGCGATGGTCGAGGAAGCGACAGCGGCGAGCCACAGCCTGGCCAGTGAGGCCGAGGAGCTGGCGCGTCTGGTCGGACAGTTCCGCATCGGCCAGGAGCTGAGCGGGCCGACGGCGTCTGCAAAGGTGGCGTCTGCAAAGGTCAGGGCGCTGCCGCGCCCGACCGCTGCGCGGGTTGCTGTGGGCGCGGGAGCTGCTGCCCAAGACAGCTGGGATGAGTTTTGACGGCCGATGATGCGATAGCGCCATGATTTGTATTTCGCGTTTGCGGCAGACATCATAATAGCGTTTCACCGAAACCGCCGATCTGAGTGAGGGCATCGATGCCGACTATTCTTATTATTGATGATTCTGCGACCATGGTGATGAGCCTGGGGCAGATTCTACAGACGGCGAACTACGAAATTGCGACCGCCAATAACGGCAAGGAAGGTCTGGATAAGCTTGCCGGTGGACTCAAACCCACCGTTATCCTGACCGATCTGAACATGCCGGAAATGGATGGGATCGACTTCATCAAGGCGGCCCGCAAATTGCCCGAGACGAAATTCACCCCGATCATCGTGTTGAGCGGTGAGGCTGATGGGCGGAAACGAGACGAGGCGAAAGCCGTCGGGGCTTCCGGCTGGCTGACCAAACCCCCCAAACCGCCTCAGCTTCTCTATGTGGTGAAGCAATTGCTGCCCATGGGTTGAACGCGTAAGCGTTCGTTATCACGATGAACAGGTGTGCAAATGTTTGATGCAACGCAGGATGTGGAAGCGCTGGATCTGTTGGAGGCGGCTCGCACGCCCCAGGCGCGTTCGCAGCTGATGGAAAGCCTCTGCGAGCTCATCATGCGCAAGGTGAGCTTTCTGATGTTCCAGAAAGTACGCTGCAAGACGACGATTTTGAGCTGCGTGAACGCGGTGGTGAGCCATGATGCCGCCTTGTCGTCCTTTCCCGACATCATGCTGGCGGGCATTGTCGATCTCAAACCGCTGCACGGGCGCGCTATCGTCGCCGTGGAGGGGGATCTGATCGGCGCGGTGGTCGATGAGCTTTGCGGCGCCACCAGCACCGACATGTATGTGCGCGAAGAGCTCTCGGTGCTGGAGACGCGTTTCGGCAAGCAGATGATCGACATCACGATCGCCGCGATCTCCGAGGTGTTCGCCAATCTGGTCAAGCTGGACGGCACCGTCGCCCAATACGAGACGTCGCGCGGCATGCTGTCGATCGACGAAGCGCAAGCCTGGATGATTTCCGCGACCGGCATTTTTGAATCGACGCTCGGTTTCGGCTCGATCAAGCTGATCATTCCCTATGCCACTTTCGAGACGCTCGAAACGAGGATCAACTCGCGCGGCGCGCTGATTGCCGCGAGCGAGGTCGACCACAAATGGACGAACACCCTCGATCATCTGGTCGATGAAACGCCGCTTGAGGTGCAGGTGGAAATCGCCCGGGCGCGGGTCTCGATCGGTGTGCTCGATTCGCTCAAGGAAGGAGACAAGCTGCCATTCGCCTTGTTTCCGGAGGCGATCGGCGTGCTCGGCGGGATCGATATGTTTGTTGCCGAATATGGGCAGAGTGACGGATTTGTCTGCTGCAAGCTGAAATCCTCGCGCGGCGAGGACGGCGACGCCGGGGCCACGCCGGCGCTGGAAAATCGCGGGCGAGTGCAGACGCTGACGCGCCAGAAAAGCATCATGCAGCGCATTACCGTGGCGCTGACGGTGGAACTGGGACGCGTGCAGTTGACCTTGGCAAATCTGCGTCAGCTGCGCGAGGGGCAGGTGCTCGTCCTTGATCAGCCGGTCGATGAGCCGCTCAGCATTTACGCCAATGGCCGCCGCTTCGCCTATGGGGAGGTTGCCGCCATCGGTAACGAGCAATACGGCATCAGGTTCCTGTCTCTGGCGGAAGATTTCAATCCCGTGGAGGCGATGGCGGCGTGATGCGAACTGACCTTCTGGAGCGAGGTGGCTTGAAATCGAATCGCGCCGCAGTTCGGATCGTCTCAAGTAAAGTTGTTTAATCTAACGTCTTCATTACGAAAGCCATGCTTCATGGACGCTAACGACATCGCGGATGTATTCGTATTGCCCGCCAGCCTGGATCTGGCGGCGGCGGCGCCGCTCAAAGAGACGTTGCTGACCCGGCGCGGACAGAAAATCTGCGTTGACGGCACGAACGTCGCGCGCGCGGGCGTGCCGTGTCTGCAGGTGCTATTGGCAGCACGCCAGACATGGGTTGATGATCAAATCGAGTGGGTGAGCCGGAGTTTCTCCGTTGAACTTGTCACAGCGCTGCAAGAGCTGGGCATTGGCCTGGGAAGACTCGGTCTGGATAAGGAATCAGCCAAATGACGACGACGGTGTTAACGGTCGATGATTCACGCTCCATGCGCGACATGCTGAGGCATTCGCTCAGCGAGGCGGGATACCGCGTGGTGCAGGCGGAAGATGGGGTTCACGGGCTGGAAGTGCTCGAAAACGAAACCCCTGACGTCATCGTGACGGATATCAATATGCCGCGCCTGGATGGCTTCGGGTTCATCGAGGCGGTCCGGCGGGATGCGAAACGCCGCGGAACGCCGGTGCTGGTTTTGACCACCGAGGTTGATGCGGAAAAGAAACTGCGCGCGAAAGACGCGGGTGCGACCGGATGGATTGTGAAACCATTTGATCCGGTGAAGCTTGTGGCGGCGATCCGCCGCGTAACGGCCTGAACACAGGAGCGACGACCTTGGACCCTATGGCCGCCATTCGGCAGACTTTCTTTCAGGAATGCGAGGAGCAGCTTGCGGAGCTGGAATCCGGCCTCACGAATATGGATGGCGGTGCGGCTGATGCCGAGACCGTCAACGCGGTATTCAGGGCGGTCCATTCGATCAAGGGAAGTGCGGGCATCTTTGCGCTCGATGAGCTGGTCAAGTTCGCCCATGTGTTTGAGACCACGCTCGATGCGGTGCGCAGCGGACGTTTGCCGGCCACCCCGGATGTCATAAAAATCCTCCTGCAGGCGTCTGACACCCTGAGCGATGTGGTGCGGGCGGCGCGGGGTGACGGTGCGGCCGACGATGAAAAGACACAGAAGGTTGTCGCCGCGCTGAAGAAACTGATCGCCCCGGCATCGGAACAGAGCGCGCCGGCAGCTTCGTCTGCCAAGCCGGCCGAGGCGCCGCTCGAAGCCCTGCCTCCGGCGGAAAAAATCTGGGTCATATCGTTCAAGCCGCGGCCTGAATTATATGCCAACGCCAATGAAGCGTTGCCGTTGCTGCGTGAGCTCGGAAGGCTCGGCCAGACCGAGGTCGTGCTCGATGACACCACCTTGCCGGCGCTGCCGGATCTCGACCCTGAGGGCGCCTATCTCACCTGGACGGTGACGCTGCATTCCGCCTGCGAGGAAACGGCGATCCGCGAAGTCTTCGAATTTGTCGAGGATGATTGCCTGCTCGAGATCGCCGCCCAGGGCAGCGCCGAAGCGGTGGACGAAGGGTTCGATCTGGGCGAAGGCTTTGAATTCGAGATTTTTGCGCCGGGCGGGGAAGGCGTTGATTTTGAGATCTATGCGCCGGACGCGGACGAGCCGGCGGTCATTGTGGAACCGGTGCATGCCGAACAGGCCGCGGTCGGTCCGGTCGAGGCGATGGCGGCGAAGGCGGAGGCCGGCGCCCCGGTGGGTGCGACGATTCGCGTCGATCTGGATCGCGTCGACCGCCTGATCAATCTCGTGGGCGAGTTGGTCATCAATGAGGCGATGCTGAGCCAGCGCGTTCTGGAAGCGGGCATCACGCGCGCCTCCGCCGTGGCGATGGCGCTGGAAGAGCTGGAACATCTCACGCGCGAAATTCAGGACAGCGTGATGGCGATCCGCGCGCAGCCTGTGCGTTCCGTTTTCATGCGCATGCCGCGGCTGGTGCGGGAAGTGGCCTCGCAGACCGGCAAGCAGGTGCGTCTGCTCACCGAGGGTGAGGGCACCGAGGTCGACAAGACCGTGATCGAGCGCATCGCCGATCCGCTCACGCATATGATCCGTAACGCCATCGACCACGGGCTGGAATCGGCCGAAGGCCGGGCCGCGGCCGGCAAGCCGCTCGAAGGGACCGTCAAGCTGATCGCGGTGCATCGCTCCGGCCGCATCGTTCTGGAAGTGTCGGATGACGGCGGCGGCATCAACCGCCCGCGCGTGAAGCAGAAGGCGATCGAGAACGGCCTGATCGCTCCCGACGCGCAGCTCACGGATAACGAGATCGACAATCTCATCTTCCTGCCGGGATTTTCGACCGCGCAGACGATTTCCAACATTTCCGGTCGCGGCGTCGGAATGGATGTGGTGCGGCAATCGGTGCAGGCGTTGGGCGGCCGCATTTCCATCACCTCGGTGCCGGGCGTCGGCTCGACCTTCACCTTGAGTCTGCCGCTGACCCTGGCGGTGCTGGACGGCATGGTGGTGCGGGTTGGCAGTCACACGATGATCGTGCCGCTCGGCACTGTGATCGAGACCTTGAAGCCCAAACCTGAGAACGTGCATGCGCTGGACGCGCAGCATCGTGTGCTGTCGCTGCGCGGCGGCTATACTCCGCTGATCGATGTTGCCGAAATCCTGGGTTACAGCGACACGCCGATCGATTTGGCGAAGGCCGTGGCGCTGCTGGTGGAGGGCGAAGGCGGACGCCGGGCGGTGCTCCTGGTGGATGCCATCGACGGCCAGCGCCAGGTGGTGATCAAGAGCCTCGAAGCCAATTATCGGGCGGTGCCCGGCATCGCGGCGGCGACCGTGATGGGCGATGGCCGTGTGGCGCTGATTCTCGACATCGATGCCGTCGTCTCCGTGACGCGCACCGAGGCGGGACGGCGGGCGGATAGTAAGGCTGTGGAAATCTCTTTCAAGAGCGAGATGAGTCATGTTTGATTCCCTGACAGGACATCAGGATGCGCGCGAGCTGATCGCGTTTCGCGTGGGCGTGCTGGAGTGTTGCATCGACATCATGATGGTGCGGGAAATCCGCGGCTGGACGCTGACCACGGCGCTGCCGAAATCCCCGCCCTACGTGCGCGGTGTGATCAACCTGCGCGGTTCGGTGCTGCCGGTTGTCGATTTCGCGGTGCGTCTTGGCCTGCCGGAAACCGAACCGACCGAGCGCAATGTCATCATCGTCGTGCAATGCGGTTCGCAGCAGATCGGTCTGCTCGTCGATGCCGTGTCGGATATTCTGACGGTGACCGAGGCGGACATTCACCCCACCCCGGACGTGTCCTCGCCGATGCTGAAACTGTTCGTCCGCGGCCTGCTTTCCGTCGATAGCCGGATGATCAGCCTGATCTCTCTGGAGAACGTGCTGCCGGCCCTCGAACCCGAAGCCGCATGACCACCGACCAGACGGATTTCGCGTCGCCTGCCGTTGCGGCTGGCCTTGATACTGGTGAATTCCGGATCACGGCGCGTGATTTCGAATGCATCGCGGCGATCGTGCACGCCGAGGCCGGGATCTTGTTGCAGAACAACAAGATGAACCTGGTTTATTCGCGCCTCGCCAAGCGCCTGAGGATGCTCGGGCTGAGCACTTTCAAGGAATATTGCGCGCTGGTCGCCGACCAGGACGAGCAAGCTGAACGCGGCGCGATGATTCGCGCCCTGACCACCAATGTCACGCGCTTTTTCCGCGAGCCGCATCATTTCGATCATCTGAAGACGACCTTGGTTCCGGCCTTGCGCGCCACCGCCATGCAAGGCGGGCGTGTGCGTCTGTGGTCGGCCGGGTGTTCGAGCGGTCAGGAGCCCTATTCGATGGCACTGACGCTGCTTTCGGTATTTCCCGATGCCGCCTCGTACGATGTAAAAATTCTTGCCACCGATATCGATGAGAACATGGTCGAGAAGGGCCAGGCCGGAATTTTCGATCGCAGCGTCATCGCGGACGTGCCGGCGGATCTGCGGCAACGCTGGTTCACGTCATTGGAAGGGCGCACCGGTGCGATGCAGGCGGGCGAGGAACTGCGGACGCTGGTGACGTTCAAGAAGCTCAACCTGATCGGCGCGTGGCCGATGAAGACCAGGTTCGACGCCATTTTCTGCCGCAACGTCGTGATCTACTTCGATGCCGAGACACAGATCAAATTATGGTCGCGGATCGTGCCGCTGCTGAGCCCGAGTGCTGCCCTGTACATCGGTCATTCCGAACGCGTCTCCGGGCCGGCGGAAAAATTGCTCGTCAGTGATGGCATCACGACCTACCGGCCGCTGGGTGGGAGGCCGCATTGAGCAGGCCTGTCCGGGTGCTCATCGTCGACGATTCGGAGACGATGTGCCGTTTCATCGCGAGCGTGTTGCAGAC
Organism: Acidocella sp.; assembly: GCF_036489515.1. Classification (GTDB taxonomy): domain Bacteria; phylum Pseudomonadota; class Alphaproteobacteria; order Acetobacterales; family Acetobacteraceae; genus Acidocella. The sequence continues at coordinate 10,535 of NZ_DASXFO010000016.1, forward strand.
CGATCCGGAAATCGAAGTGGCCGGTTTCGCCGGCGACCCGACTGAGGCGCGCGAAGCGATCAAGCGGCTCAACCCCGATGTGATCACGCTCGACATCGAGATGCCGCGCATGAACGGCCTTGAATTCCTCGAGAAGATCATGCGCCTGCGCCCGACGCCGGTGATCATGGTGTCGTCGCTGACGCAGGAAGGGGCCGAGGTTTCGTTGCGGGCGCTGGAGATCGGCGCGGTCGATTGCGTGGCCAAGCCCAGCATGGCCAACACGCACAGCCTGGATGTGCTCACCGATCTGGTGAAAGCGGCGGCGAAATCGCGGAACGTGATCCGCCGCAACACCCTGGCGGATGGTCAGGAGCCGGAGGAGTATGCCCCTGATGGCCGCATCATCGGCATCGGTGCCTCGACCGGCGGTGTCGAGGCGCTGATCAGGATCATTTCCGAATTCCCGAAGAACTGCCCGCCCACGGTGATCAGCCAGCATATGCCGGCAACCTTTACCAAGAGCTTCGCACAGCGTCTGAACAAGCTCTCGGCGGCGGAAGTGGCGGAGGCCGTTGATGGGGCGCCGCTGCTCACCGGGCACGTCTATCTCGCACCGGGCAATCTGCATCTCGAAGTCACGAAATCGGCAGTGCCACGCTGCCGCTTAAGCGATGCGGAACGTGTGAATGGTCACCGCCCTTCGGTGGATGTGATGTTCAAGTCGCTGGCACACCATGCCGGCGAGCGCACGATCGGCGTGATTCTCACCGGCATGGGCCGCGACGGGGCCGAGGGGCTGCTAGGCCTGCGGCGTGCCGGCGCGATGACGCTGGGGCAGGATGAAAGCAGTTCGGTCGTTTATGGCATGCCCAAAGTGGCGCACGAAATCGGCGCGGTGACGCGGCAATATCCGCTGGATCGGATCGCGGCACACCTGCTGCAGATATCCAACGCCAAGCGCAAGGAGCATGTCTGATGACAGGCGCGCAGCGGCAGGCCCGACGCCAGCCATGGCAGAGCGGCTGTTAGAAAAACGTCATGGCACCTTTGGATAAGGAATTGCACGAATATCGCCGCATCAACATCGTGCAGGGCGAGCAGCATGTCGACAGCAACCCGGATGTGGTGCTGACGACGCTGCTTGGCTCCTGCGTGGCGGCCTGCCTCTGGGATGCCGAGGCGGGCGTTGGCGGCATGAACCATTTTCTCTTGCCGGGCGGTGAGCCGGAGGCGCGGGAAACGTCCGGCGCGTCGATGCGCTACGGCGTGTATGCGATGGAGCTGCTGGTCAACGGGTTGCTGCGCAAGGGCGCGCAACGCAGCCGGTTGCAGGCGAAACTCTTCGGTGGCGCCTGCATGATGCAGGGGCTGACCGATATCGGAGAGCTCAACGCGACGTTCGCCGAGCGCTTCCTGCGCGCGGAAAACATTGCGCTGGTCGGCGGCAGCCTGCGCGGCTCGCACGGCAGGCGTATCCAGTTCTGGCCGAGCTCGGGCCGGGTGCGGCAGGCGTTCTTAAAGAGCGAGCCGAAAGCAATTTTCCAGGAAGAGCGCAACGCCGCGCTGCCGAAATCCTTGGGCGATGCCGGTGTGGTCGAGTTGTTTTGACGGCGCAGATGAAAGTGGAAGCGATGGATCAAACCGGCATTCAAACTGGCCAGGGGGGCGTTAGCCTCCAACACGTGTTCGCACGTCTCGGCGCGGAATGCGCGGAACTCGGAGGGCTGGCCGAACAGTTGCAATCGGTGCTGGCGCCGGCTCTGTTGCGCCTCGCCGATGACGGGGAATGCCATCGCAATGTGCAGAGTCTCGACCTGTTCGCGCAACGCCTCGCCGGTGTGGCGACGATCCTGAACACGCTGCAAGAACAGGTTCCCCCCGCCTGGCACACGGATGTCGAAGCGGCATTGCGCGACGTGACGCTGTCCGAACTGGTGAAGCGCCTGCGCGGTGAACCGGCCATGACAGCCCCCGACGACGCCGGCGCGTTAGAACTGTTTTAAGGCAAGGGAAGGCTACTTTTTGTGAACAAAAAGTAGCAAAAAACTTTATTATGCTGGGCCATGGGCGTTGTCGGAGACAACGCCCATGGCCCAGCATAATAAAAGTTTTTGCGCCGCTTTTTTCAAAAAGCGGCTGCTTCCTACGGCCGCCCGGCGCGGTGATACGGATGCCCGGCGAGAATCATCTGCGCGCGGTAGATTTGTTCGGCGAGCATCGGGCGGACCAGCATGTGTGGCCAGGTGAGGCGGCCCAGCGATAGTTTGGCGTTCGCCCGGGCGATCACCGTGGCGTCGAACCCTTCGGCGCCGCCGATTAAAAACGCCAGTTTTTTCCCGGTTTCGGTCCAGCGTGCCAGCAGCCGGGCCAATTCCTCGCTATCGGGCGTCTGCCCGCCGGCATCGAGCGCGATGACGAAATCCTGCGGGCTGAGGGCGCCGAGCAGGGCGTCGGCTTCGCGCCGTTTGATTTCCGCCACGCTGCCCTGGCCGGGGGAAAACTCGGCCAGGGTCAGGGTTGGTCTGATGCGTGCGGCGTAGCGGGAAAACAGCTCGGCTTCGGGGCCGTTCCCGGCCTTGCCGATGGCGAGCAGCCTCACTTACTCCTCCGGTTCAACCTCGTCGGGGGCGTCGGCTGTCACATCGTCCAGTTCGGCGCTCCACATTTTTTCCAACGCATACAGCGTGCGGGCTTCCGGCTTGAACAGGTGAACGATGATGTCGCCGGCATCGATCAGCACCCAATCGGTGCCGTTCGCGCCCTCCATGAGGACTTTCCTGAAGCCGGCCTCGACCAGCTTCTCGTTCAGATGGGTGGCCATCGCGGAAATCTGCCGGTCGGCGAGGCCGGTGGCCACCACCATGCGGTCGGCGAAGCTGGCGCGGCCGGCGAGGTCGATGGCGACGATGTCTTCTGCCTTGTCGTCCTCGAGGCTGGCGCAGATGACCTGCTGCATGCGGTCCAGCTCGGGCAGGGTCAGTTTCGGCGCAGCCTTTTTACGGCGTGGGCCGGCAATCGTGGCTTTCTTGCGCGGCGTGCCGGGCATCGCGGGCAGCGCCTCGGCAGGGGCGGCCTTGGCCACGCGTTTGCGCGGGGCAGCGGTGCCGCGCGGTGCCGGCGGCTTACGGGTCGGTGGACGGGTTATGACGACACTCCTTCAATCTTCCGGCGCAAAGCGGTGGCGGAGGCCGGATTCTCCTTGACCGGGAGCAGAATCCAGCACGGCGCCGCCGCCATGGGCAGACATAGCCCAGAGCGCGCGGGAAGGCGATGCTTTCTGAAGCGCGATGCAACCTGGCCGGCCAGAGCCGGGCGCGTGGCCCCGGGGCGCGGCAGCACCAGCATCGGCATGGCGCGCATGATCCGCAGCCAGTTGCCCCAGCGCGGCAGCTGCGACAGGTTGTCCGCCCCCATCAGCCAGACGAATTGTTGCGCCGGAAAACGCCGCGTCAGCGCGCGCATCGTGTCTTTGGTATAGCGGGTGCCGAGGCGCTGCTCGATATCGGTGGCGATGATGCGGCGCCCGTCGGCGATTTTTTCCGCCGAGGCCAGGCGCTCGGCGAAGGGCGCCATGCCGTTGGTGGGTTTCAGGGGGTTGCCGGGCGAGACCATCAGCCAGAGCTGGTCGAGGCGCAGACGCGTCATCGCCTGGCGGGCGACATGCAGATGCCCCTCATGCGCCGGGTTGAACGAGCCGCCGAGCAGGCCGACGCGTAAGGCGTGCCGGTGACCGTAGCGCGGAATCGAATAACTCATGGGAACAGGAATCAGGGCCGGACCTGGCCTGTGCCACGGACGATGTAGCGGAACGTGGTCAGTTGCTCCGGCCCGACCGGGCCGCGCGCATGGATGCGGCCGGTGGCGATGCCGATCTCGGCGCCGAAGCCGAACTCGCCGCCATCGCAGAATTGCGTGGACGCGTTCCATATCCCGACCGCGCTGCTGAGGCGGCGCAGGAAATCGTTCGCCACCGTCTCATCCTCGGTGATGATGGCCTCGGTATGCTCGCTGCCATGCGCGGCGATATGGGCGAGGGCTTCGTCCAACCCGTCGACGATGGCGACGTTCAGCACCGCGTCCAGCCATTCGGTGTCGAAATCATTCGGGCCGGCCGCTTGGAGGGAGGGGAGGATTGCCCGGGCCCGCTCATCGGCGCGGAAGGCGCAGCCCAAGGCCGCGAGGTCGGAGACCAGGTCCGGCAGCAACCGGCCGGCGATGGCCGAATCCAGCAGCAGCGTCTCGGTGGCGCCGCAAATGCCGGTGCGGCGCATTTTCGCGTTGGCGAGGACGCTGCGCGCCATGGCGAAATCGGCGGCTTCATGGATATAAGTGTGGTTCCGCCCTTCGGCATGAGAGAGCACCGGCACGCGCGCCTCGCGCTGCACGCGGTCCACCAGGGATTTGCCGCCGCGCGGAATGATCAGGTCGATCAGCCCGCTTGCCGCCAGCATGGCGGCGACGAAATCGCGATCGGTGCTGGGCGCGACCTGCACCACGTCCTCCGGCAGCCCCACTTCGCGCAGCCCCGCGATCATCGCCTGATGAATCGCGGCGGCGGAGTGGAAACTTTCCGAGCCGCCGCGCAGCAGAATGGCGTTGCCCGATTTGATGGCGATGGCGGCGGCGTCGGCGCCGACATTGGGCCGGCTCTCATAGATCATGCCCAGCACGCCGAGCGGTTGGGGAACGCGGCGGATCACCAGCCCGTTCGGCCGGGTCCATTCCGCGAGGGAACGCGCCAGCGGGTCGGGCAGGGCCGCAACCTCTTCCAGGCCGCGGGCCATGGCTTCCACCCGTGTTGCGTCGAGCATCAGCCGGTCGGCGAAAGCGGGGCCACCGGAAAATTTTTCCACATCCCGGGCATTTTCTTCGAGGATCTTTGGCGTCGCGGCGCGCAAGGCGGCGGCGGCGGCGGTCAAGGCCGCGTTGCGCGTGTCGGCGCTGGCCTGGGCCAGCACGGCGGCGGCGGCGCGGGCCTTGGCTCCGGCTTCGGCCATGCGTTGCGTGTAAAAATCGGGTTCGGCGTTCATGGCGGATATGGTTGCCGAGTCCTGGCGGGAAGATCAACTGCGCGCTATCTCTGGGGCGCATGCCAGACCATTTCGATTCGCTTGCGCAGGACCGGGCGGCGCCGGCCGGACCCCTGTTGCACACCACGCGATTGCTGCTGCGTCCCCTCGAGCCGGGAGACGCGGCGGCCTTTCACCGCTTGATCAATGACTGGGATATCTGCCGCAAGCTGCCGGAGGCGCCGTTCCCCTATCCGGCGGAGCTGGCGGCGCAGTGGATCGCCGCCGCCAGCGCCGACCGCGCCGGCGGGGTCGCCGAGCAGTTCGCGGTGGTGGATCGTGAAAGCGGCGCGTTGCTGGGATCGGCCGGGCTGCGCCTGTCGCGCGACCGCCAGTCCGCCGATCTCGGCTATTGGCTGGGCCGTGCCTTCTGGGGGCGGGGGTTTGGGGTGGAGGCGGCGCGGCGGCTGACCGAATGGGCCTTCGCGGCGCTGCCGATCGCGCGCATCACGGCGACGGTGGCGGCGGATAATGACGCCTCGGCCGCTTTGTTGCAGCGCCTGGGTTTCGCGCTCACCTCCAAGGGCGCGCAGGTCTTCCAGTGCCGGCCGGGGCAGAAGCTGCCGGTGCATCATTATGCGATCGCGCGCGATGTGCCGATGGCGCCTCAGGCCGCGCCGCCCTCCGCGGTGCTCCTGGTGGTGGCGGTGGCGCTGATCGACGCGGCCGGAAAAATCCTGCTGGCGCGCCGCCCCGAGGGCAAGAAAATGGCCGGCATGTGGGAGTTTCCCGGCGGCAAGGTGGATGCCGGGGAGACCCCGGAAGCGGCCCTGGTGCGGGAGTTGCGCGAGGAGCTGGGCATCGAGGTGGCCGCCAATGACTTGGCGCCGTTCGTTTTCGCGTCCCATCCTTATGACAGTTTCCATCTGCTGATGCCGGTATTCCTGTGCCGGCGCTGGCAGGGGCAGCCGGCGCCCAAGGAGGGGCAGGCCCTGGCCTGGGTGGCGCCGGACCGGCTGGTGGAATATCCAATGCCGCCGGCCGACCGGCCGCTGATACCGATGTTGAGGGATTTTTTATGACCAAGAACCCGACCGCCGCGATTCTGATCATCGGCAACGAGATCCTCTCCGGCCGCACCCAGGACATCAACGTGCAGTTCATCGCCAGGCGTCTGGCCGAACGAGGGATTCTGCTTACCGAGGTGCGGGTGATCCCGGACGTGGCGGCGCGGATCGTCGGCGCGGTGAATGAATTGCGGGCCGCCTATGACATGCTGTTCACCACCGGCGGCATCGGCCCGACCCACGACGACATCACCAGCGAATGCATCGCCGCCGCGTTCGGCGTCCCTTGGGAGGTCCATGAGGAGACCGACCGGATCATGCATGCGGCGATGGGGGAACGCTACAACGCGGCGCGGCAGCGCATGGCGACGATGCCGCGTGGCGCCGTGCCGATCACCTGCGAGGCGTCGCTGGCGCCGGGCTTTTCGGTCGGCAACGTGCATGTGATGGCCGGGGTGCCGCGCATCATGCAGGCGCAGTTTGCGTCGCTTGAACCGTCGCTGCCGCAGGGCACGCCGATCGCGATGCGCGCGGTGCACGGCATGGGGCTGCTGGAGGGCGGCATCGCCGCCGGCCTGGGGGAAATCCAGGACCGCTTCGCGGGTACCGATCTCGGCAGCTATCCGTTCCGTCGCGGCGAGGTTGGCGGGGTCGCCATCGTCGCCAAGGGCACCGACGTGCCGGCGTTGGAGGCGGCGATCATGCAAGCGACGGCCCTGATCGCCGCGCAAGGGGTGACGCCGGTGCAGGGCGAGCCGCCGCCGGCTGCTTAAGCAAGGAAGGCTACTTTTTGTGAACAAAAAGTAGCAAAAAAACTTTGTTATGCTGGGCCATGGGCTTTGTCGGCGACAACGCCCATGGCCCAGCATAGCCAAAAGTTTTTGCGCCGCTTTTTTAAAAAGCGGCTGCTTCCCTTTTTATCGCCGCAAAACGCGCCTATTTTACAGCCAGGGTGAACGGGGTTGCCAAAAGGCCCGCGCTGCCGCAAAAGCCGGGCCACGCGCGCTGCTCATGAGTGGCGGCGACCCTTTTGTATTTCTAGTCGCCCGTGGAGGCTCTTATGGCTGATTTCGACCTAGGCAAGATCCGCAATATCGGGATCACCGCACATATCGACGCGGGCAAGACCACCACGACCGAGCGGATTCTGTATTACACCGGCGTGTCGCACAGGATCGGTGAGGTGCATGACGGCAACACGACGACCGACTACATGGAGCAGGAGCGTGAGCGCGGCATCACCATCACCTCCGCGGCCGTGACCTGCGAGTGGAAAGAAAACCGCATCAACATCATCGACACGCCCGGCCACATCGATTTCAACATCGAAGTGAACCGGTCGCTGCGCGTGCTGGACGGCGCGATCTTCATCATCGAGGGCGTGGCCGGCGTGCAGCCGCAGTCCGAGACCAACTGGCGCCTGGCCGACCGCTACAACGTGCCGCGCATCATCTTCATCAACAAGCTGGACCGCACCGGCGCTGACTTCTTCCGCGCCTTCGCGACGCTGAAGGAAAAGCTGGACATCATTGCGCTGCCGCTGCAGCTGCCGATCGGCATCGAAGACGGCTTCCTGGGCGTGGTCGACCTGATCGAGATGAAGGCGATCGTCTGGGAAGGCGGCGAGCTGGGCGCGAAGTTCCATGACGAGCCGATCCCCGAGAACCTCAAGGAGCAGGCCGCCGAATACCGCCAGCTGCTGCTCGACACCGCGCTCGCGGTCGACGATGCCGGCATGGAAGAGTATTTCGAGAAGGGCGACGTTTCGGTCGAGACACTGAAGCGCGCGATCAAGACCGGCACCATCACCGGCGCCTTCCGCCCGGTGCTGTGCGGCACCGCCTTCAAGAACAAGGGCGTGCAGCCGCTGCTCGACGCCGTGCTCGATTACCTGCCGTCGCCCATCGACGTGCCCGGCATCAAGGTCGCCCCGCCGGAAGGCGAGGAAGAGGACCCGAACGCCCGCCGCATCAAGGCTGACGCGAGCGCGCCGTTCTCCGGCCTGGCGTTCAAGATCATCAACGACAAGTACGGCACGCTGACCTTCGTGCGCGTTTACTCCGGCACGCTGAAATCCGGCGATTCCGTGCTGAACACCACCAAGGGCCACAAGGAACGCATCGGTCGCATGTTCCAGATGCACGCCGACAAGCGTGCGGAAATCAAGGAAGTGCATGCCGGCGACATCGCCGCGTTCGTGGGCCTGAAGGATTCCGGCACGGGTGACACGCTGGCCGCCGCGGAAGACCCGGTGGTGCTGGAGCGCATGGCGTTCCCGGTCCCCGTGATCGACATCTCCGTCGAGCCGAAGACCAAGGAAGGCATCGAGAAGATGACCCTCGGCCTGCAGAAGCTGGCGGGTGAAGATCCCAGCCTGCGTCTGAAGACAGACCAGGAGACCGGCCAGACCATCCTCTCCGGCATGGGCGAGCTGCATCTGGAAATCATCATCGACCGTCTGCGCCGCGAATATGGCGTGGACGCCAATATCGGCGCGCCGCAGGTGGCGTATCGCGAGACGATCTCCAAGACGCATACCGAAACCTACACCCACAAGAAGCAGTCGGGCGGTTCGGGTCAGTACGCCGAAGTGAAGATCATCTTCGAACCGCTGGAGCGGAACGAAGGCATTCACTTCGAGAACAAAGTCGTCGGCGGCGCGGTGCCGAAGGAATACATCCCGGCCGTGGAAAAGGGCATTCGCAACCAGGCCGATACCGGCGTGCTGGCGGGCTTCCCGACGGTGGACTTCCGCTACTCGCTGGTCGACGGCAAGTACCACGACGTCGACTCGAGCGCGCTGGCGTTCGAAATCGCCGCCAAGGCCTGCTTCCGCGAAGGCATGAAGAAGGCCAGCCCGATCATCCTCGAGCCGATCATGGACGTGGAAGTCACCACCCCGCAGGACCATGTGGGCGACGTGGTGGGCGACTTGAACCGTCGCCGCGGCATGATCCAGAACCAGGAAAGCTCGGGTTCGACCGTGATCGTGCGCGCGCATGTGCCGCTGAAGGAAATGTTCGGCTACATCTCGCAGCTGCGCTCGATGACCAAGGGCCGCGCCTCCTTCACCATGCAGTTCCACCACTACGATCCGGTGCCGCGCAACATCGCCGACGAGATTATGGCGAAGTCTGCTTAAGGATAAGTAAGAAGGCCAGGGGCTTTGCCCCTGGACCCCACTGGGGCCGAAAGGCCCCAGGCCCCAAAAATAAAAACGGCGCCTCTTGGGCGCCGTTTTTATTTGCCCATGGCCGCCTTGCCGAGGTTCGCGGCTTTCCACAGATAGAGCGACGCGGTGGAACGGTAGGGGGCGAAAGCCTGGCCGATCGCTGCGAAGGCTTTGGGTTTCGGCTGTGCTTCCAGACCGTGCAGGAGACGATACCCCTCGCGCACGCCGAAATCGTCCACCGGAAACACATCCGGGCGACGCAGCGTGAAAATGAGCAGCATTTCCACCGTCCATTGGCCGACGCCGCGGATGGTGACCAGGCGGCGGATGAGTTCATCATCGCTCAGGCGCAGGGCGCGGGCGCGGCTGGGGATCAGCCCTTCCGCGGCCTTGGCGGCGACGTCGCGCATCGCGGCGACTTTCGCACCGGAAAAGCCGCAGCCGCGCAAGGCTTCGTCCGACAGAGCGAGCAGGGCGGCGGGGGCCGGAAGGGCATCGCCGCAGAGTGCCGTGAGGCGTCCGAGCATCGCCAGCGCGGCGCGCGCGTGCAGTTGCTGATGCGCCACGGCGGAAAGCAGAGCCGGATAGGGCTCGGCAAATTCCGGTTTGCCGCGCTTGAGCGGTCCAGCCTTGGCGATGAAGGCGCCGAGCACGGGGTCGGCGGTGGTGATATGGGTGGCGGCGTTCATTCTGGCGCGAGCATGATTCCTTTAGGTCGATCATGCCCCGGGCCGGCTAACTCAGATAGAGGAAAGCAGCCACTTTTTGAAAAAAGCGGCGCAAAAACTTTTGTTATGCTGGGCCATGGGCTGTGTCGGCGACAACGCCCATGGCTCAAATTAATAAAGTTTTTTTGCTACTTTTTGTTCACAAAAAGTAGCCTTCCCTTTCGCTTCAAGGATGATGCTGGTCGTCGCGGGTATCCTGGTGCGGCTGAGGGCGCGGTGCGGCATGGGGTTGCGGTGCCGGCTGATGGAATTGCGGGGCCGGCGGGCGATAGGCCGGCATAGGCGGATGGTAGGCCTGCGCCGGCGGGCGGTAGGTCTGCATCGGCGGATGGTAGGTCTGGACCTGGGGCCGTGGGGGCGCCTCGTGAGGCTGGTAGACGTGCGGCATCGGTTGATGGAAGGTTTCGGCTGACGGCCGGGGCGGTGCCGCGTGCGGCTCGACGACAGGCGCCGCCGGGGGGTGGGAGCCAAAATTTTGCGGCCGGGTTTCTGGGCCGGGATGGAATTCTCCCCCGTTTGGCGCTGGTCGGGCCATGGTGGGATGGATCGCCGGGGCGGCGCCGTGCGTGATCATGGGCGGCGTCGAATGCTGTGTCGCGAACGCGCTCGGATGCGGGGCGGCGGCCGGCTGGTGCGTGATTTGCGGGTGCAGCGCCTGGTTGAAGCCACCGAGCGCATGCGCGTGGCCGAACAATGCCGGTGTCATCGGACGGCCGAAATACGCCACCGAAGAGCCGCGCGCCATGGCGTCGGCTGGGATATAGGTGGCGGCCCGGCGGTTGGCGAAATCGCCCGGGGCGACCTCCCGGTGCGCCGCGGGATCAAAATTGCGCACATCGCCCCGGTTGATCCGCCGCAGATAGGCCGGGTCGGCGTGGTAGGCCGGATAAAACGGTTCGCCGGGCGCCAGCGGCACCCAGCCGACCGACTGCGAGGCGAGCAGCGACGCGGTCAACGCCGCACCGGCCGCGAGGCCGAAGAAGCCAACCACGGCCGGCGTGTAGACCGGCTGGTCGTCCGGTCCGTAAGCATAGCCCGGACTATACGCCGCACCCGGCACCCAGCCCCAGCGCCCGTCGCTGTCGATCCAGCGGCCGTAATGGAAGGGCGCAAATCCCCAGGGCTCCCCGTCCACCCAGGTCCAGCCCCAGGGGGCGATATAAGCCCAGTGGCCTTCCCGGAACGGTGCCCAGCCCGGGGTGACATAAGGATACCAGATCGCCCCGTAATCCGGGCTCTGGCTCCAGCTTCCATAGGTGGAGAGTTCGTCCACCCCCGTCATTTGCTGCACCGGAGCTGCAGCATAAGGGGGCGGCGGGGGCATCATTTCCGCCATCACATGGTCTTCAAATGCGTCGCGCTGCAGAGGTGCGAGCTGTGCGGTGGTTTGGTCGGTGCCGGAGAGCACACCTTCCTGGCCGGCCGGGATCTGCAGTTGTCCGACGCTGGCCGCACCTTCCAGCACCGCGACGGTGGTGGGGGTCTGCGCGTCCCCGGCCGTGATGTCGTAGGCGCCGGCCTGGGAGATCGTCACCGTGCCGCGTGGCGTCTCGAGTGTGAAGATCTGTCCAGCTTGTAAGTCCGATAGGGAGAGAAAAACTTCGCCCTGGCTTTCCGTGGCGGAGAAATGCGTGTCGTCGAGCGCGGTGATCTGCACTTCGGTGTTGGCGCCGAGGGTGAGGCGGCTGGCGTTCAGGATGATCGCCGCCTCCGCGCCGGCCTGCGTGAACAGCGAATCGCCATTCGTGACCGGATAGTTGGGAGTGGCCGCGACCCACTGTCCGCCGGAGCCGGCGCCGTTATATGACACGCTGCCCGAGAGTGAGGCGATCTGGCCGACCCGGGTGGGGATCGCGGCATTTTGCGCCTGCGCGGTAACGGGAAGAAGGAGGCCAAGGCAGCTGGTTGCCAGGAGACAACGGCGCAGCAGCGGACGTGAAGCAAACACAGGAAGACTCCATTTAGACGGCATCGTCAGGCCAACGTTGAGCATTGTCGACAGCGTGTAAATGGCGAGTATGGCGAAATCATAGTGGCGGTTGGGCATTGTCAGGGCGTTGCATTGTTTTACAATGCCGCCGCTTTGAGGTCGCAAACTTGCCGCAAACGCCAAGTAGATTCGCAATCTGCCGAGGCGTTCGGCGAAGACTTAAGGAGTATAAGATGACTGTCCGCGGTATGAAACGTTGCAAACGCGCGCTCGGCTTGGTTGCCGTGCTTGGCCTCGCCGGGCTGTCTTTGGCGGGCTGCGTGTATTACCCGTCCGGTTATGGCTACGCGCCTGGCTACTATGCGCCGGGCTATGTGGCGCCCGCGCCGGTCTATGGTGGTGTGTGGTTCGGCGGTTGGGGCGGTCACGGTCATTGGCATTGATTTAAGGAAAGTGGCCGCTTTTTGAAAAAAGCGGCGCAAAAACTTTTGGCTATGCTGGGCCATGGTCGTTGTCGCCGACACAGCCCATGGCCCAGCATAAAAAAGTTTTTTTGCTACTTTTTGTTCACAAAAAGTAGTCTTCTCCTTTTCTAAACCCGGCGTAAAATTTCCGTGACCAAGGCGTCGATATCCGCCTCGTCGGTGCGGTGATTGACGATGGCGGCGCGGATCGCGCGGCGGCCGTCGATGGTCGTGGTCGAGGGAGCGAACAGCCCTTCCTCTTGCAGGTCGGCGACCAGTTCGTCGGTCTGCTCATTGCTGAAACCGGCGACGCCAAAGCACACGATGTTGAGTTTGACCGGCGCCAGCAGTTCGAGCTGGTTGCTGGCTCTGACTTTGGCCGCGAGGCGCTGGGCCAGGGCGCAGGTGGTCTCCACCACGCCGCCGAGCTGCGCGCTGCCATAGGCGGAGAGCGTCATCCAGATTTTGAGTGCGCGGAACCCGCGCGAGAGGTCGGGGCCAAGATCGCAGGGCCAGGGCTGGCCGCCGGCGAGGCCCCGCGTGGCGGCGGCGAGGTAGTTCGTGGCCTGCGAGAAGGTCGCGAATTCGAGGTCACGGTCGCGCACCAGGAGGCAGCCGGCATCATAAGTGACCTGCGCCCATTTGTGGAAATCGAAGGCCACCGAATCCGCGCGCTCGATGCCGGCGAGATTCGGCGAATGCCGGGGCGAGAGTGCGGCGAGCGCGCCGAAGGCGGCGTCGACGTGGAGCCAGAGTTTCTGGTCCGCCGCAATGTCTGCCAGTGCTACGAGATCGTCGAACGCGCCGACATCCACGCTGCCCGCCGTGCCGACGAGGAGGAAGGGGGTAAAACCTGCGGCTTTATCGGCTTCGATGGCGATCCGAAGGGCTGCAATATCCATGCGGAATTCGGCGTCGAGGGGGATTTTGCGGAGGGCCGCAGCACCCAGCCCAGCCATGTCCAGCGCGCCGGTCACACAGCGATGCACGCCGGCGCTGGCATAGGCGGTGAGTTTCTTGCCACCGATGCCGTCGGTGCGGCCGGCTTCACCCAGCGCCTTGTAGCGCGCGCAGAGCACGGCGCAGAAATTCGCCATCGAGGAGCCGGTGAGCAGCACGCCGCCGGTGCTGGCCGGCATGCCAAGCATTTCCGCCGCCCAGGCGATGACCTGCCGCTCGACCGCGATGCCGACATGATCGCGGCCGCCACAATTGGCGTTCATCGCGCCGGCGAGAAGTTCGGCCAGCATCGACACCGGATTGCCGCCGCCATGCACCCAGCCCATGAAGCGCGGATGCGTGTTGCCGGTGACGTAAGGCTGGATGTTGGCGCCAAAACTTTCGTACAGCGCCTCGGGCGCGGTCGGCGCGGCGGGCAGAGGCGCCTGGAAGCCGGCGCGCACTGCCTCGGGCGTTTTCCGCCAGACCGGCCCGGCGGCAATGTTGGCGAGGTGGTCGATCATGTCGTCCATCATCCGGTGGCCGAGGGCGCGGAGGTCGGACCAGTCTTTCGGGTCTAGCGTGCTCATGCGGGGGTTATAGAGGGGCCGTGAGGAGAGAGGAAAGCGGCCGCTTTTTAAAAAAAGCGGCGCAAAAATTTTTGGTCCGCTGGGCCATGGGCATTGTCACCGACAACGCCCATGGCCCAAATTACCAAAGTTTTTTTGCTACTTTTTGTTCACAAAAAGTAGCCTTCCTTTTTTTCTCTAGTGCATCGCAAAGACGCTGTAATTGCCGTCATGCCATTTCCAGATGGCATAGGCGGCATTGATCACGTCGCCCTTGGCATCGAAGCTCAGCGGGCCGAGCACGGTGTTCCACGGGCCATCTGCCTTCAGGGTTTTGGCGACCACCGCGGGGGAGGTGCTGTGCGCGCGCTCCGCGGCCTCGGCCCAGACCTGGATTGCCGCGTAGGAATACAGCACGTAGCCGGTCGGGTCCTCATGCAGCGCGTTCAGCTCGGCAACCGCTTTCGCGGCGGCCGGGTCTTTTTCCGCCGGCGGGGAGAAGGTCATCAGCATTCCTTCAGCCGCGGGGCCGGCGATCTGCCAGAGCGCAGAGGTCACTGCTGCGTCTTCCGAGAAATATTGCGGCGTAAAACCCTGGGCGGCACCTTCGCGCATGATCAGGCCTGAATCGGCATAATAGCCGCCGATATAGACCAGCGTGATGCCGTCCTGCTTCATGCGGCTGATCAGCGCCGAATAGTCCTTGTCGCCGGCGGTGTAGGAGGTGTTGTAGGCGATCGGCACGTTAAGTTTGCCGAGATAGGCGCGCACCTGATCGGCGATGCCCTTGCCGTAGGTGGAGTTGTCATCCAGCACCGCGATCTTCGCGTTCTTGAAATGCGCGGCGATGTAGTCGGCCGCCACCTTGCCCTGCTCGTCGTCACGGCCGCAGGTGCGGAAGATGAAGGGGGAGCCGTCATCGGTGTATTTCGGGTTGGTCGAGCCGGGGGAAATTTCGATGATGCCGTTATCGGAATAGACCTTGCTGGCCGGGATCGAAGAGGCGGAGCAGAAATGTCCGTCCACCATCACCACGCCATCCGAGACCAGCGTGTTGGCGGCGCTGACCGCGGTTTTCGGGTCGCAGGCGTCATCGACGGCGATTTCCTGCAGTTTTTGGCCGTTGACGCCGCCGGCGGCGTTGATGTCAGCAATCGCCAGATCGGCGCCGCTCTTCTGCTGCTCGCCGAAAGCGGCGTTCGAGCCGGTGAGTGGGCCGGCGACGCCGATCTTGATCTGCGCCTGGGCGGGCACGGCGGCGGCCGCGAAACCGAGCGCCATGACGGCGACGGTAGCGAGAAGGATGGTGCGCAATGAGGACTCCTGTTGGTTAGGTTTTTATTTCGAAAGACGTTTGTTATGTATGCGCCTAATTTATGTGCGATTTCAATGGCCACCTTCGAGATAGGCGGCGCGGATCTCCGGTCTGGCTAAAAGTTCGGCACCGGTGCCGGCCATGGTGATGGCGCCGTTCACCAGCACGTAGCCGCGATGGGCGAGGCGCAGCGCCTGGTTGGCATTCTGCTCGACCAGCAGCACGGTAAGCCCGGTCTCCTGGTTCAGCTGCTTGATGGCGGCGAAAATCTGCTTGATGACCAGCGGCGCCAAGCCCAGCGACGGCTCGTCGAGCAGCAGCAGCTTCGGCTTGCTCATCAGCGCGCGGGCGATGGCCAGCATCTGTTGCTCGCCGCCCGAGAGCGTGCCGCCGCGCTGGGAGAAGCGCTCTTTCAAGCGCGGGAACAGCTCGAATATCAGCGCGAGCTGGCGATCGTAATCGGCGAATTTCACCACCTGCGCGCCCATGAGAAGGTTTTCCTCGACGCTCATGCGCGGGAAAATCCGCCGCCCTTCCGGGGACTGCGCGATGGCGCGGCGCGCGATCTGGTGCGTCGGCAGTTTGGTGATGTCCTCGCCGCGATAGGTGACGCGGCCGGATTTTGCGCTGGGGCTGCCGCAGATCGTCATCATCAGCGTCGACTTGCCGGCGCCGTTGGCACCGATCAGGGTGACGATCTCTCCCTCGTTGACGTCGATGCTGACGTCGCGCAGCGCCTGGATCGGGCCGTAGAAGGTGTTGACGTCCTTAAGCGAAAGAAGCGGCTGGCTCACGAGGCGGCCTCCGCTTCGGTGGCGATCGGGGCGTCGGGGTCGTCCTCGTCGCCTTCGCCGAGATAGGCGCTGATCACGGCGGGGTCGTTGCGGATCTCCTGGGGCGTGCCGTCGGCGATTTTCTTGCCGTGGTCGAGCACGACGATATGGTCGGAGATTTTCATGACCACGCCCATATCGTGCTCGATCAGCAGCAGGGAGCATCCTTCGGCGCGGATTTTCAGCAGCAGCTCGTTCAGCGCCAGCGATTCGCGCGGGTTCAGGCCGGCCGCGGGCTCGTCGAGGCAGAGCAGCACGGGGTCCGTGCACATGGCGCGCGCGATCTCCAGCCGGCGTTGCGCGCCATAAGGCAGGGAGCCGGCGGCGTCATCGGCGCGTTCGAGCAGATGCGTCGCGTCCAGCCAGTATTTGGCGCGCTCGATCGCGTCTGCTTCCGTCGCGCGATAGCGGCCGAGGCCGAGCACGCCAAGGACGCCGAAGCCGGTGGCGGCCTGCAGCCGGTTATGCTGCGCCACCAGCAGGTTTTCCAGAACGGACATGCCGTTGAACAGGCGGATGTTCTGGAAGGTGCGGGCGACACGGCCTTTTTTCGCGATCGAATGGCCGGGCAGCTTGTCCAGCCGCAGCGCGTGGCCCGGCGCATGCGCGATGGTGACGCTGCCGGAGGTCGGCTTGTAGAAGCCGGTGATGCAGTTGAACACCGTGGTTTTGCCGGCGCCGTTGGGGCCGATCACCGCGGTGATGTTGCCGCGTTTGGCGGTGAAGCTGAGCCCGTTGACCGCGGTGAGGCCGCCGAAACGCATGGTCAGCCCGGTGACCGAGAGAAGAGAGTCTGTCATGCGTCAGCTACGTCCTTCCGAGACCATTTCCGCGCTGATGATTTTCGCGCGCCCGAGCGAGACGGTCGGCCGGCGCGTGGCAATGAAGCCGCGCGGCCGCACCACCATGATGGTGACGAGCGCCAGGCCAAAAATGAGCATGCGGTAGATCTGCAGCGATTGCAGCAGTTCCGGCACGCCGATCATCACGCAGGCGGCCAGCACCACGCCGAGCTGGCTGCCGGCGCCGCCGAGAACGACGATGGCGAGCACGGTGGCGGATTCGATGAAGGTGAAGCTGTCCGGGCTGATGAAGGCCTGGCGGGTGGCGAAGAAGCAGCCGGCGAAGCCGCCGAACATGGCGCCGATGGCGAAGGCGGTGAGCTTGGTGTTGCGCAGGTTGATGCCCAGCGAGCGGCAGGCGATCTCGTCCTCGCGCAGCGCTTCCCAGGCGCGGCCCAGAGGCTGCTGGCGCAGGCGCAGCGTGACCCAGTTGGTGAGCAGCGCCAACGCCAGGATGATATAATAAAGATAAGTGGTGCGCTGCTTCGGGTCCGGGTCGACATGGAAAAAGCCGGCGAAGGTGCCGGGACCGCCCGCCATGCTGAAGGTGAGGCCGAACAAAGTGGGGTGCGGGATGTCGGTGATGCCGTTCGGGCCGCCGGTGAGCGAGACCCAGTTGGTGATGACCAGGCGGATGATCTCGCCGAAGGCCAGGGTGACGATGGCCAGATAGTCGCCACGCAGGCGCAGCACCGGAAAGCCGAGGCAGACACCCCAAAGGGCGGCGAAGAGCCCGGAGAGCGGCAGGCATTCCCAGAAGCCGAGGCCGAAATTCTCCGCCAGCAGCGCGAAGGAATAGGCGCCGACCGCGTAGAAGGCGACGTAGCCGAGATCCAGCAGCCCGGCGAGGCCGACAACGATGTTCAACCCCCAGCCGAGCATGACATAGGTCATGATCAGCACGCCGAGGTCGATATAGGCATTTTCGACGCCGGGGATCAGCGGCATCGCCACCGCCGCGACCAGGAGCGCCGGGACGACATATTTGCCGGTGCGCGAAGCCCCTTGCGACAGTTTCAGGGAACGGGTGCGTTGCGGCCGATGTTCGTGCCAGAGGAGCATCAAAAAACGCGCGGCGAAGGTGAGCGCCACGGCGAGGATGAGCAGCCCCGGCCGGGTGGAGAGGGTGAGGTTGCCGGCCTCGTTGTCGCCCAGCTTGAGCCCGAGGAAGGGGCCGAACAGGAGCAGCGCGACAAAGGCGACGGAGGCGGAATCCTTGAGATTGGGGACCAGGTTTCTCATACTTTTTCCACCTCGTTGCGGCTGAGCAGGCCGGTCGGCATGAACATCAGCACGATCGCGAGGATGGAATAGACCGCCGCATCCTTATAGGCGACTGTGGCATAGCCCGACCAGAACGCCTCGATCAGGCCGATCAGCAGCCCGCCCAGCACCGCGCCGGGCAGTGAGCCGATGCCGCCCAGCACGGCGGCGGTGAAAGCTTTGATGCCGGCTTCGAAGCCGATGTAGAAATCGATGACGCCATAATAAAGGAGGAACATCACACCGGCGACGGCGGCGAGGGCGGAGCCGATGATGAAGGTGTAGCTGATCGTCCGGTTGGTATCGATGCCGAGCAGTGCTGCCATTTTCGCATCCTGCTCGACCGCGCGCATGGAACGGCCGAGCGGGGTTTTGGTCACGATATAGGTGAACACGGCGAGGACCACGAGCGTGACGACGACGATGGCCATTTGCATCCAGGTGAGCTGAACCACGAAGCCATTCTGCTCCATCAGCGTGATGCCGCCCGGAATGAGGTTCGGGATCGCCCGTTCCAGTGCCCCCTGGCTGGTCTGCACATAGTTCTCCAGCACGATCGACATACCGATGGCGGAGATCAGCGGCGCCAGGCGGAAGGACCCGCGCAGAGGCCGGTAGGCCACGCGCTCGATGGAAAACCCGTATAGGCCGCACAGTGCCGCGGAGAGGATCAGGGCGGCCAGCAGGCCCAGCGGCACCGAGGTGATGCCGGAGAGCGCGGTGAGGACGATGATGCCGATGAACGCGCCGACCATGAACACATCGCCATGGGCGAAATTGATCATGCCGATGATGCCATAGACCATCGTATAGCCGACCGCGATCAGCCCGTAGATCATGCCGAGCGTGATGCCGTTGATGAGCTGCTGTAGAGCGTAAGCCATGCGTTTCCTTGCGGAGAAGAGACTGTTCTCGAGATGATACGAGCTCAGCCGTCCGGTCAATGCCGGATTTTTGTGTCCTGGGGGCTTTTCTTCTTCGCGCGGTCTTGCTACAGGGCTCCCACGATGGGTGCATAGCTCAGTTGGTAGAGCAGCTGACTCTTAATCAGCTTGTCGTAGGTTCGATCCCTACTGCACCCACCATCATTTTCAATGAAAATCGGCCGCTTTAAGCGGGTGCGGGCATGTTTTTCCGAGAATCGTTGTGTCCGCAGGGAAAGTCTTCTTTTTGTGAACAAAAAGAAGCAAAAAAACTTTATTTAAGCTGGGCCATGGGCGTTATCGCCGACCATGCCCATGGCCCAGCATGAATAAAGTTTTTGCGCCGCTTTTTTCAAAAAGCGGCCGCTTTCCTTATCCTTATTGTGCGATCTGCGCGGGGAATGGCCCGCTCATGAAGGTACTGGCCCCCGTTTCGTCGACGATGATGTGGAATGGTCCGTTCCTCTGAGGTCGAACGGGCCGTCCGGTGTCCCTAAACGCGATCACCGACAGAGTGAGAAAGATCGCCGTCAGCACGAGTGCGGTATAGTTGTCGCCTCCCATATCAACCCTCCCCGGTTTTGTGCGGGATTTTGAGTTAGACACGCGCCTGTCCTCCTTCTTTGCTTGCCGGTCAGGTCTGCGGCGTGGGGCCCCGATGATGATCGGGGCCCTGAATGGTTCGTTCTAACTAGCGCAAGGTCTTGGCTGCGTAGGCTCGTTCGTGGCCGGCCGCCAGCAGGCCGAAACCGACGATCATCAGGGCCAAGATGGGCCCCGTCAGAGAAAGATCCTGGCTATGCAGTAACGCTCCGAGCGCGAGACAGGCCATCAGCACCAAAATTGCCGCCTCGATGGTGATCGCCAACCAAAAGCAGATACGATCTTGTGGACGCAGTGACATCGAACATGTCCTTCTACCAGTTCATTGAAAATCCTACTCGCTCGGGGACGCCCGCCAAGAAGCTGCAGCACAATGCAGGTATACCCAATATGCCAATGCATATCAGGAAGTATTTTGCGCCTTTTGTGAAGGCCGCGCCCGAGCTCCTTTCGGATCGGGAGGTCCCGCCAGTCGCAGTGCCCGCCCCGATGCCGCCGGTTCTGGGTGATGCAGGGTCTCGACGAGTTCCCACAGCTTCGCCGATGTGAATTTGGCTGGGCTCCCTGTTATTTGGTCAGTCTTTTTTCGTTATGAAATCGAAGCCGATCTGGTTTCCGGAGGCCCAACGCTTTTGTAATGGGCCGATGATTTCATCCTGGATTTTCAGGAATGCCGTCTCAGGGGTGTTGATCATCACGGCGGTCTCGATGTGCACGCCGGAGTCGGACAAATCAAGGATCAGGCAGTCGATCGAAGTCTTATGAAAACCGCCGAATAACAATTTCCCAGCCTTTAGCGTTCGCGCGCGCGGCATGCGGCGGCGATTTTCAGGGAGAGGGTCCTTGGAGGAAGTGGCATCGTTCATGAATTGGCTTTATCTGGTCGGAGAGTCCTCGTTTAGCCGAAATTCATTGAGCGATCGATATAGAAGTTCGTCATTGCGGAGTCGTGTCTAAATCATTATCTTTTGTCTAGATATCCGTATCAAAGACGAATTTTAGCCGGCATCGCCTGAACGGATCCATTGCCGTCGATTGGGGCATGACGCCGACATGATGGTTGGCCGGGCTGCGTCCGATTCGTGTTCTTCTTGAAGGGGAAAGCGGCCGCTTTTCGAGTCAGGCGGCGCAAACGCTTTTATTCGGCTGGGCCTACGGCGTTGAAAACAGCACGGCCCGAATGAGCGAAGGTTTTTTGCTTCCTTTTGTCGACCAAAAGAAGCCTTCCTCTTCGCTTCACGGAGCGATCTAACGCCTGTTTTGTCGAAGTGGATTGCTTAAGGGAATTGATGCAAATGTTCTGATACAAAAATTATAGAGTGCGCGGCAGCACCGTTGATATACACGTTAGAAAAATTTGGTTGATTCAACAAACAGGAGTCGAATTCTTATGCACGTATCAAAAGCTGCTTTGGCCGCTGAAGTGAGCCATTTTGACGTCCCCCTCAGAGATGATCCCCGGGCCGAGATGGCCCGGCGTTTGCCAAAATTCGTCCAACCCTTCCTTACCTGGCTGACTGCCAAGCCGGCACCAGGTGAGGAGCCGATGCCGAAAAAGCCGATTCTCTATGTGATCGAGGCGCTGGGTCTGGTGCTGGGCGGGGTGGCCCTGTCGATGGCAGCACAGCTATGTCTTGGCGCGCATGAACCATTGTTCTGGGCGGTGCTGGCGCTGGGGCTGCTCGCGACGACGTCCGGACTGGGCGTGTTTCAAGTGGTGATCTTCCACCATTGCTCGCATGGCACGGTGTTCAGCTCCCGCGCGCGCAACCGCACCGCCGGCCGGCTGATTTCCGCGCTGCTGCTGTTCAAGCATTTCGACGCCTATCAGCGCGAGCATATGCTGCACCATAATATCAACAAGCTGTTTACCGATGATGACGAGTTCACCGATTTCGTCGTCGGCATTTGTGACCTGACCACCAGGCTCGACCGTCGTGGGCTGTGGCTGCGTCTTGTCACGCTGCTCATCTCACCGGTTTGGCATGCGCGTTTCCTGTGGAAGCGCCTGCGCGGCAGCCTGCGCTCTCAGGAGCGCCTGCATAATCTGGTCGGTGGCGGCTTTCTGCTTGCGTTGTTGGCCATCGGCCTGTTGACGCATACGCTCGGGCCGATCGCGGTGGCCTGGCTGCTGCCGCTGACCGTGCTGCTGCAGGTCGCCACCGTGTTCCGCATCCTCTGCGAACATCGTCTGCCGCCCCCCGAGATGATTGCCGCGCGCGGACCTGCTTTGGTGTGCCTGGCGACCGCCGGCGTGTTTGCGGGATCGGTGCCGCCGTCAGAAAATCTGCCAAAGCCGCGGGCGCTGCTGGCCTGGGCCGGCTGGTGGGCTAACATGCTGACCTGGCAGGTCTTCGTGCGTCTGTTCGTGCTGGTGGGCGATGCCCCCTGCCACGATTTTCACCATCGCCGCCCCGGCAAACGCTGGACCGACTATACCCATAACCGGCAGTTGGATCTCGAAGCCGGGAGCCCGGGCTTTCCGCTGAATTATACGGACACTTGGGGGCTGATGCGCGCCATCGACGAGAATTTCGCGGCGATGGAACGTGCGCCTGCCGAGCTGTTGAGCTGACCGATTTAGGCAAGTGAACAAAAAGTAGCAAAAAAACTTTATTAATGCTGGGTCATGGGCGTTGTCGCTGACACTGCCCAAGACCCAGTGGAGCAAAAATTTTTGCGCGGCTTTTTTTAAAAAGCGGCCGCTTCCTTCTATCCGAGAAGCCGGCCACTGCCCGCCGGCAGGGCGATGGTGACGATTGTGCCCCGGCCCAGCGCGCTCTCGATCGTCAAGTTGCCGCCATGGGCTTCGACCAGTTGCTTGACGATCGGCAGGCCCAGACCGGCGCCATGGGCGCTCTGATGAACGTCGTTTTCCAGCTGCACGAAGGGTTCGAGAATCCGCTTGATGTCATCGGCGGGAATGCCGACGCCGGTATCCGCCACCGTGATCTGCAATGCGTTGCCATCGGTCAGTTCGACGAACAGCGTGATCTGGCCGTCGGTCGGGGTGAATTTCAGCGCATTGCCGATCAGGTTCGCCAGAATCTGGCGAAACCGGTCATAGTCGATCAGCGCCTGCAATTCCGGCGCGGGTGCCTGCAAGAACAGCTCCGGCCGCTGCGCCGCGGTCTGCGCGCCAAACGCGCGCACGGCATTGCGCAGCAGCTGGCCGACCGGCACCCAATCGCGCCGCAATTGCGGCGGGGCGTTGCTGAGGCTGGAAAAATCCAGAATATCCCGCGTGAGCGAGAGCAGCCGGCGTCCCGCATCGAGGATCTGGCCGGCGAACTCCTGACGCTGTGGGTCACGCGGCGCGCGCACTCCGGTCTGCAGCAGCAGTTCGGAAAAGCCGATGATCGAGTTCAGCGGGGTGCCAAGTTCGTGGCTGAGATTGGCCAGAAACCGCGCCCTGGCATTGCTGGCCGCCTCGGCGGCCTGTTTCGCTTCCTGCAACGTGGTTTCCGCGATGCGCCGCAGCAGCACGTCGGCGTAGACGGCGAGCGCGACCTCGAGGAGCTCCCGGTCGCCGGGCTCGAAGGGACGGTGAATATTCCCTTCGCTGCGCTTGCCCAGCAGCAAGGCGCGCCTTGTCTCGGGCGCATAGGCCCACAGAACATAAGGCACGCCGATGGTTTTCGTCATGGCGGCGGCGGCATGGTTGAGCGCCTGGCCTCCGGCGCTGTATAAAAAATCGGGCGGGTCGCTCAGCACGAGGATGGCGCTGCTCTCCACGCCCGCCGCATGTTCGATGTGAAAATGCCCCTTCTGTGCCTGATCTTCCGTCAGCAGTGCGGCACGGTCGCAGAACGACGCGTCGATGACGGCGGCGAGCAGATGGTCGCCGATGGCTTCGGCTGGGATGTCGCGCTCGACGAGCTGATAGGCCGCGCGCACCAGCCGCGCGACGATCTTGCTGCGCCTTGCCTCGCGGGCGACGCGGCTCTGCTCTTCCTGCAGGCGCAGCAGCCGGGCCCCGATATCGTTGTATTCGGTCTTGTAATATTGCAACTCACGTTCGAGTTGCTCGCGGCTGGCTGGCGTGCCAGCGGTCATGCGTCGTGTTGCAGGATCATCAACACGCCGGTCCAGTCGAGAGGGCGGCTATAGTGGCCGGCGAAGGGCGCGATCTCGACCCCCGAATAGAAGCCCATGAAGGGAAAGTCCGGCGCCAGCGTGCGCAGGACCGTTTCGGCCTCCTCGGTTTCGGCGCCGCTCATGATGCTGGCCCGACCGGCGCAGTCGATATACAGAGCCAACGCGCAGCGCGCCGCCCCGATTTCGCCTTTCAGCTTGGCGACGCCGCGTTCCGCCGACTCCAGCATCAGTGCGTTGTCGCGGCTCATGATCTGCACCCGCGTGCCGACCGCGAAGTCCGGTTCGAACAGCGTGATCGAGCCGCGCTCCGGGGTGGCCTGCAGGATTAGCCGGTTGACGTAAAGATTCTCGTCATAGGGGGCGAACGGGTCGCCTTGTTTCTGCCCGAGCGTCGCCACCAGGGAGAGCTGTTGCCCGCTGGTGGTGCCAAGCTCCAGGCCGAGCAGGCGCTCGACGACGGTGAGGGCGGGTTCATGGTCGAGTTCCAGAACTTCCGCCCCGTCGATCCGGGTGATCTCCATGAACGTGCTGACCGGCCGGCAGCCATGCAGGATGGCGGTCGAGGCGCGCAGGCCGGGCGGGAAGATGAGGGCGGCCACGGAATGCTTGCGCACTTCACCCTTGCAGAACAGCCAGCCATCCGACAGGTTGATATCGGTCAGCAGGCCGCCGCCGATGACATGCAGCTGTCGGTCACCGAGCCCGTCCTGAAACCCTTCCATGATCTGGCTGGCCGGATGCAGCCGCAACGGTACGCTGCTGGCCACGCTGTCGAACAGCAGCATCACCGCGGCACCTTCGCTGGCGCGTTGGCGCACCGCCAGGCCCAGCGCCCGTCCGGCCGCGACTTCACTCTCGGCGAGACCGTCGGTGGTGAGCACGCAAGGTGTCACGTCCGCACCTTTGAAGGCCATCAGGCCGATCTCGAAACCGCTATAGCCGAAGCCGGCGGTGCTGATCGCCCCGGCCGCGGAACCGCCGGTCAGTTGCACGTTGCCAAAGCTCGCTTGCAATGCGGCGAGCACCAAAGCCGGAACATGCTGGCCACCGACGAACGCCAGGATCAGGTCCGGCGCCTCCAGCCCCAGCTGCTCCCGGCAGAGCCTGATCGCGGTCTCGGGCTGGGCATGGCTGGCATAGGCCGTGCGGATCAGCCCGGTCACGGCTCCACCTCGGGGCAGAGCGGCATCTCGTAGTCCTTGGAATCTGCGTAAAGTGACACGGTGTTACGCCCCTGGCGCTTGGCCTGATAAAGTGCACGGTCGGCATGGTCGATCAGAGGCAGGGCGGTGTTGCTGCCGGACAAGGTGACGCCGATGCTCACCGTGACGCTCAACTGGGGCTCGATGCGCATCTGCTCGATGACGCTGCGCAGCGTCTCCGCCAGGTCCAGGGCCTGCTGGTTATGGGTAAGACCGTGGGCGACAACCAGGAATTCCTCGCCGCCATAGCGGCAGGTCATATCCGTGTCGCGTAAATGCCGCCGCAACGCATCGGCCACGGCGCACAGCACCTTGTCGCCGGTGCCGTGGCCGTAGCAATCGTTGATCGCCTTGAAATAATCGACATCGAGCATGAGCACCGCAAAGGGTTCATGGGCGGGATCGGCGCAGAGCCGCTCGAGATGGCTGGTCATGTAGCGGCGGTTGTACAGCTGGGTCAGCGGGTCGATCACCGCCAACTCCAAAGCCGTGCTGACCTCGCTGCGCAGCCGGTCCTGATGGAGCTTCCGCTGGATATGGTTGTTAACACGCAGAAAAAACTCGCCTTCGTCCAACGGCAGCATCAGGCAATCGCTGGCGCCGAGATCGAGCCCGCTGATCAGCGCGTCGCGCTGGTCGGGGGCAGCGATCAGGAGCAGCGGCGTGTCGCGGGTCGCCGCGGCGGCGCGCAGCCGGGCGACCAGGCGCAGAGGATCGCTCGACAGCAGTGACAGGCTGAGGACGATGAGATCGAACGCGCCGCTTTGGAGGGCCGGGAGGACCGCGTTATCATGCTGGACGAGCACCGTGCCGATGTTCCTCTGCGCGAGGATGTTGCGCATGCGCAGCGCGCGGGTCGGCAGATCGTCGATGATCAGGACGCTGCTGCTCTCCAGCGCGGCCGGATGAAAAACGTGCGGCATGAGCCCGAGCGAGGCGGCAGCACTCCCGCGTGCGCGCCATTCGTCCAGCAATTGTTTCAGACGGATGATGCCGCGCAGCCGCGCCAGCAGAATCTCGTGTTCGATCGGCTTGCTCAGGAACTCGTCGGCCCCGACGCGCAAACCTTGTTGGCGGTCCGGCTGCTCCTTGAGGGCGGTGACCATGACGACAGGAATATGTGCGGTCGCGTTCTGTGATTTCAGCCGGCGGCAAACTTCGTAACCGTCGATGTCCGGCATCAGGACGTCCAGCAAAATGGCGTCGGGCTGCCATTCTTTGGCGATCTCTTGCACGTCGCGTGCGGTGTTGACTGTCCTCACATCGTAATATTCCGCGTTCAGCCTGGCTTCTAACAGCCGGCCGTTCGCGGGAACATCATCGACGACCAGGAGGCGTGCGGTCACCGCGCGCTCCGTGGGGCGGCCGCTTGCCTCAGCTTCCGCAAGTGCTGCGGTGAACAAAGGCTGGCGTTAGTTCTGGGCAGGGTAACAAACAAAACGGACCTCCGTGCGCCATCTTTGCGCCCTGGGGCGAGTTACCTTTGGGTAACCGCTACTTTAGATAGCACAATATACGCGTAATGTGCAGGTCAGCAAGGCGGCCGTGGCGAAGGGAAAATTTCGTTTCATCTTGCAACATTTCGGGCGGTCCAGAGGTGCGTCCGGCCCGTGCTCCGGGAGCTTGCGGGCAGCCCGGCCGGAAATTCCGTGAGCATCATTCCTCCTGCCTCTGCGGGTGCATGTTATCTGTGGATCTTGTTGTAATTCTACCGATAAGTTAGTGAAATTGTTCATTATTGCGCGCGCCCGAGAAGCGAAATCGCGCTGCCGGGAAAGCGTGCTGTTAGATGAAAGCCCTGGAGCATGGTTGCTTTGCACCGATCATGCTCAAGACCGGTTTTCCGGATCCAGGAAAGCGGCCGCTTTTTGAAAGGCGGCGCAAAAACTTCTGTTATGCTGGGTCATGGGCGTTGTTGCCGACAACGCCCATGGCCTAGATTCGAAGAGTTTTTTTGCTTCTTTTTGTTCACAAAAAGAAGCCTTCCCCTACGTTAACGGACCGTGCCGGGGGTGGGGCGGAATGGGGATCACTTTCAAGAGAGAGCGGCCCGGCCGAGGCGAAGCCGCCCCCGTCGGCCGGGCCGGGCTTGAGTCTGGCGGCGCGCTCGGCCACAACCCCGGCATGGCCTCTCCTCCGCTGCTGCTGCTCACCGATATTCGTGTAACCCTTGGCTCCGTGCCGCTGCTCGACGGCGCCGGGCTTGGCGTGGGGGCGGGGGAGCGCATCTGCCTGGTCGGACGCAATGGCTCGGGCAAGTCGACGCTGCTGAAAATCGCCTCCGGTGAGATCGCCTTCGATGGCGGCACGCGCTTCCTGCAGCCCGGCACGACCATGCGCTACCTGCCGCAAGAGCCGGATCTCTCGGCGTTCGCCAACACCATGGACTATGTCGTCGCCGGCCTGGGGCCGAATGACGAGGAATACCGCGCCCGCTACCTGCTCGAGCAACTGGGCCTCACTGGTGCGGAAAAGCCGGAAAACCTGTCCGGCGGCGAGGCGCGGCGGGCCGCCCTGGCGCGCACTTTGGCGCCGGACCCGGACCTGCTGCTGCTCGACGAACCGACCAACCATCTCGACCTGCCAGCCATCGAATGGCTGGAATCGGAGCTGAAATCCCTGTCCGCCGGCATCGTGTTGATCAGCCACGACCGGCGGCTGTTGGAAAAACTCTCGCGCAGTATCGTCTGGCTGGACCGCGGCCAAACCAGGCGGATCGATCGCGGCTTCGCGCATTTCGAGACCTGGCGGGACGAGGTGCTGGAACAGGAAGAGAAGGAATTTCACAAGCTCGGCCGGCAGATCGCCCGCGAGGAGGACTGGCTGCGCTATGGCGTGACCGCGCGGCGCAAGCGCAATGTGCGCCGCGTCGCCGGGCTCGCGTCGCTGCGCCAGGCCAAGCGCGAGCATAACCATCAGGCCGAGGCCTCCAAAATGGTCGCCGCCGATGCCAATGTCTCGGGCAAGCTGGTGGTCGTGGCCGAAAGCGTGTCAAAATCCTACGACGACCGGCCGATCGTGAAGAAACTCGATCTGCGGGTGCTGCGCGGCGACCGGCTGGGCATCGTCGGCCCGAACGGCGCCGGCAAATCGACCTTGCTGAAACTGTTCACGGGGCTGGAGACGCCGGATGTCGGCAACATCAAGCTCGGCACCAACCTCAACGTCATCACGCTGGACCAGCAGCGGGCCGCGCTCAACCCCGCGGTGAGCCTGGCCGACACCCTGACCGGCGGCAAGAGCGACATGGTGCAGGTTGGCGAGCAGTCGCGCCATGTGATCGGCTATATGAAGGACTTCCTGTTCAAGCCCGAACAGGCGCGCACCCCGGTCGGCACATTGTCGGGCGGCGAGCGGGGACGGCTGTTGCTGGCAGTGGCGCTCGCCAAACCCTCCAACCTGCTGATCCTCGATGAGCCGACCAACGATCTGGACCTGGAGACGCTGGATTTGTTGCAGGAAATGCTGGGCGACTATCCCGGCACGGTGCTGCTGGTCAGCCATGACCGCGATTTTCTCGACCGCGTGGCGTCTTCCACCCTGGCCTCGGAAGGCGAGGGACGCTGGGTGGAATATGCCGGCGGCTACAGTGACATGCTGGTGCAACGCGGCGAGGTGGTGGAAGCGGCAAAAGCGAAACCAGCCCGCGGCCTCGCGCCAGTCGCGGTCAAGCCCGTCGCCACAGCTGGAAAACTGTCTTTCAAGCAACAGCACGAGTTGAAAACGCTCAACGCCGAGATCGAGCGCCTGCATGCCGAGATCAAGCAACACGAGGCGGTGCTGGCGCAACCGAACCTGTACAGCCGGGATATCAAAACCTTCAACAGCGCCTCGCAGACGCTGGCGGTAGCACAGGCGCGGCTGGGCACGGCTGAAGAACGCTGGCTCGAGCTGGAAATGCTGGGCGCGGGGTAGAAGAAAGCAGCCGCTTTTTAAAAAAAGCGGCGCAAAAATTTTTTGCTCCACTGGGCCATGGGCGTTGTCCCTGACAACGCCCATGGCCCAGATTAATAAAGTTTTTTTGCTACTTTTTGTTCACAAAAAGTAGCCTTCCCTTTCTTACTTGCTGGCTACGGTCGGGTCGGTCTTCGGCCGCGGGTTGAAGTCTGCGGGGATGTGGTTGACGATTCCCAGCGCGTAATCCGTCGGCACGATGCCGATCACGCGGCAGCCCTGGTTGTCGTCGGGCGGCATCGCATTGACATCCGGGGTGATCGCGTAGGCAGCCGGCAGGGGTTTGGCCTTGCCTTCCAGCCGGGCCGGATCGAACGCCGAGAGCAGGTTGCCGACACCAGGCGTCAGATCGTCAGCCGGGCCGAGATTGGCCTGATGGAACATCTTTTCGCCGGCTTGGCGCGCCTGCAACTCGTCCGGCAGATCCGCCAGCGGCGGCAGGCCATAGAGCAGGTCGAGGAACTTGATCACGCTGGCATGGTCGCCGCTCTCGTGGCTCACCACATGCGCGCGGGCATAGGGCGAGATGATGATCAGCGGAATGCGCGGTCCGCGGGAGAGCGGCAGGCCTTGCGGATCGTATTCCGTGAAGGCCGGCGGCACATTGTCGTAATCGCCCTCGGACTCATCGTAGGTGATGATGATCGCCGCATTCTTCCAGTATTTGCTCTGCGCGATGGCGTTCACCTCGCGCGCCACCAACGCTTCCGAGATTGCCGCGTCGGAGTAGCCCGGGTGATCGTCGTCGCCCACGAAATGATGCTGCACGGCCGGGTCCTGATCCGCCGGTGTCAGGTTCTCGATATTTTTGAAGCCCCCGCGGATGTAATAGATGCCGCCGGTCGCGGAGAGCTTGTCTGCGGAGATGTCGGAGAAGAAGTCGCCGAGACCATGCAGATGCGCCGTCATCGACGGGTTGTTCGCGACATAGCCGAAATATTGCGGCGCGTTATGGTGGCCGATATAGCCGGTATGCAGCACGTCGCCCTTGTCGTTGGGCTCGCGGTCATAGCCTTCCTCGTACCAGCCCCAGGCCACTGGTTTCGCACCTTTGGCGGCGATCGCCGGGATGT
The DNA here is from genome assembly GCF_036489515.1 of Acidocella sp. Lineage (GTDB taxonomy): Bacteria > Pseudomonadota > Alphaproteobacteria > Acetobacterales > Acetobacteraceae > Acidocella. The sequence goes on from NZ_DASXFO010000016.1 coordinate 40,501, forward strand.
CCTGCTTCACGTCGGCGAGGTCCGTGGAGGGGGCACGATCCGCCGCCGTCACGGTCTTCGCAGCGGTGCCGGTAAAGGTCAGAGGCAGCGAGGCGTAGGTCTGGTTCAGCGCGTAAGGTCCATGATCCGCTGGATTCTGCGGCATGCCGCTGGTATCGCCGCCGGTGCGAGATCCCCAGAGCGGGTCGGTGTCGGCCATCACGGGTTCGCCGACGTTTTTCGGCAGGCCCTTGGAACCGACGGCCTCATCCGGGTGCTTTACCCATTGCGTCTCGCCGGTCTGGCCGGCGATCATGTCGAGTGCCGTCGGCGTCGAGGGGCCGATCATGCGCTGGAAGAAATTATCGAACAGCACGAAGCGGCTGGCAAAATTCCAGAGATAGGGGACGGTATTGCAATCCTCATAGGCCATCTCGAGTTCGCCGTACTGCTTGGCCATCAGCGAGGGTTTGGACAGCCCCTTCATGTGTTCCTTTTCCTCGACCAGCGCGAAATGGTCCATTTTCGCCTGCCCATCGACCACGTCCATCTTCTCGCCCATGCCGACATGCGAGTGGTCGACGTCGTCGGTATCGGCAGAGTATTGCGCCGGGCCGATGCGGAAGGGCGAGATCATCGTCATCGTGCCGTCGGTGTTCTCGATCGGCTGGGAGAAGCCCGCCGTTTGCGCGGCCGGCTGGCTGAACAGCCCGTTGGCGCCGGGGAAGGTGGCGAAATAGGAATCGAAGGAGCGATTTTCCTGGAAGATGACGAACACGTATTTGACGTGGCGGCGCAGCAGGACGATTTCCTGGGCCGTGCTGATCGTCGGCTCATGCGCGACCATCATGGCGCGCACCGCTTTGGGCCCGCCCGGCTGCGGCGTGACCACAGGGGCCGCGAAAGCGAGCGGCGCCTGGAACATGGAAACCGCGGCGGCGAGGGCGGTGCCGCGACGAAATAACGCTTTCAGATGCATGGCTTATTTCCTGATGGTTTGAGCAAGCAGCGCAGCCCCGATGGGCCGGCTTCCGTCCCGTGCCATGTGTCACTAACGTCATGATAGGCGACGCCCGGTGCGATCGTGCCGCTGTGGATCAGCGTTTTGGCCGCGGTGGGCACGCCGATGACGAGAAACAGGCAGGTGACGTATTTCAACATGCCTGTTTTGTAGCTGGTGTGTAACGTTTTCGCGAGGGGAAGATGGATGACTTTTTTATGTCATCTGTTTCGACAAAGGAAAGCGGCCGCTTTTTAAAAAAAGCGGCGCAAAAATTTTTTTATGCTGGTCCATGGGCGTTGTCGCCGACACAGCCCATGACCCAGCGTTAGCAAAGTTTTTTTGCTACTTTTTGTTCACAAAAAGTAGTCTTCTAATCAATTCTTATCCACGTACGGGTTGTCCGTGCCGCGCAGCATGATGCGGATGGGCACGCCGGGCATCTCGAAAGCCTCGCGCAGGGAATTGACGAGGTAGCGCTGATAGGTCTCCGGCACCTGCTCGGCGCGGGTGCCGAACAGCGCAAAGGTCGGCGGACGGGCTTTCACCTGGGTGATGTAGCGCAGTTTCAGCCGGCGGCCTTCCACCAGCGGCGGCGGAAACCGTTCCAACGCCGCTTCGAACCAACGGTTCAGCGCGCTGGTCGGGATGCGCAGGTTCCATTTCTCATAGGTCGCGCGGATCGCCGGGAACAGCTTGTTGATCCCTTCGCCGGTCTCGCCGGAGAGCGGCACCACGGTGATGCCTTTCATCTGGCTGAGTGAGATCGAAATGCGGTCCAGCGCCGCCTGGCGCGCGCCGCCCCGGTCGTCCACCGCGTCCCATTTGGTCAGCGCGATCACGCAGGCACGGCCCTCGCGCTCGACCAGCCGGGCGATGTGCAAATCCTGCTCCTGCACGCCGATCGCCGCGTCGATCGCCAGCACCACCATCTCCGCGCGCTTCAGCGCCTCGATCGAGGAGGAGGTGGACATCCGTTCAAGGCCCTCATCCACCTTGGCGCGCTTGCGCAGGCCGGCAGTGTCGACGAGCCGATAGAGCTGGCCGTCCGGCCCGGTCAGGTCCACCGAAACCGCATCGCGCGTCAGCCCGGGTTCGGGCCCGGTGATCATCCGCTGCTCGCCGAGCAGATAGTTCATCAGCGTCGACTTTCCGGCATTCGGCCGGCCGACGATGACGAAATGCAGCGGCAGGTTTTGTCCGGCCGCGTCATCGGCCGCCGGCGGCGCCGGCAGGCGCTCGGCGATCTCCTGCATCAGGCCGTACACGCCCTCATTATGCTCGGCGGAAATCGCCAGCGGCTCGCCCAGGCCCAGCTCATAGGCTTCCATCGCTGCCGCGGCACCGCCGCGTCCCTCGGCCTTATTGGCGATCACCAGCACCGGCTTGCCGGTGCGGCGCAGCCAGGTGGCGAAGTGCCGGTCCTCCGGCAGCAGGCCGCTGCGCGCGTCGAACACGAACAGCACCAGATCGGCCTGCTCCACCGCCGCCCCGGTCGAGGCGCGCATGCGCCCGGGCAGGGTGTCGGGGGCCGCTTCTTCGAGTCCCGCCGTGTCCACCAGCAGCACTTTCGTGCCGGCCAGCACGGCTTCCGCTTCCTTGCGGTCGCGGGTCACGCCGGGCGTATCGGCCACCAGCGCGAGACGGCTGCCCACGAGCCGGTTGAATAATGTGGATTTGCCGACATTCGGACGGCCGGCGATGACGACATGCGGGATCATGATATTTTCAGCTATAGGCAGTGAGTTTGCCGTCGCGGGTGAGCTGCAGCAGCAGCCCGCCGGCGGCGATCGGCGGCAGGTCGGCCGCCGGTGAGGCCAGTTTCGCGGTGGTCTTGATCGCGCCCTGGACGGCGTCGACAAAGGCGATCTCGCCAAGGCTGCTGGTCAGCACCAGCATGCCGTTGACCAGCACCGGCCCGGCCCATTGCACCGGCCCGGTCTTCTTTTTCATGTTGTGGAACGGGGGCATCTGCAGCACCCAGCTCACCAGCCCGTCATCGGCATGGACCGCGTATAAGGTCTGGTTATGGTCGAGCACGAAGGCGAAGTCGCCGGAGAGGCAGAAGGGCTGCGTGCCGGAGGCGGTATGCGTCCAGACCTTGGCGCCGGAATGCAGGTCCACCGCCATCACCGTGTCGCCCAGGCTGATGGCATAGACCACGCCGCCCGCGATGACCGGGGCGCCGACGATGTCGGAGAAATCGAGCGAGCTGGCCTGGCCGAAGGCGGAGGCATAGCTCTGCTCCCAGACCGGGGTGCCGGAATTGGCGTCGAGTGCGGCCAGCGTGCCGGAGGCGAAACCGGCGACGAGAATGCCGTCCGAGAAGGCCGGAGCGCCGGTCACCGCGACCGCGGTGCTGCCCGGCGTGCCGATTGCGCCGGTGAAGCGCCATCCCGGTGTGCCGCTTTCTGCGTCGAAGGTCAGCAGCAAATCGTTCTGGACGATCAGCGCGACCAGGGAGTCCGCGACCATCGGCGCGGTGCGGGCCGGGAAATCCAGCGTCTGGCGCCACAGCACTTTGCCGTTGCCGGCCGCCATGGCGATCAGCTCGCCATAGCCGGTGCTGACGAACAGCTTTCCGTTGTCATAGGCGATGCCGCCGCCGATATTCTGCTCGCTGGCGTGTTTCGGCCGCGTCGAGGTGTGCCAGATGCGGTGGCCATCGGCGGCGGAGAAGGCGGAGACCGCCGCATTGGCATCCAGGGCGAAAACCATGCCCTGGGCCAGGAGCGGGCTGGCCAGCAGCGGCTGGCGGTACCCGCCGCCCATGCCGACCGAGGCGGTCCAATGCACGGAAAGTCCGGTCGGCCCGGCCACGTTGCCCGGCGCATGCGCGGCATTGGCCAAAGGCTGCGGCCAGCTCGCCAGCGCCAGGGCCGGCGGCAGGCTGACGCTGGGGGCGTCCACGGCCACCTTCAGGGCGCCCGTGTCCGGCAGGACGGGGACTTGCAACCCGATGATTTTGGCCTTGGGCGTACTGCAGGAGGCGAGGAGCCCGAGCGAAAGAGTCGTCAGGGCCGTGCGACGTCGCATCATAAATTTTGTCATCCGTTCAACTGCGCGAGCATCCCGTCGGCGCGGTTGCGCACGCCTTCAGGTGTCGCCGGGTCCGAGGCAATTTGCGAGAACAAGGCTTTCGCCAGATCAGTCTTGCCTTCATGCAAATACAGCAGCGCCTGGGTTTCCTGCGCCAGGCCATGATAAGGGTTGCTGATCGCCGCCAGCGGCTTGAGCCGCGCCAGAACATCGGCGTCCGGCGCGGTGCCGAGTGCGTGCTGCGCCCAGAGCAGGTTGGCGAGGTCGCGCAGCAGAGGGTCGGTGCTGCCGTCACGGCCGATGGCGGTCCACAGCGCCTCGGCCTGGGCCGGTTGGCCGGCATCGTTGTACAAGGTGGCGGCGCGGAAATCGGCCAGGGTCTTGTACCCTTCGGGGGCATTCGCCGCGAAATCGGTGAGGGAGCGCGCATAATTCAGGCGCTGCGCGTTGCTGAGGTTCGGCTCGGCCTGGTCGATCTGCGCGGTTAAAGCCAGGAAGGACGTCGCGGCCTTGTCGTTCTGCTTGCCCTGATACCAGTGATAGGCCTGCTTTCCGCCGACGCCGAGCAGCACCAGCACGAGCAGGATGATCAGCAGCCCGCCATAACGGCGTGCGAGCGCGATCGCCCGTTCGGTGCGCAGGTCGTCCGAAACCTCGTCAAAAATATCAACCACGTGCCCTGACCCTTAGTTTAACCCGGATGGTCTTAGCCGGGCCCGCCTCGCTATACAACGAAGGCCCGTAGCCGCGCCATGACCCGGTCAGGGCCGATCAGCGGCAATAAAGCTGCCATTTCCGGGCCCTGTTCCTCGCCGGTCAGCGCCAGGCGCAGCGGATGGTACAGCGCCCGTCCCTTGGCGCCGGTGGCGGCGGCGATCGCGCCGGTCCAGCCCTTCCAGGTTTCTGCGCCCCAGGGCGCGGGCGGCAGGGTTTCAAGGGCGGATTGCAGAATCGCGGTTTCGCCCGACAGGTCGGGGGGCGGGACATCGGCGGCGACTACCTGCCACCAGCGCCGCGCCTCGTTCAGCAGGTCAAGATTGCCGCGGATCGCCCGCCAGAATTCCTCGGTCGCCCCATCCGGCAGGCGGTCCTGCACGGCGGAGAATTCCAGCTGGTGCAGGAACTTGCGGTTGAGGGCGAGCAGCTGCTTGGCGTCGAAGCGCGGGGGCGAACGACCGAAATCGGCGAGGTTGAAGGCCTCGATCAAGCCCTCCAGCGGCAGCGGCGCCGGATCCTTGTTGGAGCCCAGCCGCGCCAGATAGGCGGTGATGGCGCCCGGCTCGATCCCGTCCTTGCGCAGCGATTTGAGCGAGATGCTGCCGATCCGCTTGGAGAGTTTTTCGCCTTCGCCGCCGCTGATCAGCGGCAGATGCGCGAAGCGCGGCACCGGTGTGGCGGCCTGTTCGGTGAAGGGGGCGATCGCCTGGAACAGGTCGATCTGCACCGCGGTGTTGGACACATGATCCTCGCCGCGGATGATATGGGTGATGCCCATATCGAGGTCGTCGACCACCGAGGTGAAGGTATAGAGCGGCGTGCCGTCGGCGCGGATCAGCACCGGGTCGGAGACCGTGCCGAATTTGATGCTGCGGCCGCCGAGCACCAGATCCTGCCAGGCGCCGATGCCCTCCGAGAGCTTGAACCGCCAATAGGGGCGCTTGCCGTTGGCCTCCGCCGCGGCGCGCTGCGCCTCAGTCATGTTCAGGGCCGCGCGGTCATAGACCGGCGGCAATTTGCGCTTGATCAGTGCCGCGCGCTTGGCCGCCAGCTCGTCCTCATTCTCGAAGCAGGGATAGAGCCGGCCCGCCGCCTTCAATTTTTCGGCGATGGCTTCGTAACGCGCGGAACGGTCGGATTGCCTGGCCGTCTCATCCCATTCGATCCCCAGCCAGCGCAGGTCGTCATAGATCCCCTGCTCATATTCCGGGCGGCCGCGCTCGGTGTCGGTGTCGTCCAGGCGCAGGAGCAGGCGTCCGCCTTGGTTGCGGGCGAACAGAAAATTCACCAGCGCCGCGCGGGCGTTGCCGACATGGAGGTAGCCGGTCGGGCTGGGGGCGAAGCGGACTTTGATCATCCGCGCGGGTTAGACCATATTTTTGTCTTGGGAAAGTAACCGTTTGTGCAAGCAGAAGGAAGAAAGCAGCCGCTTTTTGAAAAAAGCGGCGCAAAAACTTTTATTATGCTGGGCCATGGGCTGTGTCGGGGACAACGCCCATGACCCAAATTAATAAAGTTTTTTTGCTACTTTTTGTTCACAAAAAGTAGCCTTTTCCTTCGCTTTAGCCTGTTTCCCCATTTTTCTTATACGGGCTTTCGGCCGCCAGGGCCGTCATGGTTTCTGCCATGTCCTGACGTTCCGTGCGCAAAAACGCCGCGACCGCGCGGCGCAAGCCGGGATGCTTGATCCAGTGCGCGGAGTAGGTTGGCTGCGGCAGATAGCCGCGCTGGATCTTGTGCTCACCCTGCGCTCCGGCCTCGACCCGCTTGAGGCCGTGCGCGATCGCGTAATCGATGGCCTTGTAATAGCAGAGCTCGAAATGCAGGAAGGGCACGTCCTCGGTGCTGCCCCAGTTGCGGCCGTACAGCACGTCGCGGCTGCGCAGGTTCAGGGCGCCGGCGATGGGTTTTCCGTTCCGCTCGGCGATCATCAGCACGATCTGGTTCCCCAGCCGCTCGCCGAGGAGGGGAAAGAATTCCGGGGTGAGGTAGGCGCCGCCCCATTTGCGGTCCACGGTCGAGGTATAGAAGGTATAGAAAGTCTCCCAGACGTCGCGCGTCAGATCCGTGCCGGAGAGCGCCTTGAAGGACAGTCCTTCCTGCGCGTCGCGGCGTTCGCGCTTGATGACTTTACGTTTGCGTGAGGAGAGCGCGCCGAGGAAATCGTCGAAAGTCTTGTAATTGTCATTTTCCCAATGGAATTGCGTGCCGAGCCGTTGCAGCCAGCCGGCGTCGCCGAGCGCCTGCCATTCCGCTTCAGCACAAAAGGTCGCGTGGACCGAGGAGCAGTCGAGCTCTTCGGCCAGTTGTACGAGGGCGGCGGCCATCGCCCCGGCGGGAAGACCGGGGCGGCACAGGAGGCGCGGCCCCGGCACGGGCGAGAACGGCACCGCGATCTGGAGTTTTGGATAATACGCGCCGCCGGCCTGCTCATAGGCCTGGGCCCAGCCGTGATCGAACACGTATTCGCCGTAGGAATTCGTCTTCGCGTAAGCGGGGGCGATGGCCACGATGGCGCCGCCGGTATCGCGCAGGACGGCGTAGCGCGGATGCCAGCCGGTGCGCTTGCCGACCGAGCCGCTATCCTCCAGCGCCGATAAAAACGCGTAGGAGATGAAAGGATTGTCACAGTCCGCGCAGCCATCCCAGGCGGCTTGCCCGATGTCGGCAATCTTGGGATAAACTTCGAGAGAGAGATGAGGTGTTCCATCCGCCATGCCACCCCATATGCGGCGGGACGGGCGTTTCGCCAATATTGATGAAGGGGACGATGATGGCTGACGGACAAAATTCTTCCTCCCGGAAGCCGATCCGCCTCGCGGATTATGCCAAGCCGGCTTTTGCGGTTGACGAGGTGGCGCTGGATTTCGACCTCGACCCCGCTGCGACGATCGTGCGCGCGACGCTGAAACTGCGCCGCCAGGCGCCGGGGCCGCTGGTCCTCGACGGCAAGCATCTCGAGCTGCGCGCCGTTAGGCTGAATGACGAGACGCTCGGCGACAACCGCTATGAGGTCGGGGAAAAAACGCTGACCGTGCATGAGGTGCCGGACGCTTTTGTGCTCCAGACCGAAGTGAAAATCAGCCCGGCGAAAAACACCGAGCTCTCCGGCCTGTATATGTCCGGCACCGGCTTCTTCACCCAATGCGAGCCGGAAGGGTTTCGCAAGATCACCTATTTCCCGGATCGGCCGGACGTGATGGCGCGCTACAAGGTGACGATGCGCGCCGACAAGGCGAAATATCCGGTGCTGCTTTCCAACGGCAACAAGACCGGCGCGGGCGAGGAAGACGGAAAGGTGTGGGCCTCGTGGGAGGATCCGCATCCGAAACCCTCTTATCTCTTTGCGCTGGTCGCGGCCGATCTGGTTGCGGTGAAGGATACCTTCACCACCGCGTCGGGCCGGCAGGTCGATCTCGGCATCTGGGTCGCCTCCGGCGATGAGACACGCTGTGGCCATGCGATGTACGCGCTGAAGAACGCCATGAAATGGGACGAACAGGTTTTCGGCCTGGAATATGACCTCGACATCTTCAACATCGCCGCGGTCAGCGACTTCAATGCCGGGGCGATGGAGAACAAGGGCCTCAATATCTTTAACACCGCCTATGTCCTGGCCAGCGCCGACACCGCGACCGATGCTGATTTCCAGAATGTCGAGCGCGTTATCGCCCATGAATATTTCCACAACTGGACCGGCGACCGCGTCACCTGCCGCGACTGGTTCCAGCTCTCGCTGAAGGAAGGCCTTACCGTGTTCCGTGACCAGGAATACATGGCCGACCAGTTTTCCGCCGCGGTGAAGCGCATCGCCGATGTCCGCCTGCTGCGCGCCACGCAGTTCCGTGACGATGCCGGCCCGCTGGCGCATGCCGTGCGCCCGGCCAGCTATCTTGAGATCAACAATTTCTACACGACGACGATCTACGAGAAGGGCGCCGAGGTCGTGCGCATGTACCGCACGTTGATCGGCGGGGCGGCGTTCCGTAAGGGGATGGACACCTACATCGCCCGCAATGACAATTCGGCCGCGACCGTCGAGGATTTCTTCGACGCGATGCAGGCGGCGAGCCCGGTCGAATTGCGGCAGATCATGCGCTGGTACGAACAGGCGGGCACGCCAGAGGTCACCTTCACGGAAGCCTATGACGCGGCGGCGCAGCGTTTCACGCTGACGCTGCGGCAGACTACCAGGCCGACACCAGGGCAGGACGCGAAGGCCCCGTTCCTGATCCCGGTGGCGATGGCGCTGCTGGACGATGCGGGGCGGGAGATGCATCGCGAGACGTTGTCGTTCACCAAGCCCGAGCAGGTATTCATCTTCGAGACCATCGCCGCACGGCCGGTACCCTCGCTGTTCCGCAATTTCTCGGCACCGGTGAAGCTGAAGGGGCAGGGGCGCGAGCGTCTGGCCTTCCTGGCGGCGAAGGATACGGATCTGTTCAACCGCTGGGATGCGTTGCAGCAATATGCGACGATCGTGCTGCTCGAGGCGGTGCAGCGGCAGCAGTTGGGGCAGGCTTTCACGCTGGATGAGGGGCTGCGCGAGGCCGTCGCCGCGACCTTGCGTGATGCCGCGCGCGACCCGGCTTTCGCCGCCGAGGCGCTGCTGCTGCCGGGTGAGAGCCTGCTCGCCGACGAGATGGATGTGGTCGATCCCGATGCCATCCGCTGCGTGCGCGAGTTGACCCGCAAGGCGCTCGGCCTCGCGCTCCAGGCGGAGTTTGGCGCCGCCTATGCGGCCTTCGGCGACGCGGATGCGGCGGATGTTTCGGGTGCGGCGATCGCGCGCCGGGCGATGAAGAACACCGCCCTTGGCTATCTCTGCGCTGCCGGCGATACCGCGCGCGCGGCAACGCAGTTCAAGACCAGCGCCAACATGACCGACCGTCTGGCCGCCCTCGGCAACCTAGGCGAAGTGGCGGATGATAACCGTGATGAGGCTTTCGCCGCCTTCTATGCGGCGTGGAAACACAATGCGCTGGTGCTGGACAAATGGTTCGCCGTGCAGGCCCGTGGCGGCGCGCCGGACACGCTCGGCCGCGTGCAGGCACTGATCCGGCATGCCGATTTCGACCTGCGCAACCCCAACCGGGTGCGCGCGCTGGTCGGCGCCTTCACTGGCAACCCGGCGAAATTCCACGCGCTTTCCGGCGAGGGCTACAAGCTGCTGGCCGATACGATCATCGCGCTGGATGCCATCAACCCACAGATCGCAGCGCGCCTCGTCACCGCCATGGGCAGCTGGCGCCGGTACGACGTGACGCGCCAGGGGCTGATGCGCGCCGAATTGGAGCGCATTCTCGCCCGCGAGGCGCTGAGTCACAACACTTACGAGATGGTCTCTAAAGCCATCGCTTGAAGGAGCAACGCCGATGATTGAACTTTCGTACTGGACCACGCCGAACGGCCATAAAGTCACGATTTTCCTGGAAGAGGCCGGGCTGCCCTACAACATCACCCCGATCAACATTTCCAAGGGCGAGCAATTCGCGCCGGAATTCCTGGCGATCGCCCCGAATAACCGTATCCCGGCGATCGTCGACACCACGCCCGCCGATGGCGGCGCGCCGATCAGCGTGTTCGAATCCGGTGCGATCCTGCAATATCTCGCCGAGAAGGAGCAGAAATTCCTGCCCCTCGACCTGCGCGGCCGTTACGACGCGCTGCAATGGCTGTATTGGCAGATGGGCGGCCTCGGGCCGATGGCCGGGCAGAACCACCATTTCGTGCAATACGCGCCGGAGCGCATCCCCTACGCGATGGAGCGCTATATAAAAGAGACGAACCGTCTCTATGGCGTGCTGAACAAGCGCCTCGCCGACCGGGAGTTCATCGCCGGCACCTATTCCATCGCCGACATGGCCAGCTATCCCTGGATCGTGCCGCATGAGCGGCAGCAGCAGGACATCAACGAGTTCCCGCATCTGAAGCGCTGGTTCGAGAGCATCAAAGCAAGGCCCGCTGTGGAACGCGCCTATGAGATCGCCAAAAAGGTGAACGAGGCCCCGACGGTGACAAAGGAATCGCAGGCTTTGCTGTTCGGGCAGGTGGCACGGTGAAACAGCGTCTCCTCTACGACCTGGCGGGCAACGACGAGAGCGTCCGGTTCAGTCCTTATTGCTGGCGCACGAAACTGGCGCTGGCGCATAAGAACCTCAGCTTCGAGACCACCCCCTGGCATTTCACGGACAAGGACGCCATCGCCTTCTCCAAACAGGGCAAGGTGCCGGTTATGGTGGACGGCGAGACCACCATCTCCGACAGCCACGAGATCGCCGAGTACCTGGAAACCACCTATCCCAATGAAGCTTCGCTGTTCGGCGATGCCTCGTCGCGGGCGCTGATCGGTTTCGTCAAGGCCTGGACCGAGGACGTGCTGCAGCCCGCCATCGCGCCGCTCGTGGTCGGTGATATCTGGGCCATGCTCGACCCGAAGGACAAAGACTATTTCCGCGAGACGCGGGAGCGCTTCCTGGGGCGGAAGCTGGAGGAGTTCGCGCTTGCCCGGGAAACCTATCTCGGCGCCTTCAAAAAAACCCTGGCGCCGCTCCGCCGGACGCTGAAGGCGCAGCCGTTTCTCGCGGGCTCCGCGCCTAACTACGCGGACCACATCGTCTTCGGCGCGCTGCAATGGGCGCAGATCACCTCGAAGACGCCGCTGCTCGACGATGAGCCGGAGATCAGCGCCTGGATGACGGCGGTGCTGGGGACTTACGGGCTCAGATAAGAGAAGAAAGACTACTTTTTGTGAACAAAAAGTAGCAAAAAAACTTTGCTATGCTGGGCCATGGGCGTTGCAGCTGACAACGCCCATGGCCCAGCATAAATAAAAGTTTTTGCGCCGCTTTTTTCAAAAAGCGGCCGCTTTCTAACTCTGCTGGTACATCACCCTGAGCACGGCCAACCAGTTCTCCCGGTCGTCGCGCAATTCGCCTTCATCGTTGGTGTGCAGGTGTTCCAGCGTTACCGCATCCTCGACATTGCCGCCGATGAGGCTGAGCGTGTCCGGCCCCCCTGCGGTGACGATGCCGCAATGCGCGGGAAAGATGTAGCGGGTCGGCAGGTCTGCAAAAGTGAGGTCGCGCGCCGGGCCGCGCCCGAAGCACACCAGATCGCCCAGGCGCGGCGCGTAGGTCGCGGGGTTTTCCGCGATCAGCAGCGGATCGCGGATCTCGCCTTGGGCGGCGCGCGCCGCGTAATTGATATAGGTGGCGTGGTTCGGTGAGTAGGGAAACGCAACCCCTGCGCCGGCGACGCGCATGACATAGGAAATAAACGCCGCCGACCAGGCATAGTCGCCGTTGGCCGAGAGCGGGAACACGCGGCCCTTTTCGTCGTGCTTGCCGGTCCAGCCCGCCTCCGGCACGCCTGTATTCATGCCTTCCCACCAATACTCGCCGACACGCTCCCACAGGCCGGGCTGGTGTTCCCCCATGGTCGCCTCGGTCGGCACATAGCCGGCATCGTTATTGTCATCCACGCGCATGCCCCAGAGGCGCCATTCATCGGTGGCGATGGCGATGGCGGCGTTGCGCGAGAACGGTTCATAGGGCACGCGGGCGAAAGGCGGGGCGTGCGCATCTGGCGCTGCGCAACCGCCCAGCGCCAGCAGAGCCAACAGGCTTTTACGCCAGGTCGTGGAACATCTCGCGCAACGCGGTCTCGTTCGCGGCGCACAATCCCCGCTCGGTGATCAGGCCGGATACAAGCCGTGCCGGTGTCACATCGAAGGCCGGGTTCGCCGCCGGGCTGTCCTTCGGCACCACGCGGATCGTGGCGATCGACCCATCCAGCGCGCGGCCGGTCATGGTGGTCACCTCGGTCGCGGCACGTTCCTCGATGGGAATGTCCGAAAGCCCGTCAGCGATCGTCCAGTCGATGGTGGAAGAGGGCAGGGCGACCCAGAACGGCACGCCGTTATCGCGCGCCGCCAGCGCTTTCAGATAGGTGCCGATCTTGTTGGCGACGTCGCCGTTACGGGTCACGCGATCAGTGCCGACGATCACCAGGTCGACATCGCCGCGCTGCATCATATGGCCGCCGGCATTGTCGGAGATCACCGTGTGTTTCACGCCATGTTTGCCGAGTTCCCAGGCCGTCAGCGAGGCGCCCTGGTTGCGTGGCCGCGTTTCCTCAACCCAGACATGAATGTCGATGCCGGCATCATGGGCCATATAGATCGGCGCGAGTGCGGTGCCCCAGTCGACGGTGGCGATCCAGCCGGCATTGCAATGCGTCAGCACGTTCACCGTTTTCGTCGCGGCGCGGGCTTCGATCAACGGCAGGCCATGCCGGCCGATCGCCTGGTTGGTGGCGACATCTTCATCGCAGATCAGTGCGGCTTCCACATAGGCGGCGGCGGCGCGCGCGCTGCCGCCGAGCGGCTGCAGCTTGGCTGCCATACGTGCGAGCGCCCAGCGCAGGTTGATCGCGGTGGGCCGCGTCGCGCCGAGCACGGTGACCGCCTGGGCCAGTGCGGCATCGGAACTGTCGGCGCGCATCGCCAGCGCCACACCATAGGCCGCCGAAGCGCCGATCAGCGGTGCGCCGCGCACCAGCATCGCCTTGATCGCGTGCGCCACGGACTCCATCGTCGTCAGCCGCACGATGTCGATCGCCCAGGGCAGCTTGGTCTGGTCGATGATGCGGACCGACCAATGATCTGTTTCATCCACCCAGATCGAGCGGTAGGGGGTGCCGTCAATTTTCATCGCAAACAATCCTATAGTTTCTGGTGTAGCGCACAGACCAAAGTGAATAAGCGCCGTGCGGTGGCAAAATCAATCACCACCTTGCCTTCCAGCCGCGCGATCATCAGCTCCGCGCCCTCGTTGTGCAGGCCGCGTCGCCCCATATCGATCGCCTGGATCTTCGCTTCGCGCCCTTCCGCCACCGCGCCGGCATAGGATTCCAGAAGCATCTGGTAGTCCTTGATCAACATCTTGAAGGGGCCCAGCGCCAGCATCACGGCGATCACCGGCGTGTCCTCGGCGTCGCGGATATCAAAGACCAGCCTTCCTTCATGCAGGGAGAGATGCAGGATGCTTTGCAGGTCCTGCCGGCTCGTGGGAAAGAACTGGTTCTCCGCTTGCAGGTCCATCACCGCCTGCGCGCGGTCCGCCGCTTGCGTCGGGGAAATGCGGTGCAGTGGTTCACCTTCGAGTACAATGCGCGTCAGTCGCCCGGTCGTTTCATCCATTGGGAACCTCTCGCTTCAGGCCAAGCTTGAGCAGGATGCCGATGATCGCGCCCTTGGCCAGGCGCAAGGCGATCATGCAGGCGGCGGCTAATGCCAGCAGCAGAACCCCAGCCGTGAGGAGGCCCGGCTGATAATATCCTTTGAAGAAAAGCACGACAAACAGAGCCACAAAATGCAGCACCACCAGCATGGCGACATAAGGCGGCGCGTCGTCCGCCGGCATGTCGCCCAAAGGTGCTGCGCAGTGAAGGCAGGTTTTATGAACCTTGAGATAGCCATCGAAAATCGGCGCCGCACCGCACTGCGGACAGCGCCCGCACAAGCCACGCCAGATCGTGACCGGCCAGTCGGGCATGAGCCGTTCCGGCTGAGGGGCGGCCTGGGGAGGCGGCCAGCGTTCGAACTCCGGGTCCTCTGCGGGCGGTTGGTTCATGGTGATATTAGTCACCGCAATCCCGCCCAGTTCAACTTATTTTCTGCCGGCCGACGAAAGCCGTTGTGACGCAGGGCGTCGGTGCAAAGTTTTGCGTGTCGCGGTTGTCGATTTCATTGCACGTCAGAAACACGATTTTGCCGTCCGTTATGCGCTTTCGACCGCGGGAGAATCGTTTCGACGTGATTTTTTCGCATATGACGAAAAAAAAATGATAGAATTGACGTGTTTGATGATGCTTTTTGTTGACAGCGCACAAAGAGGAGCGGAATAGCGAATCTTGCGTGCGTTGCGCGATTCGCGCCGCAACCGAGTCGACATTGTATCGGTCAAGAGGCCCCGCACGCGAACGAGAAGGACGGTCCAGTGACCGTGCGAACAACGTCCCGCGTCGGATGCCAATGAACCGATTTCCAACACCTCTAGCGAAGGAGCAAACCCTCGTGACCGCAGACGACACCACCAAAACAACCGCGCAGCCTCTGGCTATGCGGGCGACGGCGAAGAAGACCGCCGTGAAGAAACCGGCAGCCAAGAAGGCCGCTGTGAAGAAGCCGGCCGTTAAGAAAGCTGCTGTGAAGAAAGCTGCCGTGAAGACCACGGCCGCGAAGAAAGCCGCGCCGAAGAAGGCGGCCGTCGCGAAGAAGACCGCGACCGTGAAGAAGACCGCTGCGGCGAAGAAGCCCGTTGCGAAGAAGGCCGCCGCCGTGAAGAAGCCGGTGGCCAAGAAGACCGCCGCGGCGAAGAAGCCGGTTGCGAAGAAGACCGCGACCGCCAAGAAGGTCGCCGCCGTGAAGAAGCCGGTGGCCAAGAAGACCGCTGCCGTCGCGAAGAAGACCGCGACCGTGAAGAAGACGGCGACCGTCAAGAAGACCGCCGTGGCGAAGAAGCCGGTTGCGAAGAAGACCGCCGTGGCGAAGAAGCCGGTTGCGAAGAAGACCGCGACCGCCAGGAAGGTCGCCGCCGTGAAGAAGCCGGTGGCCAAGAAGACCGCTGCCGCCGCGAAGAGGACCACGACCGTGAAGAAGACGGCCGTGGCGAAGAAGCCGGTCGCCAAAAAAGTGGCAGCGCCGAAGAAGGCCGTTGCCGCCAGGAAGCAAGCTGCCAAGCCGGCGGTGAAGAAGGCCGTGACGCGGAAGCCGCGCGCGGTGAAGATGCCGGAGCCGATCGCCCCGGCCATGGAAGCCACCGAATCGACGGCGATGACCACCGCCGCTGAGCCGACCATCAACTAAGGCGACGACGACCTCGTGCCGAAAAAAATGCAGGGGCTTGCCCCTGCATTTTTTGTTTCGGGGCCACTATCCCAGTAAAGGAAGTAGCCGCTTTTTGAAAAAAGCGGCGCAAAAACTTTTGTTATGCTGGGGTATGGGCGTTGTCGGCGACATCGCCTCAGGCCCAGATTAACAAAGTTTTTTTGCTACTTTTTGTTCACAAAAAGTAGTCTTTCCTTGTGCTTTCGGGATCAGCGCGGCGCGGTTTGCGCCATCCAGTCTTCGATCAGCCGCCGGGCGATGGAATCATGCCGCGGCAGGTTGAAGCCGAGGTCGCGATGGTTCTCGAGCTCCTCGCGCGTGTACCAGCGTGCATCCCGCATCTCATCGGTTTCGAGCACGATCTCCTCGGTCAGCGCCTCGGCGTGGTAGCCGAGCATCAACGAAGCGGGGAATGGCCAGGGCTGGCTGGAGTGATACGACACCGCACCAACCCGCACGCCCACTTCCTCGAAGACCTCGCGCCGCACGGAATCCTCCAGGCTTTCGCCCGGTTCCACGAAGCCGGCGAGGGTCGAATACATGTTCCGCTCGATCGGGAATTTATGCGACTGGCCGAGCAGCACGCGCTTGCCTTTGGTCACCAGCATGATCACCGCCGGATCGCTGCGCGGAAAATGCTCGGTGCCTTGGGCGGTGCATTTCAGCACATAGCCGCCGCGTACGGGCACGGTCGGTGCGCCGCAATGGGCGCAGAATTTTGTCTGCGCGCGCCAATGCAGCATGGCGCGCGCCGTCGCCAGAATCGTCGCGTCGTCGGTCGGCAGCAGGGCGGTCAGGCTGCGCATGTCGGTGAAGGCGAAGCTGGTCCCATACAGGATATGAGGATCATCAAGCGCTGACAGATCCGCGGCAAAAACCGGATTCTGGTCCTGCAAGCCGAGGAACACCCAGGGGGCGTCGAGCTCAGGACGGGAAACCAAGGCCGCTTTCGGCGCGTCGCCGGCCGCGATCAACGCATGGCCGCGCCAGAACAGCACGAAACGGCTGCTTGGATCGCGTAACGCGGATTGCACCCAGGCCTCGTCGCTACGCCGGTGCGCGGCACGGTCGAGTGTGCCTCCGGTATAGGCGTTAGGCTGGCTGGGCGTGATCCGTTGCATCGGCGAACAATTGGCAGGACCCGTGACGCGATGCAACCTTGCAGGATTGCGCAGAACAGGGGATAATCATCTCGGGAGGTCGGCATCGGACATGCGCCTCGCCAACCCGGTCAGGGCCGGAAGGCAGCAGCCGCAACGAGTTTCCGTATGGGTCGTTGTCCGGTCTCCCACCCCAAAGCAAAGGTTCTTGAGCCGCGCATGGCTGGTTTGTTTGAAGATGAATCGGCGCCGCCGGCTGTCGGGGCTTCGTTGTTCGGCGATGAGCCGGAAGCACCGAAGGCCGTCGCCTATCGCGTCCTCGCCCGCAAATACCGCCCGCAGACATTCGACGATCTGATCGGCCAGGAGGCGCTGGTGCGCACCCTGCGCAACGCCTTCGCCATGAACCGCATCGCCCATGCCTTCATGCTCACCGGCGTGCGCGGCGTCGGCAAGACCACCACGGCCCGCATCCTTGCCCGCGCGCTCAACTGCACCGGGCCGGACGGGCAGGGCGGTCCCACCCCCGATCCGTGCGGTGTGTGCGAGAACTGCATCGCCATCCTCGCCGACCGGCATCCCGACGTGGTGGAGATGGACGCCGCCTCCAATACCGGCGTTGAGGATGTGCGAGAGATCATCGAGGCGACGCGCTTCCGCCCGCTTTCGGCGCGGATGAAGATTTTCATCATCGACGAAGTGCACATGCTCTCGCGCAACGCTTTCAATGCGCTGCTGAAGACGCTGGAGGAACCGCCGCCGCATATCAAATTCGTGCTGGCGACGACGGAAATCCGCAAAGTGCCAGTCACCGTGCTGTCGCGCTGCCAGCGCTTCGATCTGCGCCGCGTCGCGGTCGCCGAACTGGCCGCGCATTTCACCCGCATCGCGCAGCGCGAACAGGTCGCCATCGCCGCCGGCGCGATCGAGCACATTGCCCGCGCCGCCGACGGCTCGGTGCGCGACGGTCTTTCGCTCCTTGATCAGGCGATTGCCCGCGGCACGGAGGATGACAGCGAAATCTCCGCCGAAATGGTCGCGGACATGCTGGGTCTCGCCGACTGCTCCTATGTGTTCGACCTGATGGAGGCGGTGGTGGCGGGTGATGCCGCCAAGGCGCTCACCATCGCCGATGGCGCTTATGAGCGCGGCGCAGATCTCGGCGTGCTGCTCGCCGATCTGCTCGGCCTCGCACATCTGCTCACGCGCATGAAATCAGTGCCGGGCTTAAGCGCCAGCACCACCTTGCCGGAGGCCGAGCGCACGCGCGGTGCGGCACTCGCCGGCATGCTGAGCATCCCCTTCCTCGGCCGGCTGTGGCAGATGCTGCTCAAGGGCGTGCAGGAGGTCGAGGCCGCCCCCGACCGCCGCGCCGCGGCGGAAATGATTCTCATCCGCCTTTGCCACGTGGCCGACATGCCGCCACCCGGTGAGCTGCTCCGCCGCATCACCGAGGGGGGCGGCATTTCCGGCCCTGCTCCTGCGTCAGCGCCGCCTGGGGGCGGTGGGGGCGCGCGTGCGGTGGCGAATGGGAACGGGGCCATGATGGCTGCGGCGGCAGCACCACGCGCCATCACGTTCAACGATGTCGTGGCGCTGGCTTCGGCCCGGCGGGATGCGATACTATATGCGCATCTGCGCCAGTCGGTGCATCTGGTGCGTTTCGCGCCGCCGGTGATCGAGATGCGGCTGGAGCCGCACGCGCCGCGCGACCTCGCGCAAAAACTCGCCGCGTTGCTTGAGGCGGAGACCAACCGGCGCTGGACCATCGCTTTATCTAACGCGCCAGGGGCGCCGACCCTCGACGAGGCGGAAGGTGCCGCCGCCGGTGCGGCGCTGCAATCGGCCATTGACCATCCGCTGGTGAAGGCGATCCTGGAGACTTTCCCGGGGGCGAAAATTGAGGCACAGGCGCCGGCGCTCGACGACGAACCGGACTTGCCGGCAGATTGGGCGGCCCTGACGCCGCCGGACGAACTCTACGAAGGAGATGACGAATGAAGAATATCGCCGGGCTGATGAAGCAGGCCCAACAGATGCAGCAGAAAATGACCGAGATGCAGGCCAAGCTGGACGCTGCCGAGGTCGTGGGCGTGTCCGGCGCCGGGCTGGTGCAGGTCACGCTGAGCGGCAAGGGCGCGATGAAGCGCATCAAGGTCGATCCGAAGCTCGCCGATCCCGCGGAAATCGACATGTTGGAGGATCTTATCCTCGCCGCGCATGCCGATGCCAAAGGCAAGATCGACGAACTGACGGACGCCGAAATGAAGAGCGCCACGGGCGGCATGAGCCTGCCGGCGGGGCTGAAGCTGCCGTTCTAGAGCATGATTGCTTTACATCAATCATGCTCTAGCCTTGTTTACACGAGCGATTGCATGGCTCAATCGAATCGCTGCGCGATTCGATTTCAAGCTATATCGCTCTAGAGCATGGGTGGGCCCGAACTCGAGCGGCTGATCGCTCTGTTCGGCAAGCTGCCGGGGCTTGGCCCCCGCAGTGCCCGCCGAATTGTGCTCAAATTGCTGCGCGAGCGCGAGACGCGGCTGCTGCCGCTGGCCGAGGCGCTCCGCGCGGCGGCCGAGACCGTGCGCACCTGCTCGGTCTGCGGCAATCTCGATACGTCCGATCCCTGCACGATCTGCGCAGCACCCGACCGTGAGCCGAAAATCTGCGTGGTCGAGAGCGTGGCCGATTTGTGGGCGCTGGAACGGGCGCTGATTTATCGCGGCGCCTATCATGTGCTGGGCGGTTCGCTCTCGGCCTTGGCGGGGCGCGGGCCGGAAGATCTTGCCATCGCCTCGCTCCTGGCGCGGCTGCGCGAGGCTCCGCCCGCAGAAATAATTCTGGCGCTGCCCGCGACCGTTGAGGGGGCCGCCACCGGCCATTATTTGGTGGAAAAACTCAAGCCGCTCGGGATTCCGGTCTCGCGCCTGGCCCAGGGCGTGCCGATGGGCGGCGCGCTGGAAGTGCTGGACGAGGGAACCCTCGCCACCGCCTTGGCCGCGCGCCGGTCGGCTTAGAGCGAAGGAAAGGCTACTTTTTGTGAACAAAAAGTAGCAAAAAAACTTTATGATGCTGGGCCATGGGCGTTGGCGCTGACACCGCCCATGGCCCAGCATAACAAAAAGTTTTGCGCCGCTTTTTTAAAAGCGGCCGCTTTCTTCTCCTTAAATGCCCATGCGGTCGCGAAAGCGATAGTACCAGGAGCCCAGCACTGTGAGTGGCACACGCAGAGCCTTGCCGCCGGGGAAGGGGTAATAGGGCAGGTCCGCGAAGACATCGAGGCGTGACGCCGTGCCAGCAACCGCCTCGCCCAGCAATTTGCCCAACAGATGTGTCGTGGTCACGCCATGGCCGCTATCCCCATGGCTGAAATACACGCTGGGCGACAGCCGCCCGATTTGCGGAAAGCGCGTCAAAGTGAGGGCGAAATTGCCGCTCCAGGCGTAATCGATTTTCAGTCCCTCGAGCGCCGGAAAGGTTTTACGCATCAGCGGCAGGATTTTTTTGCGGATGCTGGCGGGGTCCTGTCCGCCATAGACGATGCCGCCGCCATAGAGGATTCGCCCATCCGCGCTGCGCCGAAAATAATCCAGCACGTAATTGCAGTCTTCGACGCAGACGTTGGAGGGCAGCAGCGTTTCCGCCAGCTGGCCAAGCGGCTCGGTGGCCAGCACCTGGGTCGAGACCGGCATGATCTTGCCGCCGAGCTCCGGCAGCAGGTCGCCGATATAGGCATTGCCGCAGACCAGCACGTATTTGCTCCGCACCTCGCCCTGAGTTGTCCGGACCACCGGTGCAGGCTCGGCTTCCACCTCGATCACCCGGCTGTTCTCGAAAATCCGTCCGCCTTGCGACTCGACCGCCGCCGCTTCGCCCTGCACCAGGTTGAGCGGGTGCAGATGGCCGCCCAGCGGGTCCAGTAAGCCGCCGACATAGCGCGCGCTGGCCACGTGAGGCGCCAGCCCGGAGCGGTCCAGCAGCACCAGCCCGGAATGCCCGTGCGCGGCCCAGACGCGCTGTTCGCGCTCCAGCCATTGCATCTGCCGGGGCGACAGGGCGACCAGTAGTCCGCCAGGGATGAGGTCGCAGGCGATCGCGTATTTTTCCACCCGTTCCCGGATGATGTTTGCGCCTTCCAGCGCCATGGCGCCGATCGCGCGTCCGGCTTGTTCACCATAACGCGCGGCGATCACGTCCAGCGGGCGGGAATAGCCGTTGATGATCTGCCCGCCATTGCGCCCCGAGGCGCCGAAGCCGACGCGCACGGCTTCCAGGACGATGACGGAAAAGCCCCGCTCGGCCAGCTCGAGCGCTGCGGAAATGCCGGTGAACCCGGCGCCGATGATGCATACATCAGCCTGTTCCGCCCCGCGCAGCGCGGGGCGCGCATCCCTGCGGTGCGCCGTGGCGGCATAATAGGAGGCGACATGGCCGCTGGTGGGGCCGCTTTCAGTCATGAGCGGCCCGCCAGCAGCGCCACACCGAGCAGCGCGCAGACAATGGTGATGCTGATCACCATCAGCCGGATACGGTAGGAAGCCGCGCGGGCCTGGCGCAGCACTTCGGCGCGCATATTCGCTTCCGCCACCGCCACCCGTGCGGCGAGAGGTCCTGTTCCATTGACGACCAGCGCCGCGGTATCGGCGTCCACGTCATCGGGCAGGCGGTTGATCGCCGCCTGCTGCGCCGCCGGAGTCGGTGCCGCCAGCACTGCCTGCAAGGCCGCGCGCTGGTGCATCTCATCCACCACAGGTGCTGGAATCGAAAAACTGGCGAAGGTGCCGATCAGCCCCGGCATCAGAAAACAGACGAGCAGAAAGCCGACGCGGGACGGTGAGATGCTCATGAGTCCGAAACGTTTACCGGATCGGCGCAGGGAAAGGGAAGGGAAGTCCTACTTTTTGTGAACAAAAAGTAGCAAAAAAACTTTATGAATCTGGTCATGGGCTGTGTCGCCGACAACGCCCATTGCCCAGCATAACAAAAATTTTTGCGCCGCTTTTTTTAAAAAGCGGCCGCTTTCTTTGCTTACGACATCTCTTCGCGGATATCGCGCCATTCTTCCGTGAAGGGTTTCTTGCGGAAGGTCGCCCAGAAGAAATTCATTGAGTAGCGGATGCCGATGGTGAACACGCCTTCGCCGACCAGCCGCCGGCCGGACGACTCGGCGGGCAGGCGGAAGGTAAATTTGACGCCGCCGACCTTGGAGAGCCGCCGGGCCATGTCCGTGTCCTCGCCGTAAAAGGAGAAGCGCAAGTCGGGGTTGCCGAGCTTCAGCATCGCGTCGCGCTTCACGACGAAATTCCCGCCTTGCAGCATCGAGCCGACATTCAGCACGAAGCGGTTGAACAGATACATCGTGAAGGCCAACCGGTAATAGGCGCCGACCACCACGTTCACCCGGTTCGGCACGCCGTAATAGATATAGGGGCCCGACAGGCCGACCAGCTTGGGGCCGCGCTCGAACTGGCGCAGAACCTCGGTCAACCAGCCCGGCGGGATGACCGTGTCGGCGTCGATATTGGCGATCAACTCGCCCGTGGAGGCCCCGAATCCGGTCCAGCGCGCCTGCACCAGGCCTTTGCGCGGCTCATCCACCACCACCACGCCCTCGACCGCCACGGCGACCTCGCGGGTGCGGTCGGTGCTGGCATTGTTCACCACGATGATTTCGGCGTCCTGCCCCAGCACCTGGCCTGCCCGCTCGATCTCGTCGCGGATGGCGGTGAGAGAACGGCTCAGAAGAGCCTGTTCATTATAGGCAGGCACGACGAAACTGATCTTCATAATTTCTCTGCTCCGTGGTGAATCGACGGCATTCGCCGCCGAAATGGTTTTCAACAGGGGAATGGCAATGAAGGCGAATGACCTTTTAATGACATCGAAATCGGCCATCCGCAGGTTGACATTGCCGCCTCCGCCCGGCATATCGCGCCAACTGTTAAACATTTTACCCGAGAGCTTGTGATGAAAATCCGTAACTCCCTGAAGTCCGCGAAAGCTCGCGACAAGAATTGCCGCGTTGTGCGTCGCCATGGGCGGGTCTACGTCATCAATAAGAAGAACCCGCGGATGAAAGCCCGTCAAGGCTAATCCCGCATTTCTGGATAGATCTTTAGGAAAACCCGGCTTCGGCCGGGTTTTTTGCGTTTTAAGAAAGGAAGTTGCCGCTTTTTGAAAAAAGCGGCGCAAAAACTTCTTTTATGCTGGGCCTGGGGCGGTGTCGGCGACAACGCCCAAGACCCAGATTAATAAAGTTTTTTTGCTACTTTTTGTTCACAAAAAGTAGCCTTTCCCCTTTGCTTGCGACGCCGGTTCCAAGATCAAGGCAGCCTTCATGACCTGAACTGCCCCGCAGCACTTGCCAAGTGCACAATAATGCCGAGATTGTCCCGAAGGCCAGACTAACGAATCCGGCTTGAGGAGGACTTGAATATGAGACAACCAGATCCCAAGGCCGAAATTTTAGCCCACCGTGCCGAATTGGTAGCGGGACTCCGGCATATCCTGCCCGAGCGGGCGGTGATCCAGGACAAAATTTCGCTCAAACCCTATGAAACCGACGGCCTGTCCGCCTATCGCCAGACTCCGCTCGCGGTGGTGTTGCCGGAGACCGAGGCGCAGGTCGTGGCGGTCATGAAATTCTGTGCGGCGCACGGCGTGCGGGTGATCCCGCGCGGCGCGGGGACCTCGCTGTCCGGCGGGGCGCTGCCGCTGGCCGACGCGGTGGTGGTCGGCATGATGCGCATGAACAGCATTCTTGAGATCAACTATGCTGACCGTTACGCTGTGGTGCAGCCCGGCGTGACCAATATCGGCATCACCAACGCGGTCGCCGATGAAGGGTTTTTCTACGCGCCCGATCCGTCCAGCCAGCTTGCCTGCATGATCGGCGGCAATGTCGGCATGAATTCCGGCGGCGCGCATTGCCTGAAATATGGCGTCACCGCGAACAACCTGCTCGGCCTGCGACTCGTCACGATCGAGGGGGAGGTGCTGGAGATCGGCGGCCGGCATTGCGATGCCGCAGGTTATGACTGGCTGGGGCTGATCACCGGCGCCGAGGGCCAGCTCGGCATCCTCACCGAGGTGACCGTGCGGATCCTGCGTTCGCCCGAGGGGGCGCGCGCCATGCTGGTCGGATTCGCGACGAATGAGATTGCCGGCCAATGCGTGGACGCGATCATCTCGTCGGGCATCATCCCCGTGGCGCTGGAGTTCATGGACCGGCCGGCGATCCATGCGTGCGAGGCGTTCGCCCATGCCGGCTACCCGCTGGAGGCCGAGGCGCTGCTGATCATCGAGGTTGAGGGCTCGGAGGACGAGCAGACCGCGATGCTGGGGCGCATCCGCGAGATCTGCGAGAAGTTTAATCCGGTTTCGATGCGCGTCTCGGAAACGGCGGAGGAATCGGCGGCGATCTGGAAGGGGCGCAAGGGCGCGTTCGGCGCGATCGGACGCATCTCGCCGGATTATCTCTGCATGGACGGCACCATCCCGACCAGCCGCCTGCCGGAAGTGCTGCGGCGCATCGCCGAGATCAGTGCGGGCTATCAGCTCAAGGTCGCGAATATTTTTCACGCCGGCGACGGTAACCTGCACCCGTTGATCATGTTCGACGCCAACGACCCGGAGAGTTTCGCCCGGGCCGAGGCGTGCGGCGCGGATATTTTGACCCTGTGCGTCGAGGTGGGCGGCTGCCTGACCGGCGAGCATGGTGTCGGCATCGAGAAACGGGATTTGATGACCAAGCAATTCACCAAGCCGGAACTGGACCAGATGCGGCGGATCAAGAGCGCGTTCGACCCTGACTGGCTGCTCAACCCCGCGAAAGTGTTCCCGCTATGATGACGCCGCAGACGGAAGCTGAACTTGCCGCCGTGGTGCGGGACGCCGCGGCTCCGCTGCTGATCCAGGGCAACGGCACCAAGAACGCCATGCTGCGCCCGGTGCAGGCGGCGGAAACGCTGAGCACGGCGGCGCTGAGCGGCATCACCCTGTACGCCCCGAATGAGCTGGTGATGAGTGCCCGCGCCGGCACGCCTCTGGCCGAGATCGAGGCGACGCTCCAGGCGCATGGCCAGCAGATGATCGCCGAACCGTCGCATCTGTTTGGTGAGAAGCAGACGATCGGCGGTGTGGTCGGCGCCAATATTTCCGGGCCAAGGCGGATCAATGGCGGGGCGATGCGCGACCATGTGCTTGGTGTGCGTCTCGTTAACGGCAGCGGCGAGATTCTGAACTTTGGCGGCCGGGTGCTGAAGAACGTCACCGGGCTGGACGTGCCGAAGCTGGTCACGGGGAGTTTCGGGACGTTGGCGGTGATGACGGAGATCACCTTCAAGGTCCTGCCGCGCTCTGAGGCCACCGGCACCGTGGTGTTGGACGGGCTCGACGCCAAGGCGGCGGTCGCCGCACTCAGCGCCGGCCTCGGCTCGCCGTTTTCCGTCACCGGTGCTGCGTATTTGCCGGCGGCGCGACAAGCGCTGCTGCGCATCGAGGATTTTGAATCTTCCGTTAGCTATCGCTGTCGGGCGCTGGCAACCCAGCTCGGTGGCGCAAAAATTCTCGGCACCGAGGAGAGCCAGGATCTTTGGCGCGACATTCGCGACTGTAAAATGCTGCCGCCGGGCGAC
Source organism: Acidocella sp. (assembly GCF_036489515.1). Lineage (GTDB taxonomy): Bacteria > Pseudomonadota > Alphaproteobacteria > Acetobacterales > Acetobacteraceae > Acidocella. The sequence continues at coordinate 65,866 of NZ_DASXFO010000016.1, forward strand.
GCGCTGTGGCGTGTTTCTGCGCCGCCTTCGGCAGGGCCGGGCGTGCTGGATGCCGTCGCTGCTTATGGGGTTAGCGGGTTTCTGGACTGGGGCGGCGGGCTCATCTGGCTCTCGGGTCCGGCGGACCAGACCACCCATGAGGCGGTCTGCGCCGCGGCGCGCGCCGCACATGGTGTGTGGTGGCTGATGCGGGCCCCGGAATCGCTGCGCGCCGCGGTCGAGGTGCTGCCGCCGGAAAGCCCCGCTTTGGCGGCGCTGCGCCGCCGTGTGCAGCAGAGCTTTGATCCGCGCGGTATTTTTAACCCTCTGAAATTGCAGGCTGCCTAACGATGCAAACCAGTTTTACCGAGCTCCAGCTCGCCGACCCGGAGACCAAGGTCGCCAACGACATCCTGCGCACCTGCGTGCATTGCGGCCTATGCACGGCGACATGCCCGACTTTCGTGACTCTCGGCGACGAGCTGGATTCGCCGCGCGGGCGCATCTACCTGATCAAGGACATGCTGGAGAACAACCGCCCTGCGGCCGAGGAGGAGGTGCTGCACATCGACCGCTGCCTCTCCTGCCTGTCTTGCATGACGACCTGTCCCTCCGGCGTGAACTACATGCACCTGATCGATCATGCCCGCGTGCATGTGGAAAAAACCTATAAGCGGAAGCTGACCGACCGTTTGCTGCGCGCCGTTCTGGCGCGCGTTCTGCCTTATCCTGCGCGCCTGCGCACGGCGCTGCGCTTGGCGCGGCTGGGCCGGAAGTTGGAATTTCTGGTCGCGGGTGACAGCATGTTTGCGCAGCGCCTGCGCGCCATGCTGAAACTGGCGCGGGCGCAGGACACCAAGCTGCAGCGGCTGGAAGGCACGGTGCATCGGGCGGTGGGCGCGCGGAAGGGGCGGGTTGCCTTGCTCGCCGGCTGTGCGCAGCAGGCGATCGGCCCGTCGATCAACGAGGCCACCATCGCTTTGCTCAACCGGCTCGGCATCGAGGTCATCATCCCCGCCGCCTCCGGCTGTTGCGGTGCTCTGGTGCACCATATGGGCCGGCATGAGGAGGCGCTTGCCGCGGCGCGGCGCAATGTCGCGGCCTGGACGGGGGAAATGAAGCAGGACGGGCTGGACGCGGTGATCGTCAACACCTCCGGCTGCGGCACGGTGCTGAAGGATTACGGGTTTTTGCTCCGCAACGATCCCATGGCCGCCGACGCCGCGCAAATTTCGGCACTGAGCATGGATATTTCCGAATATCTTCTAAAAATTTATGAGCCCTCCCGGGCCGCGCCGAATTTGACCGTCGCTTATCAGGCGGCGTGCTCGTTGCAGCACGGCCAGCAGATCACCACGGCCCCGAAAACCCTGCTGCGCAAGGCCGGGTTCACGGTGGTGGAGCCGAAGGACCCGCATCTCTGCTGCGGCTCGGCCGGCACCTATAACATCATGCAGCCGGAAATCGCCGCGCGCTTGCGGCGCCGCAAGCTTGATACGTTGAAGGCGAAAGCCCCGGATGTGATCGCCGGGGGCAATATCGGCTGCCTGACCCAGCTCTCCGGCGACGGCGTGCCGACCGTGCATATGGTCGAGCTGCTGAACTGGATGGCCGGCGGCGAGAAGCCGGCTTCCCTGCTCAGGTAACGGAAGGCTTTCTTTTTGTGAACAAAATGAATTCTTCTGTTACTTTGGCCCGTGCCCTTCCAGCGCCACAGGCCCAAAGGAGCAAAAGTTTTTGCGCCGCTTTTTTCAAAAAGCGGCTACTTTCAGAGCCTTAGGAAGCCAGTCCGGAGCATAATTGATGCAGAGAGACTCCGGTTTTTCAATCAGGACGCGATCTGTGGTGAAGACATCCCTCTGTGCGTGCAAAAAAATTCATTGGCGTATCGCCTGTGGATAGTTTAAAAATGTAACAAATTCAGGTTTTGTCGTGAAGATGACGGAGAATTTTGTGTGGGTGCTTTAACGATTTGTTAGAAGTATTTGTGCGGAAACGCTTGTGTAGGGGTTTGGCACCGAACAAACTCACGCAGGAAAAACTGAAAAATCATTGATTCGTTAGGGGTGTTTCGTTTTTGAGCGGTTGCTTTGGTGCCGAAAGATCGACTGTCCGAAAGATGGATCGGAGGAAGAATCGTTTCGATAACTGTGCGTTTTTAGAAAAGGTGCGGTGCATAAATAAAAATCTGAAACAACACGGCACATAAAGTTTACAGGGAGTTTTACAGAGCGCCGCCGGCATGCTTTGGGCGGTTGGCCGAAAGAACAGGGGGGTTATATTCAGGCGCTTGGCAAAGGCGATGTCAGAACTGGGGGGCGGTGGTTTTTCAGCCATTCGCAACCACTGACCGTGCGGTTTCGGCGGGCTTTGAAAGGCCTGAAGAGTTTTGCTCTTCGCCTGCATATTCCTGAGGATTTCGCCGAGCGCCTGCGCCTCGAACAGGCGAAGGATTTCAGCCGCATCATCATCGCGATCTCGCTGCTCGGCCTGTCCACGACCTGCCTGTTGTTTTTGGAGTTCCAGAACGAACCTCATGTGCTGCTGCATGGTGCGCTCATGCTGGCGGTCGTATTATGCTATCTTGCGTTGATCGCCCGGGCGCGGAGCTGGCTGTTGTGCCGCGATCCCACCGGCGCGGACGCCTCCCTCTATATCGGGCGCATGATGCGGCTCAGCGCGCTCCTCGGTGCTTTGTGGTCGATCCTTCTGATCTTGTTATTGCGCCACGAGAGCGGCAGTCAGCTGGCGCTGCTTTACGGCGTCATGGTCGGCTGTCTGGTGACGCCGGCGATGATGTCGCCCCTTTCCTGCGCGGTCGCCTATTGGCTGCCGATTTCGGTCGGTACCGTGCTGGCACTGATCGCGGCGCCGCACCCGCAAATTTTGACGCTGCTTGCCTTGCTGTCTTTCATCGCGCTGACAGGGGGTTGTATCGTTTTTATTAACCAGCGCCTGAATGAACGCGTGATCGGTACGATCCGGCTGGAAGAGAATGCCGAACTGATCAAGCTGCTGCTGCGGGATTTCGAGGAGAGCTCCAGCGACTGGCTGTGGGAGACCAACGCGAAGATGGAGCTGCAGCGCGTCAGCCCGCGTCTGGCGCAGGTTGTCCAGCGCCCGGCCGCGAGCCTTTCGGGCCACTTTCCGGACGCGCTGCTCGGTGAGGTCATGGACTCCGCGTGCCACCCCGATGCGCAGGTCGAGCGGCTGCGGCGGGTCCTCGAGGAGCGTTTGCCGTTTCGTGATCTGGTCGTTCCGGCTGTGATCGCCGGCGAGGAACGTTACTGGTCGCTAACCGGCAAGCCAATCTTCGACAAATTCGGCCGCTTCGCCGGTTATCGTGGGGTCGGTTCCGACATCACGGGGCAACGGCGGCAGCAGGAGCAGATCGCCTTTCTCGCCCGGCATGATGGCCTGACCAAGCTGGCCAACCGGGTGTTGTTCAACGAGGTGCTGCACCATGCCTGCGAGACGGTCGCCGAAGCCGGGGTGGCGTTGCTTTGCCTCGATCTCGACCAGTTCAAGGCCGTGAACGACACGCTTGGCCATGCCACCGGGGATGCGGTGCTGGTCGCGGTCGCCGAGCGGCTGCGTGGCTGTCTGCGCGAGCGGGACGTTGCCTGCCGCCTGGGCGGCGATGAGTTCGCCATTATCGTCATGTCCGACGACGTCACGGAAATCGGCGCGGTCGCGGCGCGCATCGTCGAACGCGTTTCGCGCCCGTACCAGTTCGACGGGCAGCTGGTGCAGATCGGTACCAGCATCGGCATTTCGCGGGCGCCGCAGGATGGCGGTGATGCCGATGCACTGATAAAAGCCGCCGATCTCGCGCTCTATCGTGCGAAGACCGACGGTCGTGGCCTCTGGCGCTTCTATGACCTGGGCATGGACGAGCGGCTGCGCGAGCGGCGGGCGCTGCAAGCCGCACTCGCTCAAGCGTTGCCGCGTGGCGAGTTCGTGCTCGAATACCAGCCGATCGTCGATCTGACCGATCTGCGCATCCTCGGCGCCGAGGCGTTGCTGCGCTGGCGTCACCCCGAGCGCGGTCTGCTGGCGCCGGACCAGTTTATCGCCATCGCCGAGGAAGCCGGATTGATCGGTCCGATCGGCGAATGGGTGATGCAACAGGCCTGCCTGGAAGCGGCGCGCTGGCCCGAGCATATCCGCATCGCCGTCAACCTCTCGCCGCTCCAGTTCCGTACTGCCGGGCTGGTCGAGACGATTTTGCAGGCCTTGCACAATGCGGGGGTGAATCCTAGGCGCCTGGAGTTGGAGATCACCGAGACGGCGATGCTGGAGACCAGCAAACAGACCACGGAGGCGCTTTGGGACCTGCATGGAAAAGGTGTGCACATCGCCCTCGACGATTTTGGCACGGGCTACTCCTCGCTCAGTTATTTGCAGCGCTTTCCCTTCGATAAGATCAAGATCGACCGTTCCTTCATCCGCGATCTCGGCCACGAGAAGGGTGACAGCTTGATCATCCTCGCCATTATCGGCTTGGCCGAGCGCTTGAACATGATCGCCACGGCCGAGGGGGTGGAGACCAGCGAGCAGGCGCTGCTGCTGACCTCCTATGGCTGCGCTCAGGCGCAGGGGCATCTGTTCCACCGTGCGCTGCCGCCGGAAACATTCGCCGAGGCCGTGGCGGCGGACATGCGGATCTATGACTGGCAGGATGCCGGGTTCCAGCTAAACGCGTGAAATCGCTCGCCATGCCGGCTTTCTAGGGTAGAAGAAAGCAGCCGCTTTTAAAAAAGCGGCGCAAAAATTTTTACGGCTCTGGGCCAGGGGCCGTGTCTGCGACAACGCCCATGGCCCAGCATTAATAAAGTTTTTGCTACTTTTTGTTCACAAAAAGTAGCCTTCCCTTCGCTTCCCTTAGGCTGTTTTTGCCCTGGCCTGTTGCGGGGGAAACCGCTTATTAGCCGTCCATGACGAAGCCACTGACGCAGCCCATCCTATCCAATGCCGCCGGGGCCAGCCCCGCCATGGCGCAATGGTTCGCCATCAAGGCACGACATGAAGACGCCTTGCTGTTTTTCCGCATGGGCGATTTCTATGAGCTGTTCTTCGCTGACGCGCAGGCGGCGGCGGCGGCGCTGGACATTGCGCTGACCGCCCGTGGCCAGCACCAGGGCAGCCCGGTGCCGATGTGCGGTGTGCCGGTCGGGCAGGCGGAGATGTATCTGGCGCGGCTGATCCGTCGCGGCTTTCGCGTCGCCATCGTCGAGCAGATGGAGGATCCGGCGGCGGCCAAGGCGCGTGGGGCGAAAGGGCCGTTGGCGCGCGACGTGGTGCGGCTGGTGACCCCCGGCACGCTGACGGAAGAGAGTTTGCTGGAAGCAGGGCGGGCCAATTTTCTGCTCGCGGTGATCGCGGACGGAACCGCGCTCGGCCTGGCCTGGGCGGATATTTCCACGGGATTGTTCGAAACCCAGGCGGTGGACGTGCCCAACCTCGCCGCGGTGCTCGGCCGCCTCGACCCGGCGGAAATTCTCGCATCTGAGGATCTTGAGCTGGGCGGCTTTGCGGCGCGTCGTGTGTCCACGCTGCGCCTGGCCATGCAGATGCCGGCCACTGCCGCCGCGGCACGGCGCGAGGTCGCGGAAAAATTCGGCGCCGCCAGCCTTGATGCGTTCGGCACTTTCACCGATGTCGAGGCGCTCGCCGCCGCCCAGGTGCTGGCTTATATTACCGCCACGCAGATGGGCGCCATGCCGCGTCTCTCCCGCCCGGCTTCGGCCGGGGCCACCGGCCAGCTGGCGATGGACGCGGCGACCCGCGCCAGCCTGGAGATTTTGGGCAGCCGGGGCGGCGCCGAGGGGGGCAGTCTAATGGCTGCCGTCAAGCGCACGGTTTCCGCGGCCGGCGCGCGGCTTCTGGCCGCCTGGCTGGCCGCCCCGCTCACCGAACTCGCCCCTTTGCAGGAGCGCCAGTCAGCCTGGCTGGCGCTGCGGGACAGCGCTCAGGCCGAGCCGTTGCGCGGCGTGCTGCGCGGCGCGCCGGACATGGCGCGCGCGCTCAGCCGCATCGCCCTCGGCCGCGCCGGGCCGCGCGACCTCGCCGCCATTGCCGCCGGGCTTGGTGTCGCTCGCCAGGCGGCGCCGCTTTTGCCGTCCGGGGCGAAGCTGCTGGAGGCCGCCCGTACGTCCCTCGATCCGGCGCCGGAGCTGGAAGCGACGCTGGTCGCCGCCCTCGCCGAACCGGCGCCGCTCAGGCTGGATGATGACGGTGTTATCGCGGCGGGGTTCGACCCCGAGCTGGATGCCGAGCGGCGGCTGCGCGACGATACGCGCCAGGTGATCGCCGGCTTCCAGACCGAACTCGCGCAGCGCTACGGCGTCGCCTCCCTGAAAATCCGTCACCATGCGCAGCTCGGCTATGTGATCGAGGTGCCGAACGCCGCCACCGAAAAACTGCGGGAAAACCCCGAACTGATCCTGCGCCAGGGCATGGCGAACGGCGCGCGCTTCACCCATCCGGAACTCTCCACCTTGGATCAGCGTATCGCCGAGGCGGCGGCGCGGGCGGCAGCGCGGGAGAAAATCGTTTTTGCCTGGCTGGTCCGCCAAGTGCTGGCCCATGTCGAGGCTCTGGCCGCCTGTGCCGACGCCTTGGGCGCGCTGGACGTGCTGCAATCGGCGGCGATGCTGGCCGCCAGCCAGCTTTATTGTTGCCCTGAGCTCACCGGAGAAGAAGAGTTTTTCATCAAATCCGGGAGGCATCCGGTGGTGGAAGCGGCCTTGCCGCCCGGGACCGGATTCATCCCCAATCATTGCGACCTGTCCGCCGGCCAGCGGCTGATGCTGCTGACCGGCCCGAATATGGCGGGAAAATCCACCTTCCTGCGGCAGAACGCGCTGCTGGTGATCCTCGCCCAGGCTGGGCTGCCGGTGCCGGCGGAGGAGATGCGGCTGGGGCTCGTGGACCGGCTGTTCTCGCGTGTAGGTGCTGCCGACGATCTGGCCTCAGGCCGCTCCACTTTCATGGTGGAAATGATCGAAACCGCCGCCATCCTGCATCAGGCCGGACCCAAAAGCTTTGTCATCGTCGATGAGATCGGCCGCGGCACCGGCACGCGGGACGGTCTGGCCATCGCCCAGGCGGTGTTGGAGACGCTGCACAACGGCAATCGCTGCCGCGCCATATTTGCTACACATTTCCATGAGTTATTTCAGCTGGCCGAGGCGTTGCCACGGCTCACGCCGCATACGATGCGGGTGAAGGAGTTTCGCGGCGAGGTGGTGTTCATGCACGAAGTGGTCCCAGGTGCGGCGCAGCGGAGTTGGGGCGTGCATGTCGCGCGCCTGGCCGGGGTACCGGAAAATGTCGCCAAACGCGCGGAAACCCTTCTCAAGGCGGCCGAACGCACGGCCCCGACGCCGGCGCCTTTGCCGTTGTTTGCCGCAGCACCGGCGCAACCCGATGAGCGCGAGGCGTTCCTGGCCGAACTTGAGCAGCTTGATCCCGACCAGATGAGCCCGCGCGTCGCACTTGAGGCGCTCTACGCGCTGCGCCGCCGGTTCGTACTGCGCGTGGCCGGTGAGGGGGATTGAGCCGCACGCGTTTCGCTGCAAGAAATATCGACCCAGCCTGAACCTCACCGCGTTTCCAACTTCAGCAAGATTGATCTACCTTGTCGCAAATGCCATCAGCTGAGAAACCGCCTGAAATCGCCGCAGCCCTGGTCGCTTTGATGCCGGAGGGGAATCCGCTGCCACGCGATGAGGCGCTCGCCGCCTTCCGCCGGCAGCTGGGGCGGATCCAGACCCATGTGCAGCAGCGCTTCGAACGAGACGGGCTGAACGGCCTGGCGGCCGCGCGGCTGCATGCGGGGCTGATGGATGAGCTGGTCAGCGCGTTGTTCGGCTATGCGCTCGCCATGGCCCCCATCGCCGCGACAGACCGGCTCGCGGTGGCCGCGACCGGCGGCTATGGCCGCGCCACGCTGGCGCCGTTTTCCGATATCGATCTGTTGTTCCTGACAGGCGGCGAAGGCAGCCCGAGCGTCGCGCGCGCGGTCGAGTTCATTCTCTATTTCCTCTGGGACCTGGGCTTGAAGGTCGGGCATGCCACGCGCTCGATCCCCGATTGCCTGCGCGAGGCGAAGCTCGACGTCACCATCCGCACCTCGCTGCTCGACGCACGCTGCCTGAGTGGCGACCGCGCGCTGTTCGCCGATTTCCACAAGGCGTTCCGGGCCGGTTGCGCCGCCGACGGGCCGGCCGAATACATTGCCGCGAAACAGGCGGAACGCGCCGCGCGGCATCGCCGCTTCGGCGAGACGCCGTTCATGGTCGAGCCGAATGTGAAGGAAGGCAAGGGCGGCTTACGCGACCTGCAGACGCTCTACTGGCTGTCGCGCTATGTCTTCAACACCTTTGCGATGAGCGAGCTGGTCGGCAAGGACGCGCCGGGCGGCGGCATCCTCACCGAGACCGAGGCCCGCGCCTGCAAGCGCGCCTGGGAATATCTGTGGACCGTGCGGATTCATCTGCATTACGTCGCCGGCCGCGCCGAGGAGCGGCTGACCTTCGACCTGCAGCCGGTGGTCGGCGCGCGCATGGGCTATACGCGGCACGGCAGGCAGGATGGCGTGGAACGCTTCATGCGCCATTATTTCCTGGTCGTGCGCGAGGTGGCGCGCGTCACCGGCGTGCTCGAGCCGGCTTTGACGCGCGCGGCCCTGGGCCCGCCGGCGATCGTCGCCACCGCCGATGCGGCGCTGTTGCAGGCCGGCTTCGTGCTGGCGGACGGCAAGATCCTGTTCGCGCCGGGGCGTGAGCCGGAAACCGACCCGACGGCGATTTTCCGCATTCTCATCAGCGCCCGCGACCGCGGGCTGGAGCTGCACCCGCTGGCCTTGCGCATGCTGATCCGCTCGGCGCCGCTCGGCGCGGAACTGCGCGGTGACAAAAAGGCGGCTTCGTTGTTTCTCAATCTGCTCTGCGGCGGCGACGAGGCGCGCGGCGATGAGCCGACCTGTGATTCCGCGCGATGGATGACGCTGCTGAACGAAACCGGCGTGCTCGGCCGCTATATGCCGGACTGGCGCCGCATCGTCGGGCAGATGCAGTTCGATACCTATCATGTCTACACGGTCGACGTGCACTCGGTGCAGGCGGTCAAGGTGCTGAACACGATCGAAGCCGGTGACCTCGCGGAAGTGGCGCCGGTGGCGAGCGACCTGATGGAGCAGGTGCAGTCTCGCCGCGCGCTCTACGCCGCGGTGCTGCTGCACGATATCGCCAAGGGGCGCGGCGGCGATCATTCCGAACTCGGCGCGGAAATCGCGCTCTCGGTCTGTCCGGCGCTGGGCCTTAACCCCGAGGAGACGGAAATGGTCTCCTGGCTGATCCTGCATCATCTGCTGCTGAGCCAGACCGCGTTCTCCCGCGATATCGACGACCCGAAAACAATTCTCGACCTCGCCGACACCATCCAGTCGCCAGAGCGGCTGCGCCTGTTGCTGATCCTCACCGTGTCCGACATCCGCGCGGTTAGCCCGAAAGTTTGGAACGGCTGGAAGGCGACGCTGCTGCGCGAATTATACGCGCGCGTTGCCGAGGTGCTGGAAGGTGGGCTCTCCACCACCGAGCGCGACACGCGCATCGCCCGGGTGAAGGACGTGGTGGCGACGTTGCTGGAAGACTGGCCGGCCGACGCGCGCGAGGAGTTTCTGTCGCTCGGTTATCCCAGCTATTGGCTGGGCTTCGACCCCGAAAGCATCGAGCGGCATGCCCGCATGATCCGCGACGCCAGGCTGCGCGACGCACCGCTGACCGTGAACGCCGAGCCGCTGCCGGCCCGCGCCGTGACCGAGGTGGTGATCTATACCGCCGACCATGGGGGGCTGTTCAGCCGGATCGCCGGCGCGCTGGCCATTGCCGGAGCCTCGATCGTCGATGCGCGCATCCACACGCTGACCGACGGCATGGCGCTGGATACGTTCTGGATCCAGGACGCCGCCGGTGGCCCGTATGATGCGCCGCATCGCCTGGCCCGGCTTTCCGCCCTGATCGAACAGACGCTCTCCGGCCGCCTGAAGCTCGACAGCGAGATCCAAAAAGCCACCAACAGCCTGATCCCGGGTCGGATGCGCGCCATCCATGTGCCGCCGCGCGTGGTGGTGGATAACCGAGCCTCGAACCGCCACACCGTCATCGAGGTCAACGGCCGTGACCGGCCCGGCCTGCTGCACGACGTGACGGCGGCGATTTCCTCGGAAGGGCTGCAGATCGCCTCGGCTCATGTCACCACTTACGGCGTGCGGGCGGTGGACGTGTTCTATGTAAAGGACGTGTTCGGCATGAAGGTGGAGAACGAACGCAAGCTCTACCAGCTGCGCGCGGCGCTGCTGAAAGCGTTGACGCCGACCGCCGAAGACCAGCCGCCCCAGGCCGCAGCTCCGCGCATTATCGTAGCTTGAAGAAAAGGGAAGGCTACTTTTTGTGGGGCTTGTTGAGATTCATCGTGAATTGATGACGGCTGAGGCGAGATAGACCATTGCTTTGAAGCTTTGGTCTGTTTTGTCGCTTCGCATGGCGATGCGCTTGAACTCCTTGAGTTTGGCGAAGAA
>NZ_DASXFO010000062.1:0-35249 GCF_036489515.1 Acidocella sp.
TTGTGAACAAAAAGTAGCAAAAAACTTTTTTATGCTGGGCCATGGGCGATGTCCGCGACAACGCCCATGGCCCAGCATAAAAAAAGTTTTGCGCCGCTTTTTTCAAAAAGCGGCTTCTTTCTCATAGAGGCCCAAACATGAGCGTATTCCTCATCACCGGCGGCGCAGCAGGCATCGGCGCCGGGATCGCGGCACGGCTGGTACAGGACGGCGCGACCGTCATCATCGCTGACAAGGAACCGGCAGTTTGCGCCGGCGCGCGCAGCGTGATCTGCGACGTTACCGACGAGGACGAGGTGCAAAGCCTCATAGACGGCATCGCCGGCGCCGAAGGGCGGTTGGACGGGATCGTCTGCAATGCCGGTTTCATGATCCGCAAGCCGGTCGAAACGCTGAGCTTGGGGGAATGGTCCAGCGTGCTCGCCACCAACCTGACCAGCACCTTCCTGCTCGTGAAAGCCGGAGCCAGCATGCTGCGCGCGTCGCACGGATCGGTGGTCACCATCGCTTCCACCCGCGCACATATGTCCGAGCCGGATACGGAATCCTATGCCGCCAGCAAAGGCGGGCTACTCGCCCTCACCCACGCCTTGGCGGTCAGCCTCGGCCCGGATATTCGGGTGAACTGCATCTCGCCTGGCTGGATCGACACCCAGCACTATCGCATCCGTCCCGAGGACCACGCCCAACACCCCGCCGGCCGTGTCGGCCGGGTGGAAGACGTGGCCAGCTTGACGGCCTATCTGCTGGGGCCGGATTCGGGCTTCATCACCGGCGCGGAATTCATCCTCGATGGCGGCATGACGCGGAAGATGATCTACGCGGAGTGACGCAAAGGTCAGTTAAGGCTTCTTTTTGTAAACAAAAAGAAGCAAAAAAACTTTTTTATGCTGGGCCATGGGCAATGTCGGCGACGATGCCCATGCCCCAGCATAAAAGAAGTTTTTGCGCCGCTTTTTTTAAAAAGCGGCTGCTTCCTTCCTCTTCGCTGGCCTTCCCCTGAGGCAAATGCTACCGCCCGCGGCGTGAAGAGAATTTTACAATCCGACCGGTTTCGGGCGGCGCTGGCGTGGCTCGCCGCGCGTTACCTGCAACTGGTGGCGAAGACCCTGCGCTGGCGCATCGAGGGCGACGCGCAAATCCAGGAGATGGCCACAGGCGGGCCGCTGATCGTCGCCTTCTGGCATGAGGCGATGCCCGCCATGCCGATCCTTTGGCAACAGGCGAAACGGTGCGGCATGGTCCGCCCGGCCGCGGTGCTGGCGAGCCGGCATCGCGACGGACAGCTGATCGGCCGCGTCGTCGAGCATATGGGCATCGGCCTGGTGTCGGGGTCTTCCTCACGGGGCGGGGCCGCCGGGCTGCGCGGATTGCTGCGCGCGTTAAGCGCCGGCATGAATGTCGGGCTGACGCCGGACGGGCCGCGCGGACCGCGCCGGGTCTGCGCGCCCGGCGTGGCGCAGTTGGCGGCGCTGAGCGGACGGCCGATCCTGCCCTGCGCCGCGGTGACCAGCAACGCCAAAACTTTACGCTCCTGGGACAGAATGCGCCTGCCTTTGCCGTTCGGCCGCGGCGTGCTGGTCTGCGGCGCCCTCATCACCGTGCCGCGCGAAAACTGGGAAAGCGGCGTCGAGACGATGACGGCGGCGCTGAACACGGCCATTGACCGCGCCGCGGGGCTGCTGTGATCGCCGCCTATCGCCTCGCCGGGCGGCTCGCCGCCCCGTATTTGCGCCGGTATCTGCGCCGCCGCGCCGCGCGCGGAAAAGAAATTCTGCTCCGCCTGCCGGAGCGCTATGGCGCCGGCCAAGTGCTGCGCCCGGCGGGCAAACTCGTCTGGATTCACGCTGCCAGCGTCGGGGAAACGATGTCGGTGCTGCCGGTGATCGAGGCTCTGGCCGGCAAGGCGGAGGTGCTGCTGACCACCGGCACCGTCACCTCCGCCAATCTCGCCGCCGCCCGCCTGCCTGCTTTCGCCCGGCACCAGTTCGTGCCGCTGGACGTACCGGGCTGGGGGCAGAAGTTTCTCAGGCATTGGCGGCCGAACGTGGCGGTGTTCGTGGAGAGCGAACTGTGGCCCGGCCTGCTCACCGAATGCGACCGGCGCGGCATTCCGCGCCTGCTGATCAATGCACGGATTTCACAAACGTCCGCGCGCAACTGGCGGCGTGTGCCGTTTCTTGCCCGCCGCGTGCTGGCGCCGTTCCGCCACGTGCACGCGCAGTCGGCGGGGGACGCGGAGAATTTTCGCCGTCTCGGCCTGCGCGACGTGCTGGAATGGGGCAACCTGAAATTTTCTGTTCCGCTCCTGCCGGTGGATGACGAAGCGCTCACCGCTTTCCAGGCGCAGGTTTCCGGGCCGGTCTGGCTGGCCGCCAGCACCCATCCAGGCGAGGAACAGATCATCGTGCAGGCGCATCGCGCGCTGCTCGCGGCATTTCCCGGCCTGGTCACCATGATCGTGCCGCGCCACCCGGAGCGCGGCGCCGAAATCTCCGCGCTCGCCGGCAACGCGCCGCGCCGGTCGCTAGGCGAAACCCCGCAAGCCGCGCAAATTTATGTCGCCGACACGCTGGGCGAGCTGGGCCTGTTCTTCCGCGCCGCCCCGTTCGCCTTCATCGGCAATTCTCTCTCCAGCTTCGGCGGGCATAATCTGATTGAACCCGCGCGGCTTGGCCGTGCCGTCATTACCGGTCCGCACAACGAGAATTTTCTGGAAGCCGCCGCGATGCTGCGCGCCGCCCAAGCGCTGGTCGAGGTGACGGATTCCGCATCTCTCGCCGAGGCCGTGCGCACCTGGCTGAAACGACCGGAAGACGCGGCGGCAGCGGGCTTGCGGGCCGAAGCCGCTTTGCGTACCGGAGCAGAATTGCCGCAACGCCTGGCCGCTCTGATCCTGGACAACATGCGATGAGGGCGCCAAAATTCTGGGCCAAACGCGGTGGTGTCGCGCGTCTGCTCGCACCGCTCGGCGCCGTCACCGCCGCCCTCACCGCGCGCCGCCTGCGCAGACCCGGTTTTGCGGCGGGCATCAAAGTCATCTGCGTCGGCAATGCCGGCGTCGGCGGCGCCGGCAAGACCGTGGTGGCGCTCGATCTCCTCGGCCGGCTGGGGGGCGCGCGTTTCGCGCTCACGCGTGGCTACCGCGGCCGGTTGGCCGGGCCGGTGCTGGTCAACCCCGCCCGCCATACCGCCGCGGATGTGGGAGACGAGGCGCTGCTGCTCGCCGCCGCCGCCCCCACCATCCTGGCCCATGACCGCGCCGCCGGGGCCAGGCTGGCGCTGGCCGAAGGGGCCACCGCCATCGTCATGGATGACGGGCTGCAAAATCCCTCCCTGGTCAAAACCCTGTCGCTGCTGGTCATCGACGGCGGCTACGGCTTCGGTAATTTTTTGCTACTCCCCGCCGGGCCTTTGCGGGAGCCGGTGGCTGCCGCCGCTTCGCGCGTGCAGGCGGCGGTGCTGATCGGCGCGGACGAGACCGGCGCGCTCGCGCACCTGCCCCCGGCGCTGCCGGTGCTGCGGGCCCGGCTGGTGCCGGAAAGCGCCTCCGACCTGGGTGGGCGCAAAATCGTCGCGTTCGCCGGGATCGGCCGGCCGGAAAAATTCTTCGCCTCGGTGCGGGCGCTGGGTGGGGATTTGGTCGCCGCCCATGCGTTTCCCGACCATCACGTGTATAGAGCAAGCGATTCGGCGCGGCTTCTGGGCGAGGCCGAGGCTCAAGGAGCGCAATTGGTGACGACGGCAAAGGATTACGTGAAACTGCCCGAGACGTTGCGGGCGGCAAGCTCGGTGGTCACGGTGCGCCTGCACTGGAACGACGAAGCGGCGCTGGAGCGGCTGCTGGCATGAGCGACGGCGAGGTGGAAACCGTGCCCCTGGCGCACAAGGCCGAAGCCGCCCTGGTGCGCGCGGCATTGGCAATTTTCCGCGCGCTCCCGCCGGCCACGGCGTCCCGCCTCGGCGGCGGCGTGGCCAAGGCGATCGGCCCGCTGATCCCGGTCTCGAAAGTGGCCGACCGCAACCTGCAGATGGCGATGCCGGAACTCGACGCCGCGGCACGCAAAAAAATCGTCGCGCAAGTTTGGGAGAATCTCGGCAGCACGGTCGCCGAGCTGGCGCAGATCGGCCAGTTGCACGAGACCATGTCGGGCCCCGGCTATCACGTCACCGGCTGGGACGAGCATGTGGCGCCTGCTTTGGCGAAGGGTGGACCTTCGCTCATATTGACCGGCCACATCGGCAACTGGGAAATCATCCCGCCCGCCGCCTATGCGCGTGGCCTTGATCTCGGCTTCATGTACCGCGCCGCCAGCAACAGCCTGGTCAACGATATCATCCTGAAGCTGCGCGAGGCGAATTTCGGCCGCAAGGTGTATATGTTCCCGAAAGGCAGCACCGGCGCCCGCCAGGCCTACGCGCATATGGCGCGCGGCCAGAGCCTCGGCCTGCTCATGGACCAGAAGCTCGATAACGGCATCGCCGTGCCGTTCTTCGGCCGCCCGGCCATGACCGGCCCGGCGCTGGCGAGCTTCGCCCTCAAATTCAAATGCCCGGTCTTCCCCGTGCGGGCGCTGCGCGAGGGGCCGGCCCGGCTGCACGTGATCTACGAGGCGCCGATGACGTTGCCCGACAGCGGCGACAAAGAGCGCGACGTGCTGACGATGACCACGGATATGAACAATATCCTGGAACGCTGGATTCGCGAGACGCCTGGCGCCTGGCTCTGGCTGCACCGCCGTTGGCCGAAGAAGGCAAGCTAGAAAGCACAGTAAGGCCTACTTTTTGTGAACAAAAAGTAGCAAAAAAACTTTATTCCTCTGGGCCACGGGCTTTGTCTGGGACAACGCCCATGGCCCAGCATAAAAGAAGTTTTTGCGCCGCTTTTTTCAAAAAGCGGCCGCTTCCTTCTATCAGTCTGGCGGACCGCCGCCCGGCAAGATAAAGTAACCGACGATGGGATTCTGGCACGACAAGACGCTGGCGGAGATGAGCAAGGCCGAGTGGGAATCCCTCTGCGACGGCTGCGGCCGCTGCTGCCTGCACAAGCTCCGCGACGAGGATACCGACGAACTCAGCTTCACCAATGTCGCCTGCGGGCTGCTAAACCTGAAAACCGCGCGCTGTGGCGACTACGCACAGCGACGCAGCAAGATTCCGGATTGTGTACAGCTGACCCCGAAAAAGCTGAAAACCGTGGATTGGCTGCCGCCGAGCTGCGCCTATCGGCGGCTGCAGGAAGGCAAGGACCTGCCGTCCTGGCACCCGCTGGTCACGGGGCAGGCGGAGAGCGTCGTCGAGGCCGGAGCCAGCGTCGCCGGACGGGCGATCAGCGAGCGCGATGCCGGCCCCCTGGAACACCATATCGTGGCCTGGCCCGGCCAGCTCCCACGCCGGCGATGAGTACGCAGATCACCACCGAGCTGGTGCCCATCCAAGGCGCGCTGGCCCAGGTGGCGTTCCGCCGCTCCGCGCGCGCGCGCAAAATCTCGCTCCGCATCGATCCGGCCCAAGGCGGGGTTGTCATCACCTTGCCGATGCGCGCCTCGCGCCGCGCCGGGCTGGCGCTGCTGCAGACGCACGAGGCCTGGGTGGCGGAGCGGCTGGCGTCCCTGCCCAGCGCCCTGCCCTTTCTGCCGGGCGCTGCGGTGCCCGTGCGCGGCGTGCCGCACGAAATCTGCCCGGTGCCCGCCGGGCGCGGCGGCGCCTGGATCGAGGCTCAGCGCATCTTGGTCACCGGCCAGCCGGAATTTCTCGGCCGTCGCGTCGCCGACTGTTTAAAGCGCCTGGCGCGCCAGGAGCTGACCGCGCAGGCCGCCGCCAAGGCCAAGCTCGCCGGCCTCAGTCCCAAATGCGTCAGGATCAAGGACACGCGCACGCGCTGGGGCTCCTGTGCACCGGACGGCACCCTCGCCTTCTGCTGGCGGCTGATCTGCGCGCCGGATTTCGTGCAGGATTACGTGGTCGGCCACGAGGTCGCGCATCTGCGGCACATGAATCATGGTCGGCATTTCTGGGCGCTGACCGACGAGCTCACCCCGCACCGCACCGCCGCGAGCGCATGGCTGGAGCGCAACGGCCCGGCCCTATTGAGGATCGGCTGACCGCTCTTATCTGTCGCAGAGCGAACCGCCAAGTTTTTCGCCGTCTGAAACAAGAAAGAGTCCGTTCATGAAAGCCGTCGCCTTTACTCATTCCAAGCCGGTCACCGACTTCGAAGCGCTCCTGGATCTCGAGCTCGCGGTTCCGCTGCCGCGCCATCACGACCTGCTGGTGGAAATCAAAGCCGTTTCGGTGAATCCGGTCGACACCAAAATCCGCCTGGGCGGCGAGCCACTGGGTGAGCCGCGCGTGCTCGGCTTCGATGCCGCCGGCATCGTCCGCGCCATCGGCCCGGAGGCGCAGAATTTCGCGGTCGGCGACGAAGTGTTTTACGCCGGCGTGCCGAACCGGCCCGGCACGAACGCCGAATTCCATCTGGTCGATCACCGCATCGTCGGCCACAAGCCGAAGACGCTGAGCTTCGCCGAGGCGGCGGCGCTACCGCTCACCTCGCTCACCGCTTGGGAGATGCTGTTCGACCGCTTCCGCATCCCGCGTGACGTGGGCGCGCGCGGCACGCTGCTGATCGTCGGCGGCGCCGGAGGCGTCGGCTCCATCGCCATCCAGCTTGCCGCAAAACTCACCGGCCTCACCATCGTCGCCACCGCCTCGCGGCCGGAGACCGCGCAATGGTGCCGCGAACTTGGCGCGCATCATGTGATCAACCACCACGCGGACATGGCGGCGCAGTTCACTTCCCTCGGCCTCGCGGCGCCGGAATATATTTTCTGCGTCACCAATCAGCGCACGCATTTCAAGAAACTGACCGAGCTGCTGGCCCCGGAAGGCGCGATCGGCATCATCGAAGCCAGCACCGGCACGGTCGATATCTCCACGCTGATCCGCAAATGCGGCACGCTGCATACGGAATACATGTTCGCCCGCGGCGTGCTGCACACATCGACCATGGCGGAGCAGCACCTCGTGCTTGAAGCGGTCGCCCATCTCGTCGATAACGGGACGTTAAAAACAACGGTGACCGGGAATTATGGCGTCATCAATGCGGCGAATCTCAAACGCGCGCATGCGGCCATCGAGGCGGGAAGCGTCCGCGGTAAAATCGTTCTGGAAGGGTTTTGACTTAGATGCAGATGAAAGAACTGGGCCGCTCGGGCCTCAAGCTGCCGTCCATCATGTTCGGCGGCAACGTGTTCGGCTGGACCGCCGACACCGCAGCCTCGTTTAAGCTGCTGGACGCGCTGATGGATGCCGGGCTGAACGCGATCGACACCGCGGATGCCTATTCGCGCTGGGTGCCGGGCCATCAAGGCGGCGAGTCCGAGGCGATCATCGGCGTGTGGATGAAGGAACGCAAAAACCGCGACAAGGTGATCGTCGCCACCAAGGTCGGCATGGATCTGGCCCCCGGCAAGAGTGGCCTGTCGGCGAAGCGGATCGAATACGCCGTGGAAGCCTCGCTGATCCGGCTGCAGACCGATTACATCGACCTGTACCAGGCGCATAAGGACGACGAGGAGACCCCGCTCGAGGAAACGCTGGAAGCCTTCGGCAAGCTCGTGAAAGCCGGCAAGGTACGCGTGCTCGGCGCCTCCAACTATACCGCGCCACGGCTGCGCCAGGCGCTGGCAGTGTCGGAGAAACTCGGCCTGCCGCGCTATGAATCGCTTCAGCCGCACTACAACCTGATCGAGCGGCCGATTTTCGAGGACGGACTGGGCCCGCTTTGCCGCGAGCAGCAGGTGGGCGTGATCAGCTACTACAGCCTCGCCTCCGGCTTCCTCACCGGCAAGTATCGCAGCGCTGCCGACGCGCAGAACAAGGCGCGCAGCAACGGCGTGGCGAAATACCTGAACGAGAAGGGCTTCGCGCTGCTGAAGGTGCTGGACGCGCAAAGTGCGCGGCTCAACGCCACGCCGGCGCAGGTGGCGCTCGCCTGGCTCGCCGCCCGGCCGGAAGTGACCGCACCGATCGCCAGCGCCACCAGCCTCGCGCAGTTGCAGGATATCGTGAAGGCCTCAGTGTTGCAGCTGGACGCCGAAGCGATCCAGGCGCTGAACACCGCCAGCGCGTAAAGTAAGTGGCCGCTTTTTAAAAAAAGCGGCGCAAAAATTTTTGTTATGCTGGGCCATGGGCGTCGTCGGTGACAACGCCCATGGCCCAAATTAGTAAAGTTTTTTTGCTACTTTTTGTTCACAAAAAGTAGCCTGCGCTTTCTAGGCTATATGCAGCAGCCGGATGAGCAGGAGGCTGATAGCGCCCAGCACCAGCAGCGAGGCGGTGACGGCGGACGAGACGCGCAGGCCCGCCCGCGCCACGGTGCGGACGTCGACGCCCAGTCCGAGTGCGGCCATGGAAATCGTCGTCAGCAGGGCGGCGACATGGTTGATCGGGTGCAGCAGCGGCACCGGGATCAGCCCGGCCGAGCGGATCGCCAGCAGGACCAGAAACCCGACGATGAACCAGGGCACCAGTTGGTGGATCTTCGGCATGCCGGGCTGCGGCCGTTCGCCGGCGGTGAGATGCCCCACCTCGTCCACCTCGTCGCGCAGCTTGTGGGCCAGCATCGCCAGGGCGAACACCACCGGCCCCAGCATCAGCACGCGCACCAGCTTCACCACCGTGCCGACCTGGTTGGCGAGCGCGCCGATCGGCAGTGTCGCCGCCAGCACCTGCGGCACGGCATAGACGGTGAGCCCCGCCAGCACGCCATATTGCGTGAGGGAGAGCAGCAATACCGGCGCCAGCAGCGGGAGGAGCAGAACGACGATGACGCCAAGCACCGCGGTGAAGGCGATCGAGGCAGCGATGTCGTCCGCGCAGGCGCCGATCACCGGTGCTACGGCGGCGATCGCGGAATTGCCACAGATGGAATTGCCGCACGCCACCAGCAGCGCCAGGCGCGGGCGCAGGTGCAGAAACCGGCAGATCGCGTAGCTGGCGACGATCGACAGCGCGACGACGACGACGATGCCGATCAGCAGTTTCGGCCCCAACGCCATCACCGTGCGGGCACTGACCGCCGCTCCAAGCAGCACCACCGCGACCTCGAGCAGAAATTTTGCAGAGAAGGTGATGCCGGGCTTGTACGCCGCCCCCGGCGCCCACAGCGTGCGCACGACGAGGCCGAGCAGAATGGCGAGCACCAGCGCCTCAAGATAGGCTTGGCCGGTCAACGCCACCTCGGCCGCTTGCAGCACCGTGGCGCCGAGCGTGACGGCGAGGCAGAGCAGGAGGCCGGGAAAATGTTTTATTACTAACATCATGGGCGGTGGTTTTATCCTCCTATACCCAATTTAATATCCGATAATTTTTATCTTAATGATCAAGCTGATCGATGATTTTTCTGGAAAACTGACCTCCCGGATCGTAAAGCTTCTTCATGACGCTCGATCAGCTCAGGGTTTTTGTCGCGGTTGCGGACCGCCAGCATGTCACGCGCGCGGCGGAGGTGTTGAATCTCGGCCAGTCGGCGGTCAGCGCCGCGATCGCGGCGCTGGAAGCCAGGCACAACACCAAGCTGTTCCACCGCGTCGGGCGGGGGATCGAGCTGACCGAGGCGGGAACGCTGTTTCTCAGCGCGGCGCGCGGCATCCTGGCCCAGGCCGAAGCGGCGGAGCTGCTGCTGAGCGAGCTCAGCGGCGGCAAACACGGCACGCTGCTGGTGCAGGCGAGCCAGACGATCTCCAGCTACTGGCTGCCGCGGCATCTGGTGGCGTTCCGCCGCCAGCATGGGACGATCGATATCCGCCTCACCATCGGCAACACCGCCCAGGTGGCGCAGGCGGTGCATCGCGGCGAGGCGGAGCTGGGCTTCGTCGAGGGCGCGGTCAGCGATCCGTCCCTGCTCAGCATGCCGGTGGCACGGGACAAGATGATCGTGGTGGTCGCCCCGGACCATCCCTGGGCGCAACGCGACACGCTGGCGCCGGAGCAATTGCTGGAAAGCGACTGGGTGCTGCGCGAGCGCGGGTCCGGCACCCGCTCGGAATTCGAGCAGGCGCTGGCGCAGTTCGGCGTGCCGGCCAAGGCGCTGCGCGTGGTGCTGGAACTGCCCGCCAACGAGGCGGTGCGCGGTGCGGTCGAGGCCGGGCTCGGCGCCACCGCCATCTCCGCCTCGGTGGCCGCCCCGAGCCTCGAAGTCGGGTTATTGCATCATGTGAAATTCGCGTTGCCGGAACGCGATTTCCATGTCCTGCGCCATGCCGACCGCTATCAGAGCCATGTCGCCGCTGCATTCATGGCGATGTTGGCCAAGGGCTAGAGAAAAGAGAAGGCTACTTTTTGTGAACAAAAAGTAGCAAAAAACTTTGTTAATCTGGGCCATGGGCTATGTCGGCGCCAACGCCCATGACCCAGCATAGCCCAAAAGTTTTTACGCCGCTTTTTTCAAAAAGCGGCTGCTTCCTTTTCTCTAATCCACCCGCACCACGTCCGGCGCATGCGCCGCGAGCAGTGCTGCGAACCGGCGGAATTGTGCTTCGCGCGGGTCGCTGGCGCGCCAAATCAGGCTGATCCGCCGCCCAGCACTGGCCTGGTCGAGCGTCCGGCAGTCGACCAAGGTGGCGATATCCGGCCGCGCCCGCACCGCCAGCGCCGGCAGCAGCGAATATCCCTCCCCGGCCGCGATCATGTGCCACAACGTTTCCAGGCTGGTGGCGTGACGGGTGGCGCGCGGCGCGCCGCTGCAGAGCTCCAGCGCCTGGTCGCGCAGGCAGTGCCCCTCATCGAGCAGAAGCAGATCCTCATGCGGCAGGATGTCCAGCTTGATATGCGGCAGCGTGGTGAGCGGATGCCGCCGCGGTGCTGCCAGAATGAACGGCTCGAAAAAAATCGCCTGATGCGAGAGACCCGGCATATCCGGCGTCATCACCGCGAGGATGACATCCATCGCCCCATGGCGGAGCCGCTCGACCAGCGCCGAGGTGCGGTTCTCGGTCAGGCGTAACGACACGTCGGGCAGTTCGTCGCGCAACAGAGCGAGAACCGCAGGCAGATAATAAGGCCCCAGCGTTTCGATGGCACCCAGCTGCAAAATCCCGCACAAATCCGTGCTCTGCTGGCCCAAGGCCAGCAAATGCCGCGCCTCGGCGAGAAGCCGGTCGATATGCATGAGCAGGATTTCGCCCTGCCCGGTGACCGCGACGCGACGCTTGGTGCGCTCGAAAATCGGCACGCCGAGATGGGCTTCGAGCTTGCGCACCTGCTCGGACAAAGCCGGCTGGCTGACCCCGCAGCGCTCCGCGGCGCGGCCGAAATGCTTCAACTCCGCGACGGCTTCGACATATTCAAGATCGCGCAGGGACAGGCCGGCAAGGGATTTTGGCATCGCAGCCGTATTAGTAGGTTCTATCGATGACTGAAATACAGAAAACCGGCTTCACCTATGAATGATTTTCATATCAGCTTGAAGGAAGCGGCGCAAAAACTTCTCTTATGCTGGGTGTTGGCGACAAAGCCCATGACCCAAATTAATAAAGTTTTTTTGCTACTTTTTGTTCACAAAAAGTAGCCTTCGCTTCCCTAAAAAACTCCCCCGGTAAGCTGCAGGCTGATGGCGGCGTAATGCATCGAGCCTGCGACCAGAATCAACAAATGCCAGACCGGGTTGTTGAATTTGACCGGCATCGCCTGCAACACCGCGCCGGCCATGTAGACAATCCCGCCCCCCAGGATCAGCGCCAGCACCTCGCCGTGCAGCAGGACAAAACAATCCCGGAGCAGCGCCAGCAGCATCCAGCCCATCACCAGATACAGCACCAGCAGCGCGCGTTCGAAACGCCGCGGGTAACACAGGGTCAGAAATATGCCTATCGCGGCAAGCCCCCAAACCAGCAGGCAAATCGCCAGTCCGCCGCTGCCATCCAGGACCAGGACGCTGATCGGCGTGTAGGTGCCGGCGATCATCACGAAGATCATCGACCGGTCGAGGCGCCGCAGCCACTCCTTCAACGGGCCAGGCGGACAAAGCTGGTAGGCGGCGGAGGCGCCCAGCATGCCTACGAGAGCGGCGGCATAAATGCCGATGACCGCGGTGGTCAGAGCGCCGAACGCGGTGGCGCGCCCGACCAGCGCCAGTGCGGCGACCAGGCCGAGCGGCAGGCCGACGGCGTGAACGGCGGCGTCAGCCGCGCGTTCAGCCACGCTATAGGACGGAAACTGGTGAACGACGCTCAAAAAGCCGGATCGACCGGCGATGGCGGCGTGCCACCCGCTTCGAGCACCGCGCCGGCGGCCAGCAGCAGATCCTCGCGGAACCGCCCGGCCAGCAACTGCACCCCGGTCGTGGTGCGTCCCACCTGCGCGGTGGAAACGGCCAGCGCCGGCAGGCCGGTGAGCGCGAGACCGACTTGCGTGAGCTGCGCCCGCCAGACCCGGGGAAAATCCGTCCGGTCCAAGTGATCCGGAAACGGCAGCTCCGCCGAGACCGGCAGCAGCAGCACCGGATGTTTGTGCAGCAGGAGTTGATAGTCGCGGATTATGGTGGCGCGGCGGACCAGCGCCTGGGCATACAACTCGGCCGAGACCCGGCCGTTCAGAAAGGCTTTGAGCCCGGCAATGGTACCGATGGCGCCGGGATCGCCATCCTGCGCGGCCATCGCCTCCCAGGGCGCGAAACTCTCGCCGATCCAGAGCCGGGCCTGCAGTTCCGCAGCCTCCTCAATGGCCGGGATATCGTCCAGTTCGACCACCTCCCAGTCGGCATCGCGCAGCCGCGCGGCGGCGTCCACCAACGCCTCCTCTACCTCCGGCACGATCTCCAACCCGCCGGGGCGGCGCACCAGAGCGGCGCGGCGCGGCTGATCGGGAAATTCCAACGGGGCGGGCACCCACCACGGGTCACGCGGATCGAAACCCGACATCGCGGCAAGGCCGAGGCGCAGATCCGCGATGGTGCGGCCGATCGGACCGGAAACGCCGGTGAGCTGCGGGCCGATCGGCCGCTCCGGGCCGCTGGCATTGTAGGCGGCGACGCGGCCGAGGCTGGGGCGCAGCCCGTGCACCCCGCAGGCATAAGCTGGGTAACGGATGGAGCCGGCAATGTCCGTGCCATGCGCGAGATGGCCGATGCCGGCGGCGACGGAAGCCGCCGCACCACCCGAGGACCCGCCCGGCGTGCGCGACGGGTCACGCGGGTTTTTCGTCGCGCCATGGATTTGGTTGTCGGTGAACCAGCGCAGCGAAAAAGCCGGCGTGTTGGTGCGGCCGAGAATCACCGCGCCGGCGCGGCGCAGATTCGTCACCACCGGACTGTCCGCCGCGGCGATATTTTCCGCCTGCAGGCGCGTGCCGTTGGTGGTGGCTAACCCTTCCTGGTCGACATTCACCTTGACCGTCACCGGAACGCCGGCCAGCGGCCCCAATTCCTCGCCCCGTGTGACGGACAAATCCACCGCGTCTGCCTGGGCCAGCACGTCCTCGGCGCGGTAGTCGACGACCGCGTTGATCGCCGGGTTCACCGCTTCAAGCCGTGAGAGCGCGGCCTGGGCGGCCTCGCGGGCGGAGATTTTGCGGTTGCGGATGTTCTGCGCGAGTTCGGTGGCGGACAGACGCCAAATTTCCGTCATGAGCTTCTCCTGATCGACCGCGATGGATGCTGCGGCGATTTAAGAAGCTTTTGCGCCTGCGCGCCAGCCGGTTTCCCAGAACGCCGCCTCGCATTCGGTGGCCTGGACGAAAATATTCAGCAGCGCGTCATAGCGCGCCGCCCCGCCGCGGGTCACTGCCAGCCGCTCCAGCATGGCCATCGTCGCGGCGACCGACTGGTTGTATTCGGGACCGGCATAGGCCGCGACCCAATCGGCATAGGGATTGTCCGGGCGCAGCCCCGCGTTCAACATGGCGCCGATTTCCGCATAACCAGCGATACAAGGGGCAAGTGCGACCATCAGGTCCAACGCATCGCCGGCCTGGCCCAGCTCCAGGACGTAGCGCGTATAGGCGATCATCTCCAGCGAGGCCGGCGCCGCCCGCATCTGCGCCTCGTCCAGGCCCCAGCCGGCACAATAACGCACATGCAGGGGCATCTCGCCGGTCAACAACACATCGGCGGTGGCGAGTGCGGCGCGCATATCCTCAGGCCTGTCCAGCTTGTAGGCGAGCAGGACATAGGCACGGGCATATTGGATCAGGAACAGATAATCCTGGACCAGAAAATTCCTGAATTTCGGCGCCGGCAGCGAGCCGTCGCCCAAAGCCAGGACAAAAGGATGGCGGATATAGCGCGACCACGGGCCGGCGGCGTCGGCGCGGAGCCGGTCGAAAAACGGGGTGTCTGTCATGCGGTACAGTTAGCAGGCAAGCGAAAGGAAGACTTCTTTTTGTGAACAAAAAGAAGCAAAAAAACTTTGTTATGCTGGGCCATGGGCTTTGTCGCCGACAACGCCCACGGCCCAGCATAGCAAAAGTTTTTGCGCCGCTTTTTTTAAAAAGCGGCTGCTTCCTTTCTCACGCCATCGGAAACGACATGCCTGAGCCCGGGTCGACGTAGGTCAGATGATCCTGCACGATTTTTACGCCGGGCGCGTTCTCGGCGATCACGATCACCGCCTGGCGCTCCTCGTCACTGAAAATCGTCCCTTCCAGGTTCACGACCTTTTCCTTCACCTCGATCTTGATGCTGGATTTCGGCGCCCACTTCGCGTGCGCGATCTCGTTTTTGATATAGGTGCGGATCTCCTCGTCGGTGCGCTCCTCGGGCACTTCGATCAGCTTGCGCGCGAGCGCTCGCAGCACGTCCGAACGGCTGATGATGCCGACCAGCCGGTCTGCCTCCAGCACCGGCAGGCGTTTCACGTGCTTGTGCAGCATCAACCGCGACACCTCGGCCAGATCGGCCGCCGGCCCCACATGCATTGGATGCGGGGTCATCACCTCACAGACACGCCGCCCATGCGTGGCGACATAGTCGGCGGCGACGCTGGAAGGCATCAGAAACACCTTCAGCCAGCTGGGCTGCTTGCCCTCGCTCTCCAGCTCGGTGCGGCGCAGCAGATCGCCTTCGGTGATCATGCCGACCAATGTGCCGTCAGTCTCCAGCACCGGCAGGCCGCTCACATTATGGGCAAGCATGATGCGGACCGCGTCGGCCAGCGTCGTCGACGGCAATACGGAAACAATGTTCGTACTCATCAGAGCGGCGACATTCATGCAATCCTCCTGTCACGAACGAAGGATGAATGCGGCATTTGCGGAACCCGCACCATGACGCAGATCAAAGCGCGCCGGCAGTCAGCTGGCGCGCGAGACCGCCAGAAACGCCGTGGGGCGCAAAAATCTGGATGCCAGAAGCGCCGCGAGCAGCAGGATCGCGGTGCAGAACACGCTGCCCTCGGGCCCGGTCACGCCACCCGAAAAATACACATTGCCGTGGGGCGCAAAAGTCAGCAGCGTGCCGACACAGCGATTGCCGCTATCGGCGGTGCCGAACAGGAAATTTTCCGCATAATCCCAGGCGCCGTGAAAGCCGATCGCAAACCAGAGCGACCCGGTGCAGCGGATGAACACGCAGAACAGCAGCCCCGCCCCGACGGTGTCGATCAGGCCCAGCGGCGTTTCCCCGTGGTTCATGCCGTGCAGCGCGCCAAACACCAGGCTGGTGAGGCCAGCCGCCCCCCAGAACCCCGCGCCGCGCGTCAAAACCACAAGCAGATAGCCGCGCAGCGCGAATTCTTCACTCACGCCGATCAGCAGGCTGACGCCCAACCATTCCAGCGCGTAGCGGATTTCCGCGCCGGGGCTAAGCCCGCCCCCCTGCCCCGTGGCGAACCCGCCAGCGCTTAAGGACAGCATCAGCGCGCCGAGTGCCACCAGCCCGGCGACGAACCCGGCGCCGAGGCGGGCCCATTTTCGTGGCTCCATCAGGCCGTATTCGGTCAGCCTGACATCCTCGAGAAACGCCATCAGCGCGCTGGCGCCCAAGGTCGGCAGCAGCAGGACAACCTCGTTCAGCCCAACCAGAGCCGGCGTCAGCCCAACCGGCCGGTGCGCCGCCAGCGCGTGAAACGCGGCATGCAGAGCGATGGCGACCAGCACAAGCTGCACCGCCAAGGCCAACAGAAACAGCGCGGCACGCCAGCCGGCCCGTACGCCCCCGCGCCCGACGAACAGGCGGGCCAACAAACGCTCCGAAAGGCGGCCCCGGTTCAGGCATCCGCGCAGCCGCATGCAAGCACTCCTCGGTCAGAGGTCGGACTAGAGCAATATATTCAGAAAGAAGAAAGCGGCCGCTTTTAAAAAAGCGGCGCAAAATTTTTGTTATGCTGGGTCATGGGCGTTGTCACCGGCAACGCCCCTATCGTGCCAGCCTGATCCCGCTGAACTGCCAGCGCGCGCCGGCGGGGAAGAAGTTGCGATAGCTGGGGCGCGAATGACCGGGCGGCGTGGCGAGCGAGGCGCCGCGCAGCACGTACTGGTTCACCATGAACTTGCCGTTGTATTCGCCGATCGCCCCGGACGCCGCGCGGAAGCCGGGATAAGGCGCATAGGCGCTGCTGGTCCATTGCCAAGCCGGGCCGAACATCTGCTGCAGAGCCGGATCGGTCAGCGCCGCATGCTCCCATTCCGCCTCGGTCGGCAGCCTGGCCCCGGCCCAGTACGCATAGGCGCTCGCCTCGAAAAAAGAGAGGTTCAGCACCGGCGCATGCGGCTGCAGGTCCGCCAGCCCATTCAGCGCGAACACCCGCCAGTGGCCGTCCTGGCGATGCCAATAGAGCGGCTGCGACAGTTTGTTGGCGCGCACGAATTCCCAGCCTTCCGACAGCCAGAATGACGGCTCGTTATAACCGCCATCGGCGATGAAGGCGAGATATTCCGCGTTCGTCACCAGCCGGGAGGCGAGCTGATAGGGCTCCAGAAACTGCCGGTGCCGTGGCCGCTCGTTGTCGAAACAGAATTCTGCGCCCTCATGCCCGATGGACACGACCCCGCCTTCGAACTCATGCCAGACGAGCGGAGCTTCCGTCGGCGGCACCGCGGCCTCCGGCTGATAGGCGGGAAATAGCGGATTCAGGCTGAGCAGGTGCGTCACATCGGTGACGATCAACTCCTGATGCTGCTGCTCATGCTGCATTCCGAGCTCAACCAGGGACGTTAACGCCTGCGAACGTTCGCGCCCGAGCAGCGCCTGCATGCGCGCATCGACAGCCTCGCGGTACGCGACCACTTCTGCGCGTGACGGGCGCGTGACGAGGCCGCGCTGCGGCCGCGGATGCTGCGCGCCCACGCCGTTGTAATAGGAATTATACAGCACGCGGAACGCTTGGTGGTACGGCGCGAAATGCGCTTCGAATGGTTCGAGGATGAAGGTTTCGAAAAACCATGTCGTATGCGCGAGGTGCCATTTCACCGGGCTCGCATCGGGCATCGACTGCGCCAGGCAATCCTCATCCGAGAGTGGCGCCGCCAGCGCCATGGTCTGGCGCCGCACCTGCGCGAAACGCGTGGCAAGGGGCAAGAAGTCAGGTTGCTCGGGCATGACACACCAGATAGCGACCTTCCGCGTCGGACCAGCAGCGCGCCTCGCCAAAGCCGCTTTGCCGCAGCAGGTCGAGAATGGCCGCACAAGAGTATTTGTAGCTGTTCTCGGTATGGATTGCAGTACCCTGGCCAAACGCGCGCGCCCCGCCGGGCCAGGTCACGGTGAGGTCCCGGCGGGCGCGCAGATACATCTCAACCCGGCTCTGCGCCGCGTTGAACAGCGCCTTGTGCTGCCAGTCGCGGAGCAAAAAATCGCTGCCCAGCAGCAAGTTGATGTGCCGCAACGCGTTCAGGTTGAAAGCGGCGGTGACGCCGAGCGCGTCGTCATAGGCGGCCTCCAGCTCTTCCGCCGGCTTCACCAGGTCGATGCCCAGCAGCAGCGTGCCGTCGCCGCCGCACGCGGCGCGGATGCGGGTGAGGAATTGCGCCGCCTGCAATGGCGTGAAATTGCCCAGCGACGAGCCCGGATAGAAAAACAGTTTTTTACGCCGCTCCTGCACGTAGGCGGGCAGGTGCAAAAAATCGGAAAAATCGAGGGCGACGGGATGCATCGGGATGTGTGGATAGGATTTTTTCAGTCCTTCCACCGCGCGGTGTAAAAATTCCTCGGAGATGTCGACGGGAATATAGGCCTGGGGCTGCAAGACGTGAAAGAGGCCCGCCGCCTTGGCACAATTGCCGGCGCCCAGATCGATCAGCGTCGCCCCCACCCCCACGGAATCGGCGATCGCCGCCGCGTGCTGCGCGAAAATCGCCGCCTCGGTGCGGGTGAGGTAATATTCATCGAGCTCGCAGATCGCCTCGAACAGTTTCGAGCCGAGCGCGTCATAAAAATACTTCGGCGCGATACTTGGCTGCGGCCGGGACAGGCCCGCGATCAGTTCCGCCCGCGCGGCGTCCCGTTCAGAACCCAACTCTTCACGCCGCTTCGTCGCGACTTCGGCATCCGCGTGTGACATGGAACATTCCCATTACGTTGTGAGCGCTCGCGTCAGGGGGGGAGTCCAGACATCGTTATGATCAGATTTGCCGCAGCGCGACAATGTCAACCGGCGCATCCACATCCTGTCGAAATTGTCAGGCCTTATACCGGTATCAAAATGCCGCCCCGCGCGCAAAGAAAAACGGCGTGCCGTGCGGCACACCGTTTTTGCTCAGCCGTTGGAGTTACGGGTCACTCTGCGGCGCCGGGCTCCAAGGTGGTCCGGTGCGCCATGGAGACGTTGCGCGCCTCGGGGCCGAAGGCCATCAGGATGATCAGCGCCACCGAGCAGGCCCCGGCCACCAACATCAGCGCGTAGCCGTAATTGCCGCCATGGTTCATGGCGATGCTGACCTGCAGCGGCGCGTTGATCGAGGCGACGAAATTGCCGAGCTGATAAATGAAGCCCGGGAACGTGCCGCGGATTTCCGACGGCGACAGCTCGTTCAAATGCACCGGCACCACGCCCCAGGCGCCCTGCACCGCCACCTGCATGAAGAACGCGGCGATCGCGATCTCGATCGGCGTGCCGGCATGCGACCAGGGGACCATGACGATCAGCGCCAGCACGCAGGCGCCGATGATCGCATAGCGCCGGCCGATCTTCTGGCTAAGGAAGCCGAACAGGATGCCGCCCACCATCGCGCCGACATTATACACCAGCGAGATGTTGGTGATCTGCGCATGCGTGAAGTGCAGCTGCTCGCCGAGGAACAGGCGCGGATAAATGTCCTGCGTGCCGTGCGAGAAGAAATTGAACGCGGCCATGATCAGCACGCCGTAGAGCACCAGCTTGCCGTTCTTGCGCAGGATCTGCCAGGCGGAAACGCGCGGGCCTGCCTTGAGCTGCTCGAAGGCCGGGCTCTCCTCGATCGCGAAATTGATGAAGAACACCAGCACCGCCGGCACCGCGCCGACGAAGAACATGCCGCGCCAGCCGAGATCTTGATAAGCGAAGCCGAACAGCAGCGTGGCCAGGAAGTACCCGCACGGATAGCCCGCCTGCAGCAGGCCGGATACCCAGCCGCGCCAACGATCCGGGATCGTCTCCATGGCAAGCGAACTGCCCACGCCCCATTCGCCGCCCATGGCGATGCCGAACAAGGTACGGATGACCAGGAAGGAGGTGAAGCTCCAGGCGAAACCGCTCAGGGCCTCGAACAGCGAATACAGCAACACGACCAGCATCAAGATCGGCTTGCGGCCATATTTATCCGCCAGGCGGCCGAAAATGAACGCGCCGACCGCGCGCGTCGCCAGCGTCAGCGTGATCGCGAGGGTGATCGACTTGATGGAAACGCCAAAGGTCTTGGCGACATCATTGAAGGTGAAAATAAGAATAAAGAAGTCGAATGCGTCGAGAGTCCAGCTCAAAAAAGCGGCAATGACGACGTTTCGGGCTCTACTCAGGTTCTCTACAGCCGTGCCAGACATAGCTTTTCAATCCCAATTCTTCAGACAGTTCATGCCCTGTTAAAGCTTATGTAATATAATGCAAGGGCTTATTGTCTCTTATGGGAAGCGCCTCCGGACCACGGGTTGCAGGGCCAAAGCGCGAAACATTCGCTTGTCCCATGAGACGATAAAATCGATTTTTTTGAAGGCTGGCCGGCATGAGAGGCTGCGAAGAGATGCGATCAAAGCATAGCGCCTATGCAATCACATCCCCTCGAGCCCGCATCGCCAGGGCGGCTTCTGTGCGCAGCGCCACGCGCCTGAGCTGGCCGTGCTTGAAAATCATGTCTGTGTCGGCCTCGTAAAACGCCGTCTGCCCCTGGCTCAGGCGCAGGATCAGTTCGTTGGCATCGGCCCGGCTTACGGCGGTGAGCGTGTGCGGCCCGATTTCGCCGTCCACCGGCACTTCAAGCGCCGCCTGAAAAAGGCGCACGCTGCCGCCGACCCCGGCATTCACCGCATGGTCGAACACCATGAGATCCGCGCCCGCGGGCAAGGCGTCACCGTTGATCTTCTGCCAGTAATCGCGGCGATAGATCGCCGCCGCCGCCGCCGCGTTGAGGCCGCGCAGCTCCAAATGCGGATAGGACGCTGCCGAGAGTCCAAAATTCGTGCCCTTGAGGATCCCGACGCCGATCTCGCCGCTGGTCCAGTTGCCGCGATCTTCCGGGGTCATGCTGAACCCGCCCTCGCACCGCAACGTGAACGCCACGCAGACGCTAAAATTCATGCGCCGGCCTCCGCTTCGCGGACGAGGTCCAGCGCGTAGGCACCGACGACGAAACCGGCAGCGAAGAAGCTGCGGTCCATCGGCTTGGCCTCGCCCCAGGAAGTGCAGGTGGTCAGGGCGCCGTCATAGTCATCAGCCCAAACGGCGTGATAGCCCCACGAACCTGGCGTGCCGGCAGCGCTCCACACCAGCTGGTTCTGCTGCGCCAGGCCCAGCGCCAGAACCAGAAAAACGCCACCCATCGTGCTGACGACATGACGAACATCATCTTCCGATTGCACCACCAGCGGAAAAACCCGGCCGAGCCGATAACCGGCGATGGCATTCTGGCGCCACCACGCGAACAACTCGCTCGGATCGGTGCCGCGGTCACTGGCGGGATTGAGCGCCGTATAGCCGGTGATCTGGCCGTAGAGCGTCACCGCCAGATCGTTGGAGATTTGCGGACCCGACATGCCCTTGCCCGCCATCGCCGTCTGCACGGCATTGCAGGCGGCGGTTTCGACACAATCGCCGATCAACTCGTTATGCCCGGCGACGCGTGGCGTGCCGATGATGCGGCTGTACGCGACCGGCGGCAGATTTGTCGCGACGCGCTGCGGTGTCGCCGCTGGCGTTCCCTGCCACCGGCACCCCAGTTTCATCGCCGCGAGCTGGTGCGGGAGATGCATTTTTACGCCCCCAGAATTTTCAAGGCCTGGGGCTCGCTCATCGTCGGCAGCGTCGCACCAACTCCGTTGCTCACCGCCTCACCCAGGACCAAAATAGTTTGCAGCGCATCCACGGTGGTGATGATGTTGGACGCCAGTGAACCAGAAAGGCTTGTCGCCGCGACCACCACGTCAGCCATGATCGCCTTGGCGTCGGTCTCGAACGCGGAGAGTGCGGCGGGGACGCTGGTGGCGGTGAAAGTCAGCGTGGCGGCGCCGTTATTCGTCGTGTTCAGCGCCACGACCTGCGCCGCCATGTCGGCGACGACGGCGTTGATCACCGCAACCTTGGCAGCACCTATGGCTGCGCTGATCTCCGGGATACTCAGCAGCGTGGCCACGCCGTTTTTCACGGCGGTCGCGTAATTCTGCAGCGTGGCGAGGTTCAGCGTGACCGTGGTCACGCCGTTGACGGTAGTGGCTGCGCAGCCGAGCAGCGCCACGGGCAACAGCGGCACGGTCGCAAGCAAATGGCGACGAGAAATGTTCATGGATCAGCCTTTCACGATTTCAGTGGGGGGAATTCGCGCGGAACCGGCAACGGCTTGAGCGCGATCAAATAATGCACGGCCGCCGTCACCAGCGTCGCCGCGGCGGTGGCGACGTCGGCCGGCATGGTGATGTGGCAGAATGACAGCACCCAGTTCAGCAGCACGATCGCGGCGAGCGAGACCGTGCCCGAGGCCGCAGCCGTCGAGAGCGACGTGGTCATGGGAGTTTCTTTCGAAGTGATGGGGAAGACTTCTTTTTGTGAACAAAAAGAAGCAAAAAAACTTTATGACTCTGGGCTATGGGCTTTGTCGCCGACACAGCCCATGACCCAGCGGAAAAGAAGTTTTTGCGCCGCTTTTTTCAAAAAGCGGCCGCTTTCTTCCTAGTGAAAGAAGTGCGTGACAAGTCCGGCCAGCGCGCCGCCACAGAGCAGCACCAAGCTGTCGAAAATCCAGCCTAACGTGCCGAACGAGCCTTTTTGCGTGGCTAGCTGCTGCGCCAGCTGGTCGTGGCGCTCCTCCTGCCGCCGGGCACTGTCGGCGATCATGGCGCCGATGCTCTTGCCCAGATTTTCGCGATCTTTCTGCGCGGCGATCTGGCCGTCGTGGTAGATTTGCAGCATTTGTCGGTTCTGGTTGAAGAGTTCCATGATCGACGCGTCGGTGCTCTGCTGGCGTGACAACAAACCGTTCACATCGCCCCGCAGCTCGCCGACATCGCGTTCAACCCCCATCTCCTTCCCCCGCGGCGCGCGCTTGCGCTTTGCCGGCATGTCACCGTTGACGGCCTGGCTCATGGCGCCCTCAATGCCGGCGCGATCTTCGGACGCCCGAAATGCAACACGAACAGCATTTTTGTCACGCTGTAAGGTTGCAGACCGAACTTGCTGTTTTGCGCCGCGACCGCTTTTCCGCTCTTATTGTCGAAAGCGTAGAAAGAAATCTGGGTGATCGCAATTTCCGTGGTGCGCCCGTAAAAGGCGATTTCCGGGGTAGCGGCCAGTGGGGCGCGGATCACAGCGGCCGCAGGACGACATGGATGAGCCCGGTGAGCATCGCGCCCGCGGCGGCGAACGCCAGAGCCGCCCGCAGACCGTCATACCAGGGCGTCGGCGCGTCGGAGACCTGATCGGCGCAGTGATGGCGCTGAACATCCCAATTCAAAAGCCAACACATGAAGCAGCCGATCGGATGGCGCGGCTGATCGCGGATCGGCAACCCGGTCACAGGGTCCTGGCGCCACCCGGCCGCAATCGCACACCGCTTGGAGACCGTCATGCCCGCCACCGCGCCGGGAATCCATTGATTGATGTAGACATCGGTCTGAACGCCCACATAGGCGATATATGCCCAGAGGGCGACGAGGAATTTCAGCATCTCAAGCCTCGGAACGAATGGTGTTTGTTAGAGATGGCACGCGCGCCTGAATGAGGACCGTCAAATTTATTGCCGAATTCGCAACGATCAGGTAACGTCCTCGCGTCAGGGAGAGTGACAATGGGGCTGATCCGGCTGTTTCTCGCGCTCGTGGTGGTGGTCGACCATTTAAGGATATTGGTGGTGTCGGGCACCGCTGCGTCTCCGGATCATTGGATCGCGCCCGCGGAGCTTGGTTTGAACGCCGGCTATGCCGTCATGTATTTCTACATGGTCAGTGGTTTCCTGATCAGCTACGCTTTATCCCACAAATATGCGGATGGACTGTGGGCGTTTTATAAATCCCGCTTTGTGCGCATCTTCTCTCTGTACTGGCCGCTTTACGTCATTTGCCTGTTCCCCGTTGGGGCCATCGGCGCCATCGGCTTCTGGCCAAGGCTTTCCTCGATCTTCCTGTTCGGAATCGATTGGATCCTGGCATTTGGCACTTATCCGAATCAGGATGGGGCGCCTTTCTCCGCCTATCTCGCTCAAGCCTGGTCGCTGGGTGCGGAGGTCACTTTCTATGTGCTCGCCCCCTTGCTGGTGCGCTCGATCGCAGGGAGCGTCCTGCTTCTCACCTTTTCCCTCGCGACGCGGCTCTCGTTCGTTCATGTCTTCGGTTTCAGCTTGACCTGGACGTATCACTTCTTCCCGGCCACGGTCTGGTTCTTTTTGCTCGGGCATCTTGCGCGTGTCGTCTGGGAAAAATGGCGCCTCCCCAACTGGCTCGGCGTGCCGCTTCTGCTCGGATCCATCGGGGTTTCGGTACATGGCATCCCCGTGTCGGCGTGGGACAACACCAACTTCTATGCCGGGATTTTCCTTTTCGCCGCCGCCCTGCCCGGCATCTTTGGCCTGACCAGGAACAACCGCCTCATGAATATCGCGGGCGACATCTCATACCCCCTCTATTTGACGCATATCGGCATGATCAGCATCGTCTTCACCGCGCTGCCGCAAGTCGGCAGGGCTCTTCTTGGCCTCGATAAAACCATCAGTCATGGCGGTTTTTGGGGCGGCAGCGTCGTGTTGGCGGCGTTTGTTCCGCTCACGGTGTTCATGGCCTGGCTCACACTCGTGTTCATCGAAGGCCCCACCGCGCGGCTCATGCGCGCGGTGATCGGCGCTTCAGAGCGCTTTGTATCGACCCGCTTCGGCGCGCGTGACGGCACCGCCATCAACCGCGCCGAGGCGGACTGACGCGCAGGCGGCGATTGCCATCACGAGAGTCTCGATCCCGGAAGAAATTACGGAATCGTTACGCTCGCCGCGGGGAGCGTGCCGGACATCGCCATTGCGCTCTTCACGGCGGCGATAAATTGCGCCACAACCTTGGCGAAATTCAGAAAGGCCGTTGTGGTGGTGAAAGTCACCACGGTCCCGTTGAGCAGGGGCCATTCGAGCGCGGTGCTGGTGCCGTTCGTAAATTCGGAGAATGTGCTGATGAATTGCGCTTCCGTCGCGATGTCCTGCTGACCGAAAGCCACGCCGGACTGCACATTGTAGACGCCATTGAGCGCCGGCGTGCTGGTGCTGGTGACGGTCAGCCCTGCGGCCACGAGCGCGGTGGCCGCTTGCCCCAGGGTCGGCGTCGGCGCAACCGGGGCCGCGAAACTCCACACCCCGCTCGTCTCGGTAGCACTCCATCCCACCTGCGGCGCCGGGGTGATGCCGTCGATCTCGGTGCATTGCGCGACGATGGCGGGCGCAAAGCACTGCGCCAGTGTGAAGCCGCTGCGGGGCGTGAGGATCTCGGCGATCACGGCGCCCGCGATGCGTGCGTAAGTGCTCATGTGTTCCACTCCACGTAAACGGCACCGTTCGCGCCGTTGCTATAGCCGTTTGCCCCGGTGGTGACGTTCGCCGCGGCGCCCCCGCCTGGAACAGCAGGCGCAGATCCGAGGACCGCGTTATTCGCGATGCCGCCTTTGCCACCATAGGGGCCGGCACACTCGCCGCCGGGGACCGAGTCTTCATAACCGTCGAGGTCGAAGCCCCCTTGGCCGGTCAGTACGACGGGGTTGATGACGCTTGCTGCGGCGGTTCCCGTGCCGCCGCTCCCCGGACCGGCCGCGCCGCCCGCGCCGCCGGTCGCCGAGAGATAGGAGCCAAAACTCGACGTGCCGCCGGCGGTCGCCGTGCCATTGTTCGCAACGCCCACACCGCCGGTCCCCACCGTCACGGCGATGGCCTGGCCCTGCACCACGGCAACCCAGCCGCTGGCAAAGCCGCCGCCGGCGCCACCGGCGCCCTGGCCGCCGGAACTGCCGCCACCGGCGCCATAGGCCGAGGCCTTGACCAGGCGGACGCTGGCCGGGACGGTGAACGTGCCGGACGCCGTGAAAACCTGCCCGCCGGGTGCGGGCGGCGTGACGATCTGCCGCCAGGACGAAACGCCGTCTCCCCGCTCCGTGAACACCGACTGCGACGCCAGCGTTGTCGATGTGCCGCCACTCGGCCAGGTCGTATCGCTCCCCGCCGTGACGATGGTTACCGTGTTCGATGTCGTATCGGTGCGCACATACTCGAACGGCAGCGGAATTCCCCCAGCGCTCGCCGCCAAGGGGCGCGTGATGGTGATATTCCCCGAAGCCGCGTTCACCAGCACCAGCCCGGCATTGTCGGCCGTCAGCGTGGTGCTGGTGGCGACGGTGGTGACATTGGCGCCGGCCACGTTGGGCAGACTCTGGAGCGGGATGCTCACAAACGGCGCGCCGGGCGCCTGGGCGATGTTAGCGGTGGTGATCGCGGTCTGCCCATAAGCCACCGTCACCACGAACAGCGGCACATAGCCGGTGTCAGCGGATGGCGGGGCTTGCGATCCGGTGGCGGCGGCGCTGCCAGCCTTGGCGACCAACGTGACGGTTTCGTCTCGCGTCGTGTTCTGCGCGGCGCCGCTATTGGTCGGGCCGGCATAAGGCTGGCTCGGGTTGGCGGCGTTCACGTAAGGCAACACCACCGGCGTGCCATCGGTCTCCGCGAACGCCCCCTCGATCAGATAGGCGATCGACTGGCCCGCCGTTGGCGGCGCCGCCACACTCAAGGTGGTGGGGTCGAGATTGACGCCCTGCTTGACAATGAATTCGGTCAGGTCCGCGGCGAGCTCGCCGTAAGCGGTGGCGTCCACGATTGTGTATTGCGTCAGCGCGCCGGCCGACACCTGCACGCCCATGCCGGGCACAGCCAATGGCGAACACGTGAATCCCGAAGCTACTGCCGAACTTCCAAACACCGCCTGCAAAATCGCCCCGTCAGAAATCATGGCATTGCGTTGCACGTTCAAAAAATCGGCGGATTTGGGCAACGCGCCGGGATAGGTGATGATGCGATCCATGAAAGATCCTTAAAAAAGCAAAAGGAAAGGCTACTTTTTGTTAGTTCAGGCCGTGCTGGTTTCGCCGGCACAGGCCCAGCGGAGCAAAAGTTTTTGCGCCGCTTTTTTTAAAAAGCGGCTGCTTTCTTGCTTTAGTTTGCGAGGTTAACCCAGGCGATCGACCCGGCCGGCATCCACGCATAAACTGCGGCGATCAGGAATGAATCAGTGAGCGTGGCTGCCACCATGTCGGCGTTGGTGAACGCCAGGGAACCGCTGGCGCTGGTATAGGGCGCGGCCCCGGCCCAGCCGCCGAGCGCGTCGCCCTCGGTGCCGAGCGTACCAGTCCAGCCGCCGAGGGGCACTGCGGCCTGCAGCGCCGGGCGGTACACGGTGATAAAGAGCTGAAAGGGGAGCAAAAGACTGCCCCAGGCGCCGGCGCCTTTGGTGCCGCTGCCATCGTCCCAGGCGAACAGCCCACCGTCCTCAGTGCCGAGCGGCCCGGCCCAGCCGCCGGTGTCGCCGGTATTGGCCGGCTCGATCACCCGCGGCGTGTTGCCGGTCAAAAATTCCATCGCCTCTTTCAGGCCCGCGACCGTGCCGCGCGGCGCGGTAATGGTCCATTGCGTGCGCGCCTTGAAGGCGCTGTCGGTCTCCTGCGGCAGGCGGATGATGGAGGCGCCGAGATAGTCGTTCGCCCACATGTCCACGAAGCCGCCTTGGGACGTGGCGAGGCGCGTCTGCGCCAACGTGAAGGCGATGAGCGCATAGATGGTCGCCAGCGCGTTGCCGATGCCGGTCAGCACCACATCCAGCACCGGCGTGCTGTCACCGAACCAGCCGGAGGGCAGCAGCGCTTGCAACCGCGCCTGGAAATCAGCCTGATCGCCGGTCGCCATTATGCCACCGTCATAGTGCCGGCGCGCACCACAGAGAAGTCAGTCGGCACCAGGTCTGCCGTGCCGCCGTTCAGCGTGAGGCCGGAAATGTTAGTGATGGCGCTGCTGGAATCATAGGCGAGTTGCGCCAGCCTGGTGTAGGGCAGCGGATCGCCGACCCCGAGCGCGCCGATATACGCCGCCAGCGCCGCCTCCACGGAAGCCACGGCGGTGGCGTGGTTGATGTTGGCCGCGGTGGTCAGGGTCATGCTGACATTGGCGTCCAGCGCCGTCGCCGCGATCACGCAGGCGTTGATGGTCGCCGCGCGCACATTCTGCACGGCGGCCGCCACCAGCGAGACGGTGCTGGAAGGTGTCGCGCCGCTGCCATCATCGATCACCACCGTGACCGTGCCGGGCCGGTAATTGCCCCCGGCGTCGGTATTGTTGATCTGCTGCCAGGTGAGGTTCTGCGCCACGTCGGCCACCGCTGCGTTAATCGCCGCCGGCGTGCCTTGGCTCAACGAGCTGAACCACAGAGCGAAGCGCGCTTTCAACGCGACGTCGGTCTCGGCGTTCATGCCGTTGGTGAAGGCGGCTGCATTGGTCACGGTGTCGAGTCCCGGCGCCGAACTCGCAATCAGCCCGATCGTCCCGGCCAGCACGTTGCCGGCGGTGCCCACAGCATTGTTGGTGACCGTGACATTCACCGAAGCCACACCAACGCCAAGGTTGAACCAGCCTTGTGTGACGCCGCTCGGGTCGGCCTGATAGGCAGCATTGGTGGTATCGAGATTGACGGTAAAACTCTGCGTGCCGTCATTGGTTTTCACCAGCGTGCCGACCGGCACCTGCATGGCTTGCGTGGTTGTGTAACGGCCAAACGTCACCGGACCGGCCGAGGCCACGCCGGCCAGACGGCCGCCGAAGAGCGGGAAGTCGGTCACAAAGGAATCGCAGTCGGTGCCGATCGAGGTGGTCAGGCGCGCCATTTGCAGCACCTGCACGTTCTGCCATTGCAGCCACAGGCACAGGCCGGCGACCGCCTCGAAAATGGCGCGCAGCGTCGAGCCCACCAGCAGGTTCAGCGCCGTGCTGGCGGCGGCCTGCGC
Source organism: Acidocella sp. (assembly GCF_036489515.1). Lineage (GTDB taxonomy): Bacteria > Pseudomonadota > Alphaproteobacteria > Acetobacterales > Acetobacteraceae > Acidocella. The sequence goes on from NZ_DASXFO010000062.1 coordinate 28,629, forward strand.
CGCCGCCGCCATGGCGTTGAGCATGGCGGAAAAAGTCTGGAGGGAAAGTTCCATTACTGGACCTGGAATGTGAGCGTTGAACTGGCGCCGGTAGCGGCGTCGGCATACTGAATTTCTGCACTCACCGTTCCATCCGTGTTGACGGTGGTGGTGACGACAGGTGCTGGCACCTGTGCCACCGCAGACTCCTGAAAAATCTGGCCACGAATAATGTTCTCGATCGCCGTGTCGTTGGCCGGCTGTCCCACCATCTGGCCGAGCCCGGCGCCGTAGGCGAGTTGCCAGATATAATCGCCGGCGTTGGTGAGCAAGCGGCGCAGCACGCGCTGCTGGGTAAGCGTGTCGCCGTTCACACAGAGCAGGTCGCCAGTGGCGCTTAACACCAAGTCAGCGCCGAAGGTGTGGGAAATGTCAGCCATCAGTCTTGCCCTTTCCCTGTGAGGGTCGCGCCACCATTGCCGGGGTTGTAGAGGTGCTCATGATTGTCGAGGCTGATGCCGGCGCCGATCACGTCGCCGCTGGCGGTGATCGTCCCTGTCACCGTCACGTTCCCGGTTATTTTGATCCCACCCGGCGCATTGATGTCCATGCTGCCATCGTTTTTCAGCGTGAGATAAGCCCCGCTCGCGTGCAGGAGCAAAAATTCCCCGGCGGCGGCGGTATTGGGCGGCGTATCGACCTCGGAGAACAGCACGCCAACGATCACGCCCTGCTGCGCGTCGTTGCGATCAGGCAACACCAGCACCTGCACGCCAATCGGCAGCGGTGCGACCAGCCCCCAGCCCGGCCCGACCCAAGGGACAGAATGGGCAACCAGCCGGAGAGAATATTCTCCGGCTGGATCGTCACCTTCGCGCAATAGGTCTGCGGATTGAAGGAGGCGACAAGTCCGCAGCGCGCCGCGCCGAACTGGCTCACCTGCCCGACGATCCCGCGCGCCTGCGCCGCCATCAGCCTATCCATGCTCATGAAATAAGACCTCCGCTGGCGCCGTCATAAAGCGACAGCGGCGAATAGTTCTTGGCCGAGACGATGGTTTCAAAGCCGCGTTGTGGCGTCACGCTGTGCGTGACGTGGGACGGAAAATAATCGATCCCGTCATAATCCGTACCGGTGCCAGTGATAGTGAACACGGTGTTAGGCGTCAGCGTGTTGATGCCCGGCAGGCTGGCGGTGATGGTGCGCTCGTGTTGGGCGATGTCCAGCGCCAGGCGCTGCGCCGCGGCCGAGGCCTGGGCGCTCGTCAGGTTGGGAATCTCGAACATGTAACCGGTCGGCGGCACGGAGGTGGAAGCCGGCGTCAGGGTCTTGGTCACGGCGGAGCCGGTCACGATGGTCTTCTTGCCGGAGTGCCAGGAATTTACCGTCACCTTCACGTCGCGCGCCATCGTCAGCGCGCGCTCGCACAGCAGCGTCTTACAATTACTCATCATCACGCCATCCGCGTTCTGTCCCACCCCCAGCGCATAGGAAGGCGCAAGGACAGGCGGCACTTGAAAATACAACGTGGCTCCCTGCACATAGGGCAAAATGCCCTCGCGCTGGCCGAGCAGGCAGAGCAGATCCCACTCATTCACCGCGCGGGAAAAGCCACCGGCGGCGATGGTGTCGTGGTCGGCGTTGTAATAGCGCCCCACCAACGTGGCGGTGGAGGTCACCTCCGCGGTCAGCCCATGGCTCTGCGCCAAAGTCGTGGCGATTTCCGAGGAGGTGAGGTTTTGATAGGTCTGGGTGATGCACGTGTCGAGAAACACCGCCGCCCCATCGCGCCCGTGCAAATGGATGGTTTGCCGCAGCGGGTCGAGCGCGTGGCTGTCCACCTGGCCTGAAAACATCGGAGCAAAAAAGCCCCCGTCGAGCGCCAGGCTGATCTCGATGTCGATCTGCTTGTTGGCGGTGTCGGCCCACCAGGCGGGCCCGTTCGGGTCAAAAGGCGTGAAGCTTTTGGAGATCGAAAAACTACCAACGTGATAGACGCGCGGGTCGGTCCATTGCACCGAGAGCAGGCCGGTGATCGCCGCGCCATTGGCGAGCACCTGCACACGTGGGGCGCGGGCGATGTTTTCAATACTCTGGCTCATGGCGTGGGCGCGCCTCCGGTTGCGTTGGGGTCAGGAGCGGGGATCAGCAGCGTCACCGGCGCCCCGCTGATCTGCGGATCGGAAAGATTGTTCTGCTGGGCGATACGCAGCCATTGCGTCGCGTCACCCAGATATTTGGCGGCCAGCGCGTAAAGATTGGTCCCGCTCACGGTGACTTGCCGCATGCTCAAGCGCTCGCATTTTGCAGGTTGACGCCGGCGCGGCCGAAATAGCCGGCGGCAGAGGTGAGATTAGCGACATCGCCGCCGGCACTGGCCGCACCGCTGACGGCGGCAGCGAGGTTGGGCACCGAGGCCGGCATGGTGGCCGGCTGGCTGAAGCCGAGCAGGGTCGCGCCGTACTGCCCGAGCGTATTATTGGCGGTGGCGAGTGCCGCGCCGATGGCGGCGCCGGCGCTCGCCACCCCGCTTAACCCCGCGTTATAGGCGCTGGTGCCGAGCGTGGTCGCACCAGGCGCCGCCACCGCCGTCACCGCCGCACCGATCGGCGCCGCCACCGGCAGAGAGGCGGCGGAGAGCGCCCCCACCACGTCGCCGCTGGCCACGTCCGCCGCCACCTGCGCCACCAGCGAGGCCAATATGACGCCGGACGGCGCCGCATTGTCTTGCAGCACCACGCAGGCGATCCTGTAGGGCACCGGATCGACGGACCTGGTGTCGGCGGTAAAGGCGGCGACGATCACCTGATAGCTGAACACGTCCCAGGCGAGCGTGACCACCGCGCCGCTCTTGCGCAGACTGTCGAGCAGCCGCACCCGCACCGAGCGGTTCGGCCCGGTGAAAATGCCGCGCCAAACAATGCTGTTTTCAACCGGCCCCATCGCGTCGAGGCAGAGCCCGCCGCCCACCATGGTCTGGGTGCCGATGATCTGCCTGCCGCCGACCGGCATGGTTTCAGGCAATTCCAGGCCTGAGAGTTGCACCGGCCCGATGGTGAGCGTGCCATAGCCACCAAACATCTGCCCGACGGCCTGCACCGCCGACAGCACCGAACCGGCAATGCTCATGCTCATGGGTGATAGGATCCAGGTGCTGCAACCCCCGGTGCCGGCGGCACGAGGTTATTGTTGAGTCCGGTCGGCGCGGTCGGCATGGCGCTTTGATGCCGCGCCAGCGTGTCGATGGTGGCGCTGGTCAGCGCATCGGCATTGGCCACATGCACGGGCACGGCCGGATGGTCGGGCACCATCCTGGTATAGACCGGCGCATCCGGCGTCGCCCCGGGGATTTTGTGCCCCCGTGCCCCGAATTCCGGGGCCGGCTGGCTGCCATTATGCGCCTGCTGGGCGGCCAGCGTCGCCGTGACGATGGCGCTTATGACTCTGGCGCCGCTTGCCCCCGTCGCGAAAGACACTGGCTCGGCCTGGGACGGTACTTTGATCCGCCGCCACACATCGGTCAGCGCATTGGCCGGCGGCGTGATATTCTGTGTTTTGATCCCCCGGCTCGGCACACCCCGCTTAGGGGTTGGCACCGCCGCGCCGGGAGTCTGCACCCCCCCACCCGGCGACCTGGGCAACAGCAACTGGGGTCGCGCGTCCTGGGGCAGGATGGCTGAAGGCTGCAGGGCATGACCGTCCCTCACCTCCGGCCCGGCCTGCGTCACCAGGCGCAAAAACTCCGGTCCGGTGATGCGCTCGCCCAAACCGGTTTGAGGTTTCTGGTTTGGCGGCAAGCCGGGTGGCAGCGGCAAGCCAGCTTGCGGCCCCCCGACGGGCAGTCTCCTGGCGGGGAGCAGAAAGCCGGCGGGCAGTCCCCCGGCGGGTGGCACGGCCGGGACAAAATTCCGGCCCATCCCGACGGGCGCCGGCGGTTCGCGCCGCGTGGGGGGCGTGGAAAAAAGCGCCAGCGCGTCGGCCTGAGTGACGGAATTCGGCGCCAGCTTCCTGGCGGATGGCTGATCCGTCGCACCCTGGACGCCGCGCATGAAGCGGATGCGCCGCCGCATCTTGCTGGCAGACTCCTCTGTCGGGGGCAGCGCAACATAGAACGGATCACCGACGCGCCGGGCCAGACGCGCATTGACCCTATCGATGACGCTTTGCAGTGCCTCGAAACGCGGTGGCTCATCCCGCAGCAACCCGGCGCCGACGTCATAAAAATCAATCATCGCCCGCCTCCCCATCCGCAACCATACGCAGCCAGGCGCGCGCCTGCTGCGCCTGAAAATCCTTGGCGATCATGATCACGGCCGCCCGCCGTGTTGCGCTCATCGCGAGCGCGGCCTCGATCGAAGGGACGGCCCCGGCCATGGCCAGGAACACCGCCTCCCGCAACGCCGGGCGGCCGGCTAGTTTTTTGCGGCTTCGCTCCCCGCGGTGGGACGCAACGCGTGAAAGGCCACCAGCAGGCCGGAGGCGCCGAGCTGTTCCACCCGCGCACGAACCTCATCCTGCGTCACCGGAAAAGCCAGCGCCGCGCCGTCAATTTTGCGCACCTGTGCTGCCAGATAGGCCGAGGCGATCCAGCCCGGCACGTCCGAATATTCATCGGCGAGCTCGAACAGATCCAGCTCCTCAAGGGCCGAGAGCGCCGTGGCTTCAATGACGCGCGTCTCCGGCGCCAAAAATTCTACTCCCAGCGCCTCGGCGATCTTCCTCATGCCGTCCGCGCCGAGGTCGCCGATCATCCCGCGAATATGCGTCCGCGAGAACGGGAACGGGTTGGGAATCCCGCTGATACTGCGCACCGCGGCCGCCTGCAGCGCCCGGTTCCACCACACGCGATTGCCGCTCAGTCTCTGGTCGCGCCCTGTGCCGGGGGCGTCCACCCCCTCGGCCAGCCGCATCGCCTCATGCGGCGCCACCGCGTTCAGTTCCAGAACACGGCCGTCATCCAGGGTGATGCTGATCATGCGTTTCTGAAACTCTCAGCCGCCCACTCGATCTTCTGCAATACAGAGCGGCCTGGCGCGTAATTGCCGATGTCAGAGATCGTGAACGTAACGGCGGCATAATGCAGCGTCGTCTGCGTGTTGTTCAACTCATTGATGGTCAAGGTCAGCGAGCCGGTGGGAATCGCCGCCCCGGTCTGCCAAGCCTGGAACATCTGCTCGTAGAGCTGCTCGATCTGATTGTTGACGCGCGCGAACTCGATGCTCCCGGTGGGCCCGTGCATCACCACCACCGAATTGGTCACGCCGTTCAGCGTCTGCACGTCCACGCGCTTCTGGTTGGTGTTGGTGGTGATCTGCGTCATCTCCGGCACCGTGATCGTCCCGTAAGGGCCGATCATCGTCGCGCGGGCGTTTTCGCCAATGGTGAATTGCGGCATTTGATCCGTGATCTCCTAAAAGCGATAGAAAAAGAGAAGGCTACTTTTTGTGAACAAAAAGTAGCAAAAAAACTTTATGACTCTGGGCCATGGGCGTGGTGCCGCCACCGCCCACGGCCCAGCATAAAAAAAGTTTTTACGCCGCTTTTTTCAAAAAGCGGCTACTTTCTTACGACTGCGACAACGTGGTGGAGATCGTCACCGTCTGGCCGCCCTCGACATTGACGATGAATTTCTCGTTGATCGCCTGGTACTGGATCTGCACGTCCGCCTGCACATAACCAAGCGCGGTCTGGGACTGCGGATTGTTGCTGGTGTCGCACGTCACTGAATACGGCACCGCGCCCGCCGTGGTGCTCCCCAGCAATCCCTGGCTCAACATGCCGGAGAGAAAATCCAACAAGGTCGCCTTGATGTTGAGGAACAATTGCGCGTTCACCACCTGGCCGACATACACGCCCATGCCGGCCTGCAGCGTAGCGGCGATATAGTCGGTCAGGCGCGTGTAGTTGTCGCCGTTGGTGGCGGCGTTAGAGGAGGTGTTGAAGCCGCCGCGCACGCCCCAATAGGCGCCGCCCGGCTGCGGATTGGCGATCACGTCGAGCCCGTTCTGGAACAGCACTGAGAGATCGGCGCTGGCATACGCGCTCTGCTGCGCGGTGCCGGGAATGCCGGATTTCTGCGTGCCCACCACGGCATAGAGCGGCTTGTTGAGCGAGGTTAGCAAGCCGCCCCGCCACGAAAGCCTGCGGCGAGACCAGGCGCAGCACGTTGTTCGCCGTGTCCTGCCAATAAACCCAGTCGCCGAACATCAGCTTCGCCCAAGGCGAATCCACGCCGGCTTCCTGCTTGTTGGTCACCGCGCTGGTGATGCCCGACGCGCTGAGCGCCTCGCCCGGCGGATCGGTCATGATCATATACAAGCCCTCGGCCACCGCGAAGGCGACCTGCGTCGGCCAGGTGGTGGCGCTGGTCACGTCCGCCAGCATCGCAACACCGCAGCCTTGGCCCTGCAACGCATACATGCCGCTATAGGGTGCTGTGTTCACGCCCAGCATCAGCGTGTCAGTCATGCCGCTCACGCCATCGGTGCCGCCGGTGAAGGCATAATACCAACGGCGGCAGTTTTTGACTCGTGTGGGATTCCCAATATCCGCATGATGTGATTCGCTCCTCTCTCATCGGTTCGGGGGGTGGCATGGCCGTTTCAATTACGCGGATGGAGTTGGATGCCTCGGGACTGCGCC
>NZ_DASXFO010000094.1:0-32820 GCF_036489515.1 Acidocella sp.
GGCCAAGGTCCTTTCAAAAACAGCAAAAATCAAAGGAAGGGAAACGTGCTATGGGCTTGTTGTCTATGCTCGACCGCGATCACACGGTCGCGCCGGCGGGTTTCAACCGCTGGCTGATTCCCCCGGCGGCTTTGTGCATCCATCTCTGCATCGGCGAGGTCTACGCGTTCAGCGTGTTCAACCTGCCGCTCACCAGGCTGATCGGCCTTAAGGCATCGGCGCCGGGTGACTGGTCGCTCGTCGATATCGGCTGGATCTTTTCCGTCGCCATCCTGGTCCTCGGCCTCGCCTCGGCTTTCGCCGGCTCCTGGCTGGACCGTGTCGGGCCGCGCAAGGCGATGACCGCGGCGGCCTTATGCTTCGGCGGCGGCTTCGTCGTCGGCGCCATCGGCATATCCCTGCACAACCTGCCGCTGCTGTTCTTCGGCTACGGCGTGCTCGGCGGCTGCGGCCTAGGCATCGCTTACATCTCCCCGGTGCGCACGCTGATCACCTGGTTCCCCGACCGGCCGGGCATGGCCACCGGCCTGGCGATCATGGGCTTCGGCGGTGGCGCGATGATCGCCTCGCCGCTCTCGGTGGCGCTGATGCACCATTACGCGACCCCGACCGATCTCGGTGTCGCCCCCACTTTCGTCACGCTCGGCATCATCTATGCCGTGTTCATGCTGATCGGCGCGGCGATCGTGCGGGTGCCGGCACCCGGCTGGCGCCCGGCGGGATATGTGCCGGCCGCCAGCACAAGGCGGCTGATCTCGGATCATCACTACGAGGTCGCCACCGCGGTGCGCACGCCGCAATTTTACCTCCTCTGGGCGATGCTCTTCCTGAACGTCACCGCCGGCATCGGCGTGCTCAGCCAGGCCTCGCCGATGATCCAGGAAATGTTCCACGGTCACGTCTCGCCGCTGGCGGCGGCGGGTTTCGTCGGGTTGCTCAGCCTGTTCAACATGGTCGGACGGTTCTTCTGGGCCTCCATCTCGGACTATATCGGCCGCAAGCCGACATATTTCGTATTCTTCCTGCTCGGCCTGGTGCTTTACGCCGCGGTACCCAGCATCGCCCGGGCCGGCAGTATCGCCATGTTCGTGTTGTGCTACGGCATCATTCTCAGCATGTATGGCGGCGGCTTCGCCACCATCCCGGCCTATTTGAAGGATCTGTTCGGCACCACCTATGTCGGCGCCATCCACGGCCGGCTGCTCACCGCCTGGTCGGCGGCGGGCGTGCTGGGACCGGTGCTGGTGGACTATATCCGCCAGTACCAAATCTCGCACGGCGTCGCGAAGGCCGATGCCTACTCCGTGACCATGTACATCATGGCCGGGCTGCTGCTGCTTGGGGCGCTGTGCAACCTCGCGGTGGGGCCGGTCGGCACGCATATCCGCTCCATCTCAGCTCCAGCGGAATAAGGAGGGCACCATGCAAACTGACACCACCCCCGTAAAGCTGACGATCTATTGGGCCATCGTGCTCGTCCCGCTCGCCTGGGGCGTCTACCATACGCTGCTCAACGCGTTGAAATTGTTCGGATGAAGGAAGCAGCCGCTTTTTGAAAAAAGCGGCGCAAAAACTTTTTCTGTGCTGGGTCACGGGCAACGTCGGCGACAAAGCCCATGACCCAGCATAATAAAGTTTTTTTGCTTCTTTTTGTTCACAAAAAGAAGTCTTCCTCTTCTCACCAGCGCTTTCTCACCAGCGCTCGGTCTCGGCCTCCAGCCCCAGCATCTGCGCCAGCCGCTCCAGCCGGCGCAGCACCGAATCCCCAGCGAACACCCCAACCGCCTCGGTGAGGCCGAGGATCAGCCGCCCCGGTGCGATGGCAAGTTGCGCCCCGGCCAGCAGCTGCGGCGTGCCGGCGCAGAGCGTGTAGGCCAGGCGCAAGGCGACGCCCAGCGTCTCCGCCCGCCGCGCCGCCTGCAGGTCCAGCAGCGTGCGCGCCGGCGCCAGGAAGGCTGCATCGGGGGACGCCTCGTAGCGCAGCGCCAGAGTCAGGCCGAGAAACGCGCGGGCGTGGTGGTCCACCCCCATGCCCGGCTGGCGCAAGGCCCGCAGAAACGCCTGCTCGGCACGGTATTCCGGGTGCTCGTGGCTGCCGATGTCGGAGAGCCAGCACGCGGCTTCGCGCAGGCGCCGCTGCGCCGCGGTCTCGGAAGCAAACAGCGGTGCGGTCCAATTGATCAAAGCCGGCGGCAGTTTCGGATCCCGCAAAATACCGCGCGTCAGATCGCGCCCGGCGGCCAGCAGCGGGTCCTCGGCGCGGATGTCCGCCGGCATCTGCCGGGCGAACCAGCCCTCGCGCAGCCCGTTGGCGCTGAACACCACGCGGTTCACGCCGGTGGCGCGCAGCAGACGGCGCAGGATCAGCGCGGCATAGGGCAGATCCTCGATGCGCCGGCGCGGCACGCCGGGCATGCGCTCGATCAGCTTGCGTCCGGCCTCGCTCACCACCCCGGCCAGGTCGCGCGCTTCCTCCCGGCCAATCGTGTAGTGATGCACCATGTTCAGCGGATAGCCAGTCTGGGCGATATGAATGCGCGCCAGAGCCCGGAACCCGCCGCCCGACAGATACAAATCCCGCCCCCCCGCCGCGCCGATGAAGGGCGTATCCTCCAGCGCCGCGCTGACAATGCTGCGCGCCTTGAGCAGATCGCCGCCGGCCCGGTCGGCGAGGCGGATCACGCCCACCGGCAAGGTCGCGGCCGGGCCGATGCGCCCGGCCTCCAGCCGCACCAGCTCGAGTGAACCGCCGCCGAGATCGGCCAGCACCCCGTCCGCCGCGGGAATGCCGCACAGCACCCCCTCGGCCGCGAGGGTGGCCTCCTGCTCGCCGGAGAGAATGTTGATCCGCATGTCCGGCACGAGGGCGGTCATGCGCCGCGCGAACTCCCCACCATTGGCAGCATCGCGCACCGCGGAGGTGGCCAGCACCTCGAAGGGCGCCGCCCCCATGGCGCGAGCGATGGCAGCGTAGCGGCACAGCACCGTCTCCGCCTGGTCCATCGTCGCCGGATCCAGCAGGCCGGTCTTGGTCATGCCTTTCGCCAGGCGCAGCACGGCCTTCTCATTGAAAATCTGCACGGGGTTGCGGGCGTTGCCCTCATAGACGACGAGCCGCACCGAATTGGAGCCGAGGTCGACGACCGCCCTCCTTATGGCCTGATCCGCGCCGCCGAGACGAGTGTCTTCCTGGGTCAGCTGGTCCATTGGCAGCACTCTCTCGCAAGTTCGGGCATCGGGTACATAACGTTTATATGAATTCTTTACGCCGGGACCATACCCTCAGCGCAATTGCGGATTGTCGAACCGAGGGTTGCGCCAGCGCTGCAGGGCGCGGCCCAGCGCTGCGGCGAGGTCGCGCTTCTCCGCCTCGCCCAGCTGCCGCGCCACTTCGCAGGAAATCCCGCGCGTCGTCAAAAGCAGTTTCGGCACCGTGCCGGCATGCTCTTCCAACACCACATTCAGCCAGGCCGGCGAGAGGGTCACGCGCGTCTGCCGTCCGGCCGCGTCGCGCCGCAGCACGGACAGCTCGCGCTCGCTTAAGCGGATCGTCTCGCGCGCCCTCGCGGCCCGCACGTTCAGCCAAATCAGCACCAGCGCCAGCAACAGATCCGCGCCATTGAACCCGATCACCGGCCAAGCGCCGAGCAATGCCATCAGGCTGGTGACGAACAGCGAGCCCAGGCACATGAAGGCGATGACGAGGCCAAGGCCGCGGCGCGACAGCGAGCGATGCGGCTTCACCTCCGCCTCGAACATCAGCCGGTCAACACTGGCGGCAGGCACGTCCATACCGCATAGATCGTACAGACAGCACAGCAGGCAAGGAGAAAATGGCGAGACCGGCGAAAACCCTGACACGAAAGAGTGAGACGGACCCTGCAACCGTGGCGAAACGCCCGTCGCGCGCTCGAATCAAACTGATGAAGCCGGCGGATATCGGCCCGTTCCTGACCGCCATCGCCGGCGGCAATCCAAACCCGCGCACCGAGCTCGACTACGAGACGCCGTACCAATTGCTGGTGGCGGTGGTGCTCTCGGCCCAGGCCACCGACGTGGGCGTGAACCGCGCCACCAAAAAACTCTTCGCAAAGGCGCCCGGCCCGGCGGACATCGCCGCCCTCGGCGAAGCGGGCCTGGGCGAATACATCAAGACCATCGGGCTGTGGAAGGCCAAGGCGAAGAACGTCATCGCGCTCTCGCAGCTCTTGCTGGACCGGCATGGCGGCGAAGTGCCGGGCGACCGCGAGGCGCTGGAGGCGCTCCCCGGCGTCGGCCGCAAGACCGCGAACGTGGTGCTGAACGAAATCTTCGGCCAGGCCACCATGGCGGTGGACACGCACATCTTCCGCATCGGCAACCGCACCGGCCTGGCGCCGGGCAGTACCCCCCGCGCGGTCGAAGACGCGCTGCTCAAACGCATCCCCGAGGCAATGCTGAAACCGGCGCATCTCTGGCTGATCCTGCACGGGCGCTATCTGTGCAAGGCGCGCACACCGGAATGCTGGCGCTGCCCGGGGGCGGCGTTCTGCACCTATCCCGACAAGACCCCGATGCCAGCCGCGAAAAAGCCGCCGGTGAAGAAAGTAGCCGCTTTTTAAAAAAAGCGGCGCAAAAATTTTTGCTATGCTGGGCCATGGGCTGTGTCGGCGACAACGCCCATGGCCCAGCATAGCAAAGTTTTTTTGCTACTTTTTGTTCACAAAAAGTAGTCTTTTACTTGCCTTAAGCGGGCACCAGAACTTCCGCGAGATCAAGGCTCTCGCCAATATCCAGCGCCACGAAGCGTTCCCTCTCGATCCCCGCCGCGTGCAGCGCCGCCGCCAGATCGCGTTGTGGGGCGTCGATTTCCTCGGCGGTGAGCTGAAACGTGCCGTAATGCATTCCCACCGCCCGGCGCGCCTGCAGATCCTGGAAGGCCATCACCGCGTCTGCCGGGTTCATATGCACCGGGCCCATGAACCAGCGCGGCTCATAGGCGCCGATCGGCAGCAGAGCGAGGTCCGGCGCCCCCAGCCGCGCGTTGATGTCGGCAAAAAATTTCGTGTACCCGGTATCCCCCGCGAAATAGATTTTTGCGCCGCCCGTCCGAAGCATGAACCCCGCCCATAGCGTCTCGTTGCGGTCCCATAGGGTGCGGGCGGAAAAATGCCGGGCCGGGGTCGCGGTAATGGTCGTGTGCCCCAGCGCAGTTTCCTGCCACCAGTCCAGCTCGACCGCGCCGTGCAGGCCTTTGCGCGCCAGAAACGCTGCGTTGCCGAGCGTGGTGACGATCGCGGCGTGAGGAAAGCGCCGTCTGATCCGGCGCAAGGCGCGCACGTCCATATGGTCGTAATGATTGTGCGAGAGCAGGATCAGGTCGATGTTCGGCAGGTCGTCCGGCCGCAGCCCTGGGTCACGCACCCGTTTCGGCCCCACCCATTGTGACGGCGAACAGCGGCGCGAGAAGACCGGGTCGGTGAGCAGCGTCAGCCCCGGCAAGCGGAGCAGAAACGAGCTGTGGCCAATGAAGGTCACGGTCGGCGGTGGGCCCGGCGGCGGGTGGGGCGCGTTCTCGATCCGTTTCGGCCAGGTCGCCCACCCCGAATCCTTACGCCAGCGCGACCGCAGGACGGAGAAAAAGCCGCCGCGCCGCTTGCCGCCGCCACCGCGCTGGGTCGGCTCCGGATTGAAAAAATTCTTACCGTCGTAATGGTCGGAAATTGGATAGGGCATTTGGCCTATATAGGAAGCAAAAAAAGCTTTTTTACGCCGAGCATGGGCGTTGTCGCCGACCCAGCCCATACCCCAGCATAGAAGAAGTTTTTGCGCCGCTTTTTTCAAAAAGCGGCTGCTTACTGCTTTCCCTTAGCTTCAAACCGATACGGACTGGCGCTGGTGGTCTGCGTGTCGATGGTGAGGCGGTGCGCGATCGGCGGAAAGGCGCGGGAGCGGCAATCCTGCCGTTCGCACAACCGGCAGGACAGGCCGATGCCCACGGCGGCGGTGGCCAGGTTCAACCCGTCGCCATAGACCAGCTCGGCGGCATGGCTGACATCGCAGCCCATCGCCACCACCCGCACCGGCGGCGGGTCGCCCCAGCGTGCCGGACGGCCGGCGACGGCGCGGGCGAAGCAGAGATAGGTCTCCTTGTCCGAGAGCTGCGCCACCTGGACGCGGATCGTCCCCGGGGTCGCGAAGGCCGAATGCACGACCCAGCGCGGGCAAGTGCCGCCGAAGCGCATGAACGGAAAGCCCGCGGCGGAGAAGCGCTTGCTCACATTGCCGGCCGGATCCACGCGCAGGAAAAAGAACGGCACGCCGCGCGCGCCGACCCGCTGCAGGGTGGAGAGGCGGTGGCAGGCCTGCTCGTAGGACACGCCGAACCGCGCGGCGATGGCCTCCACATCGTAGCGCAGCGCCCGGGCCGCCAGCAGCATCGGCTCGTAGGGCATCAGGATCGCGCCGGCGACATAGTTCAGCAGGCCGATGCGCAAGAGCTCCGCGGCGTCGCGCGAGGAGGGGGCCGCCGCCCGCACGATCGCCTCGACCGCGTCGCCGCCTTCCAGCAGCGCCAGCTGGAAGGCCATCTGGAACCCCCGGCTCTCGCGCGAGAGGTCTTCCGAGAGGGTCAGCAGCCGCGCCTTGGCGTCAAAAATCCGCAGCGCGCCGGGCGTGTTCTTCACGCTCACCACCAGGCCGTGCTGGCGCCGCAAGCGTTCGGCCAGCGCGTGGCTGGTGCCGAGCTCCACCGCGTTCAATGACTCCCCGATCGCCTCCGCCACCTCCTCCAAGACCGGGAAATGATTGACATGGTCGTGGAAAAAATCCCGCACCTCCTCGTTCGGCAGCATGATCTTGCGCCCCGAGGGCAGGAGAATCCCGCCGGAATCCTCGCGCGCGCCGGCCCAGGCGCGGTGCAGCGCCAGGATCGCCCGCGCGCCCGTTGGGGTGGCCGCGATCGAGCGGATTTCCGTCTCCGGCACCGGCTCTTCCAGCCCCAGCAGCGGGTCCGCGAAAACCTCGCGCAGCGCCACTTCCAGCTCGCGCTCCTGCACCCCGGACAGAGCGGCGAGATCGACGTTGAGGATGTCCGTCAGCTTGAACAGCAGCGAAGCGGTGACGTTGCGCTGGTCATGCTCGACCAGATTCAGATAACTGGTTGAAATCCCCAGCTTCTGCGCGAAACCCTGCTGCGAATAGCCCTGCTCCATGCGCAGGCGGCGGATCGTCTTGCCGATGGCAGTTTTTGACATGTTTTACAAATCGCAAATTTTTACAGTGAAGTCCATCACTCGTTTCGGCACCGTCCCGCGTTTTAGCCCTGTCCATCGCAATGCAATGTAAATATTTTACGTTCACGACAGGAGGCAGTGGAGACGCCGCCAAAGTCCAAACCAATTGTTCAGCGCGAGACCGAAGCCAAACCCCTCGCGCCACAGGACCGAAATAACGCGTGAAGGAGTTTTTATCATGATGACGAAAATCACACCGCTTTATTCTCCCGACGGCATCAGCATGGGCATCGCCGCGGCGCCGGGCCGGTTCGACGGCATCAAGCGCGATTACACCGCCGCCGATGTCGAGCGCCTGGCCGGCAGCTTCCGGGTCAAGCACACGCTGGCGGAGATGGGGGCGGCGCGGCTCTGGCAGCTGCTGCATACGGAACCGTACGTGAACACGCTCGGCGCGCTCACCGGCAACCAGGCGATGCAGCAGGTCAAAGCGGGGCTGAAAGCGATCTACCTCTCCGGCTGGCAGGTGGCGGCGGATGCCAACAATGCCGGCGAGATGTATTCCGACCAGTCGCTCTATCCGGTCTCCTCAGTGCCGCAAGTGGTGTCGCGCATCAATAATTCACTCCGCCGCGCCGACCAGATCGCGAAGATGGAAGGGGATACCTCCCAGTACTGGATGGCGCCGATCATCGCCGATGCCGAGGCCGGGTTCGGCGGCGCGCTGAACGCCTATGAGCTGATGAAGGCGATGATCGCCGCCGGCGCCGCCGGTGTGCATTTCGAAGACCAGCTCGCATCCGAGAAAAAATGCGGCCATCTCGGCGGCAAGGTGCTGGTGCCGATCTCCCAGCATATCCGCACCCTGAACGCCGCGCGCATGGCCGCCGACGTGGAAGGTGTGCCTACTTTGGTGCTGTGCCGCACCGACAGCCACGCCGCACAGCTGCTCACCGCCGACGTGGACGAACGCGACCGCCCCTTCCTCACCGGCGAACGCACCCCGGAAGGCTTCTACCGCATCAAGCCCGGCCTCGGCGTGCAATACGCCATCGCCCGCTCCCTGGCCTATGCCCCCTATGCCGACCTGCTGTGGTGGGAAACCTCCGAGCCGAATCTGGACGAGGCGAAACAGTTCGCCGACGCGATCCACGCCAAGTTCCCCGGCAAGCTGCTGGCCTACAACTGCTCGCCGAGCTTCAACTGGCTCAAGAAACTGAGCCCGGAAAAGATCGCCTCGTTCCAGCAGGAGATCGGCGCCATGGGCTACAAGTTCCAGTTCGTCACCCTCGCCGGTTTCCACGCGCTGAACTATTCAATGTTCCAGCTCGCCAAGGGCTACGCGGCCCGCGGCATGGAAGCCTATTCGGAACTGCAGCAGGCGGAATTCGCCGCCGAGCCGGACGGCTACACCGCCACCCGGCACCAACGCGAAGTCGGCACCAGCTATTTCGACGCAGTGGCCACCGCCATCTCCGCCGGACAATCCTCCACCACCGCCATGGCGGGCTCAACCGAAACGGAACAGTTCCATGATCACGATGCTGAGTCTGACAAGTTTTATCATGATGACGGCCTGGTGCACTGCCATGCCTGGGCGGTCTCCCCGGCCGTGCACTGAGCGAAGGAAGTAGCCGCTTTTTAAAAAAAGCGGCGCAAAAACTTCTTTTATGCTGGGCCATGGGCGTTGTCGCCGACAACGCCCATGGCCCGAATTAACAAAGTTTTTTGCTGCTCCGCGGGTGGAAAAAGTCTTTTCATGACAAGCCGTCGGGACCATGTCAGCGTAGCAGCGATGTCCAACCGGCCCTTCAACCTGAACGCCGATCTCTTGCTCCGCGCCTACCGGCTCGGCCTGTTTCCCATGGCTGAATCGCGCCGCGGCCGGGCGTTGCACTGGCTGGACCCGGAGGCGCGCGGGGTACTGCCGCTCAATGACTTCCACATTCCGCGCAGCCTGATGAAGACCCTGCGCAGCGGCCGTTTCGAGGTGACGGCGAACGTCGATTTCTCCGCCACCATCGCCGGCTGCGCCGCCGCCCGGCTGAACCGGCCGGAAACCTGGATCAACGCCGAGATCGAACGTTTGTTCACCGAATTGTTCGAGCTCGGCTTCGCGCACAGCATCGAAACCTGGGAGAACGGCAGGCTGGTCGGCGGGCTATATGGCGCTTCCCTCGGCGGCGCGTTTTTCGGCGAAAGCATGTTCTCCACCGCCACCGACGCCTCCAAGGTGGCGCTGGTGCATCTGGTGGCGCGGCTGCGGCTGAGCGGCTTCGTACTGCTGGACACGCAGTTCATCACGGCGCATCTGGCACGCTTCGGCGCGGTGGAAGTTCCGCGCGCCAATTATCATGCGCGTCTGGCCGAGGCGGTGGACGTGCCGGCGCGATTTGTCGCGGCGCCGGACGCAATACGGCTGGCGCGGGAAATCGAGACTTTGCGGAGACTGGGATGAGAGTGAGCGGAAAATTTTTGGCCCTGCTGGGATGTTGCGCCGCCGGCAGCGCGGCCGCAGCACCGGTGCCGCGCTTCCTGCCGGACCACGACGTGGCGGTCACCTACCAGCTCGCCATTCCGGGGCGTGATCCGCAGACGTACCTGCTGCATTACGACGCGGCGGACGAGCTGGCGCGCATCGACAGCCCGGCGCAGCATATTTTTGTCCTGGCCAATCTGCCTTCCGGACAGGCGCAGGTGGTGGTGCCGGCGCTGCACGCCGTGGTGGACACACCGGATTTTTCCGGCATCACCCGGCAGATCGCCAATGCCGGCGGCGCGCATTTCACACTGCTCGGCCATGGGCATTACGCCGGGTTCGGCTGCGAGCGCTACCGGATCACCAGCCACCAAGGGGAGGCGCAAGCCTGCATCACCCATGACGGCGTGGTGCTGCAGTTCGATGGGCATGACAGCAATGGTGCTGCCGAGGTGACGGCAACTTCCGTCACGTATGCCCCACAGCCGAGCGATGAATTCATGCCCCCCGCCGATTTCGCCAATATCCGCCTGTCGCCGGGCTTGCTGACAGCGCTTCTGCAGTCGCAGTAAGCAAGGAAGACCTACTTTTTGTGAACAAAAAGTAGCAAAAAAACTTTGCTCCGCTGGAGCCATGGGCTGTGTTGGCGACAACGCCCATGGCCCAGCACAACAAAAATTTTTGCGCCGCTTTTTTTAAAAAGCGGCTTCTTTCTTCTCTCCAATCCTGAGCACAAGCATGAGAGCGTCACTGCCATCGGCGTAATAGCGCCGCCGCAGCCCGGCCTCGGTAAAACCCGCTTTCTCATACAGTGCCCGGGCGGCCAAATTGGACGCCGCGACCTCCAGATGCAACATGACGATCCCCCGGCGCCGCAGCAACTCGAGCGCCGCATTCAGCAACCCCGTCGCAATCCCCTCACGCCTGCGGGTCACACCGAGCGTGAGAATTTCCGCCTCGTCGAGCACCAGCCGCAGAACCAGAAACCCGCCTCGCTCATCAAGCAGTGCGACCACGCCCGGCTGGGCCAGCAACGTCGAAAAACTTGTCTCGCTCCAGGGCTCGTGCGGAAAGGCCTCGGCATGCAGCAGTGCCAGAACCGGCGCGTAGGCGGGACCGGCCTCGATCACCGCGGCGGCGGGCGCAACCCGGCGGCGGGCAATTTCGCTTCCGGCGGGTCGATGTAGAGCGGTTCTGCCGGGCGCGGCGGCAAGCCCGCCGCGCGACGCGTCAGAGCGGCCTGGCCGACCCAGGCCGGGTCCAGATATTTGGCGTCGGTCAACATCACATCGACACCCCGAGCGGCGAAGTGCGCCGCCGCCTCGTCGGCGGCATCGCCGGCCAGCGCCACCGGTCCGTCCGGCAACGGCAGATCGGCGTCGGCGAACGCCTCCGCCTGTTCCCCACGGAGCAGAAAAATCCGGTCACGCCGGGCCCGGATGGCGATCCATAGCGGACGATCCAGATGCGGCAACGCCGCGCGATAGGCTTCCGCGACGGTCACGCCCAGGAGCGGAATGCCGGCAGCGGCGGCAAAACCCTGGGCCAGCGACAGTGCGGTGCGCAGCCCCGTGAAGCTGCCTGGCCCGATCGTCACCGCCACCGCATCAGAACGCTCGGCCGCCGCCTCGCGAAGCAGCACCGGCAATGTCTCAATCAGACCCGGCCTTCCGGCCGTGAACTTCTTCCACACCACTTGGCCGTCATCCCCCAGCAGAGCGATGCCGGCCTGCGGTCCCGCCGCATCGATAGCCAGAATGCTCAAGCGAACTTCGTGGCTTCTTCGAAAGTGAGCTTCGGCAGACGCGGGAAGGGGTGCTCACCCGGCTTGGCGTGGCCGAGATTGATCAGGAAATTCGACTTCCAGCCTGTCTCGGCAAAGAAGGCGCGGTCCACCTTGGCGCGGTCGAAGCCCGACATCGCGCCAGAATCGATGCCCAGCGCGCGTGCCGCCACGATCAGATACGCACCCTGCAGGGTGGAATTGCGGAACGCGGTCTCCTCCGCCAGGTCCGGATTGCCGGAGAACCAGGATTTCGCGTCCGCCGGCGGAAAGAGTTTCGGCAGGTGCTGATAGAAAAGCGGGTCCTGGGCGACGATGACGGTGACCGGCGCCGCCATGGTCTTGTCGACATTCCCCGCACTCAGGGCCGGTTTCAGTTTTTCCTTGCCTGCCTCAGAGCGCACGAACATGAAGCGCGCCGGAGACGTATTGGCCGAGGTGGGGCCAAGCTTCACCAGGTCGTAGAGCTCGTGCAGATCTTCCTCAGTGACCGGTTGGTCGGTCCACTCCCATTTCGTGCGGGCGGAGCGAAACAGGATATCGAGCGCGGAATCGTCCAATGCCATGAGAATCTCCCTGGTTATCTCAGATAAAAGAAAGCAGCCGCTTTTTGAAAAAAGCGGCGCAAAAACTTCTGTTATGCTGGGCCATGGGCGTTGTCGGCGACAAAGCCCATGGCCCAGCATTGATAAAGTTTTTTTGCTACTTTTTGTTCACAAAAAGTAGCCTTTCCTCTCTAAAAAGCCTGCTGCACCGACTGCACTTCGGGAATGTAGTGCTTCAGCATGTTTTCAATCCCGTGCTTCAGCGTCGCCGTGGACGAGGGGCAGCCGGAGCAGGCGCCCTGCATGGTCAGGCTGACCACGCCGTCGCGATAGCCGCGGAAAATGATGTCGCCGCCATCGCCGGCCACCGCCGGGCGGATGCGCTCGTTGAGCAGTTCCTTGATCTGCTCGGCGATCTCCATGTCGGCCGGGTCCACATCCTCGGCCAGAAGTGCGGCGCCCTCTTTCATGATCGGCCGGTCGTTCAGCAGATGCTCCATCAGCAGACCGAGAATTTGTGGCTTGAGCTCCGACCAGTCGGTCTCCGAGGTCTTCGTCACGGTGACGAAATCGCCGCCCAGGAACACGCGGGCCACGCCCTCAATGCCGAATAGCGCCTCGGCCAGCGGCGAAATCAGCGCCGCGTCGGCGTCGGCGAAATCGGCCGTGTTTGTGCCGAGAATGTCACGGCCGGGGAGGAATTTCAGGGTCGCCGGGTTGGGCGTGCCTTCGGTTTCGATGAACATCAAAGTCATCCTTCAATAAAGCGGACTGGAAAGGTCCTATTGCAGGCTAGATCGGATCTTTTACGCCTCCTGGCAAGGGGAGAGTTTTGCCGTGGCACGAATGGCTGCCATTGAAGCAAGGGAAGACTACTTTTTGTGAACAAAAAGTAGCAAAAAAACTTTGCTCCGCTGGGCCATGGGCGTGTTGCTGACACAGCCTCTGGCCCAGCGGCCCAAAAGTTTTTGCTGAACGGAGACAGAATTTGCGTTTTCTATGGTTTGCCGCCGGGCTCGCCGCCCTTGCGGGCTCGAACGCCCACGCCGCCGAAATCGCCGCCACGATCCAAATACGGCCTGGGGTGACGGAATCCTTTCTGGCCAACCTGCCGGAGCATCCCGTTGCCGCGGCGATCCTGTTCCCGGAATCCGGACCCTGCGACCCGTTATCCTATCACGGCTATTTTGGCGTCGAAGGCCAGGCGGTGACCACGATCACCGGCTTTATCACAGGGAAGTAAAGCGGCAGCTTTTTGAAAAAAGCTGCGCAAAAACTTTTGGCTATGCTGGGCCATGGGCGTTGTCAGCGCAAACGCCCATGGCCCAGATTAACAAAGTTTTTTTGCTACTTTTTGTTCACAAAAAGTAGTCTTCCTTCCTCAGGTATTCATCGCCTCGAAGAAATCGGCGTTGGTCTTGGAATATTTCAGCTTGTCGAGCAGGAATTCCATGGCGTCGATGGTGCCCATCGGGTTGAGGATGCGGCGCAGCACCCACATCTTCGACAGCACGGATTTCTCCACCAGCAATTCTTCCTTACGCGTGCCGGACTTGGTGATGTCGATCGCCGGGAAGGTGCGCTTGTCGGAGAGCTTGCGGTCCAGGATCAGCTCGGAATTGCCGGTGCCCTTGAACTCTTCGAAGATCACCTCGTCCATGCGGCTGCCGGTATCGATCAGCGCGGTGGCGATGATGGTGAGCGAACCGCCTTCCTCGATGTTACGCGCCGCGCCGAAGAAGCGCTTCGGCCGCTGCAGCGCGTTGGCGTCCACACCGCCGGTCAGCACCTTGCCGGACGACGGCACGACGGTGTTGTAGGCGCGCGCGAGCCGGGTCACGGAATCGAGCAGAATCACCACGTCGCGCTTGTGTTCGACCAGGCGTTTGGCCTTTTCCAGCACCATTTCCGTCACCTGGACGTGGCGGATTGCCGGCTCGTCAAAGGTGGAGGCGACCACTTCGCCCTTCACCGAGCGCGACATATCGGTCACTTCCTCGGGCCGCTCGTCGATCAGCAGCACGATGAGGAACACTTCCGGATGGTTCGCCGAGATCGCGGAGGCGATATTTTGCAGCATCACGGTCTTGCCGGTACGCGGCGGGGCGACGATCAGCGCGCGCTGGCCCTTGCCGATCGGCGCAATCAGGTCGATCACGCGCGAGGTGTTGTCCTTGGGCAGGCCCTTCACCGTCGGCTCCGGCACTTCGACTTCCATTTTCAGGCGCGAAGTCGGGTAAAGCGGCGTCAGATTGTCGAAATTGATGCGGTGTTTGACCGCATCAGGGGACTCGAAATTGATCCTGTCGACCTTGACCAGCGAAAAATAGCGCTCGCCGTCTTTGGGTGCGCGAATTTCGCCGTCGACCGTATCGCCGGTGCGCAGCGAAAAGCGCCGGACCTGGGCGGGAGAAACGTAGATATCTTCCGGGCCGGGCAGGTAATTGGCTTCCGGATTGCGCAAAAAGCCGAAACCGTCGGGCAGGATTTCCAGCGTGCCGTCGCCATGAATCGCCTGATCATTCTCCGCGAACGCCTTGAGGATCGCGAACATCATGTCCTGTTTGCGCAGGCTGGACGCGTTCTCAACCTCCAGCTCTTCAGCGAGGGTGAGAAGATCCGATGGCGATTTAGCCTTGAGTTCGGCGAGATGCATGGAGAGTCCGATCTGCCCCTGCGGATGCGGGGCCGAAATAGGTAGAGGGGAGAATGATCGCGGCCAGAAAAACCACGTCGGCACGGACGGCCTAAAGCGCTTATTGGCTAAGAATTTTGGAAATGCAAGAGGGCACCGAAGCTATGTCCCCTCCAGGAAGAAAGGAAAGCAGCCGCTTTTAAAAAAGCGGCGCAAAAATTTTTGTTATGCTGGACCATGGGCGTTGTCCCCGACAACGCCCATGGTCCAGATTAATAAAGTTTTTTTGCTACTTTTTGTTCACAAAAAGTAGCCTTCCCCTTCGCTTGTCTTACGCCACCACCGAAAAGACGATGATCACGAACAGCACCGTCGGCACCTCATTGGCGATGCGGTAGAATTTTTCTGACTTGGTGTTGGCGTCGTTAAGAAAATTCCGGCGCCATTTCGAGCAGGCGCCGTGGAAACCGCTCATCAGCACCACGCAGATCAGCTTGGTCCACCACCAGGCGGCGTGCCAGTTCACGGCGCCAGGGGTCAGGACCAGAAGAATGCCGAAAATCCAGGTCGCGGCCATCGCCGGATTGGTGATCTGCCGCAGCAGGCGCCGTTCCATCACCTTGAAGCGCGCGGATTCCGCCGAACCGGGGGCGACCTGGCAATGATACACGTAGAGCCGCGGCAGGTAGAACATTCCCGCCATCCAGGCCGTGAAGCTGACGATATGGCAGGCGAGGATGATGCGGAAAAACGGCACCAACGCGTCGATGGTCATGCAAGAACTCCGAACAAATCGTGCAAATCCCGCAAAATCTCCGTGGCACCGGCGGCACGGAGATGCGCGCCGTCGCCATGCGGGGCGAAACCATAGCAGGTCATGCCCGCCGCCACCGCGCCGGTGACGCCGAGCGCGCTATCCTCCAGCACCAGGCAGGATTTTGGCGGGGTCTTTTGGGCCGCCGCCGCGGCGAGAAAGACGTCAGGTGCCGGTTTCGGCCTGCCACCTTTGGCAATCACGCTGGCCGCGGAGTGGGTTTTTCCCTCCACCAGCGCGGACAAGCCGGTACGGGCGAATTTCACCGCCATTTCCTGATCCGAGGAATTCGAGGCGATGCGCCAGGGAATGCCGAGTTCCGTCACCCGCTCCAGCATTTCGCGCGCGCCGGCGATCAATTTTGCCTCTTCCCCCAGCGCCAGAACCAGCTTTGCAGCCAATTCCGGGCGCCAGCTGGGCGGCAATTTGCGGCCGAGCCGGGTTTCGATAAGCGGCTGCATGTCGCTGATCGACATGCCGAGGAACAATTCCATGCTGTCCTGCATGGTCATTTCCCAGCCAAGCGAGGTGAGCTCGCGCGCGATCAGCCCGTTGGCGACGCCTTCGCTGTCGATCAAGACCCCGTCGCAGTCGAAAATGATCAACTCAGGCGGCATTTTGCCCCATTCGGTAACGACTCCATGGGCAATCCTTGTGTTTTTCGCCACAAGCACGGCCGTTTTTATGGCTGCACAATCCGTGAGTCCCGGCGAGCGCGCGGCGCGTCAAACCGGCCAGAGCGCGGATGAAAGCTGGATCGGCGTTGGGCACGGTGGCGCGGAAATAGCCCGGCACCTTGTGATGCGCGGCCAATTCGCGGTTTTCGATGTCCAGTTCCACCAACGTCTCGATATGGTCGGAAACGAAGGCGATCGGCACCAGCAGCACCGCGATCTGGTCGCGCCCGGCCTGCTCGATCGCCTCGATCGTGCTCGGCCCGATCCATTTCTGCGGCGTGGCCCGCGATTGGTAGCAAACCTGGTGCTCGACATTTTTGTCGGCAAGCCGCGCCATGACCGCTGCCGTGTTGGCTTCGACCTGCGCCTGGTAGGGATCGCCGGCGGTGACGATGCTCTCCGGCAGGCCGTGCGCCGAGAACAGCAACCGCAATTTGACGCCGGGCGGGAGTGAAGCTTTCGCCTCGGCGATGCCGCGATCAACCAAGGCAGCGATCGAATCGACGTAATCCGGATCGTCAAAATAGCAGCACAACGTGGTCGTCGGCTTGGCGAGCCCGGCGGCAGCCGCGGCTTCATGCCAATCGGTCAGAGACGATCCGGTGGTGGTGGTGGAAAATTGCGGATAGAGCGGCAGGAGCAAAATCCGGTCCGGATTCCACGCTTTCACGTCCTGCGCCGCCTCTTTCGCGAACGGGTGCCAATAGCGCATGGCGATGAAGGTTTTCACCTCGTCACCCAATTCCCCCTCAAGCGCCTTCGCCTGCTGCTGGGTCAAATCCAACAGCGGCGATTTCCCGCCCATCAGCTCATAATTCGCCGCCGCCGCCTTGGCCGAGGAGGCAGCGATCAGCCGTGAGAGCCAGAAGCGGATGAAAATCGGCGCGCGGATGATCGCCTTGTCGGAGAATAAATTCACCCGGAAGGGTTTGACGGCCTCTGGCCCGTCCGGGCCGCCGAGATTGAACAGGACGATGGCGGTTTTCATGGGACGTCAGATGTGCCGCGAATCAATTTCATCAACCGTTCGACATTTTCGGGCGGCACGTCCGGCGTGATGCCGTGACCGAGATTGAAAATATGCGGCCGCCCCCGGCACTGCTCCAGCAGCCGCAACACCGCCGCATCCAGCGCCGGACCGCCGGTTTTCAGCACCAGAGGATCGAGATTTCCCTGAAACACCGTGTTTTCCGGACAGGCGGCAATCGCCGCCGGAAGGTCCGTGACGGTATCCAGCCCTATTGCGTCGACCCCGGTTTTTTCCGTGTATTCGCCAAGCAGCAGACCGGAAAGGCGCGGGAACCCGATAATTTTGACGCCCGGAGTCTTCGCCTTCAACGCCGTGACGATGCGTTGCGTCGGGCCGATCACAAAGGCGCGAAACTGTTCGGGCGGAAAAATCCCGGCCCAGCTTTCGAACAGCATCAGGCAATCGGCGCCGGCATCGAGCTGCGCCTGCAGATAGACGATCGTCGCCTCGACCAGAATATCCAGCACGGCGGTGACAAAATCTGGATTTTCATAAGCCAGAGCCCGCGTGCGCGGAAAGCCGCCGCCTTTGCCGTCCAGCATGTAACAGGCGACCGTCGCCGGGCCGCCGGCAAAGCCGATCAGTGCCGTTTTTTCAGGCAAAGCCGCGCGCACCCGGCGCACGGTTTCCATTACCGGCTTGTAATGCGTCGGGGCCGCTGAAGGATCGAGGGCTGCAATATTATGCAGGGGCGGCAACATAGGCCCTTCGCCTTGAGCAAAAGCCAGCCCCTGGCCCAGCGCCATCGGCAAAATTAAAATATCGGAAAACAAGATGGCTGCGTCGAACCCATAACGGCGGATCGGTTGCAGCGTCACTTCCGTCGCGAATTCGGGATTCAGGCAAAGAGAAAGAAATTCTCCGGCCTTTTCGCGCAGTGCACGATACTCCGGAAGGTACCGTCCGGCCTGACGCATGAGCCACACCGGCGGTGGCCAGACGGGCTCGCCGTTCAGGACTTTCAGAAGTTTCATGCCCACCCCCTAACCTTAAAGTCTTTAAGTTTAAAGCGGGGAGGAGGCAGTGGTACCCTGTGAATAACGGGGTTCCCCTCAATCCAAAAGTAAATCCACAAAGTTATCCACAATAAGAAACCAAGGATAAGCTATTGATTCTGGGGTATCTGACTCGGTTACTCACAAGCAGTTCAAAACTCTGTCAAATCTGTCCCCCGTTTACAGTTTTCGCGTTTTATCCCCATGTAGCGAAAATTACCGAGCGCCAAAGAGTTTAATCCCCGTTATCAACAGGCTCATGGAACACGAGCGGCTAAATATACACCTGATATCCGACGCTACGGGGGATACTTTGAACGCCCTGGCGCGGGCGGCTGTGGCGCAGTTTGACGAGCCGAATGTGACCTATCATCGCTGGTCGCTGGTCCGCTCGCGGCTGCAATTGCACCGTGTGCTGGAAGGTGTGCAGGCCGAGCCCGGCCCGGTTCTTTGCAGCCTGGTCGATGATGCGTTGCGCGGCGAGCTCGATTCCGCCTGCGCGCGCATGGGGATCACGCTCCTGCACGTGCTGGATCCGGTGCTGGACGTGCTGCAGGCGCAGATCGGCGCCCCGGTGAAGCACAAGCCGGGCCGGCAATATGTGCTCGATGCCGATTATTTCCGCCGCATCGACGCGATGCATTATGTGATCTCGCATGATGACGGGCAGGGCGTGCGCGGCATGATGGAAGCGGATGTGGTGCTGGTGGGCGTGTCCCGCTCCTCGAAGACGCCGACCTGCTTCTATCTGGCCAATCGTGGCGTCAAAGCGGCGAACGTGCCGCTGGTGCCGGGCATCGCGCCGCCGGAATTTTTGCGTGAAGCATCCTGCCCGGTGATCGGCCTGACCATCGACCCGAAATCGCTGATCGACATCCGCCGTCACCGGCTGAAGCTGATCGGCACCGGCCAGGCTGTCTTCGCCCAGCGCGACAGTGGTGATTATGTGGATTACGAGGCTGTGGAAAAGGAGCTGCTCTGGGCGAAGCGGCTCTGCAGCGCTGAAGGATGGCCGACCATCGACGTGACGCGCCGCTCCATCGAGGAGACCGCGGCGACGGTGCTCAAACTCATGGATACCTGGCACGCCAAGCACAGAAGTCCGGCGGCGCCGGCCGCGCCCGCCACTCAACCCGAACAAGGATAAGAGAGAATGGATCTAGGTCTGCAAGGCAAGCGTGCGATCGTCTGCGCGGCGAGCAAAGGGCTGGGCAAGGCCTGCGCCATGGCGCTGGCGCAAGCCGGCGTATCGGTAGTGATCACCGGCCGTGACGAAGCGGCGCTGGAAGCTGCCGCCAAGGAAATTCGCGCCGCCACTGGCGTGGAAATTACCGCGGCGGCGGGCGATATCACCACCAAGGCTGGGCGCGAAGCGGCGCTGGCCGCCTGCCCTGATCCGGACATTCTGGTGAACAATGCCGGCGGCCCGCCGCCCGGCGATTTCCGCGAGTTCACCGAGGAAATGTGGCACGCGGCCCTGAACGCCAACATGCTGAGCCCGATCGCGATGATCCAGGCGGTGCTGGACCCGATGATCGCGCGGCGCTTCGGCCGCATCGTCAACATCACCTCGGCGGCGGTGAAGGCGCCGATCCCGATCCTGGGCCTGTCCAACGGCGCGCGCGCCGGTCTCACCGGTTTCGTCGCCGGCCTGGCGCGCGATGTCGCCCAGCATAATGTGACGATCAACAATCTGCTGCCGGGTCCCTTCGATACCGACCGGTTGCGCGCCACCGCGGCGAAGAGCGCTGCAGCGTCGGGTCGCAGCATCGATGAGGAGGTGTTGGTCCGTGGCCGGCAGAATCCGACGGGCCGGGTCGGCCAGCCGGAGGAATTCGGTGCCGCCTGCGCCTTCCTTTGTTCCACCCAGTCGGGCTTTATCGTCGGTCAAAATCTGCTGCTGGATGGCGGCGCGTTCAACGCCACGATGTAGGAATGGAACGAAAAGGTGAAGAAGACGGCCCGGGAAAGGTCATAAGAGCGTAGTAAAATCGTTCCCGGTACGCTATGAACAGCACAGCGCAAAGAGTTTGCAAAAAAGCAAGCAAACCTGTCATAGTCGGTCTGGGAACAACAAATGATTGTGCACCTGCCATGCAAGACACCTCTTCACAAGGTCCACGCCCCGTAAAACGCGATCCTGTTCCTGGAGTCCCCTCATCGGCATTGCCGGGAGCGGGGTTGCTGTTCCTCCGCGAGGAGGAACTGCGCATCGCCCAGGACATGTTGTTTTTTGCGTTGCGCGATCTGAACGACGCGGCCGATAATCTTCTCACCGAGTTTGGCTATGGCCGTGCGCATCATCGCACCCTGCACTGGATCGCCCGCAAGCCGGGGTTGAAAGTGGGGCAGTTGCTGTCGATTCTCGGCATCACCAAGCAGAGCCTGACCCGCGTGCTGGGGCCGCTGATCCGGCAGGGTTACGTGGCGCAGAGCCCCGGCCAGAGTGACCGGCGCCAGCGCCTGCTCACTTTGACCGAAAAAGGCGTGGAACTGGAGCGCAAATTGTTCGAGGCGCAGCGCGAACGGTTGCTGTCGGCCTACCGAGAGGCGGGCGGCCCGGCGGTCGAAGGGTTCCGCCGGGTGCTGCGCGGGCTGACCCTGCAGCAAGGGCGGGATTATATCGACAACCTCGAAGCGCATCGTGCGAAGACCCCGCGCCTCGGGGGCTGATATCGCATGAGTGGTGAGAGCGCGCATATCCTGCTTGTGGACGACGACGCGCGTCTGCGCGCGCTGCTCAGCCGCTTCCTGACGGAGAACGGGTTCCGCGTGACCATGGCGGAAACCGCCGCGGAGGCGCGCGACAAGCTGCGCTTCATGGATTTCGACCTGCTGGTGCTCGATGTGATGATGCCGGGCGAAACCGGACTGTCGCTCACCGGTGACCTGCGTGGTGAGCGCGCGCCGACTTTGCCGATCCTGTTGCTGACCGCACGCGGCGCGCCGGAGGATATCGTCGCCGGCTTCGAGGCCGGGGCGGATGACTATCTCGGCAAGCCGTTCGACCCGCGGGTGCTGCTGGCGCGGATCCGCGCCATGCTGCGCCGCGCTCAGCCAGCGGTTGTCCAGACCGGTCCGTTACAACTCGGCACCGCCATCTTCGACGCCGCGCGCGCGGAACTGGTGGGGCCGGACAGCCGCATCCGCCTGACGGGCGCGGAACTTTCACTCCTTTCGGCGCTGGCGGCGCGGCCGCATGAAATTCTCTCGCGCGAGGCGCTGGCAGCGGCGCTCGGGCTCGACGACGTGAACGAGCGGGCGATCGACGTGCAGGTGACGCGGCTGCGCCGCAAGATCGAGGAAGACCCGCGCGAGCCCCGTTTTCTGCACACGGTGCGCGGCAAGGGATATGTGCTAAAACCCGGGCCATGAAACTGAGGCTGGGCGGGTTTTCCGCGGAACGCGTGCTGCGACGTTTCCTGCCACGCAGCCTGCTGGGCCGCTCGTTGCTGATCGTGCTGGTGCCCCTGGTGCTGCTGCAGGCGGTGGCGCTGCAGATTTTCTACGGCAGCCATCTCGACGAACTTTCGCGCCGCCTGGCGGGCAGTGTCGCCGGTGAGGTCGCCTTCATGATCGATGAGATCGACCGCGACCCGGATACGCGCCACCTGACAATCCAGGAGACCGACGCGCATTTTGGCTTCAAGACCGCGTTTTTGCGCGGTCAGCTGTTGCAGCACCTGCCGCCGCCGGACGCGCCGGGGCCGGTGGATAACGACCTGGAATACGGGCTGAATACCGATTTGAACCGGCCGTTCACCGTCGGCTGGAACCATTCCGCCGATTTCATCCGCGTCTATGTGCAGATGGCAGATGGCGTGCTGCGCATCGATGTGCCGCGCAAGCGGCTCTATATCGGCACGTTGTACATCTTCTTCCTGTGGCTGATCGGCACGGCGCTGCTGCTGTTCGGCATCGCCGCCTTGTTCCTGCGTACCCAGGTGCGCGGCATCAAGCGCCTGGCGGTGGCGGCGGAGAGTTTCGGCATGGGCCGCGATGTCGGGCCGATCCGCCCGGAAGGCGCGATCGAGGTGCGCCGCGCGGCGACGGCGTTCAACCGCATGCAGGACCGGGTCCGACGGTTTTTGGCGCAGCGCACAACCATGTTGGCCGGGGTGTCGCATGATTTGCGCACGCCCTTGACCCGGCTGCGCCTGGCGCTCGCCATGCTGCCGGAGATTCCCCCCGGCGAAGCGGCGGACATGAACACCGATATCGAGGAGATGGAGAAGCTGATTTCCGTCTATCTCAGCTTCGCCCGTGGCGAGGGCAGCGAGCAGGCGGCGCCCACCGATATTTCACTCCTGCTCGACGATGTGGCGGTGGCGGCGCGGCGCAGTGGTGCTGTGATCGATTGCGATGTGCCGGACAGCCTGGTCGCGACGCTGCGGCCAGAGGCGATCCGTCGTGCGATAACCAATCTGGTGGATAATGCCCGTCGCCATGCACGGCATATCTGGCTGGTGGCGACAAGCACCAGCCGCAGCTTGCGCATCATCATCGACGATGACGGGCCGGGGATTCCGGCGGCGCGGCGCGAGACCATGCTGCGCCCGTTCGAGAGCGCCGATCCCGGCGGCACCGGGCTTGGCCTTGCCATCGCCAAGGACATTATCGGCGCGCATGGCGGGGATCTTCTGCTCCTCGACCGGCCGGGCGGCGGCTTGCGTGTGGTGATCGAACTCCCGGGTTAGGTGGAAGAAAGCGGCCGCTTTTTAAAAAAAGCGGCGTAAAAATTTTTGTTATGCTGGGCCATGGGCGGTGTCCGCGCCAACGCCCATGGCCCAGCGGAGCAAAGTTTTTTGCTCCTTCGCTTTAACTTCCGCCGTAATAAACGCTGGTGAGTTCCGTGATGATTTTGTCACGCGGTAATCCTGCGGGTAGGGGGGGCAGAAGCCTGACACGCACGGTGCCGGGTGTTTTGGCGAAGGCGCGCGGTCCCCAGCAAGTGCCGGAATCGGTGGCGGCGGGGAGCACCGGCACGCCGGCGGCTTTTGCCAAAGCGACGATGCCGGGCTGCAGGTCGACGCGCGCGCCGGGGGCAACGCGCGTGCCTTCGGGGAAAATCACCACCTGGCGCCCGGCGGCGGCGGCGGCGCGGCAATCCTGTAGCAGTTTTCGCAAGGCCGGTGCGGCGCCGTCGCGGTCCACAGGGATCATCCCGGACGGTGCCAGCAACGGCCCGAACACGGGGATTTTCCGCAATTCCGTTTTGAACACCAAAGCCGGATAAGGCAGTGCCACCAGCCAGACCAGAATATCCAGGGCGGATTGGTGCTGTGCGGCGATGATCGCGCCGCCGGGCGGCAGGTTCTCCAGCCCCTCAACGCGGACTTCGATGCCGCAGCACAGCCGTAGCGTGGCGAGGCAGATCCGGGCCCAGAGTTGTGCCAGAGGCGTCAGGCGTTGCGGTGCCACGACACGCAGGCCCGTGCCCCAGAGGCTGAGCATCAGCCCTGAGCCGAACATCACGAGGTTGAAGGTGAGGGAGCGGAGGAAGCGCAGGGGAGTCAGTCCATTTTGATGAAGATCACCGCGACCCGGCGCAGGCCGAGGCGGACAACAAGGTATTTGGTGTATTCACTGCTCAATAGCCGGATTGTCGGCAGGCTGAACAGATCGTTCATGGCGGGCGGCCGTACCGGGGCGGGGATCAGCCTGATCCCCGGCAGGTGCCTGTGCATCTCCAGCATGGCACGCGGCATGTGATAGTCGGCGGTGACGATGATCAGCGTCCGCAGGTGGTAGGTATGAGCCCAGTCCGCCGCCTCCAGCGCGTTGCCATAGGTGGTACCGGCCATATGGCCAAGGGTGATGTCGCCGGCATAGCGCGTGGCGGCGCTGACGTCGTCGGACGTGAAGTCGCCGAGATAGGTGCCGCGTCCGGCGCCGGAGATCAGCAGCCGCGGCGCGTCATGCTGCGCGAGCAGCGCGAGTCCGGCGCTCACCCGGTCGTCGCCACCGGTCAGCGCGACGATGCCGTCAGCCCGCGGCATGGGATTCGGCGGTGAAACGGTTGCCACATCGACGAGATAGAGGGCGAAGCCGACCACCCAGGCGGCGCAGAGCAGCAGGACCAGCCGATAGAATTGGCGCAGGACGCTGAAATGCGGGCGGCGGTGATAGAGCGGGCGGCGAGTCATGGGAGCAATAGCGAAAGGGAAGGACTACTTTTTGTGAACAAAAAGTAGCAAAAAAACTTTGTTATGCTGGGCCATGGGCTTTGTCCCCGACAACGCCCATGGCCCAGCATAGCAAAAGTTTTTGCGCCGCTTTTTGAAAAAAGCGGCTGCTTTCCTCTTTCTGACATTCTCTAAGCCAACCGCCGCAGCCAGCCGTGCACGGTCAGCTGGGCGGTACTCCAGCCGATCGCCGCGGCGGCGAGTGGCAGCACCGGCAGGGACACCCATAAAGCCGGTGGCAAGCCCGGAACGATGCTGTCCGGCGCAAAACCGGAGAAGGGGGCGGCCAGTGACGCCAGCCAGACCAGCACCGGCAGGGCCAAAACCCCGCCGATCAGCGCGCCGACGACGGTGAGCAGCGTGGCGCGGGCGGCGAAGCTCGCGGCGATGTCGGCATCGAGGGCGCCAAGGCCGTGAACGATCTCGATCGCCTCGCGCCGCTGCGCGAGGCCGGCGCGGGTCGCCACCGCCACCACCGCGGCCGCGACCAGGGCTACGATCACCAGCACCGCGGCGGCGCTGTCCTGCAGGCTGGAGGTGAGGGAAACGACCCGCGCCGCCCAGGCCGAGCCGGTGCTGACCAGCGTGCCGGGCGCTATTTTCTGCAAGGACGCGGCCAGTGCGTCGGTGTTTTCCGCGCCCTGCCATGTGGCGGTGATCACCGCCGGCACCGGCAGCGCCAGTTGCGCGACATCCGCGCCGAGCCAGGGCGCCAAAAGCTGGTTCAGCTGGTCGGCGCTCATGATGGCGGCGCCGGCGATGCCGGGCGCGGATGACAGCGCCGCCAAGACCGCTGTGGCCCGGCTCTGCGCGCCCGCCGCATCCGGCGCCTGCGGCTCGGTCACTTGCACGGTCAGCGCGCTCGCGGTGTCGCTGCGCCATTGCGCCGCCAGCACCGCGCTCGCCAGCGTGCCGGCCAGGGCCAAGGCGGCAAGAAAGCTCATCGCCGCCACCAGCACCGGCAGCAGCCAGTCGGTCAGCCCGGTGCTGAGGCCGAGATGGTCCTTGCGCTTAACCATGGGCGATCAGCTGGCCATCGGCCATTTCCAGCCGCGGCGCCGGATAGCGCTCCACGAGCCCGGTATTGTGGGTGGCGATGATCACCGTGGTGCCGAGCTGGTTGAGTGCCGTGATCAGCATCATCAGCCGCTGCGCCTGTTCGTCGTCGAGATTGCCGGTGGGCTCGTCGGCCACCAGCAGCTTGGGCCGGCCGATCACCGCGCGGGCGATGGCCACACGCTGCTGTTCGCCGCCGGACAATTCGTCGGGCCGCGCCTCGAGCCGGCCGGACAACCCGACCCAGCGCAGAATCTCCGCCACGTCGGCGCGGATATGCGCCTCGCTGCGCCGCGCCAGGCGCATCGGCAGCGCCACGTTGTCATAAGCGGAAAGATGGCCGAGCAGGCGGAAATCCTGGTAGACAACACCGATCCGGCGGCGCAGCAGCGCCGCGTCCCGCCGGGAGAGTCGCGCCACATGCGTGCCCATGATGTCGATCCGGCCGCGGCTGGGATGCTCGGCCAGATAGATCAGCTTCAGCAGGCTGGTCTTGCCGGCGCCGGATGGGCCGGTGAGCCAGCGGAACCCGCCATCGGGAATTTCAAAGGTGAGGCCGCGCAGCACCGCGGTCTCTGCGTCGTCCTGCCTCGCCGGGTGGCGGTAGCGCAGCCAAACATCTTCGAACCTGACCATCCCAGTCCTAAACTTTATCCGCGTCTCTTTCTGCCGTGTCAGGGCGGCGTGCGGCAAGGCGGAAACCGTGCTTTCTGCTGTTTCCGGAGGCTCGCCCGGCGTTATTGCGTGGCGCGGGCAAAACTGTCATGCGGGTCATTGCCATGCGTCTAACATGCCCTCACTGTTCCACCGAATATGACATCCCGGATACGGCCCTGGCGGCCGGCCGGCGGCTCCGCTGTGAGCGTTGCGGCCACCAATGGCGGCAGGAGGCGGCGGAGTCTGCCGTGCCGGAACCTGCTGCGCCCGAACCTCAAGCCTTCGTGCCGCCGGAAGCTCCTTCAAGGCCCGACCACGTCACCACCGAAAACCTGCCGAAATTCCTGACCAAACGCGATCACGCAGCGCGCGGCGATGAACCGGCGCCACCGGAACGCCGCCGCAGCATCGGCGCCGAATCCCAGCCCCGGTCCGCACCCCGCTTGCGTTGGTGGATCGTGCTGCTGGTGGTGCTCCTCCTCCTCATCATCGCCGGGCTATTCGCGCGGCACAGCATTTAGAGCGAAGGAAAGAAAAGGCTTCTTTTTGTGAACAAAAAGAAGCAAAAAAACTTTATTATGCTGGGTCATGGGCGTTGTAGCCGACAACGCCCATGACCCAGCGGAGCAAAAATTTTTGCGCCGCTTTTTTAAAAGCGGCTGCTTTTTTCTAACGCCCTGTCCACTTCGCTTCATATATTTTCGCGCCGGGCGGCGGGACAAAATGCTCCTCGGCTTTCTGATCGGCGAGGCGCAGCGCGTTCAGCCCGATGATCAGCGCCGCGGTGTTCATCATGCCCGGCGGAATCCACTGGATCAGTCCGCCCAGCATCTGGTCGTAGGCCGGGCTGATATTGGGGAAGATGCGGCCGCATAGCGTGTAGAAGGCGTACAGGTCGCGCGTGGTCAGGGCGATATAGGCGCTGATCACGATCTGCGGGAACATCACCAGGAAGCCGGCGGCGGCGCGGGTGAGATAGGAAAACCGCGCCGGTGGGTGGGGGCGCGGGTCCAGCACCACCAGCCAGAACAGCAGCCCGCCGGCGAGGCAGGAGAGGTTCATCACCGCATACAGGGTTGGATTGATCATCGCGACGAAGTGCACCGCCGGGATCAGCCAGAGATCGGTGGTGAGCAGAAACACCGCCATCGCCGGGACCGGGTGGCAGAGAAATCTTACGCCGCGTGTCGTGGCGAGGGCGTCGAAGGTTTGGGTGAGCCAGGAAGGTGCGCCGCGCCGCAGCACGTCCGGCATCCAGCCGATGGCGATGCCGAAGGGCGCCACCATGCCCAGCATCACCGCCTGGATGCGGTTCAGGAAGAACATATGCTGCGCGAAATATTCGAAATGCGTCTGCAGCACGAAATAGATGCCGGCCAGCCCGGCGAGGAAAAATCCGCGCCGCGCCGGTCCTGGCCGGTCCGGCCTCGCGGTGCGGGATAATCCGCGAAAATACCAGAGCAGAGTGAGCCAGCAGGCGCAAAAGACTGGCGCGTTGAAAACGAAGGGGAACAGATAGGGCAGCCGGGCGGGAAAGACCCTGCAGGCCAGATCGACGAGGATCGCGGCCAGCAGGATCGAGGCCTCAGCCATGCGCTCGTTCCATCGGCACGCCGGCCAGCGCCCGGCTGGTGCGGATCGTCTGCAAGGTCTGCACCTTGGCGACATGCACGGCGCCGGTCAGCTTGGCGGTGAGCTGGTTCTCATGCACGGCGTCGCGCGCCACCAGCTTGAGCAGGAAGTCGCCGCCGCCGCGGATCATGTGGCATTCCCGCACCTCCGGCCAGGAGGCGACCAGGGATTCGAAACCGTCCAGCACCACCTGCTTCTGGCTCTCCAGCCCGACGATCACGAAAAAGGAGATCTGCCAGCCGAGCTTCTGGCCGTCGGTCTGGGCATGGTAACCTTGGATATAGCCCGCCTCCTCGAGCCGGCGCACCCGCCGCAGGCACGGCGGCGGCGAAATCCCGGCGCGCCGGGCAAGCTCGACATTGGTCATCCGGCCATCGCCCTGAAGTTCCGAGATAATCCGGCGATCGATCTCGTCGAGATTGATGGGGTCTGGCTCACGCTGCATGATTAGTCCTGATGATCCGTAGGTTGTCTTGCGCAATATAATTTCTGTGAGACGGTTTGCCCATAGCCGTTCAGAAACAAGCCCGCCCCGACAAACAACATTTTGTGCGCGTTAAAGTGGCAACACATCATGCATATATAATCTGGAAGCGGGCTTAACGACTTGTAACGGCGTCACGTGAGCGGATATGTAAGCCCGCGACCTAATGCAGCGGATAATGACGACCATGGCTGAGGCGAGAAAGATCCCGGTACTGATCATCGGTGCGGGGCCGGCGGGATACACTGCCGCAATTTATGCGGCCCGGGCGAATCTCGCGCCGGTTATGATCGCCGGGCTGCAGCCGGGCGGTCAGCTCACGATCACCACCGACGTGGAAAACTATCCCGGTTTCGCCGAAACCATCCAGGGCCCCTGGCTGATGGAGCAGATGGCGAAGCAGGCCGAGCATGTCGGCACGGAGATCCTCTACGATCTCGTCACCGAGGTCGATTTTTCCACCCGGCCGTTCCGTGTCTGGACCGATGGCGGGCTGGAATTTGCCGCCGACGCGGTGATCATCGCCACCGGCGCGCAGGCCCGCTGGCTCGGCCTGCCGTCCGAGCGGCGCTATCAGGGCGCCGGGGTTTCCGCCTGCGCCACCTGCGACGGGTTCTTTTACCGGGGCAAGCGCGTGGCGGTGATCGGCGGTGGCAACACCGCGGTGGAGGAGGCGCTCTACCTCACCCATCATGCCAGCCACGTGACGCTGGTGCATCGCCGCGACCGCCTGCGGGCCGAGCGGATCCTCCAGGACCGGCTGTTCGCCAACGACAAGATTTCCGTGGTCTGGGACCATGAGCTGGACGAAATTCTGGGCGGCGGCGCGCCCGCCGTGGTCACCGGGATGCGGCTGAAGCATGCCAAGACCGGTGTGGCGCAGGAATTGCCGGTCGACGGCGTGTTCATCGCCATCGGCCATTCGCCGACCACCGAAATTTTCGCCGGCCAGGTGACGAGAGATGACGAGGGCTACATCGTCACCCGGCCCGGCACCACCGAAACCTCCATTCCTGGCGTATTCGCAGCGGGCGACGTTCAGGACAAGATCTACCGTCAGGCGGTGACGGCCGCCGGCACCGGGTGCATGGCGGCGCTCGAGGCGGAGCGGTTCTTGAGCAATATCCCGCTTCAGGTCAGCGAGGCAGCAGAATGACAAGTCAGAAAATGGATTGGGACAAGTTGCGCGTCTTCCACGCGGTGGCGGAGGCGGGCAGCTTCACCCATGCGGGGGATACCCTCAATCTTAGCCAGTCGGCGGTATCGCGGCAGATTTCCGCGCTGGAGGAGGCGCTGTCGGTGCCGCTGTTCCATCGCCATGCGCGTGGGCTGATCCTCACCGAACAGGGCGAGGCGCTGAACCGCACCGTGCGCGAGGTGTTCGCCAAGCTGGCGATGACCGAGGCGTTGCTGGCGGAGAGCAAGGAGAAGCCGGCCGGACGCCTGAAGGTGACCACCACGCATAGTTTCGGCGTCACCTGGCTGGCGCCGCGGCTGAAACAGTTTCTCGCCCAACACCCGGACGTGACCGTGTCGCTGCTGCTCGATGACAGCGATCTCGACCTCGCGATGCGCGAGGCGGATGTGGCGATCCGCATGCATCCGCCGCGCCAGCCCGACTTGGTGCAGCGCCATCTGGGCGAGATCCGCAGCCAGATCTGGGCCTCGCCGGACTATCTCAAGGCCCATGGCACGCCGCAGAGCGCCGAGGATCTCGATAATCACAAGCTGATCCTGTTCGGCGACCGCAAGCCGCCGGTGCTGGATGTGAACTGGCTGGCTGAGGTCGGCCGCAAGGACGGCACCCCGCGCCGTGGGCTGATGGAAGTGAACTCGCTGCAGGCGATGCTGATCTGCATCCGCGCCGGCATGGGCATCGGTGCTGTGCCGGACTACCTGGTGCAGGATCAGACCGGGCTGGTGGCGATCCTGCCGGAAGTGAAGAAGCCGAATGTCGACATGTACTTCGTCTATCCGGAGGAACTCCGGAACAGCAAGCGCGTCTCGGTGTTCCGTGACTTTCTCGTGAACAGCATTTCCGAGCGTAACGGCGCCAAGCCGTAATTCCCAGAGATTTGGCGGGTTTTGCCGGTGGGGCGTTAGATGGCGCCGCCCGGGCCCCGGCAACATTACTGTTTTAACACTTAATAATCTTTTGTTGTGGCCTATATACAACATGTCCGGTGTGAGCCGGACGTCGTCCGGTCCCAAGGGGCCGGATTGGGACTTTGTCCCAACGTCTCCCAGACGTGAAGCCTCCCTGTTGACTTGACCCGTCGGCCCTGAGGCTGGCGGGTTTTTTTGTGGCGGTGCGGGGGGTTTGGAGAGAGGGAAGTGGCCGTTTTTCGAGCCAAGCGGCGCTGAAACAGCGCGGCCCTGGCGGTAGCGGGAATCGAATAATAACAAATATCTATATGAAAAATAGCCTATTTCCTGAATTCTATTTTACATAAGGCCCCCAATAAAGCCCCAAATCCAAATTGCTGCATCTAACGGTAATGACCCTACGACTAGGGGGCGTCGCAGATGCCCCCTGAACTGTGTCGAAACGTTCCTTTGTTCGACCACAAGCGCACCTGTTCCTTCGCCCCGACCTACTGCCGAACGGCCACGGCGCGCAGGTAGTGTCAAGGATGGCCGCATCTTGCGGCCATCGCGCGGAGCGGCGCGAGGCGTCCTTGACTGGTGGCTTTTTAAGGCCCCCAAATTAGGCCCCCATCTTCCGCGGTTGCAGGCAGACGGAGGCAGTCACTGCCAACCAGAAACTGACCAAAAGTATCTGAAATCAGGGGTTTTTTCAACCGTCAACGGACATCGCCAGACGGGAAATTGGAGCGGGTAGCGGGAATCGAACCCGCGCATCGAGCTTGGGAAGCTAGCAGGCTACCATTACATCATACCCGCGCTGCCCCCTCCATAGTCTGGCGGCCCACACCGCGCAAGCGGTCCAACGTGGTAAGACCCGCGCAAGCGCTCCGACGGCATTGACCGCGCCAGCCGGCCGCGATAGCGGTGGCTGACCTCGTGATTTGTCCGGCCGGATTGCGGCGAGGCTGGCGTGGGTCCTGCTCTAAGGACCGGCGTTGGGAGCAAAACAAGCGCGCTAAAGAGGCTGTGACCCTGTATGACCGGCAGTTCGCCGGAGCAGGCGTCATGTCTTCCCGTGGCCGGGCGTCTTGTTGAACGAAAGGCCGCGCCATGTCCGATCCCGCTCCGAAACTCCGTCCCGCGACTCAGCTGATCCATGCCGGGCGCATCCGCTCCAATCTCGACGAGAACGCCGAGGCGCTCTTCCTGACCTCCGGCTTCGTCTATGAGAGCGCCGACATGGCCGAGGCAGTATTCGCCAACCAGCTCGAGCATTTCCAGTACTCGCGCTTTGCCAACCCGACCGTGAGCATGCTGGAGCAGAAGCTGGCCGCGATCGAGGGCGCGGAGGCCTGCCGCTGCACCGCGACCGGCATGGCGGCGGTGAGCGCGGCGATGCTGTGCGGCCTGAAGGCGGGTGACCGGGTGGTGGCGGCGCGGGCGCTGTTCGGCTCCTGCCACTGGATCGTCAGCACCTTGCTGCCGCAATACGGCATCGCGACCGAATTCGTGGACGGCGCCGATCTGGACGCCTGGCGCGCGGCGCTGCGCCGGCCGGCGGCGCTGGTGCTGCTGGAGAGCCCCTCCAACCCGATGCTGGAGATCGTCGATTTTCGCGCGGTGAGCGGGCTTGCCCATGAAGCCGGCGCGCTGGTGGTGGTGGATAATGTGTTCGCGACCCCGCTGCTGCAAAAGCCGTTCGAGCTCGGCGCCGATGTGGTGGTCTATTCCGCGACCAAGCATATGGACGGGCAGGGCCGTGTGCTCGGCGGTGCCGTGCTCGGGACCAAGAAATGGATCGAGGAGGTGTTCCAGCCGTTCTTCCGCAACACCGGCCCGTCGCTCTCGCCGTTCAACGCCTGGGTGATCCTGAAAGGGCTGGAGACGATGGGCTTGCGCGTCGCCGCGCAGTCGAAATCGGCCGAGGCGATCGCCATTTTCCTGGAAGCCGCGCCGCAGGTCGCGCGCAGCCTGTACCCCACCCTGCCCTCGCATCCGCAGCGGGCGCTGGCGATGGCGCAGATGAGCGGCGGCGGCACGCTGGTGACTTTCGAGCTGAAGGGCGGCAAGGCGGCGGCCTTCGCGATGATGAACGCGTTCCGCATCATCAGCATTTCCAACAATCTGGGCGACACGAAATCCCTCGCCACGCATCCGGCCACGACCACGCATATGCGCATCGGCGCCGAGGAGCGGGCCAGGCTCGGCATCACCGACGGTACCGTGCGGCTTTCGGTCGGGCTTGAGGATGTTCAGGACCTGACCGACGATCTGACCCAGGCTTTGGAGAAGATTGCCTAGCCATAAGGCGGGCTAGGGCAGGCAAAGGAAAAAGGGCTTCTTTTTGTGAACAACAAGAAGCCAAAAAACTTTGTTGATCTGGGCCCGTGCAATTTCAGCGCCTCAGGCCCAGGTGAATAATCGTTTTTGTGCCGCTTTCCTCGGGCCGAAAACCTGTTGGCAGGGGACGGAGGTCTTGTTATTCAGACGCGAATCCCCCCTGGAACCGGAGCTTTGCGATGCCTGTTACTGCTTCTTTCACCCGT
>NZ_DASXFO010000095.1:0-21039 GCF_036489515.1 Acidocella sp.
GTGGTTATTGGGCGGTGTCGGCAATGCCTGGGCGGGCTGCGGTACGGTGCTGCCCGGCGGCGGCTTCGGCCCCATGGCAATGAGCACATAGGGCGCGACCCTGATCCCCATGCCGGCGCCAATTTTCTGCGGGTCGAGCGTGTAATACAGCCCCTGCCCCGGATCATCCGTGCCGGCGAACCAGCCCGGCGTGGCCGGCGCATGCAGGTAGCCGACCGCCTCGGTCAGCCCCGGCGGTTCGGCGAGCGGCACCGGGCGCTGCTGCTGCACCCAGCCGACATCGACCAGCACCACCTGCCCGTTCGGCCGCCGAAGCGGCATGACGAGTTCGCCGCCCTGCACCGGACCATCCGGTGTGTCGTGCACCTCGTCGCCGTACAGCGCGGCCTTGCCGGGAATCCAGCTGCCGGCAATGGAAACTTTCTCGAACGGGGTGGGACGTGCGGGCAACGGAATCGGCGCGGAAATCTCCGCCTGGTGGATGGCGGCGAGAATGCCTTCCTTCCATTTCAGCCGGTGCAACTGCCATACGCCGAGCGCGATCAACAGCCAAAACGTAAGGAAGGCCGCAATGCCGGGTGCAATCAGCCGGCGCCAGTTCACGAGCATGGTTTAGGCAAGGCCAAGCAAACGAGGGAGAAGGCTTCTTTTTGTTAACAAAAAGAAGCAAAAAAACTTTGCTAACGCTGGGCCATGGGCTTGTCGCCGACAACGCCCATGGCCCAGGCGAATAAAAATTTTTGCGCCGCTTTTTTTAAAAAGCGGCTTCTTTCCTCTAACCGGCGACAATGGCACTGCGGCCCAGATAGTAGATGCAGACGAACAGGAACAGCCACACCACGTCCACGAAATGCCAGTACCAGGCAGCCGCTTCGAAGCCGAAATGCCGCTGCGGCGTGAACTGCCCCTTCATCGCCCTGAACAAACACACGGTTAGAAAGCAGGTGCCGACGATCACGTGAAAGCCATGAAAGCCGGTGGCGATGAAGAAGGAGGAGGGATAGATGCCGCCATGATAGAAGGGAAACGGCGAGTGCGTATATTCCCAGGCCTGGCCGCACAGGAACATCAGGCCGAGCATGACCGTCAGCGCCAGGCCGCGCACCGTGTCGCGGTTATTGCCCTCGATCAGCGCATGATGCGCCCAGGTGACGGTGGTGCCGGAGAGCAGCAGCGTCATCGTGTTGAACAGCGGGATCGCGTACGGGTCGATCGTGGTGACCCCCTGCGGCGGCCAGACCGCGGCGAAGGCCGTGCCCATTTTGTCGGGGAAGAAGAAGTAATTGAAATAGTTCCAGAAGAACGAGACGAAGAACATCACCTCCGAGGCGATGAACAGCGCCATGCCGTAGCGCATGCCGATCTGCGTGATCAGCTTGTGCAGGCCGGGCGTGCGGGATTCCGCGATCACATCCCGCCACCAGACATACATGGTGGTGGCCGCCCCGACGAACCCAATGGCGAGCACGATATAATTGCCGAAATGCGCGACGAAGATGATGCCGGCGGCGATCAGCATCGCCGAGGCCGCGCCGCAGAGCGGCCAGAGACTGGGCGTGACCAGATGATACGGATGCGGCACCGTGGCCTTGATCTGCTCCGTTGCCGTCTGGGCTGAGCCGCTCATCCTATCCCTCCATTTTTTTCTTGCGCAGTCTCGAACGCTTTTTTC
Source organism: Acidocella sp. (assembly GCF_036489515.1). GTDB lineage: Bacteria > Pseudomonadota > Alphaproteobacteria > Acetobacterales > Acetobacteraceae > Acidocella. Next base: position 1,673 of record NZ_DASXFO010000095.1, read on the forward strand.
AGATCCCGGCCGACATCCTCACCACATCGTCCCGTATTGGTGCAGTTTCACCAACGCGATGGCGTAGATCACCAGGCAGAAGCCCCCCAAGGCGGCGAGGAGCAAAAAATTACGGCCGCGGCGGCGGCGCAGGAATTCCGCGCGCGCCTCCGGAGTCCAATCGCTTTGCGCCAGCTCGGTGCGGGGCATCCCCTTCATCAGAGCAGCCGATCCGCGGCACAGGCGCCGAACAGGATGAACAGATACAGGATCGAGTATTTGAACGCGGCGCGGGCCGGCGCGTTACGCGTCAGGCTGTTGCCCCGCGCGTCCTGCCGGTCATACAGCACACGCCAGCAATAGAATGCGAACAGCAGGCCGGTGGCCAGCGCCGTCACACCATAGATCGGCCCCATCAGCCCCAGAATATAGGGGATCAGGGAAATCGGCAGCAGCACCAGCGAGTAGACCATGATGCAGACGCGGGTATGCCGGGCCCCCTTCACCACCGGGAGCATCGGCACGCCGGCGCGCGCGTAATCGCCCGAGGCGTAGAGCGAGAGCGACCAGAAATGCGGCGGCGTCCAGAAAAACACGATGGCGAACAGCAGCAGTGGCAGCACGCCGATCGAGCCGGTGGCGGCGGCCCAGCCGATGACCGGTGGAAACGCCCCGGCCGCGCCGCCGATGACGATGTTCTGCGGCGTGCTGCGCTTCAGCCACATCGTGTAGATGAACACGTAGAAGCCGATGGACAGCGCCAGCACCGCGGCGGCGATAAGGTTGGTCGCCATCGCCATGACCACCACCGCCGCGCAGGCCAGCACGATGCCATAGCCGAGCGCGCCGGCCGGCGAAATCCGCCCGGCCGGGATCGGCCGGTTGACGGTGCGCTTCATCACCGCGTCGATGTCGCGGTCATACCACATGTTGATCGCCCCGGCCGCCCCGGAGGCCACGGCGATGCAGAGGATGGCTGTGAGCGCCAGCACCGGGTTGAGGCGATGCGGCGCGATCACCAGTCCGATCGCGCCGGTGAACACCACCAGCGTCATCACGCGCGGCTTCAGCAGCGCCAGCCAGTCCCCGGCCGTGGCGCCCGGTTGCGCGCCCAAAAGGACGCCGCTCATGCGGCACTCCGGCGCGGCTTGGTTAGTTTCATGTTATACATCCTCTCATATCCCTTCAGCGGATGACCGGTACATCTTCAAACGTGTGGTGTGGCGCCGGCGACGGCACCACCCATTCCAGCGTCGTCGCCCCCTCGCCCCAATAATTGTCGGCCAGCACCTCTTTCGAGGTGAAAATGCGATAGAGGATGTAGAAAAAAATCAGGGTGGACACGCCGGAAATCCATGCTCCGACCGAGGAGACGAAATTCCAGCCGGCGAACGCATCGGGATAATCCGGATAGCGCCGCGGCATGCCTGCCAGGCCCAGAAAATGCTGCGGGAAGAAGGTGAGATTGACCCCGATGAAGAAGGTCCAGAAATGCACCTTGCCCCAGAATTCCGGGTATTGGTGGCCGGACATCTTGCCGATCCAGTAGTAGAACCCGGTGAAAATTCCGAAAGCAGCCCCCATCGACAGCACGTAATGAAAATGCGCGATCAGGAAGTAGTCGTTATGCAGCTCCTGGTCGAGCCCGGCATTGGCCAGCACCACGCCGGTGGCGCCGCCGATGACGAACAGGAAGATGAAGCCCATCGCCCAGAGCATCGGCGTCTTGAACTCGATCGACCCGCCCCACATCGTCGCGATCCAGGAGAACACCTTGATGCCGGTCGGCACGGCAATGACCAGCGTCGCCACCTCGAAATAGATGCGGCTGTCGGTGCTGATGCCGGAGATGAACATGTGGTGCGCCCAGACCACGAAACCGACGAAGCCGATCACCACCATGGCATAGGCCATGCCGAGATAGCCGAAGATCGGCTTCCTCGAAAAGGTCGAGACCACATGGCTGATGATGCCGAAGGCCGGCAGGATCATGATGTAGACTTCCGGATGGCCGAAGAACCAGAACAGATGCTGGAACAGCACCGGATCGCCGCCGCCGGCGGGCTCGAAGAACGAGGTGCCGAAATTGCGGTCCATGATCAGCATCGTCACCGCACCCGCCAGCACCGGGATCGCCAGCAGGAGCAAGAACGCGGTGACCAGAATCGCCCAGCAGAACAGCGGCATCTTGTGCAGCGTCATGCCGGGCGCGCGCATGTTGAGGATCGTCGCGATGAAATTGATCGCGCCCAGCAGCGAGGAAATACCGGCCAGATGCAGCGAGAACAGCGAGAAATCGGTGGCGATGCCCGGCGAATAGCGGGCGTTGATGAGCGGCGGATACAGCGTCCACCCCGCACCCGCGCCATGGCCCAGCAGCAGGCCGAGCATGACGAAAATGAAGCCCATGACGAGGAACCAGAAGCTCATATTGTTGAGCCGCGGAAAGGCCATGTCCGGCGCGCCGATCATCATCGGCACGAACCAGTTGCCGAACCCGCCGATCAGCGCCGGCATCACGAACCAGAAGATCATGATCAGCCCGTGCGCGGTGATGATCGCGTTCCACTCATTGCCGTCGGTGATGAGGGTGTTGTGCGGATACATCAGCTGCGTGCGCATGATCATCGACAGCACGCCGCCGACGCAGGCGCCGACCACCGCCATGGTGATGTAGAGCGTGCCGATATCCTTGTGGTTGGTGCTCATCAGCCAGCGGCGGACGAAGCTCGGGTGCGCGTGGCCATGCGCGTCATGACCGTGGGCGACCTCGGTGTCGTGCGTGGTGGAGGACATGTTCGCTCCTTACCTTGGGCTGGCCGCGCCGGGGGCGGCGTCGGCGAACTGGTTGCGCGGCAGCGGCGAGGACAAGGGCGAAGCCGGCACGGTGTTTTCCGTGTAATCGGCCTGCGCGACCTTCACCCAGGCCAGGTAGTCCGCCATCGGCACCGCCTTGATCTCGATCGGCATGGCGTCATGGCCTTCGCCACAGATCTGGTTGCACTCCCCGTAATAGGTCCCGGCCTTGGGGATCTCGGTCCAGCTCGTCACGATGGTGCCGGGGATGGCGTAACGCTGCACGCCCAACGAGGGGAGGTAGAAGCCATGCAGCACATCACTGCTGGTGATGTTGAAGCGGATCTTCTTGCCGATCGGCAGGACCAGCGGATGATCCACCGAGAGCCGGCGCAACTGGCCCGGCTTCAGCTCGTTGTCCGGGATCATGTAGCTGGTGTAATCGAGCCCCGGCACGGCATTATAGTTGTATTCCCAGTACCATTGATGCCCGGTGACCGTGACGGTCATATACGGGTTGCTGTCATCGGCCTCGTAATAGATCAGGTTGATCGAGGGGATGATGATCACCGCCAGCAGCAAGGTCGGCACGACGATCCAGGTCACCTCGATCAGCGTGTTATGCGTGACATGACCCGGCCTCGGGTTGCGGGAGGCGCGGAAGCGGTACATCGCATAGCCCATCAGGATGCCGACAAAGCCGACCACCCCGGCCATGATCCACAGCACGTACTGCATCAGCCAGTCGATATGCGCCTGCATCGGGCTGCCGGCGGCGGGGAACCACATCTGCCAGTCATGCGGCGCGTCGACATAGGCATTGGCGGCGCTGGTCGGGTCGGATTGGGCGAGCGCCAGCCGGACGCCGAGCAGTAGTACCGCACATGCCCCCAGACCAATTTTCAAGCTCCGCTTCATTCGATTCGTTTCCCGGTGCCGCCGGCCTAACCGACCGGTCTGGTTTCACCTGGAAGTGATAGAAGCCCCGCCTGAGAGAATCAAGTTATCGAACGATAGGACTCAGTGATGAGACCTTCTCAGGGAAGCGAAAGGGGAAGACTTCTTTTTGTGAACAAAAAGAAGCAAAAAAACTTTGTTATGCTGGGCCATGGGCGTTGGCGCTGACAACGCCCATGGCCCAGCTACGCCCAAAAGTTTTTGCGCCGCTTTTTTCTGCTAGTTGCCGAGTTCAACCAGCCGGAACAGGCCGAACGGGCGCATCGGCGTGATTTTTGCGCCTGCCAGATCGGCCGAGCTGAAAATATGGCGGAAATGGAAATCCGGATGCCAGCCGAGCTTGGAGGAGGCCGGCGCCAGCGCGCGCTCTATCCAAGCGATGAGGCCGCGATCCTGCGCGAAATGGTTGACGAAAATGATCCGTCCGCCGGGACGGACGATCCGGCGCAATTCGGCCACCAGAGCGTGCGGGTCCGGCACCACCGAGGCCACGAACATCGCCACCGCGATGTCGAACTGCCCGGTCTCGAAGCTGGTCGCCTGCGCGTCCATCTCCAGCAGCGCCTCGACATTGCGCAAGCCGCCCGCGAGGACGCGCCCGCGCGCCCGTTTCAGCATGTCCCCGGACAGGTCGATGCCGGTGACACGCTTCTCCGCGCCATAGAACGGCAAAGCCAGGCCGGTGCCGACGCCGACCTCCAGCACCTGTTCGCCTGCGGTGCGGTTCACGCTGTTCACCGCTTCGCGGCGCGCATGGCGGGAGACCACGCCGAACCAGTTATCATAAGAGCCGGCCTGGCGGGCATAGGCCGCGCGGACGGCATCCGCATCCATGGGCGACCTGGGGCCGAGCGCCGCGCCGTAAGCTTCCGCCATCTGGGATCCTAACCTGTCACGAAACTGCCCGTAATCTGCCCGGAAGAAGGGGACGAAGCAATGGGATCCAAAACCCTACGGCACCAATTTCAGAGAATGCTCAAACAAAAGCCGGTAGCCAAGCCCGTTGCTATGCTGGGCCACGGGCTTTGTCACCGACAACGCCCATGCCCCAGCATAGAAGAAGTTTTTGCGCCGCTTTTTTCAAAAAGCGGCCGCTTTCTTAAAACCCGAACTTCACCTGGCGGTCATTCGAAGCCAGCAGGTTGCGATACCTGCTCAGCGCCAGCAGCGGAAAAAACCGTGGATAGCCGTGGTATTTGAGGTAGAACACCCGCGGGAATCCGACCGCGTTATAGGCTTTTTCCGTCCAGCTACCTTGCGCGTCCTGGGTGTTCTGCAGGAAGGCGACCCCGCGCTGCACGGCCGCATGGTCCACCTGCCCGGCCGCCATCAGCCCGAGGATCGCCCAAGCCGTCTGGCTGGGCAGGCTCTGCTCGGCCGCGCCGTGGAACTCGCCGGGCGGGGCGTCGCCATAGCTCTCGCAATCCTCGCCCCAACCGCCATCCACACGCTGTTTCGAGACCAGCCAGGCCACGGCGCGGGTCACCGCCGGGTCGCCCTGATCCACGCCGGCGGCATTCAGCGCGCACAGCACCGACCAGGTGCCGTAGATGTAGTTGGTGCCCCAGCGGCCGAACCAGGAGCCATCCGGCTTCTGCGTCGCGCGCATATAAGCGATCCCGCGCGCGATCGCCGGCCGGTCCTCCGCATGACCCAGCTGGGCCAGGAAGGAGACGCAGCGCGCCGTCACGTCCTCGGTCGGCGGGTCGAGTAGCGCGCCATGATCGGCGAAGGGGATGTGGTTCAGATATTGCCGGTCGTTGTTGATGTCGAACGCGCCCCAGGCGCCGTTCGGCGATTGCATCCCGATGATCCATTCGCGCGCCCGCGAAATCGCCTGCTCATAGGCCGGGTCTTTCGTGCGGTGCATAATCATGCCGACCACGGCGGTGTCGTCGACGTCCGGGTAATGGGCGTTGTTGTACTGGAACGCCCAGCCGCCGGGCCGGGTGCCGGGCGTGTTGTCCGCCCAGTCGCCGGCCACGTCGAGGATCTGGCGCGGGATCAGCCAGTCGCAGGCGGCGCCCACTGGCGCGTCGCTGCCGGCCTCGGCCAGCGCATGCGCGGCAAGGCCCGTGTCCCAGACCGGCGACAGGCAAGGCTGGCAATAGGCCTCGTCGTCCTGCACCACCAGCAGCTTCTTCACCGAACCATAGGCGATGTCGAAATTTTGCCGGTCCCCCAGCAGGTCGAACATCATCGCCGCGTTCGCCATTGCGGGATAGATCGCGCCCAGCCCATCCTCGCCATTCAGCCGCTCGATGATGAATTTTTGCGCCTTCGCGATGGCGCGGGCGCGGTTCCTGGCCGGGAAATGCGGCTCCATTGGGCGCAAGGCGCTGTCGAGCCCCTTGAACACCGGCCCCCAGGCGGATTTGTATGGCCCGCGGATCCAGTCCTTGATCTGCGTCGGGGGCCTGCGAAACAGCTCATCGATGCGGATGTTGCGAGGATTGCGGGCCTGCGGCTTCTTCGCCATCAGCACCAGCAGCGGCGTCAGCACCGTGCGCGACCAATAGGAGATCTTGCGCATGGTGATCGGGAACCAGCGCGGCATCAGCACCAGCTCGACCGGCATCACCGGGCAGGCATCCCAAGGCACCGCGCCGAACAGAGCGAGCTGGATGCGGGTGAATACGTTGCTGCGCTCGGCGCCGCCAGCTTTAAGAATCAGCTCGCGGGCGCGCACCATATGCGGCGCATCGGGGCTGTCGCCGAGGGCTTTCAGCGCGAAATAGGCTTTGACGGAGGCCGAAAGATCGAACTTGCCGCCATGGAACAGCGGCCAGCCGCCCGGATTGGTCGCATGATCGCCCTGGATGCGGCGCAGATACACGCCGATTTTGCGCTCCAGCTCCGGCTCGATGCGGTCGAGATAATGCTCCAGCAGCACATATTCGGCGGGGATCGTCGCATCCGCCTCGAGCTCATAGACAAAATGCCCGTCCTGACGCTGCTCCTGGCGCAGCGAAGCATCGGCGCGGGCGATCGATAAATCCAGGCGTGTACTCATCGGCGCTGTATAGGCCGGCTTCGCGGGGAGAGGAAAGTAGCCGCTTTTTGAAAAAAGCGGCGCAAAAACTTTTGATTATGCTGGGCCATGGGCGTCGTCGCCGACAACGCCCATGGCCCAGCATAGCAAAGTTTTTTTGCTACTTTTTGTTCACAAAAAGTAGTCTTCCTTCTTATCCTATCGGCTGGAGCAGCGCCGCGGCGGCATTATTGCCGGAGCGTATCGCCCCCTCGATGGTGGCGGGCAGGCCGGTATCGGTCCAGTCGCCGGCCAGCACCAAGTTCGGGTTGGGCGTTCTGGCGCCCGGGCGGCGGCCCAGCTGCGCCGGGGTGCAGGCGAAGGTGGCGCGCTTTTCCCACACCACCCGGTGCAGCGGCATTTCCGCAGGGAGGTTGAAGGCGCGGGATAGTTCGCCCCAGACCCGCGCTGCCATGGTGTCGTTGTCGATGTCGGCGTAGCGGTTGGCGGCGGAGATGGTGACGGAGAGCATGTCGGGGCGCGCGAAAACCCATTCCGTCGTGCCGCCGATCAGCCCCCAAAAGCCTTCCTGCCCCAGGCTGTGGCGGAAATGCAGGTTGCAGATGGATTCGTATTCGTCCGGCACGGTCAGCCCCGGCACCAGCGAAGCGGCGATCCAGGGCGGCACCGCCAGCACCGTCGCCTGGGCGGGGTTGAGCGCCGTGACCCGCTCGCCGAGGCGGATGTCCGCGCCCTTGGCGCTCAACCATTCCAGTGCCGGGTCGATGAAGCTCTCCGACAGGCCAATGCGGGCATAGCGCGGCACGGAAGCGGCCCCGCCACGCTCGATGGTCTCGGCCAGCACCGCCCGCAGCGGCGCCGCCGAGGCAATGTCCGGCATGGTGTTCAGCGCCGCGATGGCGAACGGCTCCAGCAGGTTGCGATAGAGCGGGCCGCGCCCGACCAGATCCGCCACCAGGTCCTGGCGCCGCGCCCGGCGCAGTTTCAGCAGCGCCGCGTAGTGACGTAAGCCCGTCCCCGGCACGCGCCGGGAGGACGAGAAAATCCACCAGGGGAAGCGTCCCTGATTCAAATGCAGCCGCCAGCTCCGGCCCGATTGCAGGTCGATGAACGGAAACACCGGCTCGGCCGGGCCGGCCAGCGAACGGGCAGCGCCGATCCGGTGCAGATAGGAAAGTGCGGCGATATTACCCGAGAGGAGCAGATGATTGCCGTTATCGATGCGGCAGCCGAGCACCGGGTCGACATAGGAGCGGGCCCGGCCGCCGGCCGCCTTCGCCGCCTCGAACAGCACGACATGATGGCCGCGATCGGTGAGCGCGCAGGCCGCGGCGAGGCCGGCGAGGCCGGCGCCGATGACATGGACGCTCATCGGCCGAGCAGCAACCGCGCCGCAAGCAGGAGCTTGCGCCATTTCGGCAAGGAGACGCGGCCCTTCGCGTAATCGAAGTTTTGCGCCCGCAGCATTGTGAGCAGCGGCTTGTAGCTCGCGGCCATCATGCTGGCCGGGCGCATCGCGGCGCGGTCGGACCGCGCCATCGCCGCTTCGGCCTGGGCAAAATAGGCTTCCGCCATGTCCGCCAGCCGGGCGCAGAGTTGCGGCAGCGCCGGGGCTGCGAGCAGCGTCGCCGGATCGGGCGCGATGCCGGCATCGTCCAGAAACTCGCGCGGCAGATAGATGCGCCCGCGTTCCGCATCCTCGCCCACATCGCGCAAGATGTTGGTGAGCTGCAAAGCGCGGCCCAGCGCGTAGGCGGTCTCCTGCGCGGCAGCGCCGGCATCGCCGAAAACCCGCACCGAAAGCCGACCGACCGCCGAGGCGACGCGGTCGCAATAAAGGTCGAGCTCGGCGAGCGGGGGTGCGATGATCGGGTCGCCCGCATCCATCTCCATGCCGTCGATCACCGCGAGAAAATCCTCGCGGCGTAGATCATAGGCCTGCACTGCGTTGCCCAGCACACGGGTGATGGCATCGGTGGTACGGCCTTGGAACAATTCCCCGACTCTGCCCCGCCATTCATCCAGCGCGACCTGCTTGGCGGCGAAATCTCCCTCCTCGTCGGCGATGTCGTCCACCACGCGGCAGAAGGCGTAGATGCCGTACATCGCATCGCGCCGCGCCGGCGGCAGGACCTTCATGCCGTGATAAAAGGATGTGCCCGCCTGCTTCACCAAAGCGGTGACGAAGTCGATATCCTCCTGGGTCATGCTGCGAATCTCAAGCCTGCGAGAGTCGCGGCCAGGAAGTCCGCCTTGCTCAGCTTGACCCGCATGGCCAGCGGATCGCCGCCCTTGAGGTGCTCGGTCAGGCGCCGGGCCAGGCTGCAAATGATCGCGGTCTCGACCCGCAGGCGGCGCGCCTTCACCCGGCGCGGCAGCTCCGCGGCGGCGCGGTTCAGCTCGTCGGTGGCGGCGAGCATCCGGTCGAACACGGCGCGCAGGCCCGGCATGGTCTCCGGCCGCGCCACGTCGTCGGTGGAAAGCCCGGCCTCGCGCAGCCAGTCCTGCGGGATGTAGCAGCGGTCCAGATCGCGTAGGTCCTTGGCGCAATCCTGCAAATGGTTGAGCACCTGCAGCGATGCGCACAGCGCATCCGAAGGCCCCCAGGTGGCGCGGTCCTCGCCATGCAGATCGAGCACATAGCGCCCGACCGGGGCGGCGGAATAGCGGCAATACTCCATCAACTCCCCCCAGTTCGCATAGCGGTTCTTCACCGCGTCCTGACGGAACGCCACCAGCAATTCGCGCGCATGGAGTTCCGTGACACCCGACTGGCCCAGGGATTCCCGTAGTTTCTCGGCACTTGGCGAACCGTCCGTCCGCACGCCCATCAGCACCTCTTCCATCGCGTTCAGTCTTGCGATTTTCTGGTCCGGCGGGAGCTGAAAACTGTCGGAAATGTCGTCGGCGTTGCGGGCGAAAGTGTAATAGGCGTGCACATGGTCGCGCAGCTCCTTGCGGATCAGCCAGGAACCGACCGGGAAATTCTCGTCCCCGCGATCCTTGCCGGACCAGGATTCGACATTCGGCGCGGAGGCGGGCGGCACCGGTGTGGAGACGTTGTCATTGGCGGTCACGATGTCGCTCCATAGTCACGGCTTTTCCATTTTGCCCCGGTGCCGCGCCAGTAATTCCAGGCCGAGCCGAGTGTCGCGGCCATGTAGAACAACGCGATCAGCGGCAGCGTGAGAGCAAGGATTTTCGGCTGACGGTAGCGCGCCAGGGTGGGCAGATAGCTGACCACCGCCAGCACGTATGCGATGAGCCCGGCGGCGAAGCGCCAGCCATGGCCGAACAGGATTTCGTAAGGTGCGACCAGCCAGACCAGCGCCAGGCCGATGATCGTGCCGGCCAGGACCAGCCCGGAATAGCGCAACTGGGTGAAGGCGGTGCGGGTGATCATGTTCCAGATGTCGGCGACATGCGGATACGGGCGGATCGAGGTGGCGAGGCCGGAATGGCCGAGAAAGATCGGGCCGAATTTCTTGAGCTCGGTCGCCAGCGACACATCGTCGATCAGCGCGCCCTTGATGCGCTCCAGCCCGCCGATCCGGCCCAAGGCCGCGCGGCGCACCAGCACCGTGCCGCCCGCCGCCGCCGCGGTGGCGGAAAGCGGGTCGTTCACCTTCGCAAACGGGTAGAGCATCTGGAAGAAATACACGAAGGCCGGAACCAGGAACCGCTCCGGCCAGGACGTGCAATTCAGCTTCACCATCTCCGAGACCATGTCCACCCGCGGGTTGAGCAGCCTTGCCACCAGCGATGAGAGCTGGCGCGGATCATGAGTGATGTCGGCATCCGCGAAAAGCAGGATTTCCGCGCTGCTGGCTGCCACGCCTTGCGACAGCGCCCAGAGCTTGCCCGACCAGCCGGCCGGTTTCGGCTGGCCGGTGATGATCGTCAGCTTTTCGTGCGCGCCGGCGAGTGCGGCCGTGCCGTCGGTGGAATTGTCGTCGACCAGGATCACCCGGAACGGACCGGCATAATCCTGGGTCACCAGCGAGGCGATCACCGCGCCGATCGTCTCCGCCTCGTCGCGGGCGGGGATGACGATGTCCACCGCCGGCAGCTCGCCGGGCAGCGCCGGCTGCAGTTCCGGTGCGGACTTCCAGAAATCCCCATGCCGGAAGAACAGGTAGAGCCAGATGAGCAGAGCGAGGGTCGCGATCATTTCAGGTAGCCCTCCGCGCGGAACCAGGCGAGTGCCCCGGCCACCGCCTCGGCGGCCGGGCGCGGCGCATAGCCCAGCTCGGCTTGCGCTTTTGCCGACGAGAAGAACATTTTTTTGCGGGCCATGGTGAGGATGTCGGGGGTCATCAGCGGCGGCTTGCCGGTAACGTTGGCGACGCGTTCCATCGCCCAGGCGAGCGGCATCAGCGGCGTGATCGGCAAACGCAGCGCCGGCGGCTTGCGTCCGGCCTGGGTGGCGATCAGCGCCAACAGCTCGCGCAGCATGAGGTTTTCGGAGCCCAGAATATAGGCCTGGCCGGCCACGCCCCGTTCCAGGGCCAGCAGATGCCCGGCGGCGACATCGTCCACATGCACCACGTTCAGCCCGGTATCGACATAGGCCGGCATTTTGCCGCGCGCGGCATCGAGAATCATCTGCCCGGTCGGGGTCGGCTTGACGTCGCCGGGGCCGACCGGGGCGGCCGGGTTGACGATCACGATGTCCTGGCCCGCAGCGGCCAGCGCCCGCACCGCCTGCTCGGCGTCGTATTTCGATTTTTTGTACGCGCCGGCATGATGCTCGGGCTTGATTTTGGTGGTCTCGTCGGCCGGGCTGCCATCCGCGGTCAGGCCCAGGGCCGCGACCGAACTCGTATAGAGGCTGCGTTCCACCCCGGCGACGGCGGCGGCGCGCAGCAGTGCGACCGTGCCGTCGATGTTGACGCGGCGCATCGCCGCCTCGTCGGGCACCCAGAGCCGGTAATCGGCGGCGACATGGAACAGATAACGGCAGCCTTTGAGCGCGCTGGCGAAACCGGCCGGCTCCGCGAGGTCGAGTTCGACCAGCTCGGCGGCCAAATCCTTGACATTGCGACGATCACTGCCGCGCCGGACGGTCAGGCGCAGACGATGCCCGGCTTGCGCCAGCGCGCGCGCCACCGCGGCGCCGACGAACCCGGTCGCCCCCGTCACCAACGTCAGATCACCCTGCCCCAAGCCTCACCCCATGGTTCACAAGCCACGCTACCAGCGCCATATACCGGCGGCGGCTGTGCTGCTGTAGAACGCATTGCGGCTTTTGGTGCAACCTGAGGAAAGAGCATGAGCGAGTCAGCTGTCGCCACCGCCGACCACAATGCACGAAACTGGGATTACCCGGTGCCGGGCAGGATCAGGATCGGCAGCGACGAACATTTCAAGATGCTGACGCAGCTGCTGAAGGCCACCTACAACCCGTACAAGCCGTCAGTGCTGAACTGGCCGAAACTCGACCCGGACACGTTGCAACGCATCACCTCGCTGCCGATCTGGGATATCGCGGTGCAGACCGAGATCAAGGCCTCGATGCGCATCGAGAACTACGCGAAAACCATCCCGAATGCGGCGCTGCGCCAGGCGCTGCAGCACATGGCCGGCGAGGAATCAAGGCACCGCGACGTGCTGTCCCGCCTGGTCGCCGCCTACGACATCCCGATGCAGCCGGAGGAAACCTATGCGCTGCCGAAAGACGCCGAATGGGGGTTCATGGTCACCGGCTATTCCGAGTGCATCGACAGCTTCTTCGCTTACGGCCTGTTCGAGATGGCGCGCCGCTCCGGCTTCTTCCCCATTGACCTGGTCGAGACCTTCGAGCCGGTGGTGCAGGAGGAAGGCCGGCATATCCTGTTCTTCACCAACTGGATCGCCTGGCACAAGGCGAACATGCCGCTCTGGCGCCGCCCCTATTTCGCGGTAAAGACCGCCGCGGTCTGGGCCTTCCTGATCTGGGAGCGCATCGGCATCGCCCGCAGCGTCGACGGGCTGGAAGGTGCGGACGCCAATTTCACCATGAACGGCTCCAAGGCGCTGAGCGATGAGATGGACCCTGCCGTGCTGATCGATATCGCCCTGGAGGAAGACAAGAAGCGCATGGCCGGCTATGATCAGCGCTTGTTACGCCCCACCACCATGCCGCGCCTGGCGCGCATGGCCCGCCTTTTCGTCCGACCAAAGAAGTAGTCTTGAAACAGAAACTCCGATTGCTGCCGGCCCTCTTCGCATTGGCCGGTGTCGCCGTGGTGACCGCTTTGGTCATCTATTTTGGCGCTGGCGACGTGCTGCACGTGCTTACCTCGGTGAGCGCCACAGGCTTCGTCTCCTACATCATCGCCCAACTGGTCATCACGCTGGGCCTCGGCCTATGCTGGCGGATGCTGCTGCGCAGCCGCATGCGGGGCAGCTTCTGGCTGTGCACCTGGGGACGGCTGGTGCGCGACGCCACCGGCGAGTTCCTGCCCTTCAGCCAGGTCGGCGGCTATGTGCTGGGGGCGCGGGTGATCACGCTGAGCGGGGTCAACGCCACCGACGCCACCGCTTCCACCCTCGGCGACATCACCACGGAATTTCTCGCCCAGTTGGTATTCATCGGCATCGGCCTGTCGATCCTCTCGCGCCTCTCGCCGGGCAGCGACCTGCTGATGCCGGTCACCATCGGCCTGTGCCTCGCCGTGCTCATGGGGGTCGGGCTGATCCTGGCGCAGCGCGGCAGCGGCGCCAAACTGTTCCGGGGCCTCGCAACCCGGATCGCCGGCGCCGCCGGCGAGGGAGCGGCGACCAACATCGCCAAGCTGCAGGCGGCCCTGAACGTCATGTATGGCGAGCGCGGCCGGCTCGCCTGGTCGGCGTTCTTCCACCTCGTCTGCTGGTTCGGCACCGCCACCGCCTCGTATATCGGCTTCCATGCGCTCGGCGTGGATATCACCTACACGGATGCGATCTGCATCGAGGCGATGCTGCACGCGATCATGGCCCTGGCCTTCTTCATCCCCGGCCGGGTCGGCGTCCAGGAGGCGGCCTATACCCTGCTGGGCGGTATTTTCGGCGTGCCGCCGGATATCGCGCTGTCGCTCTCGCTGATGCGCCGCGCCCGGGATTTCGTCATCGCCGTGCCGGTGCTCTTGATCTGGCAGGGCCTTGAGGCGCGCCGGCTGAAAACGGCCTCCAGCCTTTTGCGCGACCTAAAATAATCATTGCCGTTTCGTTAAGGAATCTCGGCGCGGCTTGCGCGCACAAGCATAGCCGCCATGTCTCTTCCGTAAGCACTGTGGAGGCAGGAAATGTCGATTATTGGATGGATTGTGCTTGGACTTATCGCCGGTTGGATCGGTAGCCATATCGTCGACAATCACGGGCGCGGGCCGATGATGGATATGATACTCGGCATCGTCGGCGCCCTTGTCGGCGGCGCGATTTTCAATGCGCTGGGCGCGGTGCCAGTAACCGGCTTCAATCTCTACAGCCTGTTCGTCGCGGTGGTCGGTGCGGTGGTCGTGCTGGTCATCTACCACGCGGTGGCCGGCCGTCGCCGGGCGTGAAGCGAAGGAAGGCTACTTTTTGTGAACAAAAAGTAGCAAAAAAACTTTATTAATTTGGGCTATGGGCGTTGTCTGTGACAACGCCCATAGCCCAGCATAGCAAAAAGTTTTTGCGCCGCTTTTTCCAAAAAGCGGCTTCTTTCTATGCTTTGCCTTGACCACCCAGCATCCCCCGCGATAGGCCCCAGCTTCAGATCAATCGAGTAAACCAACACCATGATGCATCGCGCGGAGCTGGCCGCGAAATTGCGGACCATGCGCCTGGTGTTCGGCATGGCCGGGGTCGGGCTCTCGGTCTGGGCAGTGACCGTTCCCTACACAAAACTCCGCTTCGATCTCGATGACGGTACGCTCGGGTTGATGCTGCTGGCCGGCGGCAGCGGCGGGATCATCTGCATGCCCTTCGCCGGCATGGCGGTGGCGCGCTGGGGCAGCCGCGCGGTCATCCTCGCCTCCGGGCTGGTATACGGCGCCCTGCTCCCGGCGCTGAGCATGGCACCGACGCCGGCCAGCTTCACCGCCCTCCTGTTGCTCTACGGCGCGCTGTTCGGCGCCCTGGACGTCGCCCTGAACGCGCAAGGTGCTGTGATCGAGCGGCTCAGCGGCCGGCTGCAGATGTCCGGCTTCCATGGCTGCTACAGCCTGGGCAGCCTCGTCATCACCGTGCTGACGAGTTTTCTGCTCCGGGCCGGCTTTTCCTACGCCACCTGCGCCACGCTCGACGCGCTGCTGGTGCTGGGCGCCCTGACCCAGGCGACCAAACTGATCCCCAACACCGCCGATGCGCCCGCCGGCCCGGCCTTCGCTCTGCCCAACCGCGCCACCCTGGTGCTCGGCCTGTGCTGCTTTGCCACCTTTCTCACCGAAGGAGCGGCCACCGATTGGAGCGCGATTTTCCTGCATTTCTCGCGCGACATGCCGCTCGCGAGCGCGACCTTCGGCTACTCCGCCTTCGCGGTTGCCTCGGCCGGCGCGCGCCTGCTCGGCGACCGGGTGGCGATGCGTCTGGGCGCCGCCACGCTGGCGCGGCTGGGTTGCGTCGCCGCCATCAGCGGGCTGTTGCTGGCCGTGCTGGTGCCCTCCGGCCTCGCCGGGATCATCGGCTTCGGCCTGGTCGGGATCGGCACCGGCAACATCGCGCCGCTGATTTTCAGCGCCGCCACGCGGATCAAAGGCATGGACGCGCATCACGCGGTGCCGGCCGTGGTCGGCGTCGGCTATGCCGGCTTCCTGGCCGGGCCGGCGCTGATCGGGCTGATCGCCAACCATCTCGGCCTCGGCTCCGCCTTGCTGCTGGAAGCAACGCTGCTGGCTGGCGTTTTCTGCGCCGCGGGAGCGGTCGCAGATAAGAAAGCGGCCGCTTTTTGTTCACAAAAAGAAGCCTTCCCTACCCTTCTCCGAGCGGGGTCCGTCCGCATCGACGCCGTCGAAGCCCTGGGGCCGGGAGGCCCTTGACCCCTTAAATTTATTAACGTTGTGTTATTGGGGTCCGGGGCCCTGCCCTTACCCCCAAAACCGGCTCCTGTTTGGCAAACAGCGCCAAACGACTTAACATTGGCCTCATGTCCGGCTTTACTCCCCGGGTGAAGGCCGTGCTTGGCCCCACCAACACCGGCAAGACGCATCTGGCGATTGAGCGTCTGTTGGGTCACTCGTCCGGCATCATCGGGTTTCCGTTGCGGCTGCTGGCGCGGGAGAATTATGACCGGATGGTGGCGCGCAAGGGCATTCGCAATGTCGCGCTGATCACCGGCGAGGAGAAGATCGTCCCACCCGGCGCCAAATGGTTTTCCTGCACGGTGGAGGCGATGCCGCTGGACCGCAAGGTCGAGTTCGTGGCGGTGGACGAGATCCAGCTTTGCGCCGACCCGGACCGCGGGCATGTGTTCACCGACCGTCTGCTGCATGCGCGCGGCATGGTGGAGACCATGTTTCTGGGCGCGGAGACCATCCGCAAGCTGTTGAAACGGTTGATCCCGGATGCCGAAATCGAGACGCGCCCGCGGCTCTCCGAGCTGACCTATGCCGGGCCGGTGAAGCTCTCGCGCCTGCCGCCGCGTTCGGCGGTGGTGGCGTTCTCGGCGGCCGAGGTTTACGCGATCGCCGAGGCGGTGCGCCGCCGGCGCGGCGGCTGCGCGGTGGTAATGGGGCGCCTGAGCCCCCGCACGCGCAACGCCCAGGTGGCGCTGTACCAGGAGAAGGAAGTCGATTTCCTGGTGGCGACGGACGCCATCGGCATGGGCCTGAACATGGATGTCGACCATGTCGGCTTTGCCGGCCTGTCGAAATTCGACGGGCACCGGCCGCGGATGCTGCTGGCAACCGAGATGGCGCAGATCGCGGGACGGGCAGGGCGCGGCATGCGCGACGGCACGTTCGGCGTCACCGCCGATTGTCCGCCGTTGGGCGACGAACTGGTCACGGCGGTGGAGACGCACGCCTTCGAGCCGCTGGAGCAATTGTGCTGGCGCAACTCGGCGCTGGATTTCTCCTCGGTGAACGCGCTGCTGGACAGCCTGATGGCGGCGCCGGCGCAGCCCGGCCTGGTGCGCGGCCAGGACGCGACCGACCTGCTGACCCTGGCGGCGCTGCACAACGATGCCGACATCGCCAAAGCAGCACAGGGCAGGGCGGCGACGCGTCTGCTTTGGGAGGCCTGCCAGATCCCGGATTTCCGAAAACTGGCGACGGATGCTCATGTAAAACTCTGCGGCCGGGTGTTCGGACATCTGCGCAACAGCGGCAGTTTGCCGGAGGCCTGGGTGCGCGACGAGATCGAGTCTCTGGACAAGATCGAAGGCGACATTGATACCTTGATGCAGCGGTTAACGGATGTTCGTGTTTGGGCGTATATAACGGCCAGGGCGGACTGGATGAGGGACGCGACGCCCTGGGCCAGGCGTGCACGCGAGGTGGAGGATAGAATCTCCGACACGCTGCACGTGAAGCTCATGGCGCGGTTTGTGGATAAGAGGGCAGCACACTTGACGAGACGGCTTGAAGATTCTGAGGCGGAAGAGCTGCAGGCGGTGGTTTCCGCCCGCGGCGTGGTTCTGGTAGAAGGCCATGAAGTCGGCCATGTCGAGGGGTTCGTGTTTCATCCCGACCCTGCCACCCAGGGCGCGGAGAAGAAACTGGTGCTGCGCGCCGCCAGGCGCGCGCTGGGGCAGGAAATGCCGCGCCGCATCGTCCGCGCCGAAACCGCGGCCGACGACGCGTTCAGCCTGACCGAGGACCGCCACATCGTGTGGGAAAATGCGAAGATCGCCAAGCTGCGCAAGGGCTCGAGCCTGCTGAAGCCGGCGGTGGAGATCGTCCATTCCGAGTTCCTCGACGGCCTGGCCCGCGAGAGCCTGCGCGCGCGGCTCAGCGCCTATCTGGCCGCTGAAATGACCAAGCGGCTCGGCCCGCTGCTCACCGCGATGGAGAACCCGGCGCCGGAACTGCGCGGGATCATGTTCCGCCTCGGCGAGGAATCCGGTGTGATGCCGGCGGAGCCGGTGCCGCACGAGCTGCGCCAGGTCATGAAGAAAGCCGGGCTCGATGCTGGGCGCTTCGCGCTCTATATGCCGGCTGTGCTGAAGCCGGGCGCTGCCTGGCTGCGCGCACTGCTCTGGGGCGTGTGGCGCGACCGCAACCCGCCGGAGCTGCCGGCCCCGGGCCTTGTGTCGGCGCCGATGCCCGATAATTGGGGCGAGGATTTCGCACTGAGCATGGGCTGGCTGCCGGCCGGCCCGGTGATGGTGCGCCTCGACGTGGCGGAACGGCTGGTGCGCGAAATGCATTATCTGGTGCGCAAGCACCCGGTGCTGCTGCCGCCCACTCTCGGCTCGCGCATGGGGCTCAAGCCCGACCAGCTCTCGCCGGTGCTGCACGTGCTGGGCTTCCGCGTGATCCAAGCGGCGACGCTGGGCGAGAAATATTACGGGCCGCCGGCGCCGTCGATGCTGGGCCGGCGCCGCATGGAGCCACGGCCCGATGCTCCCGTCGCCCGACCGGCGCCAGGCGCGAAAACGTCAACACGTCCCGCCCGGCCGGCGCCCAAGCCGGTGGAAAAACCGGTCGAGGTCTCCGAGGACAGCCCCTTCGCAGCACTGGCGGCGCTGCGGCTGGTGGTCCGCTAAGCGGACATGGACGAGGAAGATACCGGCTGGCAACGGCTGGATAAATTCCTGTTCTACGCGAGATTCTGCAAGACGCGGGCGGTGGCAGCCTCGCTCATCGCCCGCGGCCATGTGCGCATCAACCGCCAGCCGACCGAAAAGCCGCACGCCCGCCTGCGCCCTGGCGACATCCTGACCCTGCCGCTGCCGCGCGGCGTGGTGGTGATCGAGGTGCTCGCTCTGGCCAAGCGCCGCGAGAGTGCGCCCCAAGCGCAGACGTTGTATAAGGAAATTGTTTCCGGCTGAGCGCGTCGCTTGCGTTAACGCCACGCCTCGCGCATACCCGGCGCATAATTTTTTGCCGCGCGGCCCGGACGCGCGACGACCTGTTGTGGAGAGTGCCTGATGACCTATGTGGTCACCGAAAACTGCATCAAGTGCAAATATATGGACTGCGTCGAGGTCTGCCCGGTCGACTGCTTCTATGTCGGCGAGAACATGCTGGTCATCCACCCGGACGAGTGCATCGATTGCGGCGTGTGCGAACCGGAATGCCCGGCCGAGGCGATCCTGCCGGACAGCGACGACCGCGCCACCGCCTGGGCCGAACGCAACCGCGACTTCGCCAAGAGCTGGCCGAACATCACCCGCAAGGGCACAGCCCCGGCCGACGCCGACGAGTGGAAAGACAAGCCCGGCAAAGAGGCGCTGCTCTCGCCAAAACCCGGCACGCCGTAAGGCCATTTCCCGCCGCCCGTGACGGGAGGCCAAAACTCTGCTATACTGTTGCATCAGAACCGGGCGCGGCATGGGTCGCGCCCGGTTTGCGATTGTAGCGGAGTGGGTATGAGCGAGAAGCAGAAGACCATGACGGTGAAGAAAGCCGTCAAACTCGACGATACGGCGGAAAACGAGACCGCCACCCCCAAAGCCAAAACCACCGACAAGCCAGCCGTGAAAACCGCCAAACCAGCCAAGAGCATGGAAACCGCGCCCGAAGAGGCGAAGCCCGCCGCC
>NZ_DASXFO010000003.1:0-48586 GCF_036489515.1 Acidocella sp.
TCGCTTGGACAACGCTAACGCGTTGCCCACATACCCACAGCCACAACAGCAGCAAGCAGCTTAATTTTTATGAAAGATGGAACGGCACCGACCCCACCTTAATCCCAGTCGGAAGTGGTCCTCACTACGGGGGCCAGCTCATTCCTCAGATCTAAGAAAGGCGGTGTTAGAATCGCTTTAATTGACTTTTACCAATTATGATAGTGTTGTGTTTTCCTGGGGAGTCACGCGCATTTCCACGTGAAGATCGGCTACTGCCAGCATATCCAAGCTAAAAAGCTCGATCTTGCCGCGCATAAGATCGGAAATCCGGGTCTGGGTGACGCCAAACGCCTTCGCCGCCTCGCTCTGGGTCAGCCCCCGGCGCGCGATATGGTCCTTGAGGGCCATCATCAGGGACGACCGCAGTTTCATATTTTCGGCCTGTGCGGGGGTATCCTCGATCGCGTCCCACACGCTCGAAAAACGATTGTTGGTCATAGCTTTAGCTCCTTCATCAATTCCTTGAAGCGACGCGTCGCCACTTCAAGGTCTCCTTTGCTGGTCTGCTGCGTCTTCTTCTGAAAGAAGTGCAGCACGTAAATCATGTCATCGAACTTCGCCACGTAGATCACCCGAAACGCATTCCTTATCTCTTTTCTCGTCCCAATCGTGATCTCATCCCTCATCTCTTTTTAAATCGCGGCTCTTTTGCCGGTCGTGGGGGGTGGAATCGGACGCTATCGGTGAAGCTGTTGGCCAATCGATATGTATTAAATTTGGCGGAAACCCTGCCCTTACCATTCGTAGCCAAAGCCTCAAAATCCTCGAGCCCTTATCGGCGATCCGGCGATATGCAAAGCCTAACCCACTGAAAAAACGGGGGAAGACGAGGTTTGTAGAAGTCTGCGAGTTTTGCAACACATTCTATACTGTCTCAGCGGCTGGGGTAAAAAGGGGGTGGGTTGATCCCAAATTGGGATCGCGCTACATAATGGCATGAGAATTATCGCCCGCAGGACCCTGATTGCCTATGTCGAAAGCCTCCAAGGTAACAAAGATCGAGCCGCGGTAAAGACTTCACTGGACGCCTGGTTCGCAGAAGCGAACAAAGCAAGCTGGGTGAATTCAGCGGAGGTGAAGCAATCCTACGCAACTGCGAGCATCGTCACTGCTTCTCGTGTTGTGTTCAATATCAAGGGAAATGACCATAGGCTCATTGTCGAAATCCATTACGCCAAGGGTCTTGTGTGGATTATCTGGATCGGGACGCACAAAGAGTACGATAATATTGATGCTGCTGGAGTAAAATATAATGGTTAATATCAAGCCAATTCACACTGAGGACGACTACAAAGAGGCTATGAAGACTCTTGCCACTCTCTGGGGATCTGCCGAAGGCAGTCCTGAGAGTGACCAGTTGGATATCCTTGCGACCCTCATTGAAAAATATGAGGAGGAGCACTTTCCGATGGATCTGCCAGACCCTGTTGATGCGATCTTGTTCCGAATGGATCAGCAGGGCCTATCTCGAAAGGATCTGGAGCCCATGCTAGGAACACGCAACCGGGTCTCTGAGGTGCTCAACCGCCGGCGTGGTATGTCCATCGAGATGATCCGAGCGCTGCACGACCGACTGCATATTCCAGCCGAGGTCTTGATCAAGCCATCAAAGATCTCTGCATAAAAGGGCAGCCGACCCATCAGCGGCTGGGGTATTCACTTGTGGTACAATATGCCGCTTCCGTAAGGCTTGATCGAGAGCTGGAACCCAGCGCTTTCGTCACCGCAGTTAGCGTTGAAAGGGTAGTGGCACAGCCGAAACGCGCGCCGGAGGCGATGACACGGTCGATCTCCTCAATCGCAATTTCCGGTTTTGTCAGCGTAGTCTGTTGATCCTTCGGCACACGGGCCCGCGCCATGCGCTCGGGATCGTCCGTCCAGGTCTCCGGCAGAAATAGTCGAAGCCCCACCATCACCGGCACCTCGCACGATGCGAGCGTCACCGAAACCAGAGACTGACAGTTGGCGGTCTTGCCAAGTGCCGAGGCGTATTGTGGCGCAACGCCGACCGAGTGGCGTCGCTTCTTCGGCAACGCCGTGTCATCGATGATCAACCATGCATCCTCGCCGCCAACCAACTTATTGGCTTCTGGAGGAGGCCATGGCACGCTTCGGCAAGCCGGAGATCTTCAACACCGACCACCGACCGCGATGGCCGCATGATATTTCGCAGCCAGGTTTTGGGTGCGACGCCGGTCGGGCTCCGCCCTCCCAGCCTCGCACCCAAAACCTGGCCCCCGCAACGAACGTAACCCGGCAGAAATCCACCTATCCTCCGCGGGGAACTGTTCAGACAACCGGGGCCAGCTCTAATTCTGCAGCAAAGCCATGCCGTGCTCCGGTCCATAGAAGCTGACGACGGATGCCTGGCTCTCCTTCATTATCGGTATGGTCGTCGAGCTGGCGTGAGGTCACCGCTTATGCAATCCAGCAGGCGGTATTTTCAAAAGCCAATCTGTCATTTAGTTAGCTGAACCGGTGGAACAATCAGGGTTCCCAAAACAGGCGGAACACATGGCATCTTTGCACGAACCAAACGGTAGGCTGCGGTCACGACATGCGGCACCGTTCGAGCTAGCTTTTGCTCTAGGTGTTTTCCTATGCAGTAGTTCCGTGTGCGCTGCCACACCGCCTGGCCAGGGTGGTATGACACAGGTTGGCCTGAATGGCGGTAACAGTGGCGATGGCGGCACCGATGGCATTGGCACTGCCGGGAGCGGCGGCAGCAATGGCGATGGGGGGGAGGGCGGTTCCAGCTCGGGGTCTCCCGTTGGCGGCAGTGGCGGTGGCGTGAGGTATGTCGCAGAAGGGACCAACTCCTTTGATGTGGTCGAAACCGGCGGCAACGGCAGCGCAGGCACCACTGCGGTTAGCAGTAGCACCATCAGCAGCGGCGGCGGTGGCGGCGGTGCCGCGGTTTTTGTGTCGACCGCAAACACCGAAGTGGCCAACGCGGGCACGCTGCAGGGTGGCAACGGCGGCAACGGCGGCTCGAGTGATTTCGGTGGCGGTGGCGGTGGCGGTGGCGGTGGCGACGGCATCATTTTTTCCAGTGGCGGCCTGTTTAACAATGCCGGTGGTGCTGTTGCCGGTGGCAATGGCGGCAATGGCGGCACCGGCCTCGGGCCTGGTCTTGGTGGTGGTGGCGGTGGTGGTGGTGCTGGTGTCGTCGGCGCAAACCTTACCATCTTCAACAGCGGCACTATCTCCGGCGGCAGCGGTGGCGCCGGCGACACACTCGAGGGCAGCCCGAGCGCAAATGGTGCCGCCATTCAATTTACCGGTGGGACCAACACGCTGATTCTGGAAAACGGTTCGGTGCTCATTGGCAATATTGAAATAGATGGCACCGGCAGCGTCTCCCTCGATCAATCGACCGCCCAGACCCTGAGCAACACCATCACCGGTGCCGGATCGGTGATCCAGGATGGTTCGGGCACGCTGACCTTGTCCGGCGCCAACACCTATTCTGGCGGCACGACGATTGAGGGCGGCAACACACTTAACGTTACCACCAGCACCGCGCTCGGCACGGGCGCCGTCACCTTCGAGGACGGGACACTGCAGGCAGGCGCGAACGGGCTCGACATTGCCAACGCCATGACCGTCGACAGCACCGGCACGATCGACAACAACGGCAACAGCACCACCCTGTCCGGTCCGATCGGGGGCACCGGCGCCCTAATTTTTACCGGTGCGGGCACAACCACCCTCGCCGGCAGCAACACCTATACCGGTGGCTCGACAATAGAAGGCGGCAGCACACTTAACGTTATCACCAATACCGCGCTCGGCACGGGCGCCGTCATCTTCGAGAACGGGACACTGCAGGTAGGCGTGAACGGGCTTAACATTGCCAACGCCATAACCGTCGACAGCACCGGCACGATCGACAACAACGGCAACAGCACCATCCTGTCCGGTCCGATCGCGGGCACCGGCAGCCTGGTCAAGCAGGGCAGTGGCTTGGCTATCCTGAACGGCAATTCTTCGGGTTTTGCGGGAACGACGACGATCGACGGCGGCACGCTTGAGGTGGGCGACGCCGCCGACCCCGGTGCGGTGCTGGGCGGCGA
This sequence comes from Acidocella sp., assembly GCF_036489515.1. Classification (GTDB taxonomy): domain Bacteria; phylum Pseudomonadota; class Alphaproteobacteria; order Acetobacterales; family Acetobacteraceae; genus Acidocella. Next base: position 4,119 of record NZ_DASXFO010000003.1, read on the forward strand.
CGTGGCGGTCAACGCCGGCGCGCAGCTGCGCGGCCACGGCACGATCGGCGGCAATGTCACCAATGACGGTGCGGTGTTCCCTGGCGGCACGATCGGCATTCTGACGGTTGATGGCAACTACACGCAAAACAGTGGCGGGACGCTGAACATCGAGATTACGCCGAACACGGTCGCCGGCACCGGCTACGACCAATTGCAGGTGACCGGCAGCGCGAACCTGGCCGGCACGCTCGCCGTGCAGGTCGACAGCGGCACCTACAGCGTCGGCAGCCAGTACGACATCCTGACCGCTTCCGGTGGCGTGACGGGCAAGTTCACGGCATACTCCTACACCCCGGCCTTCGCCGCCTATCTCACGCCGACGGTCAGCTATGGCGCGGACGACGTGACCCTGGAGCTGACGCCGACTCCGGCCTCGCAAAGCGCCGACCCATCGGCCGCCCTCGCTTTCGCGAGCGGGCGCATCTATGTGGCGAGCAACTTCGCGCAGGATGGCGCGCTGTTCGACGCGTTGAGTGCGCCCTTGAACGGGACGGAAGCGGCCGGCGACGGGACCGACCAGGGCTATTGGCTGCATGGCCTCGGCAGTTTCGGGCAGGCCAACGGCTACGACATCAACGCGCAGGGCTACGTGGTCGGCAAGGGATTTGGCGTCTCGCCCAACCTCGTGCTCGGCCTCGCGGTCTCCAACCTCTACACGGCGACGAATGGCGATGATTCCAGCGTCGACGGCACGTCCTTCGGGCTGCTGGGCTATGGCATCTATACCCGCGACCGGCTGACGGTCTCTGGCAGCGCCGGGGCCGGTCATCTGGCGGAGACTCTCAGCCGCGGTTTGCCAAGCCTTGGCGAGACGGCAACGGCCGCCAGCAACGGCGCCTACGAGGCGGCGGCGCTGCGGATGCAGTACGCCCTGCTCACCGGCCCGGGTTTCTTCGTGACGCCCTACGGATCGGCCGCCTACCTGCATACCAATCTGGGGAGCGCGACCGAGACGGGCGCCGGCATCCTGGACCTGCGCTACGACGCGATGACCACGAGCCTCGCCGAGCTGGGGGCGGGCGTGACGGCGGGCCTCGACCTGCCAGTGGCCTACGGCACGTTGACGCCTTGGGTCCAACTGGGCGGGGCGGGTACGCTCGGCAATCCCCATGTCCGGGATGTCGAGACCTTGGGAACCTTCACCGCCGGGGAAACCGCGCTCGCCGCACCAGTGGGCGCGTTCACGCCCGCGGTCGGCGTCGCGCTGACCGGGCACGGCCCCTGGCGTCTCGCCGCCATCTGGGGCGGGCAGTTCGGCAGCACCACCAGCGTAGAGAATTTTAATCTGGAGGGTAGATACGTCTGGTAGCATCCAGGGCCGCGGTGCTGTCGCACAATCACTGCGAAACACTGACCGAAGCAGCGTGGTGCATGATTCTTAATTGTTGGAACGAATATCACTGCCAGCGGCGCAGCTGCGCGTGTCGTTTGACCGCCTGAGGCGGAGTTGCCCAAATTGAGTGAATCACGCTCCTTTGGGCGTGCCTTCCGGGCTGATGGGCTCGGCTGTCATCGGCGGCTTGCCACCGTGCCGTACCGTAACCTTTTTAAAGGCCTCATCAGCCATGATTCCAAGGCTGTTCTGATCATCGGCCATTTCCAGAATGGCCGCAGCGAGGCGACTAGGTCTTTTCGTCGTCTTCATCGTCTATCTCCTGTATTGACCTCGTCACTGCGTACGTCCCCAGGCGTTCCAAGCCTCTGCAACAATGCTTTTGCCCGGGCTTTGGCCTGGGCCATGAAAGCAGGATCATCTCCCGCTAGTTCGGCGGCGGCCTCAAGGTAGCCCGCAATGTCCTCTTCGGTTTTGAGATAGTCCGCAGAATCGTAGCGGCTGAAAACTTCCTGGCTCATATCTCTCCCCTTCCACCGTTGGCAGGCCGACCGTTACCCCCGCTCACGTCCGAGACCGTTAGACGGTCTCCTCGATCTTACATAGGGTGCATGTCGTATCACCCTCCTGCCACTTCAGCGCCCCCTTTTTGACCAACGCCTTCAGATGAAACTCGATCTTGCTCTGGAACCAGCGCTCCCCATGCCGACGCAGATACGGCTTGATCTCGGCGATCGGCACCGCTTCCGGCCCGGTATCAAAGCTGGTCATCACCAGAGCTTCGAGAACCTCAAAGGTCGGGTGATGATAGCCGTACTTTTCGATGTACGGCGTTTCATAGGCCTCTCTCAGGGCCTCGTTCTTTGCCTCTTCCGGGGTAAGAGGGAACAGGTCCTCCCCATCCTCTAAGGCCTCTAATACCAATCCGCCTAAAGACTGACACATGCCCAATCGCGGCTACCGATTGAGTTGATGCGGTCTGGATCGGCGATGAACCAGTTCCATGCGGTTTTGCAGGCTTCCACGATATCGTCGTATGTGTCCCAGACCGTGGCGCAGAGCTTGTTCTGCCGAAGATAGTCCCAGACGTTCTCCATGGGGTTCAATTCGGGACTGTAGGGCGGCAGGGGCAGCAAGGTCATATTCGCGGGTATGTTCAAGAGCTCGCCCTTCTGATGCCAGCCTGCGCCATCGCAGATCAGCATGGCGTGGGCCCCCGGTGCCACTTGCGTGCTGATTTCGGCCAAGTGCAAGTTCATCATCTCGGTGTTTGCACCAGGCGTGATGATCGCAGCCCCAACGCCGCGCTGCGGACAGATCGCACCAAAGATGTAGGCGGAGTCATGGCGGTTATCGCGTACCATCAGCGGCCGTGAGCCACGTGGCGCCCAGATATAGGCGTGACCTCCCTTCTGACCGACCCTGGCCTCATCCTGGAACCAAATTTCTATCGGCGTGCCAGCCGCCGTGTCGATGAGTGCGGCGCGCACCAGACTGGCGAAGTTTTTTTAAAAGTCGCTTCCGCCGCAGCATCCTTCTTGGGATGCACGGGCCGCGGCTGCAATCGCGTCAGGCCGAGCTCACCCAGCCATTTGCCGATCGTGCTTTCATGCACCTCCACCGACCAGCGGCGCGCCACTTCCGCCTGCAGGTCCACGCACCGCCAACGCACCACCTTGTTGGTCGCCGGATCGGGCCCCTTGATCACCAATTCGCGCAGTTCGGCCATTTGTGGCGTTGTCAGATAGGGCTCACGGCCAGGGCTTTTGCGAGACTTCAGCCCCTCAATGCCAGCTTCGTTGTAACGATGTACCCAATCACGAAGGGTTTGCCGGTCCATGCCGTTCAACACCGCAGCCTCGCTCCGTGACCGGCCATCCAAAACCAGCGCCAACGCCAGCATGCGACGGACCTGCGCACCATCGGCGCATTTTGCCGACAGGGCCCGCAACTCTGCACCCGTATGATCCGGGCGTGTAATCGCTACTTTCGTCCCCATAACAGCCCCCCCTGATGCGAAGCTCCCCATCAGGGTATCGAATCGGAAATTCCCCGCCTTGGGAATCCCCCAGGGAGAGTCAGAAGCAAGGCGGGCTGGTATAAGCAGCCGCTTTTTGAAAAAAGCGGCGCAAAAACTTTTATTATGCTGGGCCCTGGGCGTTGTCGGTGACGCCGCCCAGGGCCCAGCATAACAAAGTTTTTTTGCTACTTTTTGTTCACAAAAAGTAGTCTCTTGCTTCTCCTTAAGACCGCTTCAACCAGCCGGCGATTTTCGGACCGCGCGCGGTCTCGGTCATGAAGTAAGCATCGCCCTCGCCCATCACCTGGCCTTCGACTTCATTGATGATGATGCCATGCGGCCGGTCCAGCGTTTCGACCAGTTCGTTATGAATGTTCAACGTCCGCTTCGGGGTATGCGACACGCTGACGACCGTCAGGATCAGATCCGCGAAGCTGCCGAAAATCATGCCATCCGAGACGGTCGGCAGCGGCGGGCTGTCGACGATGACATACTCGAACTGGCCGGACAGGCGGGCGAAGACCGGCGCCAGGGTCTTTTCGTTGAAATGCTGCTTACCGTGCAACGGCGCCGAGCCTGAGGCCAGAACCTTGAAATTTTCGTCCGGGCAGTCCTGGATCGGCAATTCGGCGTCGGTCTCCAGGCAGTCTGTCAGCCCGACTGTCGTTGGCAGCTTCAACACCTCATGCAGGCGGCTGAGATGCAGATCGCCATCCATCAACACGACCTTCTTGCCGTCATCCGCCAGGGTTTTCGCCAGGTTGACCGCGACGGTGGTCTTGCCGTCATCCTTGCTGGCGGAAATGATGAGGATCACCATCGTCTTCCCGGCCTTCGTGTTGCGGTAGATGCTGCGCCGCAGCAGGCGGAAGGATTCGGAGAACGGATTGCGCTGTTCCTGCCCGAATACGTTGGCCCCGATCTCGGATTTCAGCTGGCGCGGCACGGTGCCATAGACCGGCAGGCGGATCGACGAGCGGATCTGCTCTTCGCTCTCGTAACGGCCGGACATTGCGCGCTGACCGAACACTAGGCCGGCGCCAACCACCAGGCCGACCAGCGCGCCGAACACGATGGTGATCACCGCCCGCGGCGAGGTGACGAACAGCGGCGTGTTCGCCGGCGTAACAATGCGGGTGTTGATGATCGTCGCCGCCTTGGAGACTTGCGCCTGCTCCTCTTTCTCCATCAGCAGCACGTAGAGCTGGCCCAACACATCGGTGGAGCGCTTCAGCGAGATCACCCGCAGCGATTCCGCCGGCATCTGCTTAATCTCGCCCTGCAAGCGGTCGATGATCGTATTCAACCCGGCCAGGTTCTTGTCGGCGGCCGCGAGATCATTATGGACGATGGTGCTGATCGATTCTTCCATTCGCGCCACCTGCGCGTTCTGGATCTTCACCTCCTCCGCATAGGGCGTGTATTGCACGCGCAGCTGGTCCAGCTTGGTCTCGCCATCCGACAGGTCGCTGGTCAGGGTCGCCAGCACCGTGTCGTTCACCTGGCTGATCAGATACGGGTTCAACGGCCCGTTCCGATGGTGTAGCTCGTTGTCGAGCTGCTGCAGGGCTTCCTGCTGCAACTGCAGGGTCGTGCGCTGCGTCTCGTATTGCGCCAGTTGCGAGATCATCGACTGGGCATTCTCCGGCACATCGACGATGCCGGTCTGCGACTGGTAGTTGGCGAGATTTTTATCGGCATTGGCCAGCGCGGAGCTGACATTGGCGAGTTGCCCCGTCACGAAATTTTCGGTCGTCGAGGCGGACTCGGTCTTCCAGGAGAGCTGCGTAGCGATATAATCCTGCATCATCTGGTTGACGAAGGACTGGGCCTGGTAGGGGTTGTACCAGCGCAATTGCAGGAAGGCGATTTTGGTGGGCTGCGTCACCGAGCCGCCGGCCGACACGGTCAGGTCGCCGTCCAACAAACCCTCGGCCAGTGCCGCCGGCGAGGAGATTTTCAGATCATAGGCTTTGCCCGGTACGGGCGTGAAATTCGGTGACGCCCCCTCGATCAGCATCTGGCTGCCGTTACCCGAGGCCGGCTTGCCCAGCACGCCATGCAGCACCACCTGCGGCTTGGTGAACCAGCTGCCCCGCGACCACAGCGTGTAGTTGTTATCCTGGCCCAGCACGAGCCGATAAGCACCCGGCGTGGTGGCATAGAGCGCCTGCAGCGTGTCAGGCCCGGGCGCGAAGGCGCTGGTCTGGCCGCCGTGCAGGAAGCGCCAACGCCAATAGGTCATCGGCGGCGTCTCGGCCGGCGTGACCTGCGCGTTCAACCCGGTTTCCAGCACCGCGTGCTGCACCAGGGCCCCGGCTGTGATCAACTCAATCTGCGTGTTGACATCGCTTTGATTCGAATAGTCGGACAAGAAATTCAGGTCAGTGCCATTGCCCGAACTCGGCGGGACGCCGGCGCTGGCGTCGCCCAGATACATCGCGCCACGCGCGGTGAACTGCGGCGTCGCCAGCAGTACGTGAATAATGGCAAAGATCGTCGCGCCAATGACGAAGATACCGATGGTCCCGGCCCGGCGGCGCAGCAGCGAACGGACGTCGCCGAGATCAATGGTCTCAGTCGGTTGCGCGAAGGTCGTGGCCGGCAGAGTGGTCGCCATCACCGAACTCCTTAGTAGAGCACGCCAGTAGAAAGATATTTAATCGAGACGAACGGATTGAGAATGCTGTTGATCGTATTCAAGGACGGCAAGAGCAGGTTCATGACCTGGTTCCAAGACGCCAGGCCGTTCGCCGGCACGAACACGATATCCCCCGGCTGCAGCTGGAAAGGCAGTGCCTCGCCATCCACAATCTTGGCCGCATTGACAATGATGAAATTCGCGGTGTTGCCGTGCGACCGGATGATGTGAACCTGCCCGAGCTTGGAAGCAGAATAGTTCGTCAGATCCATATTCGCAACGCTGAGCGCCTGCAGCAAGGACAGCGACCCGGCCTGGAATGGCACCGCGCCCGGCTTGCCGACCGAGCCAAACACGAACGCATCCTCGGTGGAGGAAGGCGGAATGACAATGGTATCGCCGGAATCCAGCACAATGTTCTGGCTGAGATCGCCGTCGGCCAGCAAGGCGTGCAGGTCGACTGGCAGCTTATGCGTGCCCTTCGCCACATAGGCCTGGTACAGGTCGGCATTCGCCAGGTCCACGCTGCCCCCGAGCGACAGCGCATTCAGCAGATCCAGCGCATGGCCGGGATATTTCACCCCCGGGGAGCTGAATTCGCCCAGCAGATAGTAGCGCAGGCTTTGCGGGGCAACGAGCTGGACCGTAACGTTGGGGTTATTGATATAGGTCGAATAGGCATTCTGGATGCGCTCCTGTGCCTGGCCGATGGTCAGACCGCCGACATTGATATTGCCCACCAGCGGCAGACTGACCGTGCCGTCGCTGGTCACCATCACACCGCCATTGCCGGTCTGTGTGCCCAAACTAGGCGCCGACAATTCCGGGTGCAAATAGACCGAAACCGAAATCACGTCGCTCGCCCCCAGCTCGTAGGGACGGGTTTCGTTGTACTCGCCTGGCGTATGGGCGGGCGGCATCGGAATGGTTTGTGTCACATTCGAGACGACGGCGCTCGGTACGGTCGCCTCCACGGAAGGGATCGGATGCGACTGCATCGGCCCTTCGGCGCAAGCGCCCAGGACGGCACATAACGACACCGCCGCCAATTGTTTTTGGTAACGTTTTATTAACAGTGTAAAGAGTGTCTTCCCAGAACGAATATTATCCATTTTATTGCCTCGAACTGCTGCATCTCACCTTAGCTAACCATATCGCAGGTTTTGACGTTTAAATAAAGAAGACGCTTCACATTTCTGCGTTTAAACTTGATTGCCATACAGAAAATCTCATTAATAGGAAAAGCGCAACAACCTGAACAAGAGTTTCATTGCGTTGCCGGCATACAAAAAATCTGATATTCGACCAACATTCTCTTCAATCACAGAGACTTCGCGCTACATCTTAATTTCACCATGAGTTAGCTCAAGCCATCTCAGGGCCCTTGCCGCGCAACGCAAGCTCGCCACGCGCCAGGACCTGCCGCCGCCATCTGCCAGGAAAGGCTGACCAGTCTGGAACCGCTTTACATTAACGGCCGTTTTACCACACAAAACCTGTCCGGCGTACAACGTTTCGCTCAGGAGATAACCGCCGCCTTGCAGCGTGTCGCCCCGGACACACAGCTGGTGGTGCCCGCAGGCGGGGCTGCTTTGTATCATGGCGCCCAGGAGATCGGCCGTCTGCAAGGCCAAGCCTGGGAGCAATGGGACTTGCCGCGCGCCGCCGGCGACGGTTTTCTTGTCAACCTCGGCAACACCGCGCCACTGCTCGGTCGCCGGCAGCTGGTCGTGATCCATGATGCCGGCGTGTTCCGCACACCGGACGCCTATTCATGGAAATTCCGCACCTGGTACAAATTCATGCAGGCCTGGCTGGTGCGGCGAAAGGTCCCGGTCGTCGCCGTCTCTGAGTTTTCACGCCAGGAAATCATCCGCCACCTGCGCGTGCCCCCGGCGCAGGTCTCGGTCATGACCGAAGGCGCCGATCATGCGCTGCGCATCACGCCTGACGCGGGCATCCTGCAAAAACATGGTTTCCGGCATGGTGAATTTGTCCTGGCGGTCGGCACGCTGTCAGCACACAAGAATCTCCGGGCGCTCGACACGCTGGCGCGGCACCTGGCCTCGCGCAACATTCCGTTAGTCATCGTCGGCAACCTGGGCGGCCAGGCGTTTCAGACGAACGGAGCGGCCGGCTTGCCGCAACCGGCTCGCTATATCGGCCGCGTTACGGATGGCGAGCTCAAGGCCTTGTATGCAAGCGCCGGCTGCTTCGTCTTTCCCTCGCGCTATGAGGGGTTTGGGTTGCCCGCGGTCGAGGCAATGGCCTGCGGCTGTCCGGTCGTGGCCGCCGACATTCCAGCCTTGCGCGAGACCTGCGGCACGGCGGCACATTATAGCGATCCAACCCAAGAGGCGATCGCCGCCAAGGTGCTCGAAGTGCTCGACCATCCAGGCTTAAGCGCCCGGCTGCGCCAGGCCGGGCCCGCCCATACGCAAACCATGACCTGGGACCGCGCGGCCGCGATGCTCACCGCCATCATCACCCGCTATCGGCGGCCGGCGCCATGAAGGTCGCCATCGTTCACGAATGGCTGGAGCATTATGCTGGTTCCGAACGGGTGTTGGCGCAGCTGCTGAACTGTTATCCCGACGCCGATGTCTTCGCCGTGGTGGATTTTCTGCCCGCCGAGGAGCGCGACTTTCTCAACGGACGCAAGGTCACGACCAGCTTCATCCAAAACCTGCCTTTGGCACGCACCCGCTTCCGCAACTACCTGCAGTTGATGCCGCTGGCCGTCGAACAATTCGACCTGAGCTCGTATGATCTGGTGATCTCGAGCCACCATGCGGTGGCGAAGGGCGTGATCACGGGCCCCGACCAGGTGCATGTCAGTTACGTGCATTCGCCGATGCGTTATGCCTGGGATCTGCAGGCGCAATATCTGCGCGAGAGCGGCCTCGAACACGGGTTGAAAAGCTTGTATGTCCGCTGGTTGCTGCACCGGATCCGGATCTGGGACATCCGTTCCGCCAATGGCGTGGATGTGTTCGTGGCCAATTCCCGCTACATCGCCCGCCGCATCAAAAAAGCCTACCGGCGCGAGGCCGTCGTCGTCGCACCGCCCGTCGCACTGCAGGATTTCGTCCTCGGCCAGGGGAAGCGTGACGGCTTTCTCGTCGCCGCGCGCTTCGCGCCCTACAAGAGGGTCGAACTGATCATCGAGGCGTTCCGCCGCATGCCACAGCACCACCTCACCGTGGTGGGCACCGGCCCCAGCCAGGCGCTGGTGGCCAAGGCCGCGCACAATGCACCGAACATCACGCTACGGCCGCCAGCGCCGCCCGGCGAGCTGATCACGCTGATGCAAAGCGCCCGCGCGATGCTGTTCGCCGCCGAGGAGGATTTCGGCATCACCACCGTCGAGGCGCAGGCCTGCGGCACGCCCGTGATCGCCTTCAGCAAAGGCGGCACGCGGGATATCATCGTCGAGGGCGCGCAACCACAGACTGGCATTCTGTTCGACGCGCAGACGCCGGAAGCGATCATCGACGCGGTCGGCCGCTTCGAGGCCGTCGAAAGCCGGCTATCACCGGCTGCCTGCCGGCAGAACGCCTTGCGCTTCTCCGAGGAGACGTTCCGGCAGGCGATGCGGCGCGTGGTCGACACGGCCATGGCCCGGCAAGGGTGCCCCCGCTTTGTCGCTCGAACCGGATGACGTTAGAAAGTGGCCGCTTTTTAAAAAAAGCGGCGCAAAAACTTTTATTATGCTGGGCCATGGGCTGTGTCTGCGACAACGCCCATGGCCCAGCATTAATAAAGTTTTTTAGCTTCTTTTTGTTCACAAAAAGAAGTCTTCCGCTTCCTCTAACGCAACGACAAAATCGCCGTCGGGTCGAACCTGCCGCACAAAATATGCCAGAGTCCGAGCCAGTTACCGCGCACCCGCCCCAATCGGTCGATGAAGGGTTCCGGTTTCAGGGCGTGCACATGGTTGGCGATCAGGTTCCGTGCCATCAGCCGCGCGGCCTTTTTCCGCTGCATCGTGCCCTTGCGCACCAGATAGGCCGGGTTGACCATCTGCGAAAAACCCAGCGCCAGTCCCGGGCTACGCCCCTTGCTCACGCCGCGATGCACCCCGGCAAAGGCGTCGGTCTTCACCACGCGGCCTTTGCGCAGCAGCTGCCCGGCGAAATCGGCATCCTCTTGCCAGGCATAGAGCGGCAATTTCTCATCAAAGCGTAGATCCTGCACGGCACTGGCGCGGAACGCCATGTTGCAGCCGTAAAGCCCATCGGCCGGCGTGACGGAATAGACCGCACCGGCCAGCCTGCGTTGCGCGTTCACCTCCGCCATCGCGGCATCATAAGGTATGCCGCCTTGCTTCGCCCCATCTCTCAGCACCAGCCCCGTGGCACCCGCAATGTCGGGATACTTGGCGAACAGCCGGGTCACGCCCTCGAGCGCGGCGGGGGTCGGCAGGAAATCATCATCATAGAAGACCACGACATCGGTGCTACCTTGGAGCGCGTCCAACCCTCGATTACGCTGCGCCGTCAGCCCCTTGCGTCCCATGATTACCTGGACAAGCGGGCCTAACACCGGGGGCAAATCCTCCTGCCGTTCCACGGACAGGATGATTTTAGCCGGCTGCAGGGTTTGCCGGGCCAACTGCGCGAGGAGCTGGCCGATCTCCTCCCCGCGACTGACCGATGCCACGATGACTGCGACGTTCACTGCTCTCTTTCCAGAACGACTTTCTTCCCAGAATGGTTAGACACGACGTCAGATGCTTCCTGCGCCACCGCTATGCCGTCACGGTTGGACCACGGCGACCATCCACCACGCCGCAGCATGCCCAACTTGCTGCGGCGCAATCAAGGCGAAACGCCATCTTAAGTATCAGATCTTCGTGAAGCCGAAAAAAATTTCTACCAAAGATTGAAAACAAGCCGTTCGCTCGAACGATTTGGTTACCCAAGCAAACGAAGGGGAAGGCTTCTTTTTGTGAACAAAAAGAAGCCAAAACTTTGTTAATCTGGGCCTGAGGCGTTGTCGCCAACACCGCCCATGGCCCAGCATAAAAGAAGTTTTTGCGCCGCTTTTTTCAAAAAGCGGCCACTTTCTTTACCTGAAACAACCGCCCCTAACCGTGCGGATGATCATGGGCCGCATCCGGATGCGCCAGATCATGCAATTTGAACGCTCTTGTGAGGTCGGCGATCTGTTCGGGAGACAGCACACGCGGGTTCATGTTGCGAAGAAGCAGATATAGTTTCGCGGTTTCCTCGAGCTCCTCGGTGGCGAACACCGCCGCCTCCAGCGACTCTCCCGCCACCACCGGGCCGTGATTGGCCAGCAGCACCGCGGCGTGGCGTCCGGCCAGGCCGCGGATCGCATCGGCCACCGCCGGATCGCCCGGGCGGTGATACGGTACCAAAGCGGCATTGCCGACGCGCATCAGATAATAGGGCGTTAGCGGCGGCAACACCGCCTTTGGGTCGATGTCCGGCAGCATCGACACCGCGACCGAATGGGTCGAATGCAGGTGCACGATCGCCCGCGCCGCACCGCGTGATTCATAGAGCGCGCTGTGCAGCGGGATCTCCTTGGTCGGCGGGTCACCGCCGATCAGCTTGCCATTCGCATCCAGCCGCGACAGGCGTGCCGGGTCGAGAAAACCGAGCGAGGCGTTGGTCGGCGTCACCAGCCAGCCGCCGTCATCCAGAAGCAGGCTGATATTGCCCGACGAGCCCGGCGTCAGCCCCCGCTCGAACAGCGAGCGCCCGTACCGGCAGATGCTTTCGCGCAATTTGGCTTCTTCGTGCAGGTCCGTCACGGACAATCCTTCCCGGCAAGATAAGAAGACGGGTCGTCCACAAACGCCCCTCACCTTGCTTGCATGATAGGCCTGATATATTTTCTTTGACAATGCGTTCGAGACGCTCGGTTTTCTGGAATGTGCTCAAGGCCCCGACAAACGATCCCACTCCAGGGAAGCCCGCAGCGACGATATAACCTTCTAATACGGGACGGAGACCTCCAAGTGCTGCAATTTGCCGCCAATCTTTCCTTCATGTTCAACGAATGGGATTTCATGGACCGCTTCGCCGCAGCGGCCGATGCCGGGTTCACTGCGGTCGAATATCTGTTCCCCTATGATTTCGCACCGGAGGCGATTGCCACGGCGCTGCAGAAAAACCGGCTGACGCAGGCTCTGTTCAATTTTTACCCGGGCGATTTCGCCGGCGGCGATCGCGGCCTCGCCGCCCTGCCGGCGCGGGAGAAAGACCTGACCGCCTCGATCGCGCAGGCGCTCATTTACGCCCAGGCGACCGGTGTCAAACGCCTGCATCTGATGGCCGGCCTGGCAGAGGCGCAACATCCCGCGCTGATGACGTATTACCGTCATTCCGTGCGCCGCGTCGCCGAGGCGCTGGCGGCGCACAACCTCGACCTGGTGCTGGAGCCCATCAACAGCCGCGATATTCCCGGCTACTTCCTCAATAATGTCGATGTCGCCGCCGCCCTGATCAAAGAGGCCGAGCTGCCGAACCTGAAACTGCAGTTCGACATCTATCACTGCCAGATCATCCATGGCGACGTGACGACGCGGCTGCGCAAATATATCGACTTGACCGGCCATGTGCAGATCGCCAGCGTACCGTCACGCCACGAGCCGGACGGCGAGGAGCTGAATTATCCATTCCTGTTCGCGGAGCTGGAGCGGCTCGGCTATGCCGGGTTCATCGGCTGCGAATACCGGCCCCGGGCCCAGACACTGGACGGTCTCGCCTGGTTCAAACCCTATGCCGGAACACGCGCATGAGCCTGGTCCTGGGCGCCGTCGCCGACGACTATACCGGCGCGTCCGATCTCGCCAACACGCTGGCGCAGGCCGGCTTGCGCACCGTGCAGACCATCGGCGTGCCGGAGGCCGGTTGGCGCCTGCCGGATGTCGATGCCGTGGTCGTGGCGCTGAAAAGCCGCTCCATCGCCGCGGCGGAGGCGGTGGCGCTGTCGCGCCGCGCCGCCGTCTGGCTGCGCGACCAGGGCGCGCAGCATGTGCTGTTCAAGGTGTGCTCGACCTTCGATTCCACCGATCAGGGCAATATCGGCCCGGTGATGGACGCCCTACGCGAGGATTTTAGCGCTGGGCCGGTGCTTGTCACGCCGGCGTTTCCGGAAGCCAGGCGCACCGTGTTCATGGGCCATCTGTTCGTCGGCGAAGTGCCGCTGAACGAGAGCCCGCTGAAGGACCACCCGCTGAACCCCATGCATGACGCGAATCTCGTGCGCGTGCTGGCGCGGCAAAGCCGGCACCCCGTGGGACTCATCCCCTTCGCCACCGTGGAGCATGGCGGCTACGCGATCCATGAAGCAATGGAGGTGCTCCGCGCCGAAGGCAAAGGGGCGGCGATCGTCGACGCCGTGGCGGACCGGCATTTGCAGGAGATCGGCGAGGCGGCGTTGCAGAACCCGATTTCCGTCGGGGCCTCGGGCCTCGGCCTCGGCCTCGCCCGCGCTTTGATCGCGGGCCACTCTGTTGCGCCGCACCAGAGCGAAACAGCAGCGAACATGGTCGTGGGCGGACACGCCGCTTTGCTGGCCGGCAGCTGCTCGCAGGCGACGCTGGAGCAGATCGCCGCGATCGAGGCCGAAATCCCGGTGCTGCACCTGGACTTGGCGCGGCTTCTGGCGGGCGCCCCGGTGGCTAAGGATGCCCTCGACTGGGCCAGCGCAAGATTAGCCGCCGGGCCCGTGCTGATCGCCAGCAGCGCCGCGCCGAGGGAAGTCGCAGCGTTACAGCAGCAGCACGGGCGCGAGCATGCCGGCGGCCAGATCGAGCAGTGTTTGGCGGAAATCGGCGCCGGGCTGGTCGCGCGCGGCGTGCGCCGGCTGATCGTCGCCGGCGGCGAGACCTCGGGCGCCGTGGTTAACCGCCTCGGCATCCGCGCCTTTCTGGTGGGGCCGGAGATCGCCCCCGGCGTGCCGGTCCTGCGCACCGAAGGCGCCGACACCGACATGCTGCTCGCCCTGAAATCGGGCAATTTCGGGTCTAAGGATTTCTTCCAGCGCGCGCTTGCGATGATGCGTTAAGAAAGCAGCCGCTTTTTGAAAAAAGCGGCGCAAAAACTTTTTTTATGCTGGGCCATGGCTGTGTCAGCCACAGCGCCCATGGCCCAGCATAACAAAGTTTTTTTGCTTCTTTTTGTTCACAAAAAGAAGTCTTCCCTTCGCTTCAACTCATAATAAAGGTTCGTCCCCCATGCATGTTCTGATACTTGGCGCCGCCGGCATGATCGGCCGCAAGCTAACCACGGCGATCGTGAAAAATGGCGGTCTCAACGGTAAAGAGGTCGACACGCTGACGCTGGTCGACGTCATCGCCCCGCCGGCGCCGGAAGGGTTTTCCGGCCAGGTGAACGCCTACGCCGCCAACATCGCCGAGCCCGCCACCGCGCAGCGCGCCGTCACCGCCCGGCCGGACGTGATTTTCCACCTCGCCGCGATCGTCTCCGGCGATGCGGAAGCCAATCTGGAAAAGGGCTACACGATCAATCTCGACGGCACGCGCCTGCTGTTCGACGCGGTGCGGCTGGAGCATGAGCGCTCCTTCTATTGTCCGCGCGTGGTCTTCACCTCCTCGATCGCAGTGTATGGCACGCCGTTTCCGGATGTCATCGACGACGACTTCGCGTTAACGCCGCTTACCAGCTACGGCGCGCAGAAGGCGATGAGCGAGCTGATGCTGGCCGACTATTCCCGCCGCGGCATCATGGATGGCATCGGCCTGCGCCTGCCGACCATCTGCGTGCGCCCGGGCAAGCCCAACCTCGCCGCCTCCGGCTTTTTCTCCGGCATCATTCGCGAGCCGCTCTCAGGGCTGGAGGCGATCCTGCCGGTGGCCGATACGGTGCGCCATTGGTTCGCGAGCCCGCGCGCCGCGGTCGGTTTTCTGATCCATGCGGCCGGCATCGACCTTGCCCCGCTCAGCGCGCGCCGCAGCCTGATACTGCCCGGCCAATCGGTCACGGTCGCCGAGCAGATCGAGGCCCTGCGCCGCATCGCCGGCGACAAGGCGGTCAGCCTGATCCGCCGCCAGCCGGACGAGAAAATCGCCACCATCGTCAATGGCTGGGCCAAAGCCTTCGCGCCCCGCCGCGCCGAGGCGCTGGGCTTCGTCGCCGACAAGTCATTCGACGAGATCATCCAGGTCTATATCGAAGACGACATGCCGAAGGGCTGAGAAAGGAAGCAGCCGCTTTTTGAAAAAAAGCGGCGCAAAAACTTTTACTCCGCTGGGCCTGTGGCGCTGAAACAGCACGGGCCCAAAGGAGCAGAAGACTACTTTTTGTTCACAAAAAGTAGTCTTCCTTGCGCCTGCTGCGCCGCACCAAATCAGGCAGCACGTATGCCCGGCTTGCATTGGAAGTAAAGGCAATTCTGGCGCAAACTGCAGGTTGCAGATACCAGGACTCGCCGCCTTTTATGGAAACTACCCGCAACGCTGCCGCCACGACGCAGGCAGCGCCATCCGTCAGTGTCACCTGGCAAATCCTCGCCACGGTGTACTTCAATTTCATCATCTATTTCCTGATCGGCCTGCCGCTGGCGGTGTTTCCCAGCATCGTCCACAACCAGCTCGGGTTGAGCGCCACACTGGCTGGCTTCCTGATCAGCCTGCAATATGCCGCGACCTTCGTGACGCGCTCGACGGTGGGGCAAATCACCGATTCCTGGGGGCCGAAATGGGCAGTGCTCGGCGGCCTGGCCAGTGGCGCGGTCAGCGGGCTGTGCGTTCTCGAAGCCGCATTCCAGAGCAGCGCCACCGGCATCCTGATCTGGCTGTGCCTGAGCCGTCTGTTCCTCGGCGCGGCGGAGAGCGGGGTCAGCACCGGCTGCATCACCTGGGGCATCGGCCGGATGGGCGCTACCCATACCGCCGAGGTGATTTCCTGGAACGGCGTCACCTCCTATGGCGGCATCGCCGCCGGCGCGCCGATCGGCGTTCTGCTCAGCCATATCCACGGGCTGACCGCCGTTGGCCTGACCACCACCATCCTGCCGCTGCTGGGCCTGGGCCTCTGCGTCCTGAAAAAACCCGTGCCGGTGGTGCGCGGCATGCCGATCGCCCTCAGCACGGTGTTCCGCCGCATGCTGCCGTTCGGCGGGGCGCTGGCGCTGGGTTCGCTCGGCTTCGCCACCATCGTCGCCTTCATCACGCTCTATTTCTCCGACCATCATTGGAGCGGCGCCGCCTATGCGCTCACCGCATTCGGTGCGTCCTTCGCCTCGGTGCGGATTTTCTTCTCCGGCGCGATCCGCAAATTCGGCGGTTATCGCTGCAGCCTCATCTCCTTCATCATCGAATTCTTCGGCCTGGGCATCCTCTGGCTGGCGCCATCACCTTGGGTCGCGATCTGCGGGGCGATGCTGACCGGGTTCGGCTTGTCCCTGATCTTCCCGGCTCTGGCCGTGGAAGCGCTGAAGACCGTGCCGGTCTCCAATCGCGGGGCCGCGATTGCCGTCTATACCGTGTTTCTGGACGTGTCCCTCGGCGCGACCGGCCCGCTCGCCGGCATCGTCATCGGCCATTTCGGCTATCCCTCGGTGTATCTGCTGGGGGCTCTGGCGGTCGCGTTGGCCCAGGCCCTGACCTGGCGGCTTTCGGTCCTGGCGAAAACCCGGCGCCTCCCCGTGGCCGTCGAAAGTTCCCCCGCCGCCCGCACGCTGCCGGCACAAACGGCGCGCGCCCGGCTTTAGCAAGAAAGCAGCCGCTTTTTGAAAAAAGCGGCGCAAAAACTTTTGTTATGCTGGGCCATGGGCTTGTCACCGACAACGCCCATGGCTCAGATTAATAAAGTTTTTTGCTTCTTTTTGCTCCAGGAGGCTCTCGTGCCCGACCCTCTGCCGATTTCCGACGCAACGCTTGCCGCCGCCGAGCCCCTGTTCGGCATCTGCTACACGGACGCCGAACGCCAGCTGATGCTGGACAATCTCGCCGAGCAGATCGCACGGGCTCAGCAGCGCCGCGCGGTCGCCCTGCCCGCCGCCCTCGGCCCGGCCACGCGCTTCGACCCCAGGCTTCCGGGCTTTCTGCCGCCGCCGGTCGGGCCGTTCCAGATCACGCCGGCCGAGGCCGAGCTGCCGGCAGATGACGAGGACATCGCCTTCGCACCGCTCGCCGCGCTGTGTTTCTGGATCCAGACCGGACAACTGACCGCCACGCGGCTGACAAACATTTATCTCGACCGGATCGCCCGGCTGAACCCCAGCCTGTTCTGCTTTGCCGCCATCACCGCCGACGCGGCGCGGCGCCGCGCCGCCGAGCTCGACACAATGACGGCGCAGGGCAAAAATCTCGGCCCGCTGCACGGCATCCCGTATGGGATGAAGGACATCATCGACACGGCAGGCGTCGAGACCAGCTGGGGCGCCGAACCCTATCAGGGCCATGTGCCCGCGCAGAACGCCTTCATCACCGACCTGCTGCACGAGGCCGGCGCGATCATGCTGGGCAAGACCGCCGTCGGCGCGCTGGCCTATGGCGATCTCTGGTTCGGCGGGCGGACGCGCAATCCGTGGAATCCGCAGGAAGGGTCCAGCGGCTCCAGCGCCGGGTCCGCCGCCGCCGCAGCCGCCGGTCTGGTCGGGTTTGCGATCGGCACCGAGACGCTCGGCTCGATCGTCTCGCCCGCCACGCGCTGCGGCGTGACGGGGCTGCGCCCGACCTATGGGCGCGTCTCCCGCCGCGGTGCGATGCCGCTCTGCTGGTCGCTCGACAAGATCGGCCCGATCGGCCGCACGGTCGAGGATACGGCGATCGTGCTCAGCGTGCTCAACCAGCCCGACCCGCTGGATGAATTCCAGATTTTTGTACCGTTCGGCTACGCGTCCGGCACGTCGATCGAGGGGCTGCGGGTCGGCTACCATCCGGAAGATTTTGAAGCAGCGCAGGCGCTGGACCGGCAGGCGCTTGAGAGCGTGCGGGCGCTGGGCTTGGAACTCGTGCCCCTCACCCGCCGCAAACTCCCCTATGACGCGTTGCTCGGGCTGCTGCAGGCCGAAGCCGCCGCCGCTTTCGAGGAGCTGACGCTGAGCGGCCGCGACGACATGCTGACCTGGCAGGGCCCGGCTGCCTGGCCGAACGGCTTCCGCAAGGCACGCTTTCTCTCCGCCGTCGACCATGTGCAACTCGACCGGCTGCGCCGGCTGGTGATGACGGAGATGGACGCGGTGTTCCGCCAGGTGGATGTCGTGATTGGGCCGAGCCTGGTCGGGCCGATGCTGGTGATCACCAATTTCACCGGCCATCCCTGCCTGTGCCTGCCGGTGGGCTTCTTCAACTCAGAGACAAGGGACCCGCACGGACTGTCGCGTTACCAGCCGACCGCAGCGCCGCCGGGCGACGCGGCGCCGCGCGAGGTGCCGCATTCAGTGTGCCTCTGGGGGAGACTGTTCGACGAAGGGCCGATGCTCGCCCTCGGCCGGGCGCTGGAGCAGAATTTCGCTCCCCGCCGCCCGCCGGTGGCCTCAGGCAAGTGAAGGAAGGCTACTTTTTGTGAACAAAAAGTAGCAAAAAAACTTTGTTAATTGGGGCCATGGGCGTTGTCGGCGACAATGCCCATGGCCCAGGATAGTAAACGTTTTTGCGCCGCTTTTTTCAAAAAGCGGCCGCTTTCTTAATTGGCATATTTGATTTGATTTCAAAACGAATTTTTGCTTAACACATTCACATGATCGTCCGCTCGCGTGCGCCGCTTCGGTTGGGGCTTGCCGGCGGAGGGACTGACGTTTCGCCCTATTGCGACCACTTCGGCGGCGCCGTTCTGAATGTCACTGTCAATCTCTATGCCTATACCGTCCTGGAGCCGACTGACGACGGGCAGATCTGCTTCTCTTGTGCCGACATCGATGGTGCATTTCAGACCCAGGCTGATCCGTGTCTTGAGGTGGCGTATCCGCTGATCCTTCACCGCGCCGTCTACCGGCGCGTCGTCACGCAGTTTAACAGCGGCCGCCCGCTATCCTGCCGGATCACGACCTATTGCGATGCTCCTCCCGGATCGGGACTGGGCGCCTCGTCGACGCTCGTAGTGTCGCTGCTGAACGCCTTTGTGGCGTGGTTTTCCCTGCCGTTGCGCGACTATGAGATCGCGCAACTCGCCTTTGAAATCGAGCGGGGCGATGCGGGGCTCCAAGGCGGGCGGCAGGACCAGTATGCGGCGACGTTCGGCGGGGTGAATTTCATGGAATTTTACCCGGAAGAGCGGGTCGTTGTGAACCCGCTGCGGGTGAGCTCCTGGATTCTCTCGGAGCTTGAAGCCTCGCTGGTGCTGTTCAACAGTGGCGCCTCGCGCTCCTCGGCCGCCATCATCGAGACGCAGACCACCAATCTGGCGTCCGGTACGGGAACCACGCTGGAGGCGCTGCATGAGATCAAGGCGGACGCCTTTCGCATGAAGGAATGCCTCCTGAAAGGCGATATCGGCGACTTCGCGCGCGTCATGGGCAAGTCCTGGGAAGCAAAAAAGCGGCTCGCCGACAGCATCAGCAATCGTCAGTTTCTGTTGCAGAAGTCCGGTTTATAGTCAGAGCATGATTTAAGCCTATGCCAAGATCTTGGGGGGAGGTCGCCCCCGGTGGTTCGTATATAATATAGGCTTTTGGCAATGAAATAGCCTTGGAAACCAGCGGCTCCTTGCACTACTGCGGAAAAGTAGGGGCCTAACGCCTCATCGACATTTGTTGAGCTCCGTAGCATTCTCCTGGCAAGGAGTGGTGCGGCATGGGGTGGGTAAGGGACTGGCTGGAAACAGTTAATAACGGCCTGAGTGTTGGTGTCGCACTTGGATTGCCGATCGGCGGGGTGGTTAGTGCTGGCGCCGGGATATGGGCTTACGTCCGCCATGGGAGCTTTCTATTTCTTGGCGTAACGGCGCTTCTTGTCTTTGCCCTCTCTCTTTGGTCCTGGATTGGGGTCGTATGGCTTATCGACCGGGCAAAGCGAACAAAAAAGGATTACGATTGCGCGTGGGGAATGGCAGTTGATGCCGCATTTGTCGGCTTAGACCCGCCTGGAGCTATAATAGAGATCCAAGTGTCACTTCAACTCCGGAACACCCTTGCCTGGCCGTTGCGATACGAAATCGTTTCCCAGTCAATCGAGATCAATAACATGCTCCCCGATATCCAGACATCAATGCCCGCCCCGAGCATAGTGGCCGCGGGACGCGACATATCAGTTAATTTCGCTGGATACTCCCACGGCCGGGTTAACCTAAAAAACAGCTTTGCAGGGAATGCCAGACTAACGCTGCGCTATGGTCACCCAGAATCGGGCTTTAGTCGCGAGATGTCACGTTCGTATAGTTTTCACCTGAATTCTCCTCAAGGCCAGCTCTCGAAGTTGGCGGGGATGACCCCACCGATGAGCCATAAACTGACGCTTTTGTTTACACCAAAAGAGCAAGACGATGATAAACCGACAAAGGTCCGCCGATAGGCGATTAAAGAGCACGGATCAGCTCGCGCTCAAATTCAGCCAAGCCACCAAAAACGGTAAGCATAAGCCGGCCGTGAGCCGTTGTTGTATTCGCCCAGGCGTCATTTAAAGGCCAAAATCCGGCCTTTTTGCCGGTGATCGCGGAGAGGGCATTTAGGAGGCCACGGGTTGAGCGGGCCAGCCGATCCAACCTGGTCCTCATGAGTACGCCGACCTAATAGTAATACCCTCAGGTTGTGCGGGCCGGTCATGATTTTGCTCGGAAAGGAGAGAACCGCTGATCTGGGCAGGCCGGCAGACGGCGGGTGTTGCGCTCTCCTCCCGTAAGCTGCCTGTCCGCTATCGGCCCTAAGCCGAAGGTCTGGTCTACTCTTGGACCGCCTGGGAGTGGTCCGGCAGAAAACCACCCAAAGCCGCATTTCGAACTGACCCACTACCAAAAAACTCTTTTTGCTCCTGGGCCATGGGCGCTGTCGCCTGCAATGCCCATGACCCAGCATAACAAAAGTTTTTGCGCCGCTTTTTTCAAAAAGCGGCTGCTTTCTTCTCGCCGCACCAAGCCAGCACCCCCCGCCCCGCCGCCCGGCCGGTGGCCAGGCAGGCTTGCAGCAAATACCCGCCCGTTGGCGCCTCCCAGTCCAGCATTTCGCCTGCCGCGAACACCCCGGGATGGCGGCGCAGCATCAGGCGCTCGTCCAGATCTTCGAGCCTGATCCCCCCGGCGGTGGAAATGGCGCGCGCCAGACCGACGGGCGCCACCAGGCGCAATGGCAGGGATTTGATGAGGCCTACCAGGGATGAGGTGTTGCCGGCATGGCGCGCTTCCTGAACCAGGCCGATTGCCACGGGCGACAGGCCCGCCCGCTTGCGCAAATGGTTGGACAGGGATTCGCGAACCGCCCCCACCAAACGGGCGGTCAACGCCTCGGCACTCAGATCGGGGCGCAGATCGACGCGAAGCTCGGCCCCGCCGTCACGTGCGATCATCTCCCGCGCCCGCGCCGACAGGGCATAGACCGCGCCCCCCTCTATTCCGTCCTTGGTGATCATCATTTCGCCCGGAACCGTCACATCACCGCATGACAACGCGATGCGTTTGAGCGGTGTGCCTGCGAAGCGTTGAACAAAATGAGCCGACCAATCGACCCTGAAACCGCAATTGGCCGGGCGCAGCGGCGTGATGCCGATATCGGGCAGCAACGCGGTCCAACCGCCATTCGCCCCCAACCGTGGCCAGGAAGCGCCCCCCAGGGCCAGCACCACGGCATCGGCGGCATTGACGGTGCCGTCGGCGAAGCGCAAGACCTCCGGCTCCCAACCGGTCCATTCCGCGCGGGTCACCAGCGTAACGCCCAAACCCTCCAGCCGCCTGATCCAGGCGCGCAGTAGCGGGCTGGCTTTCATCGCCGTGGGGAAGATCCGACCACTGCTGCCCACGAAGGTGGGCTGTCCCAGCCCCGCACACCATTCCCGCACCTCCTCCGGCGGAAAGGCGGCGAGCCAGGGCGCCATCCAGTCCGCGGCCTCGCCATAGCGGGGCAGGAAACGCGCCATCGGTTCCGAATGGGTGATGTTGAGGCCGCCCCGTCCGGCCATCAGCAGCTTGCGCCCGAGGCTGGGCATGCGGTCGAACACGGTCACCGCCAAGCCATTTTGCGCCATCACCTCGGCGGCCATCAGCCCCGCAGGACCGCCACCGATGACGGCGACGCGATAAGGAGAAGAAATTTGTTGATCCACGCGCCCTTATGCACCGCGGGGGGAAGGAAAGGCCAGACAAGGAAGGAAAGCAGCCGCTTTTTGAAAAAAGCGGCGCAAAAACTTTTGGCTATGCTGGGCCGTGGGTGTTGTCGGCGACAACGCCCACGGACGCGGCCGCTTTTTATCAGTACCGGCGATAAGGCAGGAACTTGCCGCTCATGGTGATCTTCACGCGGTCACCCTTCTGGTCCGGCTGGCGCTCCAGAGTCATGTCGAAATCGATGGCGCTCATGATGCCGTCGCCGAATTCCTCCTGGATCATTTCCTTCCAGGTGGTGCCGTAGACGGAGATCAACTCGTAGAACCGGTAGATCAGCGGGTCGGTCGGCACCGCGGTCGGCAGCGAACCGCGATATGGCGCTTCGGCGAGAAGCGCCGCCTCTTCGGCGTTCAGCCCGAATAAAGCAGCGGCCTTGTCGGCGGTTTCCGGCGTCATCGACATCTGGCCGAGACACGCGGCGCAGGTCCAGACCGGGGAATAGCCGAGCCGCTCCGCGACCTGATTCCAGTTCAGCCCCTTCTCACGCTTGAGCCTGAGGATCTTTTTGCCGAGAGCGGTTTTTTCGTCGTTCACTTCGATATGTCCTTCTCGATCGGATCGAATGTCGTTGCTCGCTCAAACAAATAGAGCAGGTTCCGTGCACAAAGGCGAACGGAACCTGCTCTATTTAGCGACAAGGAAGACTTCTTTTTGTGAACAAAAAGAAGCAAAAAAACTTTATTTATGCTGGGCCATGGGCGTTGTCAGTGACAACGCCCATGGCCCAGCGAAGAAGAAGTTTTTGCGCCGCTTTTTTCAAAAAGCGGCTGCTTGTCTATGCCCGCCCAGGAGAGAGAGAGCTCCCGGGCGGGCTTCTGCTTACTCGGCCTTCAGGCCAGCCGCCTTGGCGACGCCAGCGCCGTAGGCGGGGTCCGCCTTGGTGCAGTTGGCGATGTGGCGCAGCTTCACCTCGACACGGGCGTCGCCCATGGCGCGCGCGGTGTTCTCGAACAGCACCTGCTGCTGTGCCGGCGTCATCTTCCGGAACAGGTTGCCGGGCTGCTCGAAGTGATCCTCTTCGAGGCGATGATCGTAGTGCGCGGCTTCGCCTTCGATCGGCAGCGGCGGTTCGGTGGCCGCCGGGTTGTTGTCGATCCAGGTGTCCTTGCTGTTCGGCCAGTAGCTGACCTTGGCGCCCAGATTGCCATCGGTGCGCATCGCGCCATCGCGGTGATAGCTCTGGAATGGGCACTTCGGCGCGTTGACCGGGATGTGGTTGAAGTTCACGCCCAGACGGTAGCGCTGCGCGTCACCATAGGAGAACAGGCGTGCCTGCAGCATGCGGTCAGGCGAGAAGCCGATGCCCGGGACGACGTTCGCCGGCGAGAATGCAGCTTGCTCGACCTCGGCGAAGTAGTTCTCCGGCCAGCGGTTCAGCTCGAGCACGCCCGCTTCGATCAGCGGGAACTCGGCCTTCGGCCAGACCTTGGTGAGATCGAACGGGTTGTGCTTGTGCGTGCGGGCCTGCTCTTCGGTCATCACCTGGATGGACATCGTCCAGCGCGGGAATTCCTTGCGCTCGATCGCCTCGAGCAGATCGCGGCCATGGGTCTCACGATCCTTGCCAACGTCCGCGGCGGATTCCGCATCGGTGTAATTCTGGATGCCCTGCTGGGTCTTGAAGTGGAACTTCACCCAGACGCGCTCGTTGGCCGCATTGATCATCGAGAAGGTATGGCTGCCGAACATGTTCATGTTGCGGAAGGTCTTCGGGATGCCGCGGTCGGACATGACGATGGTCACCTGGTGCAGCGCCTCGGGCAGCAGCGTCCAGAAGTCCCAGTTGTTGTCGGCCGAGCGCAGACCGGTGCGCGGGTCGCGCTTGACAACGTGGTTGAGGTCCGGGAAGCGCATCGGGTCGCGGAAGAAGAACACCGGCGTGTTGTTGCCGACGATGTCCCAGTTGCCTTCCTCGGTGTAGAACTTGATCGCGGCGCCACGGATGTCGCGCTCGGCGTCAGCCGCGCCGCGCTCGCCGGCGACGGTCGAGAAGCGGACGAACATATCGGTCTTCTTGCCGACCTCGGAGAAGACCTTCGCCTTGGTGTATTTGGTGACGTCCTTGGTGACGGTGAAGGTGCCGTAAGCGCCCCAGCCCTTGGCGTGCATGCGGCGCTCGGGGATCACTTCACGACCGAAGTGCGCGAGCTTCTCCATCAGCCAGATGTCCTGCAACAGGACCGGGCCGCGCGCTCCCGCCGTCATCGTGTTCAGATTGTCCGCTACCGGCGCCCCGGTCGCATGGGTCATGCCTTTGGATTCAGCCACCGCTTTTCTCCGTTTAATTCAAACCTGCGCTCATCACGACTACCGTGACACTCGCGCCTCTATCATTGGCTACCCCCGACTACCCGCGATTTATAGGCAAAGAAAATACAATCGCTGGATGGCATAAATAGGTAATACCTATGACTCGGCGCAATCGAGAGGCGCCAGCTTCGTTGGTGGCGGGACGCCGCGCGCCAAGGTCACCGCGATGCGGCAAAGGGCGGACACAGTAAGACAGACGTCACGAAAGTTTGAACCGTAGGGAGGGCAATCAGGCCGCATCCCAGAAAAAGGGAAGCGGCCGCTTTTTGGAAAAAGCGGGGCAAAAACTTTTATTCCGCTCGGGTATGGGCGTTGTCAGCGACAACGCCCATACCCGAGCATATAAAGTTTTTTTTGCTACTTTTTGTTCACAAAAAGTAGCCTTTCCTTTCTTGCGGCTGTTGCACCAGGCGTTCTGCCGCGTGATCAGAGATTCAAGCGAATCGGCACCTCTATGATGATCTTGGCCACGGGATTGTTCGGACCGACGCCGATCCCCGCACCGATATTGACGGCGATGTTCCGCGCGACCTGCAACCCAACCCCGAAATTGAACGTCCCGAAATCATACGAGGAGCCGCCGAGCCCCGCGCCGTCCTCGGTCGTTTGCCAGACATGTTCCTGCTGATAGCTGAATGTCATCGAGGTCTTGTCATTCAGGGCGAAGCCGATCCCGAAGGTGAGCGAGAGAAAGTTGCCGGGGTCAATGGTCGCCGGCGACGGCGCCCCGCCCGCACGATTCGCGATCTCGACATCGCGGGAGAAATTGACGCCGTAGAGGATGTTCGCAAACAACACGCCCGGTGATGTCGGGATGAGCATCGTGACGTTCGGCTCGAGCGAATAGAAGCCTGTGCCGGTCGGCAGCTGGCCCTGAGCTTCGAAAGCTCGGCGTCCAACAGGTTCTGCTGGTCGTTAAGGCGCAGGCTCTGCAAGTGGAGCTGCTGCTCCAGGACATGAATTTGCTGCTGCTCCTGGAGGATCTCGGCGCGGACTTTTGCCGCGTCCTGCGGCGTGAGCAGGTCAGGCTGCGTCGTGGTCTGCGCATGGACTGGCGCCGCCAACCCGGCGCAGCAAATCGCGCCGACGACGACACGTTGCGCCAGGATCTGCCGTTTTTCCCCCCTTCCGCCACAACCGCGCACGAAAGTCAGCCCAGCAACCGATGAACGGATGTGACGCATTATTATTGTCTCCTCAGACGTGGACGGACCAAACAGCCACCGTGCGGAACGACTGCAATCGCCACGCTGACCTATTATGATTTGTTTATCGCAGAGATAATACGTTACGCAACAAAAATGACTTCAACTTGTTGTTTTAATCATATGTTGCGAACTCGATCCCATTATGAAGTCCCGCCAATTTGCACGGCAACGGGAGCATTTCCGAGCATTTGTGGTCGCGGTTCACTGAACTCGTCCCAGAGCTGCACTTGGGGCTGCGGCGCTGGCAACTGCACGCCACCGCCCGGCGTGAACCCGCGCGCCTTTTCGTTCTCCAGCGCCCCGTTGGGAAGTTGCAGCGCCCCCGCGAGCCAGGGCGTGGCCTCACCCTGCGTGCCGGGTTGCCCGGCACGCGCCACCGCTGCCGGCAGAGCGGCGCCCACCAACAGGAAAGCACAGACGAGTGCCGCGGTCATGACCCTTCGCTGCCCTACCGCCCCGGCATTGCCTGTCATTCGCCTGTCCTTATCTCTCTCTATCTCTCTCTATCTCTCTCCCGTCAGAGCCCGCAACTTTATCCGTTCGAATGAGTCGATCCGATGTTGCTCTCGGACTCTCACTCCCGCCCGCACGCGGCGCCATTTGTTTGCGCGTCTCCTGTCAGGGCAACCTGACGCCGAGCGTTCCCGCGCTCAGCACGCGGTTCGCCACCTCCGCGGCGGCGGCAGCCGCGGCCAAGCCGGACACGGAGATGCTCATCTGCGATACCTGCTCGATGTCTTGGTTATTGACTGAATTACTGATCGAATTGACAATGCCGCCGCTGCTCAGCGTCGTCTGGATCGCGGTCGCCCCCGCGTTGGTCATGGTTGTGACCGTGATCGGAATGTTGGCCGCTGTGCCGCCAACCGGCAGCGACAACGCCTTTGTCTGATCGACATAGACGGGGATCTGGGTGAGGTTCGCGGTCAGCGCAGTGTCCGGCACGATGACGCTCTGGATCACCGCGCCGTTCACGCTGGTCTCCTGCTGAAACCCGAAGCTGAAGGAGATGCCGTTCGGCAGCGAGAAGCCCCCACGGATCTTCCCAAGCTGCGCGTCGGTCAAGCTGTACTGGGCGAACCCGGCTGACGCGAGAAGCCCCACCGGGTCGGCCGCCACGCTCTGCCCCCACGCGCCCCCGGGCCAAGCCGCCACCGTGAGGAGCCAGACCGACGCCACAAGGCCAGGCGTTCTGTGGCGCGACAATGTCTGTGCGTACATGCTGCCCTCGTTTCAGACGATCGTTTCAGAAGACCGTCGAATTCCCGGCACCGGTCTGGCGCAAGGTCGATAGATCCACCATGAAGCGCGCGAGCCCCAAGGGCGCTGACGGCGCGTTCGTCCAATTGCGTTCCTGATCGAAGCTCGCTTGCGCTTCCGTGACGTGATCGAGGATCACAAAGAAGATCCCGCTCCATTGCTGCGCGAAGGCGGCGCGCGAAACGCTCCTGATGCCGACCGCCTGATCGGCCAGCAGCACGCGGCCGTCCCGGATGCCGGTCACCACGACGAAATGGCGGTAGCCGGCCACGTTGATCAGGACGATCGCCGGCAGCCGCACCGAGGCGAGGGTCGAAAGCGGCGCCCGAAAGCCCCCGGAGGCGAGCCCTTGGCGCTGCAGATAGAGTTTTATGTCGAGCAGTGAAAAGCCCGACTGCTCGATCGCCGCCTTGTCGCCATGCTGGACCATGCTGCGAAACACCACCATCTCGGTGATCGGCATGTTGTAGCTATAGGTGAGGAGTGTGGCCAACGCCGCGGAGCCACAGGAATAATCGAACTCCTGCGGAACCACCGCGCTGAAGCGGCGCGCCTGGAAGCTTTGCACCGGCAGTTGCGGCGAGATGCCGGGCAACCCGGCAACCGGACCGCTGATCTGCAACTCCGAGGCATCGGCCGGCGCCCCGACCCACAGCCCGACCGGCGCGCTCGCCACCATCAGGCCGACCATCCGCCGCGACAGGTTCTTTCCGACCTTCATCTCCACCCCACGCTTTTATTGTGCGTTGATAAAAATCGCCGTGCTGCTGTTCATCATCACATTATTGCCTGTGTTTGACAATATATTTGTAAATCCCGAATTGGCTTCGATGGTGTTGCTCGCGACACTTCCGGTCACCGAAAGACCCGAAACAGAGCCGCTCAAGGTGCCCGAACTCGACGAGGTGACGTTGAGCTGGTTGTTGGTCGTGTTCATGGAATCCGTGATGGTGACGTTCCCTTCGCCGCGGATCTTGGCGAGGTCGCCGAGCGAAAGCTGACGTCCCGACAACACCGCCCACACGCCCGGCGTCCCCGCCTCACCCAAGTTCGGATTGCCGGCCCACGCGAGACCATGCGTTCCACAAATTGCCGACATCGCAACAATCGCGAAGATGCCGCCCAACTTTGCGTTCCCCATAGGCTTTCTCCTTGCGTCCAGAGCTCGTTCCAAAATTGCGCGCGTCATGGGTCGACTGCACCACCTGGTTTGATCCGAGCGGTGCAGCCCCCACGGCTGGAGAAAGTTTCAGCTAATGCCCGGTCGAGGAGCCGGCGGCATTGAACCCAACGGCCGACACCGCCATGTTCTGCTGCAGGATACCGGTGTTGGAGGCGCTCGTAACGATACCGATATTGCCGTTCACCTCGTTGCCGTCGACCCTCGAGCCGAAATATGCCCCGCCGAACGGCGCGGCAGACCCGGCATTGGTGCCATAACTGTCGAGGCTGCCGCCGGCACGCGCGGACGACAGCGTGCTGCTCACATCGACATGGTTGTCGGAGTTGACATTAAAAAGTGAGCCGTTGGTCACAGCGTTGTCGTTGAGACCAAGCGCCGTTGACGCATTGGTCCGATTATCGCTGTCCTTCAAAACGCTCGTATCGCCGACGCTGCCGCCGTTACTTGCAAGCGTATTGCCGGCGTTGCTGCCATTGGTCGCCGCGTTCGAAGTGCTACCGTCCAAGGCGACGGACACCGGAACGTTGCTGACGCCGACCGCCAAGCCATCGCCGTTGCTCGTCGTGTTCGTCGACTGCGCCTGCGCGAGGCCGATGCCGAGGGCGAGAAGCGCTGAGGAGGCGAGAAGAAGCTTATGCATAAAACGATCCTTTCCGTTGTTCTGTTTCGTGTCTGGCAACCTCGGCCATGCGACGGCAGGGACCGAGGCGTCAGGGTTGAGAGCGCGGCGCAACCGGTTTTCTTGCCGGCACCTCTGCCGCCGCAAGGAATAGAGCAAACGCCATGCCAATCTTTTGATTTCAATATCGTTATAAAATGGCTTTGATTTCTAAACGATTAACGACGCGACAAATAAAAATATGAAGAACGGATGTGTAACGTGTCCTGTTACCTTTACATCACGTTATCGGATTGCCATTCCGGTCAGCATCTGCTGCACCTCTCACGAGACCGTGACATCCGTTCCGGAAGAGCACGTCCTTGTCTGCACGATCCGGATCGACAAAAATTTCAAGCGGCTCCGGTCGCCACATCAGGCCGGCAATCGGACCTTCCATTCCGCGAACCGCCGCTCTCCGGTGCGGGCCACTTCACAATCCCGTCATCACCCCGCCGCGAAACGCGCGCCCCCGCATAGGCCCGATACACGCTTAAATTGTCCTGCCTATACCCGGAGGAACATGAATATTTTGTTTTTCTGCCAGTTGCTCGACGCGCCTATGGCACAGAAAAACTTTCCCGCCCTTAAAAGAGCTGAACAGCTCTCAGCCGTGATGAAATAGCAACTTGCGCCGCGCGACATAATTACGTTACGACCGTAAACAACAAATGGAGCGCGCTACAGTCGCGTCATTCGTTTTGTTAGTTAACAGTTCCTGCGTTGCAGGTTTGATTTTTCTTCAATCAACTGAATCAAGAATTTTGTCGGCTTTGTGGGGGCGGAGATTATTTCAATGAGTCGCTGGGAGACGGAAGGCATCGGTCTCAAGGCCCGCGCCGAGGACAACCGATCAGACGTGGACGCCCCGCTTGCCCCCGGCGCACTGACGGGCGCGCGCCAATATATGGTGGGGAACAGCCCGGCGATGTGTCGGGTTTTCGCGATGATCCGCCGCGTGGCGCGTACCGGGGCGCCCGTCCTGATCACCGGCGAAAGCGGCACGGGCAAGGAACTGGCGGCGCAGGCGATCCACGATCATTCGATCCGGCGCCAGGGGCCGTTCATTCCCGTCAATTGCGCGGCTCTGCCGGCAGATCTGATCGCCTCTGAGCTCTTCGGTTACGAAAAGGGCGCCTTCACCGGCGCGACCGCGCGCAAGCATGGCCTCATCGAAGCAGCCAACGGCGGCACGCTGTTTCTCGACGAAATCGGCGACTTCAACATCAATGTTCAGGCCTATCTGTTACGTTTCCTGCAGGAATCGACCATCGTTCGCATCGGCGGGCATACTCCGATCCCGGTCGATGTCCGCATCGTCTCCGCGACCCATGTCGACCTCGCCCAGGCCCTGGCCGCGCAACGCTTTCGCGAAGATCTTTTCTATCGGCTCAACGTCCTCACGCTTCATATGCCGGCTCTGCGCGAGCGGGACGACGACATCCAGGTGCTCGCGATGTTCTTTCTGCACCGAATCGCCGCGGAATTCGGCCGCGAGGTGAAAGGCTTCGACCCGGACGCGCTCGCCGCGATGGCCCTGCATCCCTGGCCCGGGAATGTGCGTGAGCTGATTGCCTCGGTGCGGCGTGCCGTCGTGGTCGGCAACGGCCCCTGGATCTCGGCCGCAGAGCTCGCGCTGACCCCGCGCCCCGCGATGTCACGCGCGCCGCAAAGCCCCCGGCTTGCGCCCGGCTCCGCGGAGGAGCGCCAAGCGCTGCTGGCAGCCCTCGAGCGCCATCACCACATCATCTCCCGTGTGGCGGCGGCATTTGGCGTCTCGCGCGTCACGCTGTACCGCATGCTCGAGCGTCATCATCTGTGCGCCCAGGATCTGCGCGCCAAAAATGCCGCGCCGGTCCTGGATGCGATCCATTAGAAAAAGCAGCCGCTTTTTGAAAAAAGCGGCGCAAAAATTTTTTGTGATGCTGGGTCATGGGCGTCGCCACCGACAACGCCCATGACCCAGGTTAGCAAAGTTTTTTTGCTACTTTTTGTTCACAAAAAGTAGCCTTCCTTTTGCTTCTCAGAACGGTCTCAGCGGGACGCCTTTCCTGGCCAGGTCACGTCCGTATAAGATGCCACGACCAACGCAGGAGACCTATCCCATGATGCACACCGGACACCGTTTCGGCCAGTACGACATCGTCCCTCTGCTCGACGGCGTCTTCGAGGCGCCGGCTGACGTCCTGATCCATGCCGCTGGAGATGAAGCGCGCCGCCGCCTGATCGAAAAACGCGGCGGGAAGGGAATCAGGGTCGACGTCAACTGCTTTGTCCTACGCGGCCCGGACGGGATTACCCTCATCGACGCGGGTGCCGCCGACGCGTTCGGCCCGGCACTCGGCAAGGCCCGCGCGGCGCTGCAGGAAGCAGGCATCCGGCCCGAGCAGATCGACCGCGTGCTGCTCACGCACATCCACGGCGATCATGCCCTCGGCCTGTTCGACGGCACCGCCCCCTGGCTGCCGCGCGCCGAGATCCTCGTCCCGGAGGTGGATCTCGCCTTCTTCACGGACCCGGCGGCCCGCTCGGCACAGCCGGAGGGCAAACGCGGCCCGTTCGATATCGCCGCCAATCTGGTCCGCGCCTATGCGGGTCGGCTGCGTCCCTTTCCGAACGGTCAGGTGCCGGGAATGCCCGGCATCGAGGCGCTGCCGCTGCCCGGGCACACGCCCGGCCATACCGGCTATCTCTTGCGGGGCGCCGAGGACAGCCTGCTGATCTGGGCCGATACGCTGCACCTTCAGGACGAGCAGACGGCCGACCCCGACATTGGGCTGATCTTTGACACGGACCCGACGACGGCACTGCGCACGCGACGCGCTTTGCTGGAACAGGTGGCCCAAGAGGGCTGGCTGGTCGCCGGCAGCCACATCACCGGGTTCGGCCGCGTGCGGCGCGCCGGGGCTGCGTTCAGCTTCGTCACGGAAGGTTAGAGGAAAGTGGCCGCTTTTTGAAAAAAGCGGCGCAAAAACTTTTGACTCCGCTGGGCCATGGGCGTTGTCCCCGACAACGCCCATGGCCCAGATTAACAAAGTTTTTTTGCTACTTTTTGTTCACAAAAAGTAGCCTTTCTATCCTTCCTCGGCGTTAGGATCGCCCGGCGCCGTCGCCCAGGCCAGTTCCACCAGCGTCACAATCCGCCGTCCGCCGCCGTCCAGCTGGCACACGATCAGCCCCTGCTCCTCGATATAAGTCAGCACGCGCCGCGCGCGGCCCAAGGACCGGGTGCCATAAGCGCGGGCGATCGCCGCATCGCCCGGGCAGGGCAGCCCCTCCCGCGCGGCGCCGGCGAGCATCATGAAGATGCCCTGCATATCCTCGGGCAGGATCGCGGCGCGGGAAGCGACATCCTGCCACACATCATCCTCCATCTCGGCGCTGACGCCGGCGCGCGCGCGGGTCAGCATGCGCCGGAAGGCACCGAGGTCCGGCGCCCCGGCGCCCAACCCCTCGATCCGGCAGCGGACCAGGAAATCCTGATAGAGCACGCCGATGGCGCGGAACCCGGCCTCGGGGTCGGCCAGGATCGCGCTTAAAATGCGGTCCAGCCGCGCGCGCCGTTCCGCCAGTTTCTCGGGACTCGGCGGCGCCTCCGTTGCTTCGGCGCGGCTTTCCACGGCGGCGGGTGCGGCGGCCATCAGCTGGTTCAGCAGATCGGGCGGAGGGGGCGGCGGGCGGCGCAGGGGCCGGGCGGCCTCAGGTGGCGGGGCAGCCAGGATCACGGCGTGCGCATCCTCCAGCATCGCCTCCGGCAGCGGCATGAGCCGTGGCGTCGTCGTGGGCGGCTCCGTCTCCGTCGCGCCGATGCGTAAGCCCAGGGGGCGGCGCGAAAGGGCGGGGCCCAGCGCCATGAAATGCCCGCGCTCCAGGTCCCGGAATGCTTCCGCCTGCCGCCGCTCCATGCCCAGAAGGTCGGCGGCGCGCGCCATGTCGATATCCAGGAAGGTGCGGCCCATGAGGAAGTTGGAGGCCTCGGCCGCGACATTCTTGGCGAGCTTGGCCAGGCGCTGGGTCGCGATCACCCCCGCTAGCCCGCGCTTGCGGCCACGGCACATCAGGTTCGTCATGGCGCCCAGGGATAGCTTGCGCGCCTCGTCCGACACCTCCCCGCCGGCCGCCGGCGCAAAAAGCTGCGCCTCATCCACCACCACCAGCATCGGGTACCAATGATCGCGGTCAACCTCGAAAAGCCCCCCCAGGAAGGCGGCGGCGCGGCGCATCTGGTTTTCGGCGTCGAGCCCTTCGAGATTAAGCACGGCGGAGACGCGATGAATGCGCGCCCGCTCGCCCGCCAGCTGCAGGCCCTGCTCGGTATGGGCCTCGGCATCGATCACCAGGTGGCCGAAGCGCCCGGCCAGCGTCACGAAGTCGCCTTCGGGGTCGATGATCGCCTGCTGCACCCAGGGGGCGCTCTGTTCCAGCAGCCGGCGCAGCAGATGGGACTTGCCAGAGCCCGAATTGCCCTGAACCAACAGGCGGGTGGCCAGCAGCTCCTCAAGGTCAAGCGTCGCCGCGGCGCCTGCCGTCGTGTGTCCCATCCCGATCGCAATCGTCATATCTCGAACTCAAAGCCCCCTTGCGCGGAGGGGCTTATCAACCTGACCGCAGCCCGTCGAGCAGTCTCCGCCCCGCCGCTTGGCAAAAGAGAGGAAAGCGGCCGCTTTTTAAAAAAAGCGGCGCAAAAACTTTATTTATGCTGGGCCATGGGCGTTGTCGCCGACAACGCCCATGGCCCAGCATAAATAAAGTTTTTTTGCTACTTTTTGTTCACAAAAAGTAGCCTTTCCTTCGCTCTGACCAAGCGATTGGCAATAGCGGTCGCGACACTATATTCGGGCGAGATCGTCACCCGCCCTGCTGCTGCGATGGTGTGATCAAATCGAGAGGGTTTCTACAGATGGCAATCGAAATCAGATCCGAGCAGCTTTGCTTCGGCGGCGTCCAGGGCTTCTACAGCCACGCCTCGGTCGAAACCGGCACGGAGATGCGTTTTTCCGTCTTCGTGCCGCCCCAGGCCAAAACGGCGCCGGTGCCGGCGCTCTATTATCTGGCCGGGCTGACCTGCACCGAGGAGACCTTTGTCATCAAAGCGGGCGCCCAGCGTATGGCTGCGGCACTCGGCCTGATGCTGGTGACCTGCGATACGAGTCCGCGCGGACTGAACCTGCCGGGCGAGGACGATCATTGGGATTTCGGCAGCGGTGCCGGATTCTATCTCGACGCCACGGCCGCGCCCTGGTCGGCGCATTATCGCATGGGCAGCTACGTCGCCGCGGAGCTGCCCGCCCTCATCGAGGTGCATTTTCCCGCTGCCCCCGATCGGCGCGGCATCTTCGGCCATTCCATGGGCGGCCATGGCGCGCTGGTGACGGCCCTCAAGAACCCGGACCGCTACAAATCCGCGTCGGCCTTCGCGCCGATTGCCAATCCCGTTTCCGTGCCATGGGGCCAGAAGGCGTTCTCGAATTATCTGGGACCCGACCGGAGCGCGTGGGAAAACTATGATTCGAGCCTGCTGCTGCGCCACCGCCCCCTGCCCTACGCCATCCTGGTGGATCAAGGCGACAAGGACCAGTTCCTGAAAGAGCAGCTCCACCCGCAGGCCCTGGAGGAAGCGGCCTCAGCCTCCGGCCAGGAGCTCGTCCTGCGCCGCCACCAGGGCTACGACCATTCCTACTATTTCATCCAGACCTTCATCGAAGACCACCTCCGCTGGCACGCAGCGCGGCTGATTGGGTAACGGCCAGGCTAAAAGGAGCGAAAGTTTTTGCGCCGCTTTTTCCAAAAAGCGGCCGCTTCCTTTCTCTGAAAGCCCGCGAACCCATGCTGGCCTCGGCTCACCAAACATGGTACTGATTTTGCCCTGAGGCTTTTGGACAGAAAGCTTTCCAGCGCCTCAGTCCCTGCATCCAAATAAACCGGCCCTTATGCCCATGGGTAACCGCAGGTTGACATCACGAGCCTTTCGTTGCCCCGGCGGTTGGTTGCCCCATGGTTGCGCCACACATCGGAGGAAAGAACCATGTTTGTTCGGGAAGTGATGACTGCACACGCAGAATGGATCGCGCCGACACTGTCTGTCGCCGAGGCCGCACGGAAGATGCGTGACCACAAGATCGGCTGCCTGCCCGTTGGCGAGAATGATCGCCTGGTCGGCATGCTGACCGACCGCGATATCGTCTGCCGTGCCGTCGCGGACGGCGCCGATCCGGCGACGACCAAAGCGGCGGATGTCATGACCAAAGGCATCACATACTGTTTCGAGGATGACACGGTTGATACCGCCATCGACCAGCTGGAGGCCAAACAGATCCATCATATCCCCGTTCTGAGCCGGGAGAAGAAGCGCATGATCGGCATCCTGGCGCTCTCAGATCTTGCCTTGCGTGGCCCGCAGAATTTACTGACGCGCGTGTCGCAACTCGCATCGCGCGATTCGCAGACCAGCGCGACACATTAAGGCCGACTCTCGGAGAAAAGAAAGTAGCCGCTTTTAAGAAAAGCGGCGCAAAAATTTTTACTATGCTGGGCCGTAGGCGTTGTCAGCGACAACGCCTACGGCCCAGCATAGTAAAGTTTTTTTGCTTCTTTTTGTTCACAAAAAAAAGCCTTCCTTTTCGCTTGGCTTACTGCGCGGGCGTCCAGGCGAGCGGTGTGGCGCCTGGGCGGGCGGCTCTCCAATTGCCTTTCACGCCCTGGCCCGTGACGTCACCCGGTTTGACGTCCTTGCTCCAGGTGTAAAGCGGGTAACCCTCATAGGTGAGCTGTTCCGTACCATCCTTCCGGGTCGTGGTCCCCCAGGGGACGCTGGGCACAAAACCGGTCGGGGCGGCCACCGGCGGCCATAATGTCGCACAGCCGGCAGTGCAGATGGAAACCTGCGTTTGCGGATTGTCCCTCTTGAACTCGTAGATCGTCATGCCACCGGTGGTGGCATAGACGGTGCCAATTTTGGTCTGCGCCGTCTTGATGTTGGCCGGCGGCGTCGCCGCAAGCGCCAAGCCGGCGGAAAACATGACGCCGATACTGGAGAGCACGATGGTTAGCTTGGAAGAAGTCATGGGTCGATCCTCATTGGGTTGACGCAACACAGTATAGTCCTTTGCTGGCACAGAATAAATGCACGATCGCCCGCCCGAGGCCAGGCGCTCTTAAAAAGGAGGAAGCGGCCGCTTTTTGAAAAAAGCGGCGCAAAAACTTTTGTTAATCTGAGCTATGGGCGTTGTCCCTGACAACGCCCATAGCTCAGATTAACAAAAGTTTTTTTGCTTCTTTTTGTTCACAAAAAGAAGTCTTCCTTCATCTCGAGCTCCTACGTTTGCCAGCCGCCCCCCAAGGCCCTGACGAGATCGACGCTGCTGACAAGGCGCCTTGTGGTGATCATCAATGCGGTACGCTGCGCGCCAAGATCCGCCGTTTGCGCTGTTACCACGTTAAGATAAGTGACCGCCCCTTGAGTATATAAAGCGAGCGAGAGAGTCTCCGTATGATCCGCCGCGGTGACGGCCGCGTTCTGTTGCGACGCTTCCACGGCAAGATCGTTGCAAAGCGCCAGCTGGTCCTCCACTTGCTCAAACGCCGTCAGGACGGTCGCACGGTAGGTCTCGCTCGCCTGGTCGAAATTATCGATCGCGATCTTTACCGCCGCCCTGCGGCGTCCACCGTCAAAGACGGTCAGCGCCAGCGAGGGGCCCAACGCCCAGAAGCTGTTCGAGAGGTTAAACAGATTAACCCCGCCGCCATCATCCTCAAAGCCGCCAGCGGCATCAATGCTCACGGTCGGGAAAAACGCCGCCTTGGCGACACCGATCTGGGCATTTGCTTCAGCGGCGCGCCGCTCCGCGGCGGCGATATCGGGACGCCTCTCAAGCAACACCGAGGGCGCCGTCACCGGGATCACCGGAGGGCCAGGCAATGCCGGATTGACCGGCATCGAAAATAACGGGGCCGGCACGCCGACAAGACTGGCGATCTCATTCTGAAAAAGGGCCCGCGCAGCGATCACGTCCGTTAATTGCGCCTTCGCCGTGTCATACTGGGTTTGTGCCTGGCCCACATCCAGGCCGGATACGATACCGCCGCTGTGCTGCACCTGTGTCAGCTGCAAAGCCCGGGCATATGCCGCGACCGTCTTTGTCAGCAGATCCTCCTGAGCATCCAGTCCGCGAAGATTGAAATAGGCCGCGGCGAGCGTCGCCTCGAGGCTGAGCTGGATCGAAGCGGTGTCATCTTTGGTCGCCTGCGCTTCATCTTTGCCGGCACGCACAGAGTTTCTAACACTCCCCCAAAGGTCGAGTTCGTACGAGAAGGATCCCGCCAAGAAATCATCTTCATAGACATCAGGCCCACCGACGCGAAGCGGCCTGTGGGCAGACTGACGGATCTGACTAGCACCGCCGGCAACACCAATTTCCGGATACTCCGCCGCCGCCGCCTGGGTCACGAATTGCTGCGCCTGGTCATAGCGCGACAATGCGATCGCGAGCGTTGGATTCCTGGCATCAACTTCTGTCTCAAGCTGATCCAAGGCAGGATCATTATAAATGAGCCACCAATCTCCTCGTGACTGAACATCGGCCGGACTGGCTGGCGTCCATGGCCCCATATTCGTGTAGGCGACAGGCGTCGTCAGCGACGGCGGCACATAGTTCGGGGCCAGTGAGCAACCCGCGAGCAGCGCCAAAAGTGGCGTCGATCCCCATCTGATTTTAGCTGCCAGCATTGCCACTCGACGCATTGGAAGACTTCAATTTCACAGCCTGCACGACATCCCCCGCCTCAAGCGTATCCGGGGGATTATCAATGACCCAGTCGTCTGGGTCGATGCCGTTCTCAATCTCGACGGTGGCGCCAAAATTCCGCCCGAGAGAGACAGGGCGTATCATGACGTGATTGCCCGGCCCCAAGACCGCGACCTCCATGCCGGCATCACGGAACAGCAACGCACTGGCCGGCACCGTAATCGCGCGATCGTTTTGTGAGAGGGCGATGTGAACCTGGGCGTAGTCACCCGGCCGCAGAAATCCACCCGTGTTAGTCATCTGAAATTGAACCAGCAGCGTACCGCTGTTCGTCGCAATGGCATCTGCCGTCGACGTCAAGACCGCGTGAAAGATTTTCTGAGGATATTGAGGAACCGTAAAACTCGCCTGCATGCCAGATTTCACATCGGCCGTGTAGGACTGCGGCACATTCACATAGATGCGTAACCGCTCCTCATCATCGACCGTAAACAAAGGCGTCTGATTCGGAGTCCCAACGGAAATCAGAGCGCCAATATCGGTCGAGCGGCTCGTCACAACACCATCGAAAGGGGCGACGATCTTCTTAAAGACTTCCATCGCCTGCAGGCGTTGCACATTGGCCTTTGCCGCCGCAACCTCAGCGATCCTGGCCTGCCAATCGCTGTTACGATTATCCGCATCTTGCTGCGAGACCGCGTCCTGGGCCAGCA
This sequence comes from Acidocella sp., assembly GCF_036489515.1. Classification (GTDB taxonomy): domain Bacteria; phylum Pseudomonadota; class Alphaproteobacteria; order Acetobacterales; family Acetobacteraceae; genus Acidocella. Next base: position 42,484 of record NZ_DASXFO010000003.1, read on the forward strand.
GAGCATTCCATCGCTTCGCGGTCACAGCCGCGAGGCGCTCGTTGGCCACCGCCACTTGCAAATCAGCCTGCGCCTGAAGCAATTGCTGGTCGAGATCCGGCGTGCTGATGTCTGCAAGAAGTTGTCCTGCTTTGACCCTCGTGCCGATATCGGCGTCCCAGTTCTGCAGATAACCGCTGACCTGGGCATAGATTGGCGCCTCGTAAAAGGCGCGTATATCGCCGGGAAGCACCAGGACACGTTGGCCGCTCAGCGCCGGCTGGACAATATTCACGGTCGGCACGGCTTCCGCCGTCGCCACGGCGACGAGGCGTTGACTCGCGCGCGACCGGTCCCACAAACCGAAAGCGATGACGCAGATCGCTAACAGTAAAACCAAAACGCCGAAAAGCTTAAGCCGTTTCGGCGGCGTATAGCGCAGAGCGTCTGGCTCAGGCATGAGAACCTCCGGTGGTCTCTTCCTTAGATGTCTTGACATGGCGATCGCCCGATCGGCCGTGCACGATGCTGAATACGACGGGCACAAACAACAAGGTCGCACAAGTGGCAAAAATCAGGCCACCAATCACGGCGCGCCCGAGCGGCGCGTTCTGTTCGCCCCCCTCCCCCAACCCCAACGCCATTGGCGACATGCCAATAATCATCGCCAGCGCGGTCATGAGGACCGGACGAAAACGCGTAACACCGGCCTCGACGGCCGCAACCGCTGCGCTGCTTCCCGCCGCCAGACGCTCCCGGGCGAAACTCACCACCAGGATCGAATTTGCTGTGGCCACGCCCATACACATGATCGCACCGGTCAGAGCCGGCACGGACAGCGTGGTGTGCGTGACAAAGAGCATCCAGACGATGCCTGCCAACGCCGCCGGTAATGCCGTGATGATCACGAACGGATCGAGCCAGGACTGAAAATTCACGACAATCAGAAGATAGATCATCACGATCGCGCCGAGCAGTCCCAACAGAAGCCCGGTAAAGGCGGTGTGCATCGTGGCCACCTGCCCGCGAATGATGACCTGAGATCCCCTGGGCACGTCTTTTGCGGCCTTGTTCACCAAGGCCTGCACGTCCGCTGCCACGCCACCGAGATCTCGGCCCTGGGTCGTGGCAAAAATGTCGATCACCGGCTGCACATTATAATGGCTCACCACGGCATCGGATTGCGTGCGACTGACCTGCGCCACGCCGCCAAGCACCTGAGGAACCCCGGTCTGCCTCGCGCCGGTGATCGGTACATTCTCGAGGTCAGATAGACTATCGACCCGATATTCGGGTGTCTGCACGGCGATCGGGTATTCCACACCGTTCGCCTGGTTCAGCCAATAGGCCGGCGCCGTCTGCGACGTCCCGGCAAGGGCTGTGGCGACGCTGCTCGTCACGTCGAGCTCGGTCAGACCGAATTCATCAATCCGCGACCTGTTAACATCAACATTCAGCTGCGGATTATCAGATGACTGCTGGATACGCACATCCGCAATGCCAGGCACCTGGCGCATCTGCCGCAACAGCGCGACCGCATAAGCCTGATTTGCCGCCATCTTCTGGCCGATAATTTGCACATCCAGCGGCGCGGGCGAGCCAAAATTCAGGATCTGGCTGACAATATCAGCCGGTAAGAAGGAAAAGGTCGTGCCTGGAAAAGCGACCGGCAAACGCTGCCGCAATTGCCTGACATAGCCGGCCGTCGGATGATGATTCTGCTTGAGGCTGACAAAAATATCGCCGTCCTGGTAACCAATCTGGCCAGAATTGTTATAGATCATGTTGATCGAGCTGTTCGGCAAACCGATGTTATCGACGATCGAATCAAGCTCCGACGGGGGAATGACCTGGCGAATCTTCTGTTCAACCTGACCAAACAGAGTCGACGCATCTTCGATGCGCATGCCGATCGGGGGGCGGACATGAATGGCGATTTGCCCGGAATCAACGGAGGGGAAGAAGTTTTCCCCCAAAAACGGCGCCAGTCCCAGTGAACCGAAGGCGACCAACAGGAAGCCGGGAATAAATATTTTTCGATGTGCCAGCGCCATCGCCAGCAGGTTACGATAATTCTCCCGGAATCGTTCGAACCTCCGGTCAAACCCATTCCTGAACCGCGCAAAAATAGTCCAAGACCCCTGGGTTTTTACGTCGCTCCCTTCATGCGCCTTGTCATGCGGCTTGAGTAGATACATCGCCAAGGTCGGGACCAGGGTGCGCGACAAGCAGAACGAGGCGATCATGGCGAAAACCACGGCCTCCGCCATCGGCGCAAACAAAAACCCCGCCACGCCCTTCAGCATGAACATCGGCACAAACACAATGCAGATGCAAAGCAACGATACGAAAGCGGGCGTCACGATCTGCTGGGCGCCATCCAGGATCGCGGTCTTGACGTCCTTGCCGTGCTCGAGATGCCAGTTGATATTTTCGATGGTGACCGTGCCATCGTCCACCAGAATACCCACCGCCAAGGCAAGACCGCCCAGCGTCATGATATTCAATGTCTGCCCGATCGCGGAAAGTGCTGCCACGGAACAGAGAACCGATAGTGGAATTGAGGTGGCGATGATCAGCGTCGAGCGCCAGCTGCCCAGAAACACCAGGATCATCAGGCTGGTCAGGGCCGCGGCGATAACACCTTCACGAATGACACCCGACACAGCTGCTTTGACGAAAATCGACTGATCATTGATGGTGCCTATGTTGAAGCCGGCCGGCATCATCGCCCGAACGGATGGCATCAGGTCCTTGACGCCCTGCACGACGGCGAGGGTGGATCCCGATCCCGTCTTCAGGATCGACGTCAGGACGGCTGCTTGACCGTTGACATGCACGATATTCGTCTGCGGCGGCGCGCCATACCGCACATTAGCCACATCCCGCACATAGATGGTTGCGCCATCGATCGTCTTGATCGGCAGGTTGTTGAGCGCCTGGATGGTCGAGGCAGCGTCATTCAGGTTAACGGTATACTGAAATGAGCCAATCTTGACGCTACCTGCCGGCAAAATCTGGTTTTGATCGGTGATGGCAGTCTGCACATCCTGGGCCGACAACCCCCGCGCCTGCAGCGCCTGCGGGTTAAGATCGACCTGCACCTGGGGTATTTGGCCGCCGTAGGCAAAGGGAATGGCGGTCCCCGCGACCGTGCTGAACACCGGGCGCATGAAATTTTGCGTCAGGTCGAAGAGCTGCTGCTGGTTGAGCGTCTTGCTTGACGTCACCACCTGGAGCACGGGCACGGTCGAGGCGTCGTAGTTCAGGATCAGCGGCGGGGTAGTTCCCGGCGGCACTTGGCGCAGGATCGTCTGCGAGATCGACGTTACCTGGGCGGTTGCGGTGCGAATATCGACGTTCGGTTGAAAATAGATCTTTACGATGCCCATGCCAAGCACGGATGTGCTTTCTATGTGCTGAACATCGTTCACCGTGGTGGAAATCGAGCGCTCATACGGCGTGATGATTCTCGCCGCCATCTGATCCGGCGACAGATTGGTGTAGGTCCAGGCGACGCCGATCACCGGCACCCGTATGCTGGGAAAGATGTCGGTGGGTGTGGTGAGTGCTGCCAACGGCCCCAGGATGAGGATAACAATCGCCAGGACAATAAATGTATAGGGGCGCGCAAGCGCGATACGAACCAGCCAAGTCACAGAGACGCGCTCCGGCAGGGTTCGCGCGCACCGACGGCGGCACCAAGAAATACAGTCAGTTTAACTCGACACAAACATTTATGACGCACGATGGCCGCGCTGCACCAGTTACAAATTTCCCTTGATTTTCAATTCGTTACGTTTTCTCTACAGAGGTTTTCAGGCATCACAGTCCTCAAGTTCTTTAAGCTTTCCGCGCCACTATCATAAATAGGACCGGACTGTCACCTCGGAATCATTTCCCCGGCTCATTTGTTACATATCGTTTTTTTGTGCGCCTCGTCAGGCCGTTTGTTACGACGACGCGGAAACCATCCGTTATTCGACCTGTCAAATTTGTCTCACGGGAGGTGTGGGGCGGGGGTGGCACTCAGTGCGTCAATCATACGGCAGTGCCGACCGGCGTCGCCGCACATCATGCTTCAGCCCCTGGCAATACCAAGCCAACCAAGCGGCTTTGAGATGCAGCGTGGCTTTCGTTTACAATCCCATATGACCGGTGTTGGCGTCAAGCGGGCCCAGGCCTCAACGCGGTTTCAAACCTATGCGACACGCAATTCCAAGTTGCGCCGCATATTTGTGACGCTTGTGCTGCTTTCATAAATTCGAATAATCTGCTTCCTAATAGCGAGGTGGAAACTTCACATGTGGCTATTGATCATAATGGCGGGCGTTGTGGCTGCGGCCCTCGTCACCTGGGCGTTGCGGACACAGGTGAACCGCTGGCGCCGCCTGTGCCGCGAGCTTGACGGCATCGTCCATGCCGCCCGCCGAAATCAGGCCGACATGGCGACGCAAAACGGACTGGAGCAAAACCTCGCCATGCTGCGCGGCGCCCTGTTTGGCTTCGGGCGGCCACGACGCCAGGGAACAAATTTGTACTTTGGGAACCACCTGATCAATGGCAACACCGCCATCGTTGATCGCGTCCAAGCCGAGCTGGGCGGCGTCGCCACCATTTTTCTCGGCGATCTGCGCATCGCCACGAACGTCAGGCGCCCCGATGGTAACCGCGCACTCGGCTCCCAGCTTACCCCGGGACCTGCCTATGACAGGGTTCTGGGCCAGGGCCTTTCCTTCCGCGGCAAGACGACGATTCAAGGGGAACGATATATCGCACTCTACGAGCCTATTTTAGAGCAGGACAAAGTCATTGGCATCATCTTTGCCGGCGTTAAGGAAACGGAGGCAGGCGCCGTCCTCGCAGCACCGGCCGGCCTGCGGAACAGCATCGATGCATTGCGCGACGTCGTCCGGGCGCAGGAGGACGCCGCCGAACAGGCTATGAGTGCGCGCCAGGAAAATGAGGACCAGCGCCGCAGGATCGAAGCGGAGCAGGCCGCCGCCGCCGCGCAGCGGCAATTCGTGGTGGACTCGGTGGCGGCCGGGCTGGAAAAACTCTCCGGCGGCGACCTGCTGTTCCGTCTGACCGAGACGTTCTCCAGCGAGTATGAAAAATTGCGCGGCGATTTCAACGCGGCGATGGCCAAGCTGCAGGAGACGATGCAGGCGATTGCCACCAACGCGCAAGGCGTGCAGATGGGCGCCGGCGAGATCACCCAGGCCTCGGACGATCTGTCACGGCGGAGCGAGCAGCAGGCGGCGAGCCTGGAAGAGACGGCGGCGGCGCTGGACCAGATCACCGCCACGGTGCGGCGCACCGCGGAAGTGGCGAACGAGGCGCGGAATCTGGTGTCAACCTCAAAAACGGATGCGGAGCATTCCGGCGATGTGGTACGCCAGACGGTGGGGGCGATGGACCGGATCGAGACCTCATCCAAGCAGATCGGCAACATCATCGGCGTGATCAACGAGATCGCCTTCCAGACCAATCTGCTGGCGCTCAATGCCGGGGTCGAGGCCGCCCGCGCCGGCGATGCCGGGCGCGGCTTCGCGGTGGTAGCGACCGAGGTGCGCGCTCTGGCGCAGCGCTCGGCGGATGCCGCCAAGGAGATCAAGACGCTGATTTCGGCCTCCGGCACGCAGGTCGCCACCGGCGTGAAGCTGGTCGGCGAAACCGGCATCGCTCTGGGGCGGATCGTCGAGCAGGTCGAGCAGTTGAACGGGCTGGTGCGCGATATCGCGGGCTCCGCGCAGGAACAGGCGACCGGCTTGGCCGAGGTGAATTCGGCGGTCAACCAGATGGACCAGGTGACGCAGCAAAACGCCGCGATGGTGGAGCAGTCCACCGCCGCGAGCCACAGCCTGGCAAGCGAGGCCGAAGCCTTGGGACAGCTGGTCGGGCAATTCCAGATCGGCGGTCAGGCAAGCACGCCCTATGCCGCAGCACAGGTTCGCAAGGCAGCGCCGGCCGCCCGCAAGCCGGCACACGCGCCGGTCGGTAAATTCGTGCCGGTGGCGCGCCCGGTCCAGGTCGGCGCGGCGGAAGACTGGGATGAGTTCTAAAAGCTGCCCTTTAACGAAAGTTCGTGACGCATGATGGAATTATTTGAAGACGCGCCAGG